>NZ_JAFBEV010000021.1 GCF_016908935.1 Sporolactobacillus spathodeae | reverse complement strand
TTGAGTGGTTATTGAGTTTTTTAATTCAAGAAGGCCCAAACTAATTCTGATTATTCACATATTTAAGACTTTAATTTTTATGCAACGCTAGTAATCCGGTAATACAAAATAATCAATTGTGACAGACAGGCGCGCAATTTGGAGACTTCGCGTCTGTCTGTTTTTGCTTAAGAATTCCAAAGGTTTGCGCCCCGGAAATGACCACATGGTAGATCAATAATTACTAACAATAGGAGAATTTAATAAAAAAAAATTATATTAAAATAGTCACTTGTCTTGAAGGAGAAAGCAAAACAGTTGGCGAATTAGTATATTGTGTTGTCTGATCAGTACGCTTCACCCGATCTCTGAATTTATAGGAGAGAAGGTTATGCAATTTGAATGAACAGGAACAAGAGAAAGCGGAGCTAATTCGCGAACGTTGTCAGGAACTTCTGGCCGATGCTTATTCCGCCGACGCATCGGATGTTCATTTTATCCCCCGAGCTGAAGAAACGCTGATTGAGCTGCGGATTCACGGTTATTTATACCAAATGGCGATTATTGCCGCTGATGAAGCAGAACGGATGATCAATCATTTTAAATTTCTGTCTGGCATGGATATCGGCGAAACACGGCTGCCACAAAGTAGTGCAATGCCGACTGTCTTCGCTCATGATCACGCTTCCCTGCGTTTTTCGACTTTGCCGACCCCAAGCGGCGAAAGTATGGTTATTCGAATCCTTCCCCAAAGAAAAAATCCTGCGATAGAAGATCTGTCTGTTTTTGAAGAATCAGTGAATGGACTAAACTGTCTGCTCAATTATCAGAACGGTCTTATCCTCGTTTCAGGACCGACTGGATCAGGAAAGACCACAACTTTGTATACGCTGCTCGCCGCATTGCAAAAGAAATACAATGCCCGCGTGATTACCCTCGAAGATCCAATAGAGAAGCGTAATGATACGTTTGTTCAGATGGAAGTCAATGAACGAGCAAATTTCACCTATGCCAGAGGATTCAAAGCGATCCTTCGCCATGACCCGGATATCATTATGATTGGTGAAATCCGTGACGAAGAAACCGCACGTATTGCACTCAAAGCTTCATTGAGCGGTCATCTTGTCTTATCAACGGTGCATGCTGCGCATGCCGCCAGTACGATTCAGCGTATGTCAGAACTTGGTGTTTCACGCTTTGATTTACGTGAAACACTGATCGGCGTCATTGGCGAGCGTCTGGTGTCAATACAATGTCCGAACTGCGGAGCCGTTTGTAAACCGGATTGTCCAAATCGCCACCATCCGAAGCGAACGGGTATTTTTGAAATTCTTGCCGGAATGCCGCTTCATGATCTGCTGGCGAATCAAACATTTAGTTCGGTTCATCCGGGTTACAAAACCATTGAGGATTTTATTGAAGAAGGCGTTTCCAGGGGATGGATCGAGGAAGATATCCGGGAAAGAGGCGTCGTTTCTCATGCGTATCAGAAAAAATTGGACTAAGACGGAACAAGCCTTGTTTCTCGTGCATCTGGGTCAGTGCCTTGGAGAAGGATATACACTTTTAGTAGCCATGCGCTTTCAATTTTTTCACCGAAATCAGATGCTTCGAAATGATATTGAGAAAATGATCGCTGCTCTCGAAGAAGGTTGGAAAGTTCATGAGATTCTCCGCGCATTTCATTTTCCCGAAGCCATTGTCTGTTCGATTTATTTTTCAGAGAAGAGTGGCGATTTATTCAGGGGGCTAACAGCGTGCGGTCATATGCTGCAGCGTCAAGAAGAGAATCGACGAAGACTCGGGCGGCTGCTTCGTTATCCGCTTTTCCTTCTTTGGCTGCTCCTCTTGATGTTATATATCATCGGGCACTTTCTATTGCCTAATTTTCTTCAACTCTATCATTCACTGCAAATTGATTTACCGCTGATCACCCGCGTGCTTCTTATTTTGTCGAATCACGCATTTCTCTTGGCTGCTCTCCTCTTGGCCGTTATTACAGCAGGCTTGCTTCTCTGGATTTATAGTCGTCGCTTGCCAGTTGAAAAAAAGATACAGATTGCGCTGCATCTGCCAATTCTGAGACATTTTCTCCGTCATTTACTGACACAGAAATTTTCCTTTTATTTCGGAAGTATGCTGCGCTCCGGCTTGTCGATTCGTCAAGCGGTTGATGCCCTTAAAGATACCGGAGCGACACCATTTCTGAATTATGAAGCGGAACGATTACGCCAATGCTTTGACGAGGGAAGACGGTTTACTGAAGCGATCGACCGCGTCGGCTATTTCCTTCCAGACATGGTATCGGTCATTCGTCAAGGCGAACTTGGCGGTATCCTCGGGGAATCGCTCGCACGCTATAGTGATGCCATTCTTGTTGACTTTGAGGAAAAAATGGAGCAACTACTTTCTTACGTTCAGCCAGCGATTCTGATTTTTGTCGGCGGTCTTGTACTTGGTCTGTTCTCAGCTGTTCTGCTCCCGATTTTTCATATTGTAAATGGTCTTTAGCCTGGGAGAAATGATGCGGAACGAAGATAGAAAAGGCCAGCATTAATCAATTGAATCGAAATACGAGGCTGGTATTGCTCTTTAAGCGCCTCTTTTTCCTGAAAATAGCATTCCGGCTTTGTATCTTGCTGCTCATAAAAAGCATCCAAAAGCGCTTGATCACGAAGCCATCGCTGCCCTGCTTCATTTGCCCAATCCGTAGGCTCGTTGATCAATTCACGTTCAATAAAAGCAGTAATGCGTTTGATGCCGCTAGGAACAGTAATCAGCGGACTGAGCGTATAGAGATAGTCAGGCATCTTTGGAATTAACTTTAGACCGGACAGCATCTCTTCAAAGCCCTCAATCAGTGTGCCGTTGATGAGTTGAAGCCCGACCGAACAGATACGATCACGTTTCAAATCGCATTGGTAGCTGATTTTCATATTTAAGCCGATCCAAGGTTCAAGGGCGGCAGGCGCGTCTTCTGGCAGATTCTGAAACAGCCGGATAAACGTGCCCATTTTTTCTGCAACATTAAAAATCTGATGTAGACGTGGGGCACCAAAATAGATCAGTTCGGCTTGGTCGCCGCGAGTATGGGTACGGAAATCCAGGGTGGCGGTTTCCGCAATGCCACCGGTTTGCTTGATATAGTGCCAGTAAAAGGGACGGTTCATCAGCATTTGGTCCATCTCTTCAGTGAGCTTAACTTTGAGTTGGCCAGTATGGCTATCCGCCTGCAGCGCGCAGCCGGAAGCGGAAAAGAATCGAGACAAATAATTATAGATCGCCGCTTGCTGCATCCGTTTTTCCCTCCTCAAACTGCTTCCGTGCTGAGTTAATGACACTGCTTAGATTATCCAATTTAATTTTCAACTCGCCACTCGATTCAGATTCCTCGAAAATCCGGCTTACCTCGCGATCCACATCGTTCAAGTCAATACGGCCAAGTATTGTGTCCAGCTCGCCAATCACCTGTTCAAAAAGATTGATTTTATTGTAAAGCAAATTCAGGATATGGCTTTCAACGGTATCGCGAATCGCAAAATTATAAATATGCACGTCATTTTCTTGACCGAGACGATGGATACGTCCGATACGCTGTTCAATACGCATCGGATTCCAAGGTAGGTCGTAATTAATCATATGGCTAGCGAATTGGAGATTGATCCCTTCGCCGCCAGCTTCAGTGGCTATGAGCACCTGTACGTGATTTTGAAATAGGGCGCGCATCCAGTCTTTTTTATTACGCTTAAAACCGCCATTGAACGGGACTGATGAAATATCATTTTTTTTCAGATACCATTGCAGATAGAGCTGTGAGGCACGATATTCAGTGAAGATAATCACTTTATCGTTAATCTGCCGGATCAACTCTAATGCTTTTTCAGCCTTTGCATTTCGTTGCACAGCATTCAGCTTTGCGAAAAGAAGATGCCATAAGCGTTCATAGTGCGGAGAAATGGTTTTCTTATATATTTTGCTGAGCGTTTGAAAGGCTGCTTCACGGCTGCTGCAGGCTTCACGTTGAAGTGTCAGTAAAGAAAAGCCTTGTATTAATCCGACGTCTTTCAAATTGGAAAGCGCTTCATAAAACTCCTGTTCCTCTTTGGAAAAAGTAATATCCAATGAGGTGATGATTCGTTTTGGCCATTGGAGTTTTGTATCAATGCGGCGATTACGAACCATTACCTGATTAACAAGCTCTTTCAATTTTTCCTCGTTTTTTACAGAACGATTCCCTTTCTGGTAATTTTGCGAAAAGGAAGCTTGATCGCCTAAATAGCCTGGTTTCAACAGCGAAACGAGGTAGAAAATTTCGCTCAAACGGTTTTGAATAGGTGTCGCTGTAAGTAACAAACAGAATTTCTTTTTCAATAATTGGACAAATTGATAGTTTTTCGTTTTATGATTTTTCAACTTATGCGCTTCGTCAATAATGACTAGGTCATAGTTCTGTTCCAACACGAGACTGCGATGTGGATCGCGTTTTGCCGTGTCTATCGATGAGACAACGACGTCGCATTGGCTCCAGACATAGGTTTTGCGTTGCGGAACTGCCGGAATCGAAAATTTACCATTTAGCTCGGATACCCATTGCAGGACAAGAGAAGCGGGGACAAGGATCAACACCTTTTTCACCAGACCGCGGATCATATATTCTTTGATGATTAAGCCTGCCTCAATCGTCTTTCCAAGACCAACTTCATCCGCGAGAATCGCTTTGCCATGCATGTCTTCAATAACGGTACGGGCTGTTTCAATCTGGTGTGGATGAAGATTGAGATCGGGTAGCTGGTTCGGTGCGATCAAACCATGAAAAGAGGGGACCAGTCGGGCGGACTCGGCCTCATAGGCGAGTTGAAACAATTCTGGTTTGGCCCACGGACCGTCGTTTTGGATCCGCTTTAAAAATTCTTCCTCCCATGAATGGCTAAATTGAATGATCGGTTCCATCGGAAACATCCTTGTTTTTTGTTAAAATTTTGTGAACATACTCTTGCGAACAGGCAGAAATATTGGTAGGATAATGATGTTAGTATAGACGAATTTGAGACGAGTTAAACGCGGCAACTGAATAGATTGCGGATGACGTCATGAGGAGAGAACGCGGAAGACGCGTGGCCGAAGGAGCAAATGGTGAGTGAATCTCTCAGGCAAAAAGACTTGTGACGGACGCGCCTCTGGAGAGTGCTGAAGAATTCGGCCACCAAAGGGGATACCGCTTAAACGAGTTGCTCGATAAGCGATAAACTTTCAGGTCTAAGGACAGAGAAAACACTTTATGTGTCTTTCTCTGTCCTTTTTTGTTTGCTTCTCTTAAATCTGTTATCCATCTTTTGAGGAGGGAAATCCGGATAAATGTCTGAACAAAAAACAACGCCGCTGTATGGTTATTATCAAGAGATAGGTGCAAAACTGATTGATTTTGGCGGCTATTTGCTTCCTGTACAGATTTCGGGCATCACACAGGAGCATCAGGCAGTCCGAACGGGAGCAGGTATTTTTGATGTGTCGCATATGGGTGAATTTTTCCTGGAAGGTGCAGGATCTGAAGCTTACCTGCAAAAAATGGTGACCAACGATGTTAGTAGAATACATCCCGGAGAAGCAATGTACACAGCAATGTGCTACGAGGATGGTGGAACAGTGGATGATCTACTGATCTATCGACTTGAAGACACGCATTTTATGCTTGTGGTCAATGCGGCAAATATTGCCAAAGATTTTGATTGGCTCAAAAGTCATCTAAACGATCAGGCGGTCCTCGAAAATCATTCAGAGACAACCGCACTGCTCGCTGTTCAAGGTCCGAAAGCAAAGCAGGTGCTGCAGCAGCTGACCGAAACAGATTTACAAGCAATTAAGACATTTACTTTTAAAGAAAAGATTCTATTGAGCGGTGTTCCTGTGTTGCTTTCGCGAACAGGGTACACTGGCGAAGATGGATTTGAAATATATTGTGCGGCTGATTCAGCTCGCGTTATATGGGATGCAGTCCTTGAAGCAGGCAAGGATACGGGACTTATTCCTTGCGGACTCGGTGCCCGTGATACACTGCGTTTTGAAGCACGTCTGCCGCTATACGGTCATGAATTAAGCAAGACCATTTCGCCACTAGAAGCAGGTATTGGCTTTGCGGTCAAGTTGAATAAAACAGCAGACTTTATTGGCAAAGCGGCATTGAAACGTCAAAAGACAGAAGGACTCAAACGGCGAGTGGTTGGTATTGAAATGATTGATCGTGCGATTCCACGGGCTCACTATCCGGTTTATGCTGAAGGGCGACAAATTGGAGAAATTACAACAGGAACCCATTCACCGACACTCGGAAAGAACCTTGGACTGGCACTTGTTGCATCCTCTTTCGCTGATCTGGGTACTGAAGTTGAAGTCGATGTACGTGGCAAGAAAAAACTGGCTAAGGTCATCAAAGCGCCTTTTTACAAGAAAGGTTGAGGAGGAAAAATCATGGGAGAATTTCGCTATCTGCCGGTGACAGAAACGGATCGGCAGGAGATGCTACAAGCGATCGGCATCACCAGCGAGGAAGAACTTTTTAGCGATGTGCCATCGGGAATTCGTTTTAAAGGAGAACTCTCGGTTGAAAAAGCCCTGTCGGAACCTGAATTAATTCGCTTGTTCCAAGAAATGGCCAAGAAAAATGCAACGACGACGGAATACCCGTCTTTTCTCGGCGCGGGTGTTTACGACCACTATATTCCTTCCGTCGTCGACAGCGTGCTGTCTCGCGGCGAATTCTATACGGCCTACACACCGTATCAGGCAGAAGTTTCTCAAGGCGAGCTGCAGGCGATTTTCGAATTTCAAACATTAATCTGCGAACTGACCGGAATGGATGTTGCCAACTCCTCAATGTATGACGGCTCGACAGCTTTGGCTGAAGCGGCTCTGCTGAGTGCCGGCACAACAAGAAAAAATAAAATTTTGATTGCAGAGTCGGTCCATCCAGAATATCGTGAGGTTGTTCAAACCTATGCGCATGGCAGACATCTCGAATTAGTGACTATTCCGTCCGCAAACGGCGTTGTCGATCTGCAGGCTTTGCGACAGCTTGTGGATAGCGATACGGCTTGCGTTGTGGTCCAATATCCTAACTTCTATGGACAGATTGAGCCCTTAAAAGAAATTGAAGCACTTGTTCATGGCTGTGGTAAAGCGCATTTTATTGTCTCGAGCAATCCGCTCGCACTCGGTCTGCTGACTCCGCCAGGTGATTTCCATGCTGACATTGTTACCGGTGATTGCCAACCGCTAGGAATCAGCAGTTCTTTCGGCGGTCCGCATTGCGGCTATTTTGCCGTAACAGAGAAACTCGTCCGCAAAGTTCCAGGCAGACTGGTCGGTCAAACCGTTGATGAAGAAGGGCAACGTGGTTATGTGTTGACACTTCAAGCGCGCGAACAACATATTCGACGGGATAAGGCGACCTCGAATATTTGCTCCAATCAAGCATTGAATGCGCTCGCTTCTGCAGTCGCAATGACCGCTTTCGGCAAAGCAGGGATCACGGAGCTTGCCGATCAGAATTTGCAAAAAGCGCATTATGCTGCAGAAAAATTGAAAAACAGCGGCGCGCGTCTTGTGACCGAGGGTGCCTTCTTTAATGAATTTGTGATTGATTGCGGCGCTTCTGTTCCTGATGTAAACCGCAAATTACTGGAAAAAGGCTTTATCGGCGGCTGTGATTTAGGTAGATTCAATCCGGAACGAAAAGGCCAGATGCTTGTTGCGGTCACAGAAATGCGTACAAAAGAAGACATTGATCAATTTGCAGAGGCATTGGAGGAAATCATCCATGGCTAATTCGAATCAACCGCTCATTTTTGAACAATCTAAGACGGGACGCACAGCCTATAGTCTGAGTGCGTTAGATGTGCCAGCGCAGCCTACGGAAACGTTGATCGCGAGTGACTATATCCGACGGAAAAAACCAGAACTTCCGGAAGTGTCGGAATTGCAACTCGTTCGTCACTATATGGCACTATCAAGACGTAATTTTGGCGTGGACAACGGCTTTTACCCGCTAGGTTCGTGCACAATGAAATATAACCCGAAAGTCAATGAAGTACTCGCTCGGCTAGATGGACTGACTCATATCCATCCTTATCAAGATCCGCAAAGTGTTCAAGGCGCTCTTGAACTTCTTTATCGATTGCAGACCAATCTTGAGGAAATCACCGGCATGGATGCGATGACCTTGCAGCCAGCAGCGGGCGCACATGGTGAATGGACGGGATTGATGACTATCCGTGCGTTCCACGAAGCCAATCATGACAGCAAGCGTACGAAAGTCATTATTCCAGATACGGCTCATGGAACCAATCCGGCGTCGGCTTCAGTCGCTGGTTTTGAAACCGTCACGGTAAAATCTAATGCGAATGGACTCGTTGATTTGGATGATTTAAGACGGGTCGCTGACGAGACTACTGCCGCTTTAATGCTGACCAACCCCAACACACTCGGCCTGTTTGAAACACATATTCAAGAAATTGCTGAGATTATCCATGCGGCTGGCGGGAAAGTTTATTATGACGGCGCCAATATGAACGCAATTATGGGTGTAACCCGTCCAGGTGATATGGGCTATGATGTCGTTCATCTCAATTTGCATAAAACATTTACAGGTCCGCACGGTGGTGGCGGTCCGGGTTCCGGACCAGTCGGCGTGAAGAAGGAATTGGCTGCTTTTCTGCCGAAACCGCTGATTATCCAGAAAGAAGATGGCAGCTACGGTTTGGATTATAACCGACCGCAATCCATCGGTCGCGTTAAGTCCTACTACGGTAATTTTGCGATTAATGTCCGCGCCTATGCGTACATTCGCACAATGGGCGGCAAAGGATTGAACCAGGTGTCTAAAGATGCGGTCCTGAATGCCAATTATCTGCTGAAACGGTTGTCGGGTGCATTCGACACGCCGTTCAAGCAACTGTGTAAACATGAATTTGTCTTATCGGGCAGCCGCCAAAAAGCTTTAGGTGTGCGGACATTAGATATGGCCAAGCGTTTACTTGATTTTGGTTACTATCCACCGACAATCTATTTCCCGCTGCTTGTTGATGAAGCGATGATGATTGAACCGACGGAGACTGAATCGAAAGAGACGCTCGATGCTTTTGCTGATCACCTGCTTGAAATTGCACGTGAAGCAGAAAGCAACCCAGAAATTGTTCAGGAAGCGCCGCATCAAACAGTAATCAAACGCTTAGATGAGACGCGAGCGGCTCGCCATCCGATTCTGCGTTATCGTAAAAATGATCGGGAACAGCAATAAGGTAAACAGGTTGGTATTCCATTAGTAAAACGGCGCGCGTTCAGAAGGACGCGCGCCATTTTACTATCATAGGCATCAAAAAAACTCAGCTAGTTCTAGGCTGAGTTTTCTTTCACTATTGATGTTTTTGTGTTCAGGCGCCTGTCTTGATCTTTCCGCTCCACTTCTTAAAGCCGCCTTGCAGATGGTAGAGATTCTTGAAGCCCATTTTTTTCAGAAGTGAAGCTGCCCGGGCGCTGCGGACACCATTTGCATCGTACAGATAGATCGGCATATCATGGCGAATTTCTGTTTTGCGTAATTTCATTTGTGTCAGTGGGATATTTCGCGCACCGAGAATATGCCCCTTCTTAAACTCGTCCAGTTCCCGGACGTCAATCAGCTGCGCCTTGCGGCAACCAGCGCGAAATTCGTCGTCGCTTAATGTAGTCAGATAGCGCTTTTGCATCCATCGCGCGCCAAACGTAAATCCTAAATAGACAACCCCAACAATTATTAGACTTACCCATCCCATATGTATTCTTCCCTCCAAAGCATCTCTTCCTTAATTATAGCGATTTATCGTAATTTTTACAAAGAGCAATGTCATCAAATCGATCGGAATGAAACCGCATTATCTTGTTTTTTAAAGGACCTTATAGTATGATTAATAAGATGACTATTGGTTTGGTTAGGGGGAGACATGATGTCGCCTACTCCAAGTATGGAAGACTACATTGAACGGATTTATTGGCTGATTCAAGATAAAGGTTATGCAAGAGTTTCAGATATTGCTGAAGCATTGGATGTTCACTCTTCTTCGGTGACGAAAATGGTTCAGAAGCTGGATAAAGATCAATACTTAATTTATGAGAAATATCGCGGATTTATTTTGACACCTAAAGGTAAGAAAATGGGCAAACGGCTTGTTTATCGGCATGAATTGCTTGAAGATTTTCTGAAATTGATTGGCGTTCACGAAGAAAATGTTTATAAAGATGTTGAAGGCATCGAACACCATTTGAGCTGGGATTCGATAGACCGAATAGGCGATGTCGTTCAATATTTTGAAGAGGATCCGAAACGAGTTGAACAGTTCTTTGAAATTAAGGAGCGAAGCGAAGAGTTTGAGGATTAATGAATTGAATTAAATAGACGAAAAGAGGATGCCCCAAAGTCAACTTGGGGCATCTTTTTTCTTTATAAGATAAGAATGTAGAAGATTTTGCACAAAAAATGGAGCGAGGGGCTCTGGGGCCTTGCGGGAAACGTTCGATTCCAGTACCATGTTCAGAGCAATTTTCGAAACAATGAATCTGGTGTTAGCTTTAAAGGTTTTTCAAAGTTCCGGGGGCAAGTATGGGCAATGACGGAATATAGTAGTAAAAGTTAGTAGGCAGTTTGCCATACTTTGTTACAGTTGTCCGACTTTATGATTGACCGCTTGCGGCAGTAAAGAGGAGGCATCATGATGTGGATTGATATTGTTTTTTCTGGCGGTGGAGTCAAGGGATTTGCGTTTATCGGCGCTTTGAACAAACTTGAACAAAATGGTTTCCAATTCAAACGAACTGCTGGAACGAGTGCCGGTGCGATTGTTGCTGCTTTACTTGCCGCCGGATATAAGGCGGCGGAAATGAAGAAGTTGATGGAGCAGATGGACACAAGTCACTTGATTGATCCGCGGTCACCGGTTTCTTTCCCTTTATTCAAATGGTTGCGTGTTTATTTTCGGATGGGTTTGTACAAAGGAGACGGTCTCGAAAAATGGCTGATCGATGTTCTAGCTGCGAAGAATGTGCACACTTTTTCGGATCTTGAACCCGGCGCGTTGAAGATCATCGTCACTGATGCCTCACGCGGGCGAATGATTGTGATCCCGGACGATTTATCGGATTACGGGATTGATCCGGCACTATTTTCGGTTGCTCGTGCGGTGAGAATGAGTGCCGGACTTCCTTTTTTCTTTGAGCCACTACCGCTTGTTGCCGAGAGTGGAGAAAAATCATTAATCGTCGACGGCGGGCTGCTAAGCAATTTCCCGTTATGGTTGTTTGATCAAGGGGGTCAAAATCCGCCGCGTCCTTACCTGGGCATTCAGACAGTGAAAAGCCTAGCTTACCAATCGCCTGCCCCGATTCAGAATGCGGTTGAATTATTTCGAGGAATATTTACGGCGATGCGCGAGGCTTACGATGAAAAAACAATTAAAAAACTAAAAGATTCAAATATTATTGTCATTCCGGTTGCTAATGTCGCAACCGAAGACTTCAATATCTCAGTCGGTGAACGCGATCGTTTGTATGCGCTTGGTGAAGACGAAACCGAGGTCTTTCTGAAGAAGTGGTCTTATTAATTCCATATGAATTCTTGTTAGATGCAATGATCCTGACCATTCACTAATATCAAGCGCATACGCATCAGAAAAATTCGGCTAAGCCGAGCCCGGCTGCTCGCTTGTCGTGGGCGCCGCGCGTCTCCTCAGACAGCTGGAATCTGCGGGGGCTGACTTGTCTCGTTAAATTTAATACATTCATGCATAGAAAAAGACTGGCCTCAGCCAATCTTTAGAAATATTTTGGAGAAAACAATACAAGAACAGCTTGTTGGCGCGGATTTTTAAAAAAGAACACGCTTCTTTTTTTTGTTTTTTTTGCCCTCAATCACTGTAAGATGATTCTGATCTTTGGACGATTGGTGGTTAAAGACCTTTAAGGGATTAGGCTTACGATTCGAAATAACTTTAAGGCGTGAGGCGCGCATACCACGTAGTCGCTTGTAGGCAGCGAAACGATGATGTTTCCTCGATTGTTTCGCTGCATGTTTATAGCGCCTGTGGTCTGGGCCTTCCAAAAGCCGTTGGAAGAAGAACAAGCCAATAAGGACAATGATTCCGACAATCGCTATCTGTATGAAAAGCGCCATCGGGTGCGCAAAGAATAATGAAAACAAACCAAAAACACCAAGGCAAATTAATGCAATAAAAATAATTGAGTGAACGATGTGTTTCACTGACTTTCACCTCCATGAGGGTCAGAGTACGTGATTGACAAGCGCCTGCCCATTGTTTGTTAACTGTTGATCACGGATGCGCATCCGTTCGAACGACCGAATGCCGATTTCAATTTGATCATCTGACGGTTCTTTTGTTGTCAGATATTGAACCCAGAGGCCTGGATAACCGAGCCAACGTAAAAAAGGTATATACCGAACCTTATTCGTAAATCGTAGGAGTTCATAAGCGAGACCGAGATCAATCGGAATCAGGATCAAGCGGCTGACGAGGCGCAGCCAGAGTGGATCAGTTGGAAAGAACATATAAAGGAAAACACTGATAATAGCTGTAAAAACGATAAAACTCGATCCACAGCGGTAATGCAGCCTGCTGTGTTTGCGGACGTTTTCTACCGTCAAGGGTGTTCCGCTTTCGAATGTATTAATTACTTTATGCTCTGCACCGTGATATTGAAACAATCTTTTTATAAGCGGTGTCTGGGAAATCAGCAGAATATAGCCGATCAGTAAGAAAACTTTAATTAGACCCTCAATTAGAATTTGGCCAAAATGATTGGCAATGAACGGTTCGAGGGTACTTGCTGCGAGCGCAGGCACAAGATCAAAAATAAATTTTGCAAATAGGAAAGAAAGAATCCCGACAGTCGTCAGCCCGAGAATTGATTTGATGCGACCAGAACTGTTTGTTTCATTCCTCTGTTTTTCCCGCTCCTGATCTGTTTCCGGATTCTCCTCGTACACATCAGATGCATATTGTAGATGTTTGCTACCAAGCGCACTTGCTTCTAAAATGGCAATAATGCCACGTAACAATGGAATCTTTTTTAGAAGTTTTAAAGAAGCATTCGTGTTTTTCAGGCACTCGTAATAGGTTACTGATTGATCGTTTCTGCGGACAGCGGTCACTGTCACAAATTGTCCGCCCATCATGACGCCTTCAATAACTGCCTGGCCACCGTATATCGGAAGTTGTTTCGTCATTGTCTTTAGTCAACCCGTTTCATGAAAAATTATTTCGTAATTATCTCTAATGATTGATCCATAGGAATGAGTCAGGAAAAAATTCTCTCCTAATATCTATTCTACCTGAATGGAAACAAAACCTCTAGAGACATGATCATTTCTTCTTCATTTTTCCTTTTATCTGCGTGCCAGCTTTTCCGATTCTGTATGGAAATTTTAACCGAGAGATTGGGCATAATAAGCAGTAAACAGGTAGCCGGAGAAGTGAGGGTATTTATGGCAAGAAAATTAATCATCAAAAAAAAGAAGAAATCAGCAGATACAAGGGGCACAGAAAGAAAAAAGCAGGTCAAGTCGTTTGGGCGAACGGCAGTGATTGGTTTATTCGGGGGACTCTTCTGGAGCTTAATTGGGATGGTTTGTCAGCTAATCAACTTTACTAAATACGGTCCAGAATTACTGCTTGCACCGATTCCGTTGCCCTCATGGAAAACGGGTGTCGGCGGACAATTTCTCGCGATCGTCGGACTAACCATTTTATCATTGCCCATTGCTTTGCTTTATCAATTCACACTTGGAAGATTTAAGAATTTCTGGATAAGCCTTATTTTCGGGTTTGTACTCTGGGGATTGGTATTCTATGCCTTACAACCGCTTATTCCCGGTCTGCCCTATCTTACACGTCTTGGCTGGAACACAGCATCAACTACATTTTGTTTATTCCTGCTTTATGGACTGTTTATCGGCTATTCCATTTCTTTTGAACTTGAAGAGGGAAAACAAAGCTCTGGAAGCTATTCAAACGAATGAGACTGTGGTAAAATGTGTAAAGTTGGTTTTTGTCTGCATGAATCATCCTGATCATCGATAGAACTCATCATTTGCCATATTGCCTGCGGATCTCCTCGAAAAGGATACGCTAACCAGGTAAGGCCGCAAGTGATCGTTTTGATGCGCGGTTTTCTTGCCCCCAATACGGACAAACTACCGCGCGGTTCGGATGACGGCTTACATAAAGGAGGAAAATAATGATTTCTGTAAATGATTTTAAAACGGGATTGACTATCGAAGTAGACGGAGACATTCTCTCTGTCATTGAATTCCAGCACGTTAAGCCAGGAAAAGGCGCCGCTTTTGTTCGTTCGAAATTACGCAATTTGCGTACGGGTGCCATACAGGAAAAAACGTTCCGCGGCGGTGAAAAGGTGAATCCAGCCCGTATCGATAACCGCAAAATGCAGTATTTATACGCAAGCGGCAATGCGTACACATTTATGGATATGGAATCCTTTGAACAGATGGATCTCGATGCCAGCCAGATTACACAACAATTGAACTTTTTGAAAGAAAATATGGAAGTTAATATTCAGTCCTACCAAGGTGAGACGCTTGGTGTTGTTCTGCCAAACACAGTTATTCTCGAAGTTGCAGAAACAGAACCTGGAATTAAAGGCGATACGGCCTCGGGCGGATCCAAACCGGCGAAGTTGGAAACCGGTTATGTTGTCAGCGTTCCGTTTTTCGTTAATGAAGGTGACAAACTGGTGATTGATACGCGTTCCGGATTGTACGTTTCACGCGCTTAATTATCTTCTTAATTTTATTGTACCGACAAGAGGATGACTCGAAGCTGATTTTTTAGCTTTGAGCCATCCTCTTTTTTTTTTTAAAGAAAACAAAGTATGCGGATCTCTGACAGCTTGTTCATATTGCGGGGAAGCGGGCATATATTGTGTTAGAGAATGCACCTTGTCACAGGACTTCAGATCGCGCTGGGTCTATCTTTGAAAGAATCAATCTGATACAAACAGGTGATTCACGTGATAATCAATCAAATTCTTTCGTTTCTGCCGGCAAGACTCAGTCAAACCATCCGTACCCTGCCAGAAGGCGTTCGGCAAGATATAGAAGAAATCCGCTGCCGGACGGGCTATCCGCCCGAGTTGATTACGTCGCAAGGTGTCTATAATCAAACCGAGCAAGTTGTTGCGGCGTTCACGAGCCAAGAAGCCCAGGAAATGCTGCAGAAGATCAGCCATTATTCACTCTATACACTAGAAGAAGAGCTGAGAAGAGGCTACATCACGGTTCGCGGCGGCCATCGAATTGGTCTTGCCGGGCATGTCCTTACAGAAAATGGACGTGTACTCCGGCTGCGTGACGTAACCTTTTTCAACATCCGGCTGGCGAAACAAATTATCGGGGCTGCCAATTCAATTGTGCCTCAGCTCTATTACGAGGGCCGCTGGCTAAGCACATTAATTATTGGCGCACCACTCACTGGGAAAACAACCATGCTGCGCGATCTTGCGCGTCAAATCAGTGAAGGGATTGCCGCGCGCAAGATAGGCGGACGAAAGACGGGGATCGTTGATGAACGTTCTGAAATCGCAGGATGTGTTTCCGGCGTTCCTCAGAATCGAGTCGGTCCACGAACTGATGTGCTAGATGCCTGTCCGAAGGCAGAGGGGATGATGATGATGATTCGTTCGATGAGTCCCGAAGTGCTGATTGTCGATGAGATTGGTCGGAAAGAGGATACTGAAGCATTACTTGAGGCGTTAAACGCTGGCGTATCTGTGATGGCGACCGCTCATGGCTATCAACTCGATCAAGTAAGACGGCGCCCTGCACTTACTCCGTTGTTTGAGTCGGCCTTTTTCCAACGATTTATTATTGTGTCGCGAAATCGTTTTGGTGGGGCTGCTCACATTCGTGTATTGAACCAGTCGGGACGGATACTTTTTTCTGGAGAGGGCTGATCGCATGATAGAGTTTCTCGGCGCTTTGTGTATTATTGCCGCATCAACGCTGATCGGTTTTGTTCTGGCCTCACGATATAATCAAAGGCCGCGGCAAATTCGCCAGTGGCGTTCAGCGCTTCAATCTATGGAAGCGGAAATTATCTATGGACGAATACCCGTTGGCGAGTTAGCGGTTCATCTGGAGAAGCAATTACCGCAGCCGATATCCTGCTTTTTTCAATATTTGCAGGATGCGTTGTTTAAAGAAGGCTATCCACTGCAAGATGCTTGGCGTCAAGCTGTGCTTCACTATTGGCCGCAAACCGCGATGAAGACTGCCGAACGTGAAGTCGTTCTTCAATTTGGAACAACCCTCGGTACGGGGGATGTGGCGAATCAAAAGAAGCATATTCAACTTGCGCTCGCGCAGCTCGAAGCTGAAGAGAATGAGGCCCGCCGGGATCAAGCAACACATGAAAAAATGATGCGAAGTCTTGGTTTTCTGGCAGGTCTCTTGGTGGTTCTGCTGCTGATCTAAAGGATTGGTAATTTGGATTTGCTAGGAAATGCGTGGAGAGAGGAGAAAACCATGTCACTTGATGTTAATACTATTTTTCAAATTGCTGGAATCGGGATTATTGTCGCGATGATTCAGACGGTGTTGAAACAAATGGGAAAAGAGGATTGGGCACAATGGGTGACGCTGATCGGCTTTGTTGTTATTTTGGCGATGGCGGCAACATTAATTGATGATTTATTTCAGAAAATTAAAAATGTTTTCCTTTTTTTCTGATGCGAGAAAAGCTTAGTCCAACTCATTTTTGACCATGCGCGCGACTGCTCGCTTGCCGAGGCACCACGCGTCTCCTCAAATACCGCCTGCTAGCGAGCACGATGTTTCTGTTGTTCGGAGACGGTATCGCTTATTCACCCGATTTTCCCCTTTCAGAGTTGATTTGTGGCTTTGCATGATGGAACAGAACCATCACGCCAGCAATCACAAGCAAAATGTTTACCACAAAATTGAAATAATCATAGACGGATAAAAGGACGCCGACAGCCAGAACGAATAATCCCCAGACTCTCTTGTCTCTTTTCACTTCAAAGGCAGCAATCCAAAGAAACAGTGCAGTAAAGAGATGAATCATGACAAGCCATAGCGTTGGCTGATAAGTGAAGCTGTAATAATGACGAGTCAGGACCGGGACGATAGCTAGCAGAGCGAGAATAAGCGTCTGCCACACAGCGGGAATGACAATCAATATAAATTCTGTTTTTCGATTCAATGTAAAGCCTCCATAACTTCTTGGGTGAGATGCGCCTATTTCCTCATTCATTCTAGCATAAACTTGACGCGCCAACGTTGCTTTCGTTCGTGACGTCCGGGCTGGTCAGCATATCGGGCAATCGACCTGCATAAGTTGATTTAAAAAGGACTAGCACCCGCGGAAGCATTCGGAGGAAAAGGGACGAGCGCTATGGACATTATACAAATCGTTGGGATTGGTCTTGCCGCCACCTTCCTGGCGCTTTTATTAAAAGAAAAGAGTCCTGTATTTGCTTCACTTCTGACTTTAGTCGTCGGCACACTGATTTTCATCACGCTTGTCGACCAAATTAAACTGGTGATGGACATGCTGCGCCAAATTGCAGTCACTGCGCATTTGAACACTATCTATGTGGCAACCGTTTTGAAGATTATAGGCATCGCTTATATCGCGGAATTTGGCGCCCAAATAGCCAAAGATGGTGGACAAGCGAATCTTGCTGGAAAAATTGAAATGGCGGGGAAAGTGATTATTCTTGTCATGGCGATACCGATCTTGACGGCGATTGTTGAAACCGTGTTGCAATTGATGCCGCAAATGGGAGGGGGCTAAATGCGTCATACAAAGGGTCAATATAAAAAAATGTTGCTGCTTGCGCTGATTATTTTTTGTTTTGTGATTCTTTTTGACCAGCGCCCAGCATTTGCAGAAACTTCAGCAAGTAACAACAATCCACAAAGTACCTCCAAAGAGCAGCTACAACAGCTCGATACGAGTCAAATTGACAAGTATTGGGATAAGCTCGTCAATGATTATAACGGCTTTATTCCCAACAGCGACCCGAGTTTCAAAAGCTTTGTTCAATCAAACAAGCAAGGCTTCTTTCAAAAGACCTTGCAAGGAATGTTACATTACTTTTTAAATGAGCTGATCGTCAGCAGTAAGCTGCTTGGAACGCTGATCCTGCTTTCGGTATTTGCTACAGTGCTCCAGGCGATCCAATCGGCTTTTGAACAAAAAGCAGTCGCAAAGGTTGCTGAATTTGTTGTGATGCTTGCACTCCTCATCCTGCTTCTAAACAGCTTTAATGTCGCTATTGATTTTACAAAGGATACTGTCGATCAAATGGGACATTTTATGCTCGCTTTGCTTCCGCTTATTTTTGGCTTGACTGCAGCGGCCGGGGGAGTGACGTCCGTTGCCTTTTTCCACCCGATGATTATTTTTTTGGTCAATATGTCCGGTTGGCTTGTGTCGCTGTTTATCATGCCGTTGCTATTTCTCTCAGCTCTGCTCGCGATTGTCAGCACGCTGTCGGAAAATTATAAGCTCACGAGACTCAGCAAATTGATGCAGACGGTTGCCTTGTTCACAATGGCGGCTTTCTTTGCTGTCTTTCTCGGCGTCATGTCTGTCCAAGGTGTGGCTGTATCTTTATCAGACGGACTTCTTGTCAAATCGGCTAAATTCTTTACAGCAAACTTTCTTCCGGTAGTCGGGCGTATGTTTACGGAAGCAGCGGATACAGTGCTTGGCGCTTCTGTACTGCTGAAAAACACTGTCGGTATTGCCGGATTGATTATTTTATTCTGCATTACCACATTTCCGCTTCTAAAAGTACTCTCCCTTGCCTTTATCTATAATGTCGCTTCGGCCATTCTCCAACCGCTGGGCGGCGGGCCAGTAATCGATTGTCTCGGTATTATGGCTAAGTGTATGTTCTATTTGTTTTCAGCATTGGCAATTGTTTCATTGATGTTTTTCCTCGCACTGACGATCATTATCACTTCAGGCAATGTGTCGATGATGGTTCGATAGGAGGCAGATACAATGAGTTATATCGAAAGTTGGGTTTCTCAACTGGTGGTTCTTGTTCTGTTCGCGGTTATTCTGGAACTGCTATTGCCATCAGGTGGTTTTCAGAAATATGTCAAGCTGGTGATCGGACTCGTACTAATCGTTGCTTTGCTTGGACCGGTCATCAAGCTGTTCCATATGGACCCACGTGCGATCATCAACGGTGTCCCCTTCAATAAAGGCGGGATCGCGCTGCAAAATCAAACAAACCAAGAAAAAATAGAAATAGAAAAACAACAGCATGCATATATTCAAGAACAGGTGGCTGTCCAAATGAAAAATAAAGTGAAGGAGGCGTTGGCGAAACGATACGGACTGCAGATTGAACAAATGAATCTTACCGCAAAACAGGACAACTCGCAGGACGTAAAGCTTCAGAAAGTGATGCTCATTCTTTCTGAGACGGATAATTCCAGCGACCGTACGGTGACAAAGATCCAACCGATCCAGCCCGTATCAATCAGCGTTGGAACGCACAATGACTCCGACACAAAAAAAGACGACCAATCCGGACAGACGGAGCAGATTCGTTCCTTCCTCGCGGGGCAGTGGCAAGTGAATAAGCAGATCATCGCCATTCAAATCGAAGGGGGGGGCTGAAACTGTGAGACGATGGATGGATTGGCTGAAAGACAAGTTTTTTGGCAATCAGGCGGAGAAAAAAGGGGACAAACCGGTAAGCACGCAGCGTCAATTGATAACGCGTCTGCTCTTACTAGCAATGGCCGGCATTCTGCTACTTGGGGTCGGAAGAATTTTCTCAAACGCGCCAAACAATCAAAAAACGACTCAGAATGTGTTCAACGTCAATAATTCACAGAAACTTTCTGCAGTCCAAAAGAAAATTAAAAAGGAATCCACGGGTTCCATCGAAAGCTATGAGACATACGCAAGCCAGAGCTTAGAGAATATTCTTGATCAGATGCAGGGTGTTTCAGACGCTTCGGTGATGATCACTTTTTCATCAACTGAGAAGGCCATCTATCAGAATAATATACAAACTCAGGATAACCAGACTGTGGAAAGCGATCAGAAGGGCGGGACCCGCCAAGTCAATGAGCGGGATCAAAATACCCAGGTGGTTATGGTTGAAAAAAATGGTTCCAAAGAACCCGTTGTAATCGGCAAACAGCAGCCGACCGTCCGTGGCGTAATTGTCGTCGTACGCGGTGCCGATCAACCTGCGACGCGCGCAGAGATTATGGATGCTGTCGCAACTGTACTGGATATTCCCAATTATAAGGTCAAAGTTCTACCAAAAGAATAATTAAGGGGGCTGTTTCAGATGTTAAAAAAACAGACAGTTTGGCTGCTCACTATGCTGAGTTTGATTGTGGTTCTATCCGTTTATGCACTGACTGCACAGAATCAAAATGCAAAAAATGTGGCGGATCAAGGCGCAAAACAGGCACAACAAGTCAGCGGCAATAATCAGAAGACGCAAGCAGTCAGCAAGGCGGATAATAAATTGGGTCAAATTGAACTTGATAAGGCGGATGAACGTAGTCAGCTGCAGCAAAAATATCAAAGTGTGATTGCTTCAAAGAAAAGCTCCGCCAAAGAAGTCAGTGCCGCCTATGATCAAATGGAAGCGATGCAGACACTGGCGAATAATGAGACAATGCTTGAAGATGTGATCCAGTCGAAAGGATTCAAAAACGCGGTTGTAAAAACGACGGGTAATAATGTACAGGTCTTCGTGGATTCGGAGAAACTGACTCAGAAACAAGCGAATGAAGTCATTCGTTTGACGGATCAATATTTAGGTGTAGGCAAAATCGTCAGTGTTACTTATGCATTGAATCAAAAATAAGCATTCATTCATTATTTGAAGATTTTTTTAACAAAATTAGGTACAATAGAAACTGCCTGCGAAAAACAGGTGGTTTCTTTTTTGCGGCTTTAGCTGTAAATGCAAAATTATAATGTTTGATCATTGAATTTATTCAGCCGTAGAAAACAGCGTGTAAGTACATTCGAGAAATGAATGGACGATATGCTATAATAAGTTGAAAAGCGGTTGTTACAAAGGAGTGCTCGACGTGTTAAGCTTTGAAGAAATTAAGACATTAATGAAGGAAATGGATTCTTCCTCCATCAGTGAGTTTAAATTCGAGGAAGAGGGTACGAAAATAACCTTGCGGAAATCCGACGCATTCTCCGTGAAGGCTACGGCACAGCCAGTTGCCACAGTTGCTGCTCCAGTCGCATCCCCTGCGCCGGTTCAAGCTGTGCCAGCTGAAAAAAAGAAAGCTGCAACAGGATCTCAAGATACGGATGCGCTCCATAAAGTCACAGCACCAATGGTTGGCACCTTTTATTCGACACCATCACCGGACGCCGAACCCTATGTCAAAAATGGATCGAAAGTAGATAAGAAGACGATTGTCTGCACACTTGAGGCAATGAAACTATTTAACGAAATCGAAGCGGACTGCAAAGGAACGATTGTTGAGGTACTTGCAGCGGATGGCCAGTTAGTCGAATTTGGTCAGCCATTGTTCCTGGTCAAGGAAGATTAAGGGGTTTTCTATTTATGATAAAAAAAGTTTTAGTTGCAAATCGAGGGGAAATTGCCGTTCGGATTATCCGTGCGTGCAAAGAATTAGGAATTGAAACGGTGGCTGTCTACTCACAGGCGGACAAAGAGGCGCTTCATGTCCAACTCGCGGATGAAGCGTTCTGCATCGGTCCGAATGCATCGAAAGACAGTTACTTAAACTATACAAATCTGATCAGTGTCGCCACTGCCAGAGGTTGTGATGCGGTTCATCCCGGTTATGGCTTTCTGTCCGAAAACGCTGACTTTGCCGAAATGTGCGAGGAATGTAATTTGATTTTTGTCGGTCCTCCTTCTGATGCGATCAGCAAAATGGGCATCAAAGACGTGGCAAAGCAAACGATGAAAAACGCGGGTGTTCCTGTTGTTCCGGGTTCAGATGGGATTATCGATAACGCTGCAGATGGTGTGCGAATCGCATCAGCCATCGGCTATCCAGTATTGATCAAAGCCACAGCCGGAGGCGGGGGAAAAGGCATCCGCGTGGCACGAAATGAAGAAGAACTGCGCCATGGGATCCAAATTACGCAACAAGAGGCAAGCACTTCTTTCGGCAATCCAGGCGTATATATTGAGAAATACATCGAAAACTTCAGGCATGTGGAAATTCAGGTACTTGCAGACAAACACGGGCATGTCATCCATCTAGGTGAGCGTGATTGTACGATTCAGCGCCGACTGCAGAAACTTCTCGAAGAATCGCCTTCACCTGCGCTGAATGAAGAAAAAAGACAAGAAATGGGTATGGCGGCTGTACGCGCCGCAAAAGCAGTGGACTATGTTGGGGCAGGGACGATCGAATTCATTTATGAACCGAATGGATCATTCTACTTCATGGAAATGAATACCCGCATCCAGGTAGAACACGGCGTGACCGAGTATGTGACCGGTATCGACTTGATTAAAGAACAACTACGAGTCGCTTCTGGACTTGAACTGTCTGTGGAGCAATCAGAAGTCCATCTAAATGGCCACGCGATTGAATGCCGAATTAACGCGGAAGATCCTGAGAAGAATTTCATGCCGTCATGCGGACGAGTTGTGACCTACTTACCGCCGGGTGGTCCAAGTGTCCGAGTGGACTCCGCAGTCTATCAGGACTATTTTATTCCGCCTTATTACGATTCGATGGTGGCTAAAGTCATTACGTTCGGCAAGACTCGGGAAGATGCGATTGCGACGATGAAACGCGCACTTGGCGAGTATGTGATTGAGGGGATTCACACAACCATTCCATTTCACCAGAAATTGTTGCAGCACCCCGTATTTGTAAGCGGCAATTTTAACACGAAATTTCTTGAAACTTATCCGCTCAACGAGACGGACGAATCGGGAGGTGCGACTCATGCCGGAAAAGGAAAATCAATCGGTTGAAGTCGACGAACTGCAGGAAGACCTTGGAAAAATTGAAATTTCACCGAACGTCATCGAAGTCATTGCAGCGATTGCTGCTTCCGAAATTGTTGGTGTTGGCGACAAGCACGGCAATTTTCTGACCGGCGCAGCTGAAAAGCTAGGCAATCGTAAAATGCGCCGCGGCGTCAAAGTTGACTTGACGCCTGAAGGTATCGTGATTGATGTGCATCTAACGGTCAAATTCGGGGTTTCAATACCCGAAGTTGCTGAGGAAGTACAAGATCATATTGCGCAGACATTGAAGCGGATGACCGCACTCGACGTGCTACAAATCAATATTCATGTCGTCGGTGTTCGTTTCGACCTAAAAGAAAAAAAGGGCTTTTTTGAAGATGAGGCCGAGTAAAGAAACAAAGGGCGGGTACTCTCTCCCTTTGTTTTTTTACAAGAGATAAGAAAATATAAAAAATTTGCGTGAAAAATGCAGAGAAGGCGTTCTGGCGCCTTGCGGGAAAACAGAGCAAAGTGAGCCTCTGCAGCGCAACTTTTGTAAAAAAAGACTTTGCTACGCCAAGTTTATCTTACTTGCCAGTAAACAATGAATGAGATGGATGACGCACGGCGTGTTCACGTATAGCGAGCGACCGACCGAAGCCATGACGAAATGAATTACTAACTATTGTAGAAGTCAAATGCAAAACAGAAGGGAATAAGCCAATGAATCGAAGAGAGGCCAGAAAGATTGCCTTGCAGGTTTTGTTTCAGATGACACTCAGCAAAACCGATCGCGAAACCGCAGTTGCGGCAGTAATGGAGAGTGGGGAACCGCTAGACCCTTTTGTCGACCAACTATTGGATAAAGTGTTAGAGAATCAGAAAGAAATTGACGATCAAATCAGCAAATATCTAAAAAACTGGTCACTTAGCCGGATCGGCAATATTGATAAAACCATCCTGCGGTTAGCTGTATGTGAAATGCTTTATTTTGGTGAGATACCCGCGACGGTCAGCATTAATGAAGCCGTTGAATTATGCCGGCTATTTAGTGACGAACAATCCCGTATTTTTGTTAATGGAGTTCTCTCAAGTATTGCAAAAAATCAAATTGAAAATGGAAAACAGGATTGATTTTCGCGGCTACCCGCTGCACAGTGATAATTTGAAACGAATAGGAACGATACGAGGCTCTATCAGAGTCAAAAATTTGAGAGGATGCTGATTCATGCCCGCTAAACTGATCGATGGGAAACAAATTGCAGCAGATAAACGCCAACAGATTAAAGTCAAGGTTCAGGAATTGGCGGAGAAAGGCTTGGTACCTGGTCTTGCAGTGATTCTTGTCGGTGAAAATCCGGCCTCACAGTCTTATGTCAAAGGGAAAATTCGTGATTGCAAAGAAGTGGGTATTCATTCCGAATTGATCCGGCTTCCGGAAACCGTTACAGAAGAAGAATTGTTAGCTGAAGTCGTCCGACTGAACCGCGCACCGTCAATCCATGGCATTCTCGTTCAGCTGCCATTGCCGAAACAAATTTCGGAAGATAAAGTGATCGAGACCATTGCGCCGGAAAAAGATGTCGATGGCTTTCACCCAGTTAATCTCGGAAAAATGATGATTGGTCAGGATTGCTTCGAACCATGCACACCCGCTGGGATTATCGAAATGCTGCATGCGTGCAAGATCCGGATTGCCGGCAAGCATGTGATTATCGTCGGAAGAAGCCATATTGTCGGCAAACCAGCTTCTCAACTTTTTTTGAATCACGACGCGACCGTGACAATCTGTCATTCAAGGACCACGCCACTTGCAGAATATACCAAACAGGCTGACATTCTTGTCGTCGCTGTCGGCCATGCCGGACTAATTGGTGCGGAAGATATTAAGCCAGGAGCAATCGTGGTCGATGTCGGTATGAATCGCAATGCTGATGGCAAATTGGTCGGCGATGTAGAATTTCCTGAAGTCAGTCAAAAAGCTAGTTTCATCACACCTGTGCCAGGCGGGGTTGGACCGATGACGCGCGTGATGCTGCTGGAAAATACAGTGAAGGCGGCGCTGGCAAGTGATGGACGACTACAATCGGAATCCCGCTGACCGCTATGTCAGCGTCACTCGGCTGACGCGTTATATTAAACAGAGAATGGAGACGGACCAAGCACTGCAGAATGTCTGGCTGAAAGGAGAAATCTCTAACTTCAAAAGACATTCCCGCGGCCATCTCTATTTGACATTGAAAGACAACAATGCGCGCATCAAAGCGGTGATGTTCGCCAGCAGCGCGCGAAATCTGACGTTTGCACCTACGGACGGTATGAAAGTACTCGTACAAGGGTCGATTGCCTTGTACGAACCTTATGGTGAGTACCAGATTTATATTCGTAGCATGGAACAGGATGGTTTGGGACAACTCTTTCTCGCCTATGAAGCATTGAAAAAGAAATTGCAGGCGAAAGGCTGGTTTGATCCGGCACAAAAAAAGGAAATTCCAAAGGTTTCTTACGAAATCGGTATTGTGACATCGCCGACAGGCGCAGTCATCCGTGACCTTTTTGTAACCATAAAACGGCGTTTTCCTGCCGCACGGATCACTTTGTTTCCCGTGCTTGTCCAAGGCGCTGAAGCTGCGCCTTCAATTGTCCGGGCAATACAGCAAGCAAACAACCTCGGAACGCTAGACTTACTCGTCGTCGGACGGGGCGGTGGTTCGATTGAAGATTTATGGGCTTTTAACGAAGAAACGGTTGCCTCAGCCATCTTTCAATCCGTTTTGCCTGTGATTTCCGCAGTGGGCCATGAAACAGATTTTACGATTGCCGATTTTGTAGCTGATAAGCGGGCGGCGACTCCGACTGCGGCAGGCGAATTTGCTGTGCCTGATTTCCGTGATTTGAATCGGCAAATTGATGAACTGCGCGCACGAGCGGTTCGCGCAATCCGTTCGCAAATCAAGCAACAAGGCGATCGCCTCGCTGGTTTTGACGGTGCCTATGCTTTTCGTTATCCACGGCAGCTCGTTCTGCAGAAAGAGCAACAATTCGATCAGCTACGGGAACAAGGCCGACGTGCCATGCAACAGCTCATCCAGCAAAAAAGTGAACGGCTGGCTAGTCTGGACAGGTTGCTGGTTCGCTCTGATCCATCTGCACTGCTTGAACAATCAAAGCGCACACTGATCGAAACAGTTGACAAATTGAAACAGAAATTGCAACAGCTTCTGCGAAACAAAGAAACCGATTGTGAGCGACTGATGGTTCAACTGAATGCGCTGAGTCCGCTCAAGGTCATGGCAAGGGGTTATAGCTTGGCTTATAATGATGCCGATCAGTTATTAAAATCGGTACACGATGTTGTTCCTGGCGACCCGCTTGTTCTGCGAATGCACGATGGACGGGTGGACTGTCAAGTCTGGGGAATTGAGGAGGAGAAGACAGATGAGTGAAAAAGCGGAAAAAGCTGGCGAACAGGCTGTTTCTTTTGAAGAAGCGATGGTTGAACTGGAATCGATCGTCAAGCAGCTTGAAACCAATGATGTCCCACTTGAGAAAGCAATTGATTTGTTTCAGAAGGGCATGGCATACTCTAAACTTTGTCACGATAAATTAGAGAAAGTTAGCGATAAAATGGATCGATTGATGCATACAGAAGGTGATTCGGAACCCTTTTCCATTTCAGGAGATGAGGGTCAATGACCGATCAAACACTAAATGACTATATGCAGACGCGTAAGGAATGGTTCGAAAAGCGATTGGACACTTTCTTGCGGAAACTACCGATAACCGAGAAACTGCGCGAATCGATGCTCTATTCTCTGATGGCTGGCGGTAAGCGGATCCGTCCGATTTTGCTCTTCGCGACGCTCGAAGAATTAGGTGGAAAACCGGATCAAGGATTGTCTGTCGCTATCGCTATCGAAATGATACATACGTATTCGCTGATCCACGATGATTTACCGGCAATGGATGATGATGAGCTGAGAAGAGGACGCGCAACGAATCACATCGTTTATGGCGAGGGCACCGCGGTGCTCGCCGGGGACGGCCTTTTAACTGCGGCTTTTCAAGTACTTGCCGAAGATCCATTGCTCAGTGAAACGCTGAAAGTTCAGTTAATCGCTATGCTCGCCAGCGCAGCTGGGCCGGAAGGTATGGTTGGCGGTCAAGAGGATGATCTCGAAGCGGAAGAAAAAGTACTAAATCTGGATCAGCTTATTTCGGTGCATCGCCGCAAAACGGGGCGACTGATCAAATTTCCAATCGAAGCCGCCGCTCGGATTGCTGGCGCTTCTGAAGCTGAGCAGATGCAATTGTCAGCGTACGCGGATAACATTGGACTTGCCTTTCAGATTGGTGATGATATTTTGGATATTACCGGAAACCAAAATGAACTGGGCAAACCCATTGGTAGCGATTTGGATAATCACAAGAATACCTACGTCAGTTTACTTACTCTCGATGGTGCGCGAGAGGAATTGGCAAAGCAAATTGATCGGGCGATTGGCTGTCTTAACGAGATTGGACTTGGCCAAAGCGTTTTGGCTCAGCTAGCGAACTACTTGTTGCACCGAACCCATTAATTGCTTTTAAACGATTATTGAGCAATTTTTATTTTTATGTTACAATCTTTTTTGTATCTTGCAGGTGGCGCAGTATTCTAGTCATTCCACTTTATTTGAAGACGGGGCTAAAAATCCGTCAAAGGGCACATCGATGAAGTTCCTGGTGCCGGCTTAAGGCGCCCAGCTTTGGGTTGGTACTGGGAGTAAAGGGCGTAGGGCGATCCGCAACGGCATGTGGGCGAAGACCCTGCGTCCGTGGAGACACGTACGTTGTTTGCTTTTTGCAAATGGACGATGTGGAAAACCTGTATTGCGTAGTACTTTTTTAAAGGAAAAGCAAGCAGCGTAGCCTGCCTTGAGTGGAAAAGAGGGGATGGAAGCACGTAACCCATGACTTGCTTGGCCGGCATCATGGGCGTGTGTCTTCCTGAAATCAATTCTGCAAAAGAGGCTAGAATAAAGTAAAAGAATGCCTGAGGAAATCTCCTAGACTGTCCGCTTTGCGGCTCTTGAAGAGGATTATAGTGCGGCCTGAGTGGCGTTCCAGTTCGGTGTCCGGCGACGGCATCGGCCAGGCTTTAATAGGAAACTGCCTAAATGGCAACATTAGGTTGCTTGGTGGGAAAACCTACTGGACCTAAGCCGCAATGTTTACTCTTCAACAGGCCCCTGTTTTACATAATTATTTATTTTTCTGAATATGCTAGTGTTACTGGAATGCAGAGGCATGCAGATCCTCCACAAGGATGTGAAACGTTGGCTTTCCGCTGTCCGGTATATCTCTTGGGCATTAAAGCCACTTTTTTAAATGAAAAGACAGTTCAAAGAGTCTATGCGTTGGGCGTTGCCATTGGCCGTTATCACCCTGGTGTTAGCGGCTATTTTTTCAATTATTTCAACAGCCATCTTGAATCAATCCGGTGTTATTACCGGCATTTTAGTGGTGCTTGTTATTATATTCTTGGCGCTCTTTTTTGATATTATAGGAGTAGCCGCGACAGCTTCCAGTGAAGCCCCTTTTCATGCAATGGCTTCAAAAGGAATGCGCGGAGCTAAATATGCAGTATGGCTGTCGAAGAATGCAGACCGTGTGAATACGTTCTGTACCGATGTGATCGGCGACATCAGTGCGATCATCAGCGGGACAGCTGCGTCAGTCGTCGTTGTTGAGACTTTGGCAATTCTGCACGATTCAGGTGACGCAGTGGAATATGTGTTGTCCGTTTGCATCACTTGTATGGTTGCGGGCCTGACTGTTTTTGTCAAAGCGCTCGGCAAATCGTTTGCAATTAAGAACGCAACGACGATTATTTATCATGTCGGCTTTGTGATTTTCTTTGCTGAAAATCGTCTTCATCTTCCGATTTTGAGCCTTTTTGACAGGAAGAACAGCAGGACAAAAGGCAAAATAAGAAAATAGGAGGACTGAGCCAAATGGACGTCGCGCGTATTAAAAATCCCAAATTTTTAAAGAAGCTGTCGATTGAACAGATGAACCGCCTGGCGGCAGATATCCGTTCTTTTCTGATTCACAAGTTGTCAAAAACAGGCGGGCATTTAGGACCCAATCTGGGTGTGGTTGAATTGACGCTTGCTTTGCACCGCGTTTTTAATAGTCCTAAAGACAAATTGATTTGGGATGTTGGCCATCAGACATATGTTCACAAAATACTGACGGGCAGAGGCGATCAGTTTGATTCCCTGCGGCAGTTTCACGGGCTCTGCGGTTTTCCAAAGCGAAGTGAGAGTGAACATGATGTATGGGAGACGGGACATAGTTCTACGTCCTTGTCCGCAGCGCTTGGAATGGCTGTCGCCAGAGATTTGAAAAAAGAAAATAATCAAGTAGTCGCAGTTATCGGTGACGGCGCACTGACTGGCGGAATGGCGATGGAAGCGCTTAATGATATTGGTCATCTAAAAAAAGATATGATTATTATTTTGAATGATAATGAAATGTCTATCGCGCCAAATGTTGGTGCAATGCACAATATGTTAGACCGTATCCGCTCTGGTGATAAATACAACAAAGCCAAAGAAGATCTCGAGTACTTAATGAAAAAAATCCCGGCGTTCGGCGGAAAACTTGCTTCTGTAGCGGAACGGATAAAGGATCGTCTGAAGTATTTACTCGTTTCAGGTGTCTTCTTTGAGGAATTGGGTATCACTTACGTTGGGCCTGTCGATGGACACAATATCGAGGCGCTGATCGATACACTCAATAGAGCCCGCAAACGGAAAGGTCCTGTGCTGATTCATGTGCTGACACAGAAAGGTAAGGGCTATAAACCGGCAGAAATGGATTCAATAGGAACTTGGCATGGACCGGGTCCCTACAAGATCGAATCGGGCGATTTTATTAAGCCAGCAACAAGCGCGCCCGCTTACAGCAAGGTTGTCAATGATGTTCTACAGCAAATGGCGCGTACCGATGAACGGATTTGTGTGATTTCACCGGCGATGGTCGTTGGTTCAAAATTGGAAGGCTTCGCAAAGGAATTTCCGAATCGTTTATTTGACGTCGGCATTGCGGAACAGCATGCAGCGACTTTTGCAGCCGGTCTTGCCACACAGCAGATGAAGCCAGTCCTGTCGATTTATTCGACATTCATGCAGCGCGCCTATGATCAGCTCGTTCACGATATTTGTCGACAGAATCTGAATGTGACAATTGCCGTTGATCGAGCTGGATTGGTTGGAGCGGATGGCGAAACACACCAAGGTGTCTTTGACATCAGTTTTCTGCGCGCTTTACCCAATATGATTATTGCGATGGGAAAAGACGAGGAAGAACTAAGAGATTTGATGTATACGGCGTTAAACTATAATAATGGACCGATTGCGGTCCGCTATCCGCGCGGGAATGGGCTCGGTGTGCCAATAGACAACGATCTGCACGAGATTCCGATTGGGTCTTGGGAAATCCTGAGAGAAGGCGCTGATGCTGCGATTCTCTCCTTCGGCCCGATGTTGCAGACGGCCCTTGAAGCAGCAAAAGTGCTTGATAACGAGGGCCTACATGTCTCGGTAATTAACGCGCGCTATCTCAAACCTCTCGATACAGCGCTGCTTAACCAGCTTGCTGCTCGCCAATGCCCGATCCTAACATTAGAAGAAGGCGTGCTTGCCGGAGGTTTCGGCTCAAGCGTTTTGGAATACTATGCGGAACAAAAAACTCGCGAGATCATCATTGATTTAATGGGCATTCCGGATCAATTTGTGGCGCACGGCAGCGTGAAAGAGCTGCTGGAAGAGCTTGGCCTTACGAGTGAAAAAGTCGCTGACAGGCTTCGCCAAATGGTCCATGAACAGGATCAGAAAACCGGTGGTAATTGGCAGCGGGTGACGTCACGATGAAGGACAGGGAACGTGTCGATCTACTTTTAGTTAAACAGGGACTATTTGTTTCACGAGAGCAAGCACAACGCGCGGTGATGGCAGGTGAAATTTTTATTGGCGATCAGCGTGTGGATAAACCAGGCAGCAAAATCGACCAGGAAACAACACTTGAATTCAGAGGGAAAAAGATGCCCTATGTTGGCCGTGGTGGATTTAAGCTTGAAAAAGCGCTGCGTTGTTTTCCAATCACGGTACGTGATCGGTTTATGCTCGATATCGGCGCATCGACTGGTGGATTTACAGATTGTGCGCTGCAAAATGGTGCGCGGGCTGTGTACGCGCTTGACGTCGGCTATAATCAGCTCGCGTGGAAGTTGCGCAGCGATCCGCGTGTGATCGTGATGGAGCGAATGAATTTTCGCTACGCGACGCTTGACGATTTCTCAGAGGGACCGCCTGATTTTGCAACCATTGATGTTTCTTTTATTTCATTAACAAAAATACTGCCTGCGTTGCGCGATATTCTGAAAATTGGTGGCGATACGATCGCATTGATCAAGCCACAATTTGAAGCCGGGAAGGACGAAGTAGGCAAAAAAGGAATCGTACGTGATCCAGCTATTCACGAGGCCGTTCTGCATTCGATCTTGGAGTTTGCTGAAGGTCATGGCTTCTGTGTTTGCGGGCTCGATTATTCGCCGATTACAGGCGGTGATGGCAATATTGAATTTCTCGCTTGGTTGAAAAATGGTTTGGACGAAACCGTTCAATTCAACTGGGAAAAAGCAATACCGGAAGTAGTGGCTCTGGCACATCAATCACTTAAATAAATTGATAAAACAAGGAGCGGATTTCCGCTCTTTTTTGATACGCTAAGAGCTTCAGTTATGTCTTAGCTAATTCTTTTTTTTACAAAAATTGCGCTCCGGTCGCATGCTTGCCGCGGGCGATCCGTGAGCCTCAGGATGGATAGAATATGCGAGGACCGTTAGGCACACTACTCCCGCAAGCGCCAGAGCGTCTGCACCACGTAACGAAAAAAAGTCATATGCTTTCTATCTGGTCATCGCCCAATACTTTCCAGTTCTTTTATTGACGAATTTAAAAAAACAGGGCAAAATAGAGTCAGAACTTATGTTCGATTTTTTAGAGGAGCGTCCGTTATCGATGTTAATAGAACTTCAAATTGTCAATTTTGCCATTATTGACCGACTAACCTTGACTTTTGATGAAGGACTGACCGTGTTTACCGGAGAAACAGGATCCGGAAAGTCCATAATTATTGACGCTATAGCTCTTCTTGTTGGCGGGAGAGCCTCCGCTGAATTCGTCCGATATGGCGAGAAAAAAGCGGAAATCGAAGGACTTTTTGAAATAGGCGATGCGCACGAAGTCCTTCCAGTATTGGACAGCTTGGGCATTGAGCGTCCAGACGGTCAGATTATTATTCGCCGCGAGATTTCTGCAAAAGGAAAAAGCATTTGCCGAGTTAACGGAAAAATGGTAACTCTGACTGCTCTTGAAAAAATAGGACAACGTCTGATCGATTTTCACGGACAGCATGAGCACCAGCTATTAATGAGTTCCGAGCAACATCTGCCGCTTCTTGATTCATTTGGCGGTGAGAAAATGGACAAGCTACTTCGGCTTTACGCCGATCAATATAGACAAACAGCAAAGCTTGACGCCGAATGCCGCGCATTCAATAAAAATGAGAAAGAAATTGCGCAGAGAATTGATTTGTTGCAGTATCAAATCAAAGAAATTGAAAACGCCGACCTTGAGCTTAATGAGGAAGAGGCTTTGCTTGAAGAAAAACGAAAGCTTGTTAATTTTGAAAAAGTGTTTCAAGCCATTAAAACAGCATATGAAGCACTGGAGGGGGAGAATCGCGGTCTTGATTGGCTCCGCCAAGCGTCAACCAGTCTTGAGTCCGTCCAGGATCTCGATTCTGATTTGAAAAACAGTGCAGAAGCGATGTCCGGAAGTTTTTACGCTCTTGAAGAACAGGCGACCCAATTGCGTGATCATCTTGAAGAAATGGAATATAGCCCGGCTCGGCTTGACGCAATCGAAGCGCGACTCGATCAACTGCATCTGTTGAAAAAGAAGTATGGATCGGATATTAAAGAAATTCTTGATTACGCGCAGTCGATAAAAAAGGAATACGATGATTTGCTTCATCATGATGATCGCTATGAAACACTGGCTGATGATTTGCGCCGGCAATTGGAACATTTGCGTAGAACAGCAGTTGTCATCTCCGTGCTGCGTCATAAAACAGCGGTTCGTTTAGCCAATGCAGTGAATCGGGAATTAAAGGATCTTTGTATGGAGCATGCCCAATTCGACGTGAAATTAACCAACGCTGAGGATTTGGCGTCGTTTAAAAATTATCGGACCAACGGGATTGATAAGGCTGAATTTTTCATCGCAACCAACCCAGGCGAACCGATGAAGCCGCTCGATAAAATTGCCTCAGGCGGTGAACTGTCACGGGTAATGCTTGCCATTAAATCCAATTTCAAAGATGTTCTCGGTGTCACGTCAATCATTTTTGACGAAGTGGACACCGGAGTGAGCGGGCGCGCTGCACAGGCAATGGCGGAGAAAATTTATCGGCTATCCGCTCGATCGCAAATTCTTTGCATTACGCATTTGCCGCAAGTCGCGGCGATGGCGGATCAGCATTACTTGATTGAGAAAAAAGTTACGGCAGAAAAACGGACAAAAACCATTGTGAAGCAACTGGATGAAAACGACAAAGCGCAAGAGATTGGACGGATGATTTCCGGGGTTAAAATGACTGATCTCACGCGCCAACATGCAAAGGAACTGCTGCAGCAAGCAGACAAAATTAAATTGGAAGGCAGTCTGGCTCATTGAGAAATGCCTGCAGTTTCAGGACTTGCCATCAGTATCCTTTAATGGCATTATTCACTCCCATTTTCCACTCATAAAACCGCCTCTACGGTGCACTTTAAATAATGCACTGCAAGAGAAAGGGTGCGGCTTAGGAGCGAGGAGCGTGAATGATGAAAAGAAAGGCTGATTGGTATGTCATTGTAACAGGTTTGCTTCTTCTCGGCTGCCTCGTCATTTTCTGCGGGGTGAGGACCAGTGAGATTATAAATAAAACCGCCGGACACAATGAACAAGCGCTACAGATCGAGAAAGCGCCACTGATGCATTTACTGGGCGCCATGTCACCAATAACTATGGAAAACCGAAAGCTAAAGACCAAAGCAGTGCAGCAGAGAAATCTGGAACAAAGCGCCGAGGTTCTGTCTTTCTTCAATCGAAAAACGGAACAAACCGATGTCCGGTTGTCTAAAACCATTCGTCTTGTTCCTGGCGGACAATCGATTGGTGTCAAAGTCACGACAAAGGGCGTTCTTGTCGTCGGTTATCATTTGATTGACGGAATACGTGGTCAGGCTTCTCCTGGGGAAACAGCTGGCATCCGAATCGGCGATGTGATTACAAAAATCAATAATCAAACGGTTCATAATATTACCGACGTCCGTGAGCAGATTCGCACGGTTTCTCAATCGAACCAGACATTGAAATTGGATGTTCTGAGACAGAAAACGGTGATGGTAAAAAAACTGATTCCTGTTCAGGATCGCAGTGATCATCACTATCAATTAGGTTTATACATTCGTGATTCGGCGTCAGGTATTGGGACAATGACTTTTTATGATCCACAATCCGGTAGCTACGGCGCGTTGGGCCATGTGATTTCGGATCGAGATACAGGTCAACCGCTTCTTGTTAACGAAGGACGTATTGTTCGTTCATCTGTGCAGGCGATTGATAAGGGCGCGGAAGGAAAACCTGGCGAGAAGATTGCTTTTTTCCCTGAAAATGCGGCGAGTATCGGAACTGTGGAGAAGAACACACCATTCGGTATTTATGGGCATTTGCAGCAATTCAGATTTAGACCGATTGATCTGAACAGAACTTTGCCAGTCGCGCTCGCAAGTGAAGTAAAAGAAGGCCCGGCACAGATTCTCACTGTTTTAAATGGAGACAAGATCCAGACTTTTGATATTCAAATTTTAAATTCGATTCCGCAGAAGTACCCAGCGACTAAGGGTTTGGTCATTAAGATTACAGATCCAAAGCTTCTTATGGCAACTGGTGGTATTATTCAAGGGATGAGCGGGAGTCCGATTATTCAGAATGGCAAACTGGTCGGAGCCGTCACACATGTTTTTGTCAATGATCCGACATGCGGTTACGGTGTTCACATTGAATGGATGCTTCACGAAGCAGGAATTGACATTTATCAGAAGAACCATAAACGAGATTTTGCCAGTTGATTGTTAAGATGTAACAAGAAAAAGAAGAGTATTGTCGAATAAGAACGGAACAAGTCGAAAAATGAAAGATATCCATGAAAAAAGCAAAAAATGTAAGAAAAAAATAGATGATTTAACGATAGCTAAAAAAAGGATTGCAGCCCCCTTTGTCGAAATTCTAAATTAGAACTATTCGCGAGGGGGATTTATTTTGCCAAAGATAAAAATATTTCTGACGGATGATAATCAGGAATTGGTTCATTTAATAATTGAGTATTTGAAAACACAAAATGATATGGAAGTCGTTGGCACAGCTAGAAATGGACAGGAATGTCTCGATCATATTCAGACTGTGTTGCCTGACGTGCTTCTGCTTGATATAATTATGCCGCATCTCGATGGTTTGGGTGTGTTGGATGAATTGAGAAAGCGGCAATCTGCATCCAGCCTGAAAATTATTATGCTGACTGCTTTTGGTCAGGAAGATGTGACGAAGAAAGCCCTTGAGCTCGGTGCGTCTTATTTTATTCTGAAACCGTTTGATATGGAGAATTTGGCGAATCAGATTCGTCAGGTTGTCGGAAAGCCAGATAAGAAACCGTTGCTTTTTGGTAATCAGCGAATGACCAGCGGGTCGGTTGTATCGAGCCCGATTACGACAGCACACGATCTAAATGCCAGTATTACTGGTATTATTCATGAAATTGGCGTGCCAGCACATATCAAGGGTTATATGTATTTACGAGAAGCGATCACGATGGTCTATAAAGATATTGAACTGCTTGGATCAATCACGAAAGTACTTTATCCAGATATAGCGAAGAAATATAAGACCACGCCGAGCCGCGTCGAGCGTGCAATTCGTCATGCAATTGAAGTGGCCTGGAGCCGCGGCGATGTTGAAGCGATCTCTGGCTTGTTTGGCTACACAGTTTCCAACTCCAAGGCAAAACCGACGAACAGCGAGTTCATTGCCATGGTCGCCGACAAGCTGCGGATCGAAAATCGAGCAGAAGACCTTGATGAGAGCGGGGTAACGAGGTAGGAAAAATTGGAAACTGCTTGTGCATCATTCTAGGGTGGTTTTAAATCATAAAAAAAGCATGGACTGAGTGTCCATGCTTTTTTTAGCAAGTCGTCGTTGTATTATATCAATTGTATAGCAATTCATTCGATGCGCTTATTTTTTTGCATGATTGCTTCCAATATATCATTAAGCGCGGGTACATGTTTATTCTTGCTTTTATAAGCTAGATAGATGACATTTTGTACATTTAACGCATCAAATATCACTTTGGCCTTTGTCTGATCCATTGAATTTTTTAAAATATAGGTTGGGATTAAGCTAATACCCGCCCCATTTTCAATAGCCCGTAGAATGAGATGCAAATTTGGAATGGTATGAATCGGCTTTATGATCGGACGTTTTTTAAAATGTTCCCGCCAAAATCGCCGGATGATTGGCAACTCTAAGCCATAACTGATCCAATCCTGCGCGAGTAGCCATTCTTCTTTTGCCTTCAAATCGTCAACTGGCGGTATCTGCAAGTGCTTGGGAGCAGAAATGACAAATTGCTCAGTGCATAATTTGATACAGTCAATGCCAGGTATCTGGCATTTTTGCGATGTAATAATGAGATCTACTTTATCTTCCTTCAATCGGTCCAGCAAGTGATCAGCTTCTCCAAAATAGGAAATGGTGCATGTCTTAAAGTTCTGAAGCTGATCGAGAATATTTTCAGAAAAGTATTCGATAGCGGATCCGATTCTAATCGTTGAAAGTGTCGGTAGGCAAGCTGCCTTGAAACTTAGCGTGGTTTCCTCTAATGATTCAACGAGGGGCGCAACCTGTGAATATAATTGCTTTCCCCGTTCTGTGGGCATCATTTTTCTAGCTGTTCTCATGAATAAACGTTCGCCGACCTCAGCTTCTAAAGAGGACAAATGCTGGCTCATTGCCGGTTGGGTCATGATGCGGATCTTAGCAGCTTCAGACACAGAATTATATTTATAGATCGCAACAAAGCTTCGATACCATTCAAAATCGACCAAATGTCAAATCACCTCTTGATAAAAACAATCCGAGAATAAGGGAAGAATAGCGGGTCAATTCCGATTTCTTGGAAATCCGCGGTCATACTGCACCGGTATTGCTGTTTCTTTATGGAGTTTAATTGCAGCTTCCAGCGTCCAATAAGGGTTTCGGAGCATCCCTCTGCCGATTGCAACGAGGTCCGCCTCTTCGTTGCCGACCACAGCATTGGCGAGCTGCGGTTCGTCTAATCGTCCGACCGCGATGACTGGCGTGTTAAGCGCTTGCTTTATTTCTCTGGCTAAAGGCACCTGATAGGCAGCGTGCGTTCCCGGTCTTCCATCGGCGGCAATTGGTCCTTCGCCTCCCGCGCTGACATGAAACATATCGACACCCGCTTGTTGGTAGTCTCTCGACATGGCGATGCTTTCCTTAATCCCATAACCACCGGCCACATATTCTTTCGCTGAGAGACGAAAGATCAATGGCATTTCTTCAGGCATCTCGCTTTTCGCTGCCTGAATGATTTCTTTGCCAAACTTCGTTAAATCTGTCCCATACGCATCCGTTCGGTGATTGGTTAACGGTGAGTGGAATTGGTGAATGAGGTAGCCGTGCGCCCCATGAAGTTCAATCGTATCCACACCTGCTTTTATAGCACGTTGCACCGCCTGACGAAATTTCTCCACCATTTGTTTCACTTCATCAGTTGACAATGCTCGCGGGATTTTTGACTCTTGGTTAAAGGAGACTGCTGAAGGGGCAACAGGAACAGTAGCATCCTCCGCTTTACGTCCCGCATGGGCAATCTGAATACCCACTTTCGCGCCATAGTGATGGCAGGCATCCACGATACGGGCGAGGGCCGGAATTTGTTCATCTGACCATAAGCCCAGATCAAAGTCGGTTATACGGCCATCCGGTTCCACGTCGGTCATTTCAATAATGATCAGTCCAGCACCGCCAATTGCCCGGCTCACATAATGGACATAGTGCCAGTCTGTTGCAATTCCGTCTTTGTTCGCTACTGAATACTGGCACATCGGCGGCATAACGACACGGTTTTTTAACGCTAATCCCTTCAATTGATAGGGTGTAAATAAATGTATCATTTCGTGCCCTCCATTTCTGTAGTGAAAAGCTGATATCCTATAAGATACCAGCTTTTCGTTGATTAACCCAATTTTTTGATTACTGCCTGAGCAACGGCCACCGTTGACTGAGGATTCTGACCGGTTATTAAATGGCCGTCTGTCTCAACATGCGAAGTCCAGTTTGGCGCGGCAACAAAAATAGCACCCAGATCGCGTAGCTTACTTTCCAGCAAGAACGGCAGTATCGGTTTCAGCCCCGTTTGTTCTTCTTCCGAATTCGTAAACGCGTTGACTCGCTTTCCGGCGACAAGCGGTTGTCCATTGGACAAAGTGGCGCCAACCAAGCCTGCAGGTCCGTGGCAAACAGCAGCGACAATCTTATCAGCTTCATAAAAATTGCGAAGCAGCATCTGAAGTTTTTTGTTCTCCGGAAGATCGAACATCGCGCCATGTCCGCCTGGAAGGAAAATCGCATCGTAAGCATCGTGTGTGACCGTATCAAGCTTGACCGTGTTCTGTAACTGTTTTTTTGTATCCAGAAATTCCTGCGGTGTATCCTCAGCGATGCTGCCCGGATCAGGCGCGCTTAATCCACCAAGTGGGCTAGCAACCGTGACACTGTAGCCGTTCTTTGTAAATTCAAGATACGCTTCCGCGAATTCGGATAACCAAATACCCGTTGTTTTTCCTTCTGTAAGCTTCGTATGATTGGTGACAACCATTAAGACTTTTTTAGACATGTTCTTTTCCTCCTCAATTGCTCTTTAGTACAAGGTTATTCTAATCCTGAAATATCTATAAAACAAATTATGAAATAATGCCTAAACTATAAATATATTTATAAATAAAGTTGACCGCGACCACTTTTCAATGGCAATATCGCGAAGGATTGCAAAAAGGAGTGATCCACGACAGGTTTCGACAACGGGACGCAAGAAGATGTCGTTGTCGTTAAGACACGCAAAGTCCTTAATGTTTATTCTTCCGCAGCAAAATCAAAGGAAGAAAAACAACTGTTTACGGTCATGCGCCAGAGCATTTACAAACCTTCCATCCTTAAACAAGCGTGATCCACGACACATAACTCAGCACTCGATAATCGACTCATTGACACATCAAATAAATCCTATGGTAGCGTTTCTAATGATGCCTTCATCAAGCAACCATCCATTCAGAGATGGGGTACGAGATTTTGCTCGTAAATCTCGTTTGTGAGCGCGTAAAGGGTGTCCTCAGACTCGATGGACAGCGTGTTTCTTTTGCCCAGCCGGCAAATAGTATCAATAATTTTTGCTGATAAAGCAGCAGGAATGGTGCGGCTGAACGTTTCCCCATTAAAATCACGACCATAAGCGCCATTGTAATAGACTGCCGACATAAGCCGCAGGATATTGAAGGGGATCAAAGCCTTCACCGACCGCGGCGGGCGCGCAGTCGCAATAAACAAGTCCCAAGCCCATTTCAGCACATTGTATCAGTGCTTGCTGTGTTCGTTCCTTTACCTTTTTTTGTGAATTAAGCAGTGTGCCGTCTAAATCAAAGACAAGCGCACGGATTGACCGATTGGGTTGCATGTGGTGCCCACCTTTTTTGCACTCTATTATAACACTCGTTAAGTGGGCGTAAGGAGAAAAACAGATGAAAATAAGTGCTGATGGATGTTGAACGTTTAGAAGATTATATTGAATTGTATCTTAACGTTGTTAGAAATTCACCATGGAACGAATTGTGGAAACATGCAGCCGATCGTCAGCGATTACTTGGTATGATTCATACGCCAAGCTTTCTCGGTTTCGCCTTGGGGAAGAGGATCAATTAATAGGTGTTATCCCCAATTCAGTAAAATGAATTATGCCGGTTGGAATTTTTACATTGCCGAGTTTTGTATCGACACAAATGTACAGGGAGAAGGTATGGATCACCTTAGCCAGAAATCGTTATTGACACACTCGCCGTTCATTGCAATTTAATAGATGATCTGATTCCCGGACACTATGTCATTTAACAAGGGATATCATCTGGATCTTGATAATTTATTGGATATTGTTTTGTGTCTTTTAATCGATCAGGATAATACGGATAGGGTGGTGACAGTTTATTACTAGAATATACATACACTGCTTCTGAGAAATTTGCGAAACCTTCATCTAGCCAAGCATCATTATAGGGATCATTGCTGACAACACCATAGAACCATTGATGCGCAATTTCGTGATCGATCATATACTTTAGATCCTCTAAGTTCACCGGGCCTGTATTTCTGATGCTTCTTGCAGTCACAATTCCTGGATATTCCATACCCATTGTGTCAAGCACAATATCCAGTTGTTTAAATGGATAGGATCCTATTTCTTTTGATAGAAAGAAAAGGATTTTTCCGCTTCTTGTAAAACTTCATGGCTTACTTTTTTATTACTTCCAAAAACGCGAATCGATGTGCCGTCCTGCTCAGCGGTCGCAAACCGCGGCTTCTTCAGAAGTGTGATAAATATCTCTTTGACACGATTAACCGAAAATGATCCTCTATTTTGACTAGGAAATCGATCATTTTCACTCGTAGAAGCAAGGGTATATGACTTAGGAATATTATAAGTGACAGTAAAATCACTAAAAGCCGTGTGATACGTTTCTCCGTGAAATAAATAAGGCTCTTTATTCCATTTATGATTTCTAAAAGTAGCAATCATTGGATAGAACTCCGCGAGGTAATAGTTCCCGTCTGATTCTGTGAGTCGCAAACCCTTTTCAGGGAGCGTTAAGTCATAGCTGAAGTGAACAGTAATTACCTTAGGGCTTAAGTTTCGCATTCAGTGGGATGCTCAATGTATCTTTCGCTAAATGATAGTCATTTGTTTTACCATTTACGAGTATCTGATTGAGATGGATAGTGGCTGGGTGCCGTAACTGTGGTGAGTTATTCTTTGTAAACATATTAGGAATGAAATAAAAAATGAGCTTGTCCCATGAATCAGAGGATGTATTTTTTATGCGAGTTGTCGTGTCGATAGAAAACTTTCCATTTGCATCTAGATTAATTTTGATGGAATATTTGCTTTCATTCCCAGACAGTACATATTTAGGGATGAATTTTTTTACCAACATTCCTGCTTTATCTTTGGTTTTATCATGGGTTAACGTGTCTCCATAATTCAAATAAACCAACAAGGACACGGTGAGTAACAAAATGAAACAAGAAATTAGGATGATTATTTTATTTTTCAGCATATAAACCCCCTATTATTTCCTCGCTTTATCTATTCTATGTAGGCATCCATAAACCTTTGTTGATAGACGTCTACTTCAGTCGAAAAATAATAAAGATCATGTTTCACTAATCATGGAAATTTGAAAATGCCATTAAATCGCAATAAAAATTTTCAATACCAATTTTCATAAAAATTCGTATTGAATAGTGACATCTGTGTCATTATTGATTATGCTGTTCACAAGGATAAAGTGACAAAAGTGTCACTTATTTGTTTGGAAGATGATGAAGATGATGCAGGTTTGTTGGTGAATTATTTATTTCAGGCGCTATTAAATTTGGTTAGGAAGGTGTAGCTATGCGTTCATTAAAAGACTTCCCATTCAGCAACAAGAATTATGTTTATTTATTATCTTCTCAAATAATTTCAAATTTAGGAGACTGGGTATATATATTGGCTTTATATTCTTTAGTCGCTATAAAATGGAATGCCCAGCCAATTGCAATGACAGGACTTATGCTGTGTATGGTATTACCAGCAATATTCCTCGGAACTCTTGCAGGTTATTTTACGGATGTTTTTGATCGTAAGAAAGTAATGATTATTTCTGATATAGTCCGTGCAATAATTATTTTATTGGTTTTGGTGTCTCATACGCTTTGGGAGATTTTTGTTATCATCGTATTGGAAAGTATCGCTTCTTCATTTTTTGAACCAGCAAAAGAAGGAAAACTTAAAGAGATTGTTGAGGAAAAGTACATTCAAAAAGCTGTTTCTTATAGTGAAGCTATTAATAACGGTGCGAAAATTGCAGGTCCTGTAATTAGTGGATTGTTGGTTTCAACATTAGGAATATATTGGTCTTTTTGGATTAATGCGCTATCATTTATTATATCTGCTCTATTGATTTTAGCGTTGCCCAGAACGGATAGAGTAAAACCTTCACGACGATTTAGAGATAATCGAGATCGGACAAAATATAAAATGGTAAGAGAGCTCTTAAGCGGATTTTCACTAATTAAACGCTCTCCGATTATTTTAAACGGGCTAATTATTTTTAGTGCTTTTTTACTAGCTCTTCAGCTGTCAGACTCACAAACGATTGTATTGTTGCGGAAGTTGTCTGGACAATCAATAAATGTTTTAGGGCTATGTATGGCTGCTAGTGGGGCTGGTATGCTTCTTGCTACAATCCTGTTGAGTGGTAAGAAAATGGGTCGAAGATTATACACGCTTTTAATTAGTCCAATAATTTTGGGCTCTGGATTGATTTCTGCTGCGCTATTCATTCGTCTTCCAATCTATTTAATCTATTTAGTTTATCCGTTGATCTTTTTCATTTGCGGATTCTCATTCAGCATGGCTGCACTACCTTTTAATGTTGTTGCCCAACAGAATACGGATAGTGAAAATACGGGAAAAGTATTTGGTACGATTAATAGTGTGACCAATCTTGCAACAATAATAGGGGTTACAATGGGGGGCATTATTTCTGAATTATTTGGCGTCCTAACGACTTTCATTGCCTCTGGAATATTCTTAGTCATGGTTAGCCTAGTCAGTTTGTCATTTAAAAAAATAATAAGAGGGAATGTAGATCAAATTGCCAAAAGTTCCGAAAGAATACCTTGAGAAGCAAAAAAATAATATTCTAGACGCGGCCTTGCATGTGTTTCTTCAAAAGGGTTTTGAATTAGCAACGATGACGGATGTGGTTGAAGCGAGCGGATTTAGTAGAGGTGGTGTTTATCGCTATTTCTCAAGTACAGAAGAGATGATGCATGCCATACTAGAGCGTGACTTGGATGCAGGTAATGAATATATTATGAATCTGATTAATGAATATAATAATATGTGGGATGCATTAAATCGTTATATCGAAGAAGTTGAAAAAAATATTGACACATCATCCAAAGTTGGAATGATGATTTATGAATACTTTATTACTGGCTGGAGAAACGAAACACGCAAAGTCTATCTTCAAAAAAGATACCAAAGAGGGCATGCATCCTTGGTCCGCTTGTTTGAAAAGGGTGTAAAATGTGGTGATTTTAAACCCACTCAATCGATTGAAACAATAGCCAGTTTTATTATGAATGTATTTGATGGCTTATATTTAGAAGCAAATTTAACCGATGACGATACAATAAATGTTAAAGGACAGCTTTCTGCAGTTAGGTATTATCTGAAAAATACTTTGCAAATCACTTGAATAATTTATGCTTTCATCTTCACAATACGGGGAAATTGCACAGAAACGAAGAATTGACCCATCTGTATCTATGTTCTGCTGAATCACCCTATAGTAAGGTTGCAGTAAATTCATCAGGGATAAACGAGGTGAATCGCATGGATGAGTACTTTTTCTACACTCAATTCCAAGGCTGGGATTGGGAAGATTCAAAAAAGGAGTACGCGAAATTAAAATTCAGAACTGATTTTACAAAAGATCATTCAGAAAACTTTACCCTACGATGGAACTTAAATACCAACACATTTACTTGTATTGATAAAGAAATTAGTGAAAGACGCGATGTCATACACGTTTTAAATGACTCGGATTATCAGAGAGTTATCGTAGAAAAAATTCAAAAGGAATTGCATCAGTGATCAGTATATGTTTTGTACAATGCTACTCTGAAGTAAAGACATAGGCATTTCAACCACTGGTAGAAATGAAACACTGAACCATAATTAAATCCAATAAACAGAAGATATCGAAAGCCGATTACCTACAGGAAAATAATCTATAATTTGTTGCGGACATTATAGCTAGCAATTATTGGACAGGCAATGCGGCCAACCTTCAGCTTTTTTGGGGAGCAATGGGTAAGTAATAACGGTTGCTTCCCCTGAAAATCTATAAGCCTTTTTTAAGAGAGATAAGAATGTATCAGATTTCGCATAAAAAATGGAGCGAAGGCGCGATACGCCTGCGGGAAAAGCGAGCAGCCGACGCGCAATTTTGCAAAAAAAGACTTGGCTCAGCCAAATTTTTCTTATACGTTATGAAAATAAAAAGAATTCAAAGGAATTAAGCATCAGAAAAACTAAGGTTTGCCATTGTATGCAAAGGACTTGGCTACGCCAAGTTTTTTTAATAGGTGTCTACTTAAGTCGAAAAATATTATTCATATAAAAAAGGTATTTTCTCATGGAAGTGATCGATTCGATTTAATATAATGGTAAAGCGATACAATGGACTTGATAACGGATAACTTTCTTTTTATTGAGATGAGGAGGCATTTATTTGACTGACTTGCGAACTCTAGACAGAACGGAATTGGAGAACCTTTATTCACGCTTAGAAAAGCAGTATCTTGCCTTTAAAAGTAAAAATCTTGCGTTAAATATGTCTCGGGGAAAGCCGAGCCCGGATCAACTTGAGCTTTCATCTGGCCTTTTCGATAGTTTGGATGCGCGTACCAATAAAACAGCTGATAATATTGATGTTCGTAATTATGGCGGCGTGGATGGGATACGCGAAGCGAAAGAATTGTTTGCTGAAATCTTTGCGGTCCGTCCTTCAGAAGTAATCGTTGGCGGCAATTCAAGTCTGACGATGATGTATGACACGATTTCAAGAGCGTTGCTTAAAGGTGTCAGAGACAGTGAGCTGCCATGGGGCAAATTACCACAGATTAAATTTCTTTGTCCGAGTCCTGGCTATGATCGCCATTTTGCGATTTGCGAAGCGCTCGGTATTGAGATGATTCCGATTGACATGCTGGATGATGGACCGGATATGGATAAAATTGAAGAACTAGTTCGCAAGGATGATACGATCAAAGGCATATGGTGTGTGCCGAAATACAGCAATCCGGGAGGGATTATCTACAGTGACGAAGTCGTTGACCGTTTGGCAATGATGGAGACGAAAGCTGCAGATTTTAAAATTTTCTGGGACGATGCGTATACTGTCCACCATCTAACCGATAACCCGCCGCATTTAAAAAATATACTCCAGGCCTGCAGCAAAGCGGGTCACGCGGATCGCGTCTTCATTTTTGCGTCGACATCGAAAGTGACATTCCCAGGTTCTGGCGTTGCGGCGATGGCGGCAAGTGAAGCGAATATTAAATTTATCTTAGACCAACTGTCTGTGCAAATGATTGGACCGGATAAGATCAACCAATTAAGGCATGTTCGTTTCTTGAAAAATCTGGATCATATCAACGAACACATGAAAAAGCACGCGAAATTAATTAAACCTAAATTTGATCTTGTTTTGCATGAGTTAGAAGCGCAATTAGGCGATCAGAGGATTGCTTCATGGAGCAATCCAAAGGGCGGGTACTTTATCAGCTTAAACACGCTTGATGGTTGCGCAGCAGAAGTAGTAAAACGCGCAGCGGCTGTCGGTGTGAAACTCACAAAGGCAGGGGCAACTTTCCCTTATGGAAAGGATCCAAAAGATAGAAATATTCGTATTGCGCCAACGTTTCCTTCACTCGCTGAATTAAAAATGGCGATCGACGTTTTGTGTCTCTGTGTGCAAATGGTCAGCGTCGAGAAATTGTTGACCAACTAATTTTTTATTTTAAGAGAGCGTAGCCTTTTTATGTGATGTGAAGGCTCCATACCAAGTGCAAAAACGGATACCCCTAAATGGAGGTATCCGTTTTTTGTATCAATGGATTGATCCGGAAGCTTTTATAGTTGCTTTTTTACAACGGGGATATAGATGTCGCATACTTTCCCGGCTTCTGTCATGCAGCGGTCATCGTACTTTTCAAAGTCGGCACCCTTTGGCGCATATTCGTAACCAGATTGCGGAAACCACTCATTGAATATGTAATTCCATGTCCCTTGAATAGTAGGAACAAAATTCTCAGCGTTGCAGGGAGGTGTTGAAAATACTGCATAGTTTGCGGCTGGAAGCTCACAAACATGATAGTTGTTCGGGATTGCTGCGCCATCCTTCGGTTCAACACCGATGACATAGTCAAATTCCCCAGTCTCCGGGTCTTCCGGAAAGCACGCGCCATACTCATCATGATTTTTAATAAAACGTTCGGCGTGAAGGCTTTCCATCTTCCCATGATGCATATAGTCCTGCCAAAAATCTGGAATGGCCTGACTGTTTTCTCCATTTGAATTGTTTGTTTTGAGGGCAAAACCAACAAGTTTCACTGCGGGTTGTGTCACAAATTTTGGTTCCAAAATAATGCCTCCAATCAAGTATTTGTTTGTGAGCGTCAGGTCTGGCGGGAGGGGGCGAGCGCCTTGTGCATGCAAACGGTAGGTCGCTGGGGAACAGCCGTAATAACGGCGAAAGGCCTTGCTGAAACCCGAATGCGTTTCAAAACCGTATTTCATCGAGAGATCGACAATACGCTGGCCGGAACTGAGTTCGTGTGCCGCAAAGGCAAGCCGGCGGTTCCGTACATAGACCATCACCGAATAACCAACCCCCCATTGGAATACACGGCAGAAATGCCAGGTGGAAAAGCCAGCATGCGCTGCTAAACTGTCTGGGTTAATCGCATCTGTGATATGTTCGTCAACATATTCCAAAATGTCCTGCAAAATAGTAACCATGTCCATCGAACAATTCCCTCCAACCATTCGGTAAAACAAGTGTAACAAGAGATGGTCAACGATGCTGTTCCAAAATTGCGATGTTCAGATTTGAATGAAACGATGTAAGCGAAAAAAGGCTGAGAATCGTACTTTCCATTGGCTGTTGCATTTCCTCTGAATACGAGCGATAATCCTTTTCATCTCTGAGCACCTCCGTTTCTAGGCTTTCATTAGCAAATTCTCATCGTAAATTTATAAAGAATTCATCAGATTCCAATGACAGGCTTATTCTTGATTTTATATAGTTAGATTTGAATGCGACAACTGTCGATCAGAAGCATTAAGGTGTTATCCAGATCACAGCAGCTTTAAAAGGTACGTCATTCGTATCGGCACAACGCGCGAATGGATCGCAATGAAGAGATCCTTACGCGGTCACGCAACACTTATCTTGGACCGCCTCGATGCGATCGCATGCTGTTTATTAAGTAGAGAAACTATCTGGAACGAGGCATAAATTGTGCAACAACTATTAAAAAAGAAAGACGGCTTTTTAATATTAATCGTTGTTCTCTCACTTGTACTTGATCTGTCAGGTATATGGACGATTTCTACAGTGAATTCATATTACATGGCTGCTGTGATCAGCATGATGAAAAATGCGCATAACTTCTTTTTTGCGTCTTTTGATCCAGCGGGATTTGTTTCTATTGATAAACCGCCGCTTGCTTTTTGGATACAGATTCTTTTTGCCAAGCTATTCGGCGTGCATGGCTGGACACTGATTCTACCTCAAGCACTCGCAGAAACAGGTTCGGTCTTGATGATTTACTTTTTGGTGAAGCCAGCATTCGGTGTGATTCCTGCGCGTCTTGCTGCATTGCTGATGACAATCACGCCTGTAGCTGTTGCGGTCTCTCGGACAAACAATGTGGATTCAATCCTTGTTTTTACTTTATTAACAGCCACCTTGTTTCTTTTTAAATCCGTCAATGATGAGAAACGGCAGAATATCTGGCTGATGCTTGCCTTTGCGTTCATCGGACTTGGTTTTAACATTAAAATGATGCAAGCCTATTTGGTTCTGCCTGCGTTTCTGATCTTCTATTTTCTATCCACTCAGGGGAAATGGTGGAAAAAGGTGTTACGGCTGATGCCTGCAATTCTTTTGATGGTTGTCTTATCGCTTGCCTGGGCTTTAACCGTTGATGCCATTTCACCTATTCACCGTCCTTATGTTGGCAGCAGTCAAGCGAATTCGGTGACTGACCTTGCTTTTGGTTATAATGGAACGCAAAGATTAATAGGACAAGCAAATGGAAACGCGCAAATTGTTCAAGGAGAAAGCAGCACAGTCAGCCCATTACGCCTGTTCCGTGTCGGCTACGGCACGCAAATTGGCTGGCTGATGCCACTTGGTTTATTGAGTATTCCGACGTTATTAATCGCCTATCGGAAGAAAGAGGGAAAGTTTTGGTTTCAAACAAAGAGCGGACGATCGTTTGTTTTTTGGTTTTTCTGGTTTGTCCCATCTTTTATTATCTTTAGTTTTGCTGGCTTTTTTCATCGTTACTATTTCATTATGCTGGCACCTTCGCTCGCTGTGCTTTGCGCTGTTGGCTTTTACACCATGTTTCAAAATTATAAACAAAAGACGGGTTTCAGACCCTTTGTTCTGCCGATTTCATTGACTGCAACATTCATTATCGAATGTGTTTATGTCAGCTATTATTATCCGAAGGCTGGACTGCTCCTTGCAAGCGCCGGACTTCTTTTGTTTGTTTCATTTTATTTGAAAGAAAAACGACTCTTGCCACAAAAGGCAGCAGATAGACCACTTCGCATTGGTCCTATTGTCTTGTTCTGTCTTTTATTATTGGCGCCAGCTTATTGGTCATTCACGCCTGCTTTATACGGGGGAGACAATATCATGCCGGAAGCAGGACCGCAGCTCGCTGATACGGATAGAACTTCTAAAGCGCCGATCCCGCAAGTGAATGGTCAGTTGCTTCATTATTTAATGACACATGAAGGAAGAAAAGCTTATCTGTTTGCGACGACTGATGCGCCAACAGCCGCCCCCTATATTATAAAAACGCAAAAACCCGTCATGGCAATCGGTGGATTTAATGGAACCGATCCGATACTGAACACCGTTTCTTTCAAAAGGTATGTTGCTAGCGGAAAAATAAGTTACTTCTTTTTCCCCGGGAACAAGGGGATGAATGATACACCGGTTAGTAGATGGATCAGAAGTCATGGCAAGCTGATTCCGAAACGCCAATGGGCGGGACGATTCGCAGCAAAGGGAAGCCTCTATCAACTTAGAGCCAACAAGGATAGATTTAAGTCGCATGGCAAATGATTTAGCCAAGGTATGTCATGGACTGCAATGAACTTGCAGCGATGTGCGAAAGAGTATCGTCTTTGAAATCATGGGATTTTCCCCGTGTATTTATCGCAAATGGATTCGCCGTATCTACGAAGGGACGCTAAAAAAAGAAAAATGTAATTTTGCTGTAATCAAATAGCTATGCGTTTGATACATGCCTGTTATCTTTCTCTGTTAGATTAGACTGTGGAAAGAAGGTATGCCAAACTATGAAAAGACTAATTACTGCCTTGCTCATTGCGACATTTATTTTTTCCGTACCCTTTGCATCCCACGCATCTGCAAAAGGTGTGAAAACGATTAGGGTACAATCCACCGCGTATTGTGAAAAAGGAATCACTGCTACTGGCTTTAATTTTAATAAAAACCCGGGTGCGAAAGTAATTGCGGTTGATCCACGTGTTATTCCGATGTTTTCTTTAGTTGTCATCCCTGGCTATGGTAAAGCAATTGCTCGGGACACAGGTGGTCGGATTAAAGGGAAGATCATCGATGTGCATTTCAAAACAAAGCATCAAGCACTCCAATGGGGAAGAAGATCTGTTAAGATCAATGTCTACACATTTTAAAGGCGAAGTGTCCGGGATAACCGGGCATTTTTTTGTGCGTTAAGAAAGTATAAAGATTACAAAGGAATTAAGTATAAGAAAAACTAAGGCTTCACCACTTTTCAAAAGACTTGGCTCGCCAAGTTTTTCTAATCTTTTTGTGTCGCTATACATATTTGTTATTACAACTGCCCATTCTATAAGTTATTGACAATCGAGGGGTGTTTGGTGGCCACTTTACGCCCGCGGCAAGCGAACATAGGGTAGATATATGATTGAAAACAACAATAGACTTTAACAAAGCCTACAAAAAAAGAATTGGTTCGCCAAGTTTTTCTAAAACGCTCTCATTTATTTCACATTTTCTCATGACAGCGCGGAAGATAAATGTTAAAATGATTAGGTGATAAAAAGTATGTCGAATTTTGTTAGGTAGATTCAGGAGCACATTATTGTTGTTTCTGTATAAATATTTTGTCTTGAATGGAGAGATATCAAATGGAAAAAACTTTTGTTGTCACTGATGAAACTGGTATTCATGCTCGTCCGGCTACCGTGCTTGTAAGCGAAGCAAGCAAATTCGAATCAAATGTTTCGATCGAATATAACGGCAAAAAAGCCAACCTGAAGAGTATCATGGGTGTTATGGCCCTGGGAATCATGAAAGGCGCTGAATTCTCTGTATCTGCTGAAGGTGCAGATGCTGAAGATGCAGTTGTGGCAATTGGCAATGTAATTAGCGCGCAAGGAATTGGCCAGGAAAAATAAGTCGTCCTTCGGAAAACCAGTTATATTTAAAAGCGAAGGGGTTAGCGATTATCGCTAATCCCTTCGCTTTTTGTCTAGGCGAGTTTAGCATACTGAGAAGGTTCGTATGCTCTGAACCCAAAAGTAAGTAAGGAGAGAAATGAATAAATGAAAAGGGCGCCTCAAGGTCGACGTTAGTCGATATTGGGACGCCCTTTTAAATGGGTTATGGGAGAATATTTCCATTATGAACGCTTTTTCTGAATTTTAAACAGATAGACAATGATTATTTAGCGCTCAAATATTCATATCGAGTGGTTACAGAAGAACCAGAGGCGTTAGGATCGGCGCAAAGATTAACGTGAAGATGGCTGCGAGAACCATAGCAAGACTTGCAGCAGCGCCTTCTTCAGTACCAAATTCAAGCGCTTTTGATGTACCCGCACCGTGTGCGCCCATTCCAAGCAGCAAGCCACGAGCCAGTTTTTCCTTAATCCGCAAATATTTAATGACAAGCGGACCGAGAATCAAGCCGGAAAGACCGGTGACGATAACAAAAATGGCTGTCATAGTCGGCATGCCACCAATATCAAACGAGACAGCCATGGCGATTGGTGTCGTAATCGACCGCGGCAGTAAGCTAAGCAGATAGGTGTTCTGTAGCCGGACTATATGACTGAAAATACCACAGCTAACCAATGCGACAACTACACCGGTTGTCATGCTAACAGCAATGACTTTCAAGTATTTCTTCAGGACGTTCCGATATTTGTACAATGGAACAGCAAAGCCAACGACAGCAGGTTGCAGTAGATTGCTCAAATAGCGGCCGCCACGGTCATAATCGTTATAATCGATATGCAGACCAACAAGTAGCGACGAAATAATACATGGCGCAATAAGCAGTGGCGAGAGCAAAGCGATTTTTGTTTTTTTATACATTTTCTTTGAAAGAATATAAACAACTATTGTTAAAAAAATACTTGATATAATGGCGAACATCTATTAAATCTCTCCTTTTTTAACGGCCCATTTGCGGATGTAATACTGGGCAACCAAACCAGTTATAACCATTACCGTGATTGTACTGAGCACAATCACGATTAGAAATTGAGAACCGTGTTGTAGAATTTGCTCTTTGTATTGAATGATTGCCACCGCGGAAGGCACGAAGAACAGGAGCATTTCGGACATTAAGAACGCAGCCCCATTTTCGATTAACGACAAGTTCAATAAATGAAAACGAAGGAGAATAAGTACGATGAATAAGCCAATGATACTGCCGGAGATTGGCAAGTGAAACAGCCAGGCGATGAAATTGCCGGCGATTGCGAAAAGATAGAGAATCATTACTTCCATGACTAAAGTAAATATTTTTTTCAAAACTGATGGACCCTTCTTTTTTACAAAAGTGTGACGTGATTTTTGTCACAATGTATTATACAAAAGGAACGGCTGAAGGTACAATAGAAATAAAGCATGATAGCTATTCAAACAATGAATAGGAGCTGAGCGCTTACGGATATCAAGCATCTCCATTATTTTGTCGAAGTGGCAAATTACAGAAGTTTTACAAAGGCAGCACATCAGCTTTACGTATCACAGCCGACAATTAGTAAAATCGTTAAAGATATAGAAGAAGAGTTGAATGTGATCTTACTCGACCGTTCAGCCAAGACCGTGACGCTCACAGATGCCGGGAAAATCGTTTATGACCAAGCCTGTAAAATTGTTTCATCCTTTGATCATCTTTCTGATACACTTGATCAATTGAAAAAGAACGGGAATGGAAAACTGCAGCTTGGTCTACCGCCGATGATCGGCGTTTACTTTTTTTCGGATCTTATCCGTAATTTTAAATTAAAGTATCCTGATGTTGATTTGCAGATTATTGAGCACGGAGCGAAGAAGGTTGCTGATCTAGTTGCAGAAGGCAAAGTGGAGGTCGGCGTGACACTGGAGCCTTATGATCAGAAATTAATAGAAGGATTTGTTTTTCACGATGAGCCACTAAGCGCCATAATTCCTGAAAACAATGCCTTAAGCGAAAAAAAGAAGCTAAAGTTAGGCGACTTGAAGAATGAATCGTTTATTCTTTTTCCAGAAGAATTTTCACTGCGTTCGATGATTGTAATGAATTGTGAACGTGCAGGTTTCCATCCGAATATTATTGTACAAAGTTCGCAGCGTGATCTGATGGTGAAACTTGTTTCTAAAGGTTTAGGAATTACACTATTACCGAATGGTATTGCGGAAAAGGCGGATTTGTCAGGAGTTATTTCATTACCTCTTGAAGAACAGGCGTTAAGGTGGCGGTTGTCGATGATTTGGAAAAAGAATCATTGTTTATCATTTGCGGCGAGAAATTGGATTGACGAGGCGAGAAAGTCTTTGCGTCTACCTGCGAAAGATTATTGAGTTATAAATTGATAGTTTCAATCGAACAATAGATTGATTAATTTATAACTATGTGTAAAATGTTTCTCGGAGAATTAAATTCGGATTAGCGCCTGAGGATGGATCGGGACGCTGTTCTTACTTCCAGCCATGTTCCTTTATTC
>NZ_JAFBEV010000020.1 GCF_016908935.1 Sporolactobacillus spathodeae | reverse complement strand
GTTGGATCCATTCCAATGAACAACTAGAGGATATCACGCAGTACCCGAGCTGAACAGGGATTACTATTAACTTCAAAACTAATAATACGAGGGGGAATTAAAATGATTAAAATTTTAACTGCATGTGGTGCCGGTGTGAACTCAAGCCATCAGATCAAAGATGCTTTGGAAGATGAAATGAAAAGCCGCGGCTTTGATGTATCTTGCGATGCGGTGATGATTAAGGATGTAACCGAAGAAATGATGTCCGGCTATGATATTTTTGCACCAATCGTTACGCCGGATCTCGGTTTTGAAGTCAAGATTCCAACCGTTGACTGTGGCCCGATCCTGTACCGAATTCCAGTAATGGCTCAGCCGGTGTATGACAAAATGGCAGAAACGATCAAAAGTCTGAATAAATAAGCTAAGTTTAAATTTAATGTTGTTTTTCTGACCAAAGGTAATGTGTGCGATGCCTGCGGGAACAACTGCCAGCGAGACCCGCAGATTTTTACCTGTCTGAGGCACGCGGTACGCCCCGCGGCAAGCGAACACATGGCGAGAAACGATCAAAAACAACATCAGGTTTTAACCAAGCCAATAAATAAAGAAATAATATTTTATTCCAATATCTTCGGAGAGGTGAATGAACATGGGTTCCATTATTCAACTAGCAAACAGCATTTTTAATCCGATTATTGCTCTTGGTGCTGCACCGGTCATGCTTATTGTTTTGACAATAATCGCTTTGATCTTCAGAGTAAAATGGACAAAGGCTTTGGAAGGCGGTATTCGTCTTGCAATTGCATTAACTGGTATCGGCGCCATTATCGGTATGCTGACATCGGCTTTCTCAACAGCGTTGACTGCTTTTGTCCATTCAACAGGTATTCAATTAAGTATTACTGACGTTGGCTGGGCGCCTCTAGCAACAATTACTTGGGGCTCGCCTTATACGCTATTCTTCCTGCTCTTACTTGTTCTATTAAATATTGTTATGATTTTCTTGAAAAAGACGAATACGCTTGACGTTGATATTTTCGATGTTTGGCACTTAGCATTTGTTGGCCTGTTCTGTATTTTCTCAGGTGCCAACCTGTTCATCGCGGCGGTCCTTGTCCTAGGTATCGGTAGCATGAAAATTATCAACTCTGATTTGATGAAACCGACATTTAACGATTTGATGCACAATGACAATAACCCAATGACAACGACACACATGAACTATATGATGAACCCGATTATTATGGTCCTGAACAATATTTTTGATATTATTTTCCCTTGGCTCGATAAATTCGACTTTGATGCAGCGAAACTGAATAAGAAGATCGGTTTCTGGGGCAGCAACTTTGCGATTGGTATTTATCTCGGTGTCTTTATCGGTCTGATGGCCCATCAGGATTTTAAAGCCATTTTCGTTCTCGCATTCACTGCTGGTACCTGTCTCGAATTGTTCTCACAAATCGGCAACTGGTTTATCAAAGCGGTAGAACCACTTTCTCAAGGGATTTCAGCTGTTGCAACGAAATATCTGAAAGGCCGCACATTTAACATCGGTCTGGACTGGCCATTCATCGCAGGCCGCGCAGAAATCTGGGCAGCAGCAAACGTACTCGCACCGATTATGCTCGGCGAAGCATTGATTCTTCCAGGCAACCACCTGCTCCCGCTCGGCGGTATCATCGCCATGGGCGTTACGCCAGCTCTGCTTGTCGTCACACGTGGTAAGATTATTCGTATGATTGTCATTGGCGCTCTTGAATTGCCTATCTTCCTTTGGGCTGGCACACTGGCTGCTCCGTTTGTTACACACACAGCGAAAGTTGTTGGTGCCTTCCCAGCTGGCGTTCATCAAGGTCAAATGATTTCTCAGACAACAATGGAAGGCCCTATCGAAAAATTCCTTGGCTACCTTGTTGGTCACGCAGCAGGCCAAGGCGGTGCCTACATTCTCTACGCACTCGCTGCTTGTGCTGGCTATGTCCTGCTGTTCATCTGGTATGCTTTCCAAATGAAAAAACGGAATCGTGCTTATGCAGAAGCTAAAGCAGCACAATAAGCTTACTCGCTAAATGATGAATAACAGGAACGACCTCCTATTAGAGGCCGTTCCTGTTTATTTATAAGCTATAATACTCACGACCTTTATGCGAAAATTGCAGTGGAAGTGCTCTGACGCCTTCTGGGAACAGCAGGACATGGGAGACAGCGAAGCACATGGGCTGCAAAAGAGGATTTGGCTAGGCCAATTTTTCTCATGTTCGAACAGGCATCAGCGGATCCATTCCAAGGTGACGCTCTATTCTCCGTGCGTCAAGCCTTACTTTTGGACAGCCCTTAGCGATAATGATAGTATTTAGCTGAGAATCACGATAAGAGAGTGAGCGAATCAGTATGTTGAAAACAAAGCGGCAGGAAGCTATTCTCTCCATGCTAGACGCGACAAAAATCGTTGAAGTTGTCCAACTGGCAAAGGACCTCAGAGTCACAGAAATGACGATTCGACGCGATCTAAAAGATCTTGAAGACAGCGGCCAGCTCGTTCGCGTGCACGGCGGAGCCAAAAAGGCTGGATTTTCCTCTTATACCGTCATCAGCCATGAAAAAAAAGCAAAAATACATATTGAAGAAAAACGCGAAATTGCAAAGAAATGTGCGGCATTAATTCATGAGCAAGACATCATTTTTCTCGGAAGCGGAACAACGATTGAATACATTGTCGACGTTTTGCCGGCAATCGAGATTACAATCGTTACTAATTCTCTATCCATTTTTAACCGACTCCAGGCGCAGGGCTTCCAATCACTGCTTTTGGTTGGCGGTCGTTACCGGCACAGCACCGATACGTTTTACGGGGTATTTGCAAACGACATGATCAGCCGGATAAAAGTAGCCAAAGCGTTCATTGGCACCAATGGCCTAGCAGATGTCAACGTCACGACAACGTATGAAGATGAGGGACTGAGCAACCAGCTCATTCTGGACAATGCGGAACAGCGGTATATCGTCTGCGATTATTCAAAACTAGAAATCAGTGCGCTCTATACTTTTTATAAGTTGAAAAATATCGACGCCATTATCACAGACAGCAGGATTACCGACGTCCAAAGACAGTATTACGAACGGTTTACCAAAGTTCTCTAAACGTGCAGCCTAAAAGAGAAATAGGATTTTCGGTCGCTCGTTTGTCACGGCCAACCCACTGAAAAACGTATAAGGGTAGAAAAAAGGAACGAGACAGCTACAATTAATAGATGCCTTGCTCCTTTTTTATATTGTGATCAAAAGCGTCGTTCTATTTAATACCTGAATTTTTAAGTGGTTGCGCCTTAAATCAGCCATGAATTGGTAAAGCGGCAATTCGAATGGTGTGTCGGAGCATCGGAGGCTGGTTCAATCAGTGACGCGTTGTCCCAATTGCAATTTTGGAAACCTTGATTTGCGCCACCATTTGATCAATTTTGTCCTTATCAATAAATCCAGTTCGGTCCTCCATCGCGTTCAGTGTCCCGAAGCATGCGCCATAAGCCAATGTTTTTTCTGCCGAATATCCGTTGCTGATCCCTAGGGCAAGTCCGGCAAGCATCGAATCACCGGATCCAACCGGATTTACTGCCTTCACTTTTGGCAAGGTGACTTGATAAGCCGTTCCATTCACGCAAGCAATTGCTCCCCTTGCACCTAGTGACACCACAACATAGTCGATTCCTTTTTCAGAAAGTTTAAAGGCCGCGTCGATAATCGCTTCATCAGTAGACAGCTCATGACCGATCCATCCAGCCAATTCAAATTCATTCGGCTTGATCAAGGTCGGCCCAGCTTCGATTCCAGCCAAGAGACTCTCACCGCTTGTATCCAGCAGAAATTTTTTATTCTTTTTCTTTGCCAAACGAATTAATTTTGCATAAAAATCCGGTTGGAGTCCTTTCGGCACACTGCCGGAAGCGGTAAAAACATCTGCCTGATCAAGTAATTTTTCAAAATGACGTAAGAAAGCAGACGCTTCATCAGCCGTGATTTCCGGTCCGCTTTCCAAAATTTCAGTCTGGTTACCTTCATGCATCAGCGCCAGGCAATGGCGTGTGCGACCGGAGATCGGCACAAAATTATTTTCAATGGCTGATTCATTCAGTTCTTCTTGAATAAATTCACCGGTTTTTCCGCCGAGAAATCCTGTCGCAAGAACCGGTTCGCCCGCGCATTTTAAGACACGCGTGACATTCAGCCCTTTACCACCCGCGGTCTTAATCACTTTATCACAGCGATTCACCTGGTCGATTACCAGGTGATCCAGTCTGTAATTCATATCAATTGCCGGATTCAAAGTCAACGTTACGATCATCGCTATACACCCTCTGTTAATTTTTATAAGAAAAATTTGACGAAGCCAAAAATTACGTTTCGGCTGCTCGCTTGCCGCGGGCGTCTCGCACCTGCGCTGCATTTTTATGCAAAATCTTATACAATCTTTACCTATTAGAGAATTGCTTTGGCACGTGTCTCGGGATCCAGATCCCTGCGGCTAATAAATTAGCCGGGTCATTTTTCTGTATTCGTCGACAATGCCTTGATCGATTCCTGGATCCGTAATAATCGCTGTCAATCGCTCAACTTCGTAGAACCGGTAAAAGGCTTCAACGCCAATCTTGCTGTGATCCGCAACAACATAACGCTCAGCCGCATTATTTAAAATCACTTGTTGCCCATTGCCTTCCTCTTCGTTCGCCGTTGTGACAAATGAGCCGCTGATCCCGTTTGTACCAATAAAAGCCTTGCTCACTTTGATTTCATTCAACAGTTTATTGGCAAAATAGCCGATACACGTACCGGAGCGCCGACGATACCTACCACCAATCAAGAGCAAATCAAAACGACTATCCTCTTTAAACCGCTCGAATATTGTCATCGCGTTGGTGACAATATCCAAATGCTGAATATGATCGAGATAATCAAAAATCATCTCGTTTGTCGTGCCCGGTCCAAGAAACACATTTTCATCTTCATGAATGAGTGCGGCGCATTTTTGTGCAATATGCTGTTTTTCACTGACATGAAGGCTTCGTTTTTGGTTATGCGACAGTTCTTTATAGGGCGAGCTAATTTTCTGCGCGCCGCCATGGATGCGCAAGAGTATTCTTCTGCGTTCTAAATCATCCAAATCGCGGCGGATCGTCATCTTTGCAACACCAAGCTTATCGGCCAATGCATTGACCGTCACCGTTTCTTTTTCGTTAACCATCTTGATGATTTGTTGATAGCGTTCCTCCTTTAGAATCAATAGTGTTCACCCCTCAATGTTTACTTGTTCTTTTCATTATTTTTCTCATTTGTTCTTTATGAACAATATAGCACTTTAATGAACATTTAGCAACCGCTTACAATTAAATTAAAACAGAAAAAAAGCCAGCTAAAGGCGACAATAAATTCTGGTTCGCAAGCGTTCTAGGAGACTGCTCACGCAGACGAATAAACTGTCGCCCTTTCAGGCCATGGGGGCTGGATTGAGCGCAATGCGGCGGTTCGAGCGCTCTTCGCATAGAATGACAAGTTTTTGCAAATAAAAATACCCGCAAGCCGCGGGCTTTGGTATGTATTCCGGTAGATTAACCGGCAAAGGTTTGGATAAGCAGGAAAATATTTAGCAGAACAACAACGAGTGTAATCAGCCATGAAACGGCTGTTGTTATTTTGTGATTGACGAGATTACGCATGATTCGCTTATTGCTTGTAAAAAGAATCAGCGGAATAATCGCCAGACCAATACCGAAAGAAAGGATAACCTGGCTCAAAACAAGTGCCTTCGTCGCATTCGCTCCGGAGAGAATCAGAATAATCGGCGGCAACATTGTGCAGACCCGGCGAATAAAGACCGGAATTTGCATGCGCACAAAACCCTGCATCATGATATCACCAGCGAGCGTACCAACCGATGAACTGGACAATCCAGCAGAAAGCAGACCGACACCGAAAAGCAGCGCGGCGCTTGGCGCTAAGTAATGACCAAAACCGTGAAACGCCACCGTTAAATCCGCAATCACTTCCCTGCCAAAAAATGTTGAGCCGGCAACGGTTAGCATCAGCGCGTTGATGATTCCAGCGATTATCATCGCAATCAGAATATCGATAAGTTCAAAGTTATAAATTTTCTTCCGTTCCGCCGGCGTCTGCCCAATCACGCGCCGGCAGGTCAGCCCCGAATGCATATAAATCGCGTGTGGCATCACGGTCGCGCCGAGGATACCAGCGGCCAGCAAAATACTGTTCGTCCCTTGAAACGTTGGCACAAGCCCCCTGGCGAGCGCTGAGAATTGCGGCATCGCTAGCAGAAGCTCGCAACTGAATGCAATCACAACGATAAACACCATACTGGCAATCACCATTTCCAGCGGCCGAAACCCCTTGATCTGAAACATCAGAATCGCCAACGCGCATACCGCTGTCAGAAGCGCGGAGGGAATCATCGGCAACCCGAAAACGAGGTGAAATCCTAGCGCGGCCCCGATAAATTCAGCCAAATCCGTCGCCATCACCATAATCTCGCCTTGAATCCAGTAAAACAGCGACACACCTTTTGGCCATTCTTGTCGAATCATTTCCGGCAGATTCTGCGATGTCGCAATGCCAAGTTTTGCCGAAAGACTTTGCACGACGATAGCCATAATATTTGAAACAATGACAACCCATAGAAGTTTGTAACCAAACTGAGATCCAGCTTGGATATTCGTTGCATAATTTCCGGGGTCAATATAAGCGACCGCGGCAATAAATGCGGGACCCATAAATGGCAGAAACTGCCGCCAACCTGTTTTCGTTCCAAGCGCTCCCTGAAAGGATTGCGACTGACTGGCTTCTTTCTTCGTTCTGAGCGCCGCCGGTTCCGGACCACCCTCGGCTGCTTCGCTTGCCAGTGGCACGTGCATTCGGCCGCTCTGCCGATCAGACATTACATCCTCTCCATTCTCTTTATGAACATTTGTTTCCTACGTACAACATACTCTGTTATTAACTTACGATATTTTGCCCACTTTTTCAACCGTAAGAAAACAAATTTCTCACCGTAATCGGCTCTCCAATGAAAAAAATATATTTCCAGTCATTTAAATTTTTCCAATGAGTGCTAACGATTGCTACACTTTTTCACAAAGATCATAAAAAAAAAAGCGGTTCACTGCGCCGCCTTATTGTTCCTATCTAATTGAACACGTTTCCTATGTGGCTCTCCGATCAAACGGTAATCGAACAAAGCATAAATAGAGAAAAATAAAGGCGCAAAGCGTGCCATAGAGCGGATACAACGTGCTAATTAGGGACGTGTACCCCGCCTGTCCAAGCAAGTAGGCGAAGACAACCAAAAGGATCAGCGCTTTGCCCGGACTCAGCCGCTCAGGGAAAGCGCTGTGGAGCTGACGAGACAGGCCGAAAACATTGCCGACAAACGTGGTCAGAATCTCGCCGAAAATGACGAGTGCAAAACCGCCGTGCATGGCGGTGCCGAGCGGTCGGACGAGCTCAGCCATCGGCATTTCATAGAGGAGCGTCTGCGGATGCGCCAAAAGCAGAAGATGAGCCATGATCAAAAGCAAACCGAGTCCGATACCGCCGAGCCATCCCCCGACGCGCAGCACACGTTCATCGTTAATATCATTGGCGAGCGGCACAAGCACCACAAGCGAAGTTAATAAATTGAACGCGGCATAGCGGACTGCAGACAATAAACTCGGACTGTTCCATGCATCAGGCATAGAAAACACAAGTGCCTGAGGATTCGCCGCAAAAGTGAAGCTGACATAGAGAATCAAAGCCGGAACAACGAGCGAATTGATCCAAAGCAGACCGCGCACACCGCGCACCAGGAAAAAGCTGCTGACCAATAGGACGAGCAGCATGCCTGTCTGCCGCCCGCCCGCCAAATGTTCATGGAAAACAGCGCCTGAACCGGCAAGCATCACGCCTGTGATCCCAAAGATGATCAGAAACAGCAATAATTCAATCACCTTGCCGATTTTCTCGCCAAATAGATGATCCAGCAATTCATTGAACGAATAAGCCCGAATCCGATGGGCGTAAACCATCATTTTTGTTCCCATCCAAGCCATCAGAAGCGCGCTGATCACGGCGCCAATTGTCCCCCATTCGCCGTATCGCGTAAAGAATTGAATGATTTCCTGTCCGGAGGCGAAGCCGGCGCCGACAACGGTTCCGATATAGGTCGCGGCGACTTGCAAAATCCTTATTTGCTTATTCATCGTCCCGCCTCCAGAAAGTTTAATCGCTCCTCTGATCGTATGCGCCGCTTGTCCCGCTCATGCCGTTCTTTCACGGAGATTGGTGTGCAAAAGCCCTGCATTCGATCATGCGGCACAGATATCGACCCATGAAAGTTGAGATTGAAACATCGACGACCATTTCTCATTTTTTTACAACCACTTCTTTTAACAACTACTTTGATCAACCTCTTTACTTTTCGCGCCTAAATCTCTAAACTGTAGGAGTATTCTATTTTGAAAGGGGAGAGGCATTATGACGATGACCAATCGAGACAAGCTGATTGCAGGATGCTGCCTGTCCCCTTCGAACGACTGAATTTCTTCGGTTAACGATTAAAAAGGACGGGCAGCGCGCAGGCACTGATCCCGTTCTTTATTTGCGTTTAGAGAGTGAGAGCGGACCGTGCGGGCGGTCTTTTTTTTGCGCACTTTTCACACAAAAATCGTTTAACCGGAGGAATCTCAATTGGATCAACTAACAAATTATGGATGGGCCGTGATGCAGCAAAAACAATCACTGCCCGTCCTTCCTGAAAAAACATTTCCTGCCCGCGTGATCTCTGAATACCGCGGCCAATATAAAATTATGACAGAAAGCGGACCGGTACGCGCCGAAATATCCGGCAAACTGCGGCACAGCGCCAGACAGCGGAGCGATTTTCCAGCAATCGGCGACTGGATTCTTGCTACCTTTTGTCCCGATCGGTCATTTGCAATCATCGAACAGTTGCTACCGCGTTACAGTTGTTTTTCGCGGAAAGCGGCTGGCTTGTCAACCGAGGAGCAAATTGTTGCCGCCAATATCGATATCGCCTTCCTCGTCATGGCGCCTGGGCGCGACTTTAATTTGCGCCGACTCGAACGTTATTTGACGACCGCTTGGGAAAGCGGCGCAAATCCGGTGATTGTGCTCAGCAAGGCTGATACATGCGGCGATCTCTCGGAAGAAATCGCAGGAGCAGCATCTGTCGCTTTTGGTGTGCCAATTTATGCTGTCAGTGCGTTGCAAAACCGCGGGCGAGAGGAACTGCTCGCCTGTCTCAAGCCTGGAGAAACAGCTGTTTTCCTCGGCTCATCCGGTGCTGGCAAATCAACGTTAACCAATTGGCTCTGCGGGAAAGCGGTGCAAAAAGTGCATGCGGTGCGTGAGCGTGACACACGTGGGCGCCATACAACAACAAGCCGTGATCTCCTTCTACTCCCGTCCGGCGGGATCATCATTGATACCCCCGGCATGCGCGAATTGCAGCTTTGGACTGCTTCGGATGGAGCATTCAGCCAAAGTTTCGCCGATATTGACCAACTGGCCCAAAACTGCCATTTTAGCGATTGCAGCCATCAAAGCGAGCCCGGCTGCGCCGTTCAAGCAGCGCTCCTATCAGGCGCCCTTGATCTCGGACGTTGGACGAGTTATCAGAAATTACAGCGTGAACAAGCCTTCCTCAAACGCAAAATCGATAAGCGCGCCTTATCCGCCGAAAAAGAGCGCTGGAAGAAAATCAGCAAACAGATGCGGCGTCATTGAATTCAATACGCCAACATCAACTATTTTAAGGATGTGATGTTTTGCTCCGAGAAGCAGCAAGCGATGATTTCGATCAAATTTACGCGTTAATGACGCGTTCTTTCCCAAGCGAAGAACTGCGCAGCGCCAATGCTGCACGGGAATTGCTCGTGCAGTCCAATTATCATCTTTTAAAAGTACAAAACACCGATCAGAAGCTGACAGGATTTTTCGCCTATTGGACTTTCTCCGATTTTTATTTTCTCGAGCATTTTGCCGTTGACCCATCCACCCGTGGCCAGGGTCTCGGCACAATGATGCTCTACGAATTGCTGCAGCGCTTGGCCGGTGACTGGTTGCTTGAGGTCGAAGCGCCAAAAAATTTGCTTGCGCGGCGCCGGATCCAATTTTACGAACGCTGCGGTTTCATCGCTCATTCGTTCGGCTATAATCAACCGTTGATGCAACATACCGCCAAGATGCGCGCAGTTCCTTTGAAAATTATGACCAACGGCACAAATTGGACGCTCCCGAGACTGATTACGGCCAAAAAACAAATAATGGCCGATGTGTATTCATGTGCTCAATCGAAAAGCAGGCAGGATGCTTGAATCCAGCCTGTTTTTTTTCATGGTCTGCTTAATCCGATTATTGAACGGGCTCATTTTTCGCGCAGAAATCGCACTCTATACCTGTTCCTTGTCACTTTGGGATAAAAACAGCATGAGATTCAAACGGTTTTTTTTAATAAATACAAGACGCGCCGATGATGATCAGCAAAATGAATAAAACAACGACTAGTGCGAATCCTGAATTGAGGCCGAAACCTGCTTCAGCACCCATGATCCCATCACCTCCCAAATTTTATCCCTATCATCCTATGCGCATCTAATGATGACGTTCGCCCATTTTTTTGTGCTACAATGAGGGAAAATCCTATACGTTTGATTTGGAGGCTTTAGTTTGGAAAATTTCAAAAAATTATTGGATAATTATGCATCGATTGCGATTCAATTCGGTTTAAATGTTCAAAAAAATCAGGATGTCATGATCTTCGCGCCAATTGAATCCCCTGAATTTGTTCGACTGGCAGTGAAAAAAGCCTATGAGGCTGGCGCAAAAAATGTGTTCGTCGAATGGTCCGATGAACCGACGACCCGCATTCGTTTCGAAAGCGCGCCGGACGCTGCATTCGAAACCTATCCAAACTGGCAGAAGCAAACCTATCAGGAATTGGTCGACGCCAACGCTGCCTTTCTCTATATTTACTCGCCGAATCCCGAACTGCTAAAAGGTATTGATCCAGCGCGGATTGCGACCTGGCAGAAAACCAATGCGACTGCCAACAAAAAATTCATGGATGCCAAAATTGGCGCTGTGGTCAGCTGGACAATCGTGTCTGTGCCGACCGAAGCTTGGGCAGCAAAAATTTTCCCTGATCTGCCAGAAGACGAACGTATCGAAGCACTTTGGCAACAAATTTTCACCATCACCCGTACCAACCAGGACGATCCATCGGTAGCCTGGCAGAAGCATCGCGATAATCTCTCAGAAAAGCTGAACTATTTCAATGAAAAACGTTTCAAAGCGTTGCACTACCGCGCACCAGGCACCGATTTGTCGCTTGAGCTGCCGGCGGAACATCTCTGGGTCGGCGGCGGCATGACCAATAGTCAAGGCGTCCCGTTTCAGCCGAACATTCCAACAGAGGAAATTTTCACGATGCCGCTGGCGACCGGTGTCAACGGTACAGTAGCTAGCACAAAACCCCTGAATTACGCCGGCAATTTAATCGACCATTTCTCGGTTACCTTTAAAGATGGACGGATTATTGATTATCAGGCGGAACAGGGCTACGAGACATTGAAACAGATCATCGAGACAGACGAAGGCTCACATTTTCTCGGTGAAGTCTCGCTCGTTCCTTTTCATTCGCCGATTTCTGAAACCCATTTAATTTTCTATAACACCCTCTTCGACGAAAACGCCTCCTGCCATTTGGCGATTGGCGCTTCCTATCCGTTCAATTACCGCGGCGGACGACAAATGAGCGAAGCAGAACTGAAGGAAAAAGGAGCGAACTCGAGCACGACCCATGTCGATTTCATGGTCGGTTCCGCTGAGCTGGAAATCGACGGCGAACTGCCTTCTGGTGCGCGCATCGCCATTTTCCGCAACGGCGATTGGGCGATTTGACTCTTTGATACAGCGATTAGAAAAACTTGGCTCAGCCAATGTCCTAAGGACATGGCTGAGCCTTAGTTGTTACAGATGCTATACTACAGAATGCAAAAAAAACGCCTGAACGGCGTTTTTCCCTAACTTCACTACCAAAAAAGCTGCCTCGGAAACTGAATCTGTTTCGAGGCAGCTTTTATCTCGACTAAATTTTGAAGCGTCTGATCGCTGCGCGCATAGTCTCTGCTTGCTTTTCAAGATCCTCAGCCAGATGGTTTAATTCTTCCATGGCTGCAGTCTGTTCCTGAATGGAAGCGCTGACTTCCTCCGTGCTCGCCGCTGTTTCTTCGCTTGTCGAAGCAATCGTTTGCGAGCCTTGACTAATCTGGACGATATGTCCATTAACGGAACGAATCGATTCAGCAATTTTCTCGATGCCAGCAACGCTTTGGTCAATCGTCTGGTCAATTTCCTTAAAGGCTTCGTCAGACTCGCGGACGGCTTGACCCTGGCTCTGCAGCATCTCGCCTGTCATTTGACCAAGGGCAACAGCGTTTGCCGTCTTTTCCGTCACTTCTTTGATCGTCTCGCTGACTTGTTTCAACGAGCTATTCGTTTGCTGGGCCAATTTGCGAATTTCTTCGGCGACGACCGCAAACCCTTTGCCGTGTTCGCCAGCGTGAGCGGCTTCGATACTCGCGTTCAGCGATAACAGATTGGTCCGCCGTGCAATTCCATCAAGTACCGTGACGATCTGCGTAATATTCTGCGCGCGCTGCTCAAGTTCCTGAACCGCTTGAATAATCTGTTCCGTCGCATCCGATGAGGCCTTTGATTGTTCAGCCAGCTGACTCATGATCTTTTGCCCGTTTTTCGTCGTTGTGCTCATTTGCACCGATCCTTGCAGAACCTCGTCGCTGTGTTCTTTCATCATTTTGAACTCGCGTACAAGTGTGTCAATCGAATTCTGATTCTCATCGAGCGCTGCCGACTGATTAGCTGCTCCTGCGGAGATTTGCGTCACCGTTGCACTGATCTCATTCGCCGAAGCCACATTTTCTTCGGCGCTGGCGACAAGGGTTTCTGAAGCGGCTTTCATTTGATCGGAAACTGTATTAACTTGCTGGAACGCCTTTCGATTTTCACGGGCCATCTCATTAATGCTGCGCATCAGTCCGGCCAATTCATCATTGCCGACAACTGGAATGGCAACAGTCAGATCTCCGTGCTGCACCCGTTCGGAAGCCTGCTGAATGGTGCGCACACGGACAATTATCCTTCTCAGCAAATAATTCGTGAGCAGGACAGCAATAATTAAAATGATGATTACAGTCAGTGCCGATGGCAGCGCAATTAGATTGGCATTTTGACTAATCTCGCCTTTATTAATGATGCCGAGGAGCACCCAACCGGTCGTTTGGTTGCGTTCGAAACTAATTAACCTCTCTTGTCCATCAATTGGCGCGTAAAATAGACCATTTTTACCCATCTTCATTAATTGCTTATAAAAATCCTGGTGGATCACATTCTTGCCGATATCCTTTTTATCCGGTGAAGCGATATAATTACCATTTTTATCCAGAAGAACAGAATAACCGGTTTTTCCGTATTTTGCATTGCTGACTTCATTAACAATGTTTTGAATATACAAATCCATTTTCATCACGCCGCGCACCGTGCCATTGCTTTTCACTTCCTGCACGACACTGACAACCTGCTGTTTTAACACGGGGTCGTTGTACGGGCTTGTCCAGTATGAATTACCGTTTGCATGGAGCCCTTCTTGATACCATTCTTCTTTCGTCGGATCATAACCCTGATTGAAAAAGTAAAGTGGCGCGCGAATGGTATCCTTATTTGCCGCGCCATATGTAATCGCCTGATACTTCGTGTTCGCGTCCAATAAGTTCTGAAACATCGTATTAATCGACGCTGTGTTTTTTTTCGGATTGTTCAATAAAGGACTCGCCCCGAATTGACGGACATTTGCCTCAGCGTCACTAAAATACGTATCAAAACTACGATTCGTCGCTTTCAGTTGCTGCTGGGTCGATTGAATCAGCTGATCCTTAGTCATCTTTTCGCCATAGAAATAGCTGAACAGCCCGCCGATTAAGCCGACAACAACGATTGTCGTAATAAAAGGAATGAGCATCTGCTCTTTCAGACTTCGATTTAGCAAAGCCTTCTGGGAAAAGAATTTTTCCAGCAAATTGTAGCGCTGGAATCTTGACGCAGCGCTTGCCGTCTTCTCCTCTTTTTCATCAGCCGCGGCATCTGTCACTGGTTTCTTCCTGCTGCTTTTGACATGCATTTTCATGAATAAAAGCCCACCCCGCTCATATGAATAACTTCATTTCTTGCTGCCGGTTATCCGTCTATTTATTTATCACTATGTTCCTAGTATCGGAATATTTTCGCTAAATGTTAACAAAGATTAGGCCGCGCCCTGTCCTAATTTTTCTTCAATTGTGCTTCGGATGCTCGCCTGCTGCGGGCGTCTCGCGACCTTCGCTGCATTTTTCGCGCAAAATCTTATACATTCTTATCTTTTGAAAAAATCATCGGCTTTCTTTATCACAAAATTCACCAATTTGATCAGCCGTGCATCGCCCGATCGTGCGCGTAAAAGTCAGGTTTGCTGCTTGTATAAAAGAATCGGTAATAGACATCGAGAAGAAAAATCACAAGCATCGCCAGAATCATGCCAGTCAGATCAAAGGTGCATGCGTCAATCAAATGGCCGGTTCGTCCAGCGACGAACGTCTGGTGCCACTCATCAAAAACCGCGTAACAAAAAGCAATCGCCGGGCCGCTCAAATAACAGAGACCGCGCGGCATCACAGTGGTCATAAACAAATTGATAAGCATAAACGTCAGCAAAAAATATTCCGATATATGGCTCGCCTTGCGAACGACGAATTCAAAGAATGCGTAGGGGTCCGTCGACGTGATCCATTCCCCACCATAATTGAACGAAATATGTGGAAATGTCTCAGACGTCCACAGCAAATGCGCTTTTAAGAACGGCTGAATGTCCTGCTGGGAATAGGGTGTCGCCGATCCTTTATAAATAATGGCTAGCATACCGACAATCATAATTGTCCAGAACCAAAACGCTCGCTTGTTTCTCAGCATGTGGCACTCCTTCTATTCGTTGATGTCTCGCGTCACGTCTCATTGACGCCGCCTAGAATTAGCTAGTTAATCATTTCATTAACAAATTTTAAATATTTACAAAAACTTAACTCTATATTATCACACCGAAAAAAATTTCGATCAATAAATTTTTTAAGGATAGATTTATGTTCCATCAAAGATCGCAAAGTGCGATACCGCTGGCCTTCCGAACCATGAATAGATATGAAGGGAATGTTCAAGCTAAAAGATGAAAAAGGAGGCGCGACATGAATAAAGAACAAGAATTCACGCACCAGTTTAAAAATCGTGATCATACCGGAGAACATAGAAACGGCCGGTTGGCCAGGGAAAAAAATAGCAATTCCGGCCACTCCGGCGTTCCAAATGAGTATGTTCACGATAAAAAGGAAGACTGAGGTCTCGTTAGTCGTTTAACCCAGCGATCCGGTTCGCTTGCTCTAAATAGGCGGCCCGGATTTTTTGCGGCACCATTCCGCCGCCGGTCGCCCAGAATAGATGCGCGGCTTGATTCATTTTTCCGCTGAGGCCGTTTGCCTCGATAAAGCGGCGGCCTGCATCCGTACCGAGCAAGAGACCCGGCCCAAGAAGCCCCGCCGCTGCCGAAGGTTCGACTTGCTGCGCTTCACTATCAGCGAGCCACTTGAGCCCGCGAAACAGCTGGCGATCCGTCACGGTCATGCATCCGGCGACAAGCGAGCCCGCCGTCTTGCCCACAAAAGCCGAAGGGCGCGGCACAGCGAGTCCATCCGCAGCTGTCCGATTGTCCAAACCGAAATCAAAAACCGACACTTGTTCGTTCAAACCGGTCAAGAGACCGAGCAGAAAACAAGGTGACGCAACTGGTTCAACGAAGAACGGATGCACCGCATCACCTAAAATTTGTTTCAAGCCGAACGCCACACCGCCTGGACCGCCGCCGACCCCGCACGGCAAATAGACAAACAGCGGATGGTCGGCATCCACCATAAGTCCAGCCTCATCCAGCTGCGCTCTTAACCGCTCTGCTGCGACTGCGTAACCGGCGAATAAATCGTGCGAGGATTCATCATCAATAAAATGGCAGCGCGGATCAGCTGCCGCCGCCTGCCGCCCTGCCGCCACAGCAACGCTATAATCGGCCGCATATTCACGAACCAGTGCCCCTTTTTCCCGAAGCAAATCTTTCTTCCACTGCTGCGCATCACGTGACATATGCACCGTCGTTCGAAAACCGAGTTTCGCTGCGACGATGCCGATACTCAGCCCGAGATTGCCCGTCGACCCGACAGCGATTGAATAGCCGCTGAAAAAGCGCCGGCACGCGTCGCTCGCAAGCCGGGCGTAATCATCGGATTCAGTCAGCAATCCAGCCCGCAGCGCCAACGTTTCCGCCGTCTTCAGCACCTCATAAATACCGCCCCGCGCCTTAATTGATCCGGAAATCGGCAGCAGATTATCTGCCTTCATCAGCAAGCGTCCCGGAATAACCGTCCCCACCTCTGCCGCGAGCTTCTCCTGCAACGCCGCCGTTTCGAGTAGCGGCGATTCAATAATCCCCTGCGCAGGCGCGGTCTCTGGAAACGCCACTTTGATATACGGTGCGAACCGACTCAAGCGCCGATCCGCTGCAGCAATCTCCGCCGGATCGAACGCAGACGACTCCGCCGGCTGCCCGTAATCTGGGTTCAACCAGCAGACCTCCTGCCGCGCCACAACACGTTTGAGAACAGGATACTCCCGTAGCCAATCATCCAGCGGTTTACCGCTGATTTGAGCACGCATCGCCAACTACCCCTTCAACTTTTTTTCTATTCTAACACACCTCAATATAAAAAAAGACATGCAAACTAACTGTGTTTTCCCCTGAAACTGCTAACACGTAGCACTGGCGCTGAATCCGTTCTTTTTGTGAAAGCGGTCATAGGAGCTCAAATAGCTCATGTCAAAGATGTTCATTTCACATGCCATTTGTCTGGCGCACTTCTGCGAGCAGACGGCTGTACACCGCTTCTTGGTAACCGGCCTTCTTCTTCGCCGCCATTTGAATCACTAAATCGTGCAACGCCTGGGATTCAATAGTCTTCAATTTGTTCATACGGTGCCCGTTCATGGGCAAACGTGGATTCGATTCAATATAATCCGCCGCGCTCATCGCCCACAGGCGCACTTGATCCGGATAGCGCTTCAGAATCTGGTCAGCCATTTGCACACCTTCGGGATCGAAGTCGCCCGAATAGTACAAAAGTGCGCCCGAAGCTGCGAGCTTATCAAGCAACATCCAGACGGCGAGACGCAGTTGGCCGTTGGTGCAGACAAGCGGCAAGTCAGGTCGGGCATCAAGGAGCGCACTGTAGACTCCGGAATTTTCGATCAGATAAACGGAGCGACCGAAAGCGGGCAAGACGGAAGCAACTGTCAGCAAATGACGAACGGGCACATTCCAGCTGACGCCTGTATCGACCGCTGCCTGCCACATCGGGTGGACAGCGTCATCTGTTTTCGCCAATAAGCCATTGATCGCGACAAAATTCATGATATCGTCGCGCACAAGATTGAAGTCGAGCAAGACATCGGTCGTATATTCCGTGCGTGATAAAAAAGCACCATTCGTCTCTCGCTTACGTTCCAGGACAGCGATGAACGCCTTCCCGATCCGGTTGCTGGGATCGAGGGCATGGGGATCGCCGGTCAACTGATGTGCAAAAAAGGGCAACCGCGTCGGCTCTTTGGGGAGCTGGTCGAGCGCATGATTGATTAAGGAAAAACCAGCCATGCACGCTGCCGGATCTTCGGTATACCATTCGTAGAGTTGACGCGCCGCCTCAAGTGACGCCATGAACCGCAGATGCGGCAATGCCGCCAATTTTTCCAGGAAAATTCTTTGTTTGGCCGCCTCATTCGCCGTATCCTGTATTTTTGTCGTGAACGGCTGACCAAGCGTCTGTTCCATCGCCGCAAGCAGTGGCGTGTCAACAAATTTTGATGATTGATAGGCTGTCTCGAAAAGCGACCAACGCAACCGCTGTTTCTTTTCCCATTCATAAAGCGGCTTGCTGAGAAATAAAGCAAGCTGGCTTTTTTCAGCCGCGGTGAGCTCGCCAATCGAAAACGTTCCCTTGAGTTCGCCATACGTATGATAGGTTTTCTTCGCTTGACGAAACAATTTGGCAAAGACACTTCTGGCGCGAAAATAGAGCGCCGCTTCATTCGTTGTCAAGGACAACCGCCTCCGCTGGCTGATCCAACAACTCGCGCGCTTTGCCATTCCAATTGTAGGCAATCACCGTGACAAAATCTTGTTTTTCCATGTGAATCAGTTCATAAATATTAAGCGCCGGCACCGTTTCATAATCGCCGAACAATGCCTGTGAGTTCATCATATAATTGAAACCAAGCTGCTCAACCGTTGCGAATTGTTCCGCAATATTGAGTTCATCGACGCCGGCAAATGCTTCGTCAAGCGCGATGATGTACGGCGCGTTTTTACTAGCATCCATATAGCGGGCATAAACTGCCGTGTAAAGCGGTAGATACATCGCAACCGCTTTTTCACCGCCACTGAACGTATAGAAGCGTTGGTTGGTCAGTGGACGACGCGGTTCGCCATTTTTCTGATAATCCATTTGAAAAGTGAACCATTGCCGGTAGTCAAGCACTTCGCGCAAGACTTGATCTAACGTCAATGTGTTCGTCTCATCCTGAACGCGCAGCTTGCATGCCTCGATTTTCGCCCGGAAATGGCGGATCATTTTCTCCAAATCATCGGAAGCCAAAAGCTCCGAATCGCGGCGCAGTAGATCGACGAGATCTTGCGTATCAAGTTCCTCTTCCGTCTCTGCCGCGCGCGGTTTCCAGCTAATCCGCAGCTTCAAATGAGACGAGCTCTTCCGGTTGCTGAGTATTTCGTTCATTTGTTTGACCCATTTTTCCGAACGGTCGATCAGGCTGCGCAGTGTCACGCCAACGGAATGATAGATAATGTCTTCAAACAGTTGTTGATCACGCGCTTCCAGCATCACCGATTGCTGATTGATCAGCCGATCAAGCTGTTCGATAACAAACGAAGGCGTGGCACGGGCACCGCGGTAATCGCATTCGAAGACAAGCTGATGCGTTTTCTCGCGCCACTGTTCCAGATAAGGCAAGAGGTCAGTCTGCACCTCCGCAGCCATCCACTCTTTCTCATCAGCCATCTTTCTATCGTTTATCTGAAGATGATAGTCAAGCAGCATGCCCTGCTCGTTGCGAAATTTCGTCTCGAAGTCATCTGCTAGCCGTTTCTTCCGATCAGTATCTAGCTTGAAATTTTTCAATTGATCAGCAATCAGCCCGCTGAGATCTTTGGGCAACGACGCTGGATCCGGTCGATCGATCGTTTGCAGATTCCGGAACGTGTCAATCCAGGCATCACGCAACTGAGCAAAGAACGCGCTTCGTGTCTGGAATCGCTGTTCATCCGCCTCCAGCTGCGTGATTTTCCCGGTGAGCGTCGCAAGCGTTCCAGAAAGTTCCGGCACACGTTTACGCCCTTCCTCCAATTCCCTTATGACCTGTGCCAGCCTTTGGCGCACTTCATCAGCATTTTTCAGTTTCAGCTGCTGTTCCACTGAATCGGCAGCTAGTCGCTGCTTTTCCTCCGACGCCTGCAGTTCGCTTTTTTCCTGAAAGTACTCATCGCATTCTTCCTGGCTTGCTAATTTCTGTTCGTTCAAGGTAACCATCAATTGCTTAATACGGCGCCGTTGATCGGCCAGATTGATAAAAGCAGAGAGCGCCTCGCGATAGTCGAACGCCGCCTTTTCCGCCGCGCGATACGCATCCAGTTCCAACGGCAGATCATCGGTTGCCGTGTCCTCATTCAATTTATTTTTCAAAAAAGCAGTCTCCTGCTTAAGCCCGGTTAACCTTGCTTCGATACTTTCTTTATAGCGCGTTTCCTGATCGCGTTCACTTTCCTTCGCGGTCCGCTGCTGCCAGGCAAATTTCAGATCACTGTCGGACGGACGCGCCGTCATCTCCGCGCTGTACTGCCGCAGCTGGTTCGCCAATTCCGCTCGTTCACCGGCAAGTGCTGCCTGACGGTCAACCGACGCGGTAATGGCTTGATCGAGTCGTTCGATTTCACGTGTGCGGAAGGCCTCACGACTCGCTTTACCAATGAAGGCTGCCTGGTATTGATCCGAAGCGCGGCCTTCAAGTGAGGGCAGGCGATAGTGTCCCTGCTCATCAATAATGAGTGCCTGCTCACCATCAAGCAAAATCGAATCGATCACCGCCTGGACGAGTTCGACTGGAATCGATGTACCCTCTGGACAATCGGGAACAAGATAGTCACTCAGCGTTTGTGTCATAAACTTTGGATCGGGTTTAAGCTGACGGTCGGCAACAACGTCCAGATCCTGCGTGCAGATGAGTGCATCAAGATAGCCGGCATCAAGCAATGCCGCTTCCAAATGGTCACGGATCGGTTGCGGTGTTTTCGGCGCAAAGTCAATCAACGCGTAGAGTGGCCGGGCATCGATCCCGCGTTTGGCAAGAGAAGCACGGTAGGCGGCAGTTTCTGCCGAGCGCGCCGGCTCCGGATCTTTTTTCTGCTGCCACTCTGCTTTCTCCGCCTTTAACTGTTCCTGAGTTTCCTTCTCCGTCCGCTCTTTCTCAGCAAGCGCCGCATCCCGCATTTGCAGCACTTTTTCCGCTGCCTGCAACGCCTCGCGTACCGGGAGCAGGGCCTCGTCAAACAGCGTCACCTCGCTATAAAGGCCTTCAAGGTTTTGTAAAAATTGTGCCCACTGCGCGTCATCAATTGGAAACGATAGCGAGCGCCGCCATTCCTGTAGCGCGATCTGTAGCCGTTCCTTCTCTGCGCTAAAATTCTGCTGCCATTGACGAATCTCCAGCTCGATTGCCGCGATTTTTTGAATCTGATCACCGAGCCGGCTATCCTCCCGGCGCATCTCTTCACGTTTCTGCTCGTAACGCGTCAGCAGTGCCTGAATCTCGCGTAAATGCGTCATGAAATCCTTGACGCTTTTTTTCCAATAGGTAAATATATCCCCATTCTCGAGATGCGCGGCGTCTGCTAACAACGCCGTGTGTTCGGCAAAATGCGCGGCAACAGCCAAATCACTCATCTCAATACGCAGATCGGCGCTATCTTTATTCAGCGTCTCTAATTCCATCTCCTGCGCGTCGATCTTCCGTTTCAAATCGTCCAGCTGCCTCTGTTTGCGGAAAAGCTTGTCTTCCTGTTGACTGATTTTCATTTGGGTTTTACTCATATTCTTTCGTAACTCTTCCTGTTCATGGACAAGCCGGAACACCTCATGCTGACTCAGATCGTCTCTTTCCTTGCTCAGGACTTCGATTTTCTGTTCCAAACGGCTGTATGCTGCCTGATCGGAAGCCAACTGCTCGGACAAATGCTGACGCTGAGCTGCTGCCTGTTTCCACTGTGTCTGATTGGCTGCATTTTTGCTTGAGGTTTCATTCAGATGATAAGCCAGTTCACTCGTGCAATACGTCCGATACTTCTGATAGCTCCCCGTCAGTTCGCGCATCAACCGCAGTTCTTCTTTTGCCTGTGCCAGTTGCTGGCGTGCTTGATCGATCTGTTCAAGCGTATCAGCCACCGAATGCAAATCGTCTTCCTTCAAAGCCGGCAGCGACTGCTGCAAAATATCGTACATCACCGTCGGCTTGAATTCCTTTGACAGCTTTGGCCGCCGCAATTGAAGCAGCAGTTTAATCAGATCATCATAAATGTCGGTATTATCGAAACCGAAAATCAGCTCATTGACGCGGCGCATATACTCCGCCTGACTGGCAATCAGTTGACTGCCAATCCGATTGCTCAATTCCTGGCGAGTCAGCGGCACAATCTCATGCGCAGATGCTTTGCGGTAGAGCTGGATGTCTCTTCCCACACGACGATTGTCGGTCAACACAAAATACCAGGTTGCCATCGACTTGTGCCGACGCGCCTGCATGCCCATGCCTGTTGTTATGTATTGGTCGAGTCCTTTGCGTTTGTATTCTAAATAGAGATAGCCGGTCCGCTCCTGACGATGGGACACATCTTCTTCGCCGAGCAAGTAGTCTTCCATTTTTCGCGCCGATGAACCGAACGGATCCAGCCGATCTGGAGTCTTTTTCCCGTCCAATAGTACAGTGATAAGGCTGGCCATCGTCACCGACTTACCCGATCCGTTGGCACCGCGCAATAGCATCTTGCCATCGGCAAAATCAAAGACGGCGACGTCATAATACCAGAAATTGATCAGTCCGGCGCGGTTCAATTCCCATTTTTCCTCATTCATTATTTTCCCTCCTTCTTCTGAAAGTCATCGCTATAACGCCCAGAAAAGCGCACGAGCGCTGGTAGCAAAATCACCTGATCGCCGCGCGTCTCCGCGAGCTGCCAAGCACAGGCTTCATCAAGCAGCCGATCGGCGAGCCGGTCCGTTGTCATTTCTCGGAATTCTTTCGACCAGCCGGCTGCAGCGGTTTGCTGCACATTTTGAATCAGCGACAGCCATTCCTGTCTGGATAGTGTCGCTTGGCCGTAGGCGTCACGTACCGGATCCTGCGACCGAATCTGCGCGGCTAACTGCAGCAAGATATCATGTATCACAGGTTGGGCCGGAAAATAGGTATAGCTTTGTTTGCGCTCACTCAGCGTCAGCATCGCCGCGTCCCGCGTCAATTCAAAGCTGAACGGCGTGGTCCGCTCAAAAAAGTCCTCAATGGATCGGCGCTGTACACGAAAATAATTAAAAAGCTGTTCGCTGTTCTCCGATGTGCGAGTCACGACCGGCTCCATCATCAGGCGGCGATAGGCCTCCCAGCGACGACCGTGAGCCTCCAACCGATCGTTGTCTTCATGAGTCAGTGCGTGCCAATCTTTGTATTGATAGATATCCTCGGGATAAGTGCGCATGAAATAACGGGCATAAAGCGTCACCCGGTACAACGCTTCAAATTGTTCATTTTGGGCGAAACGGCCGATGTCGCCTTCAATTCGATCCATCAAATGCAGCTTGAGTAGCTGCGTGACGACGCGAACAAGGGACGTCCGATGTCGATAATTGGTCCAGTCGAGCGCCTCCCGATCGGGATAATTTTCATTCAGTTCTTCAACAAGATGGCTGAGCAGAAAATAATCGTTCTGCTCTTTCGATTCGAGAAATGCCAGAGCGCAGGCAAACAACGTGTAATCCATCACGTCCTGAAAGTCGGTGATCCCCATCCAACTTTTGGGTTCCACTGGAATTTTCTCTAGCTTGATAAATTGCGTATGAACATGAAGACGCAGACCGAACCGGTCATCGAGGACGCGCTTTAAATCCTTTTCCATTCGTCGCAACTGATGGTAACGTTCCGGATTATCTGCCCGCAGAATCCAATAATTTTCAAAAAGACAGGTCAGCCCTTCTTGAATCTGTTCCTCACTGGCAGTCGCCATGTTTTTCATCTCCTTTCTTATGCAATGCTTCCCAATCTGACTCAGCCTATAACAGCAGACGGTCAATGCTTTCCAAGTTTTGACCAGAAAATTCCTTCATTAATATAATTAAAATATCGCCTGGTTCAAGGCAACGATTGTCTACTGAAAAACATAGATCGTATCCGGCATGTCGAGCACACCATCCTCAGAATGAATTTGCACGCGACGCTCTGGATCGACTCGAACGGTCACTCTCTGCCCAAATTCAGTCTGCACCAAATGCCTTTCCTGAAGTTGCGATTTAGCCAGCCAATAGAGCAGTAATTTGCGCGTTTCCTTGTCAATAAAAGTTTCATGCGACAAGACGATCTTTCCTTCGTGGATATACGTGGCAAGCCGCGCCTTAAGCTGTTCTCTTTTTTTCAAAAATTCTTCTTGCGCGGCGCGCTTTTCCTCTTGATGCACTTTGAACGCAGCAGGACGGGTCTTCTCACGGTAGCCCTGAACCCGCGGCGTAATCACTGTCTCACTCGGCTTCTCCTGCCAAAGATCAGCATAGATATCGCTTGTCGCACTCGGCTCGGCAACAAAATGGCGCGTATGGAAGACACCGAAAACCGTTGCTGATAGCTGATGGGCTTCCTCTAGAGTTGCGCAATCATTGAACCAGCGAGCGATTTGCAGAAAGTCTTTCTTACGGCTGCGCCGCTGCTGCAACCGTTCGCCAAAGCGTTGAATAAAACGCGTCATTCGACGAATCGCTTCATTCGTCTGCTGCTGCAATGACAAATACTCGCTCTCCCCTGTTTCATTGCTAATGAACCAGGACTGGATATTGCGCCACGTTGCGTAAAAATCTTCTGATAGCGCCTTTTCGTCTAATTGCTCGCCGCCAACGCGAGGGATCGCCCGCTCATGCACCAGAATAGCTTCTGCTATTTTTGCCAACAACGCAGAATCCGTTGCACGCAAAGCGCTCTGAATTTTCAATGCGGTCTGCTGCAACGCAATAATAAAATCACGCAAATAGTGGATAAATTGATCTTTATAGACAAGGAACGCCTCCGTCTGCATCGACGATTCCATCCGCTCACTATTCAAATAACCGATATAATCGGAAGTATTCGTTTTGATCTGTTTAAAATGGTGTAGCAGATCCTGCCAACCCTCATAGGCATTTTCTTTCGTCATCGTCGGCAGTGCAACAAGTGCCTTCAGCAACCGTTCAAATGATGACTTTTCCAATTGACCGCCAAAAGCTTCGCCTTTTTTTTCAAGCTCGGCAAGGAGTCTCTCAAATTCGACGGTATAGGGCGTCACCTGATAGCGAAACCTCTTCCGCTTATACTCTTCGATCGATTTCGGTTCCTTCATCTCTTGCCGCGGGATGATATTCTTCCAACTGACGAGCGTCGCTAAGTCTTGCTCGAGCATCGTTTCTGTATAATCTTCCATGCCCTTGACCGACCGAACGAAACGAAACACATCTGCCGGATAAAGCAAATCCTTCATCCGCTCATGCTCAATATAAAAGAAGCGCAAAATGATCCGATAGCGAACCGCATTTTCCGCCGTCAGATAAGACGCTTCTTTTATTTTCTGAAACTGCGTCACGTCCATAAATAATCCCTCAGATAATTTTGTATTGTTTGGCAAATCAGCTATTTTTATTTTAGCATAATAGACTTTGGGTAAGATAGGCGATTAATAAATTGGTAATAAGTGTCGGTGGGGGATGGGGAGTTTAATGCTTTTATGATCGCAAAAAATAGGGGGAGCGAGGCTTGATGTAGTACATTGGCCACTTAGATCAGGCATAATTTCCCTTGATCATACTTTCCATGTAAAATTTGATATGATACGATAACAGTGATATTTCAATTCACGCACTCACAGCCATACTTCCCCTGTAAAGCTTGATGTGATACGATTAGAGATCGCAAAACGAATGATCAGTGATAGCCATACTTCCCCTGTAAAACTTGATGTGATACGATCATGAGCTTTTGCATCTTCCACACTTTCAGCCACTTGATGTGATACGATCTCCTTCTACTTTGATGATGCCATAGTTATGCCATACTTCCCCTGTAAAACTTGATGTGATACGATAAGATTAAGAGTAAAAACAAACTGCACTCGCCATACTTCCCCTGTAAAACTTGATGTGATACGATCCGATGGCGATGGCAGAACGCAGCCTCAGGCCATACTTCCCCTGTAAAACTTGATGTGATACGATATACATTGATATTGGATCGGGGTCCATTAAGCCATACTTCCCCTGTAAAACTTGATGTGATACGATGGAAAGGTTGGCCATACGGTTATTGTCGGCGCCATACTTCCCCTGTAAAACTTGATGTGATACGATTAATTGTCTTTTGTTTATATTTCTTATTGAGCCATACTTCCCCTGTAAAACTTGATGTGATACGATTCTGGAACAGGTTGTAGCAAACCCCATTGAGCCATACTTCCCCTGTAAAACTTGATGTGATACGATTCATCCGCGAGATCATTGATGCATAAGAAGCCATACTTCCCCTGTAAAACTTGATGTGATACGATCCTTCAATAGGTCGTCAGATGAAAAGATGGCCATACTTCCCCTGTAAAACTTGATGTGATACGATGCCATCGCCATTGATCGGCGTCACTACAAGCCATACTTCCCCTGTAAAACTTGATGTGATACGATTAATCCCGTATTATTGGCTTGACCTAGCCAGCCATACTTCCCCTGTAAAACTTGATGTGATACGATGCACCTTGCTGACTGCCTGCCGATATGCTTGCCATACTTCCCCTGTAAAACTTGATGTGATACGATAATATCATTGTAAATATCTTCAATTAGATGGCCATACTTCCCCTGTAAAACTTGATGTGATACGATAAAAACTGTGGTTAGACACGTACAAATCGGCCATACTTCCCCTGTAAAACTTGATGTGATACGATAATTTTGGGAGAAAATCGCACACAATCCAAGCCATACTTCCCCTGTAAAACTTGATGTGATACGATGAATCTATGGAAATTCATGTATCGCCCCCGGCCATACTTCCCCTGTAAAACTTGATGTGATACGATGCCGGAAAATCATTCCATGCGACAAAAGAGGCCATACTTCCCCTGTAAAACTTGATGTGATACGATATTTTTTATTGCATTTATCACAAAACTTCGGCCATACTTCCCCTGTAAAACTTGATGTGATACGATTCTTTACTTCAATTAACTCCATACCTTCATGCCATACTTCCCCTGTAAAACTTGATGTGATACGATAAGTTTAATGATTACAGTGCGGATTTAAGGCCATACTTCCCCTGTAAAACTTGATGTGATACGATATGATATAGAACCATATACACCAACTATCTGCCATACTTCCCCTGTAAAACTTGATGTGATACGATTTCGCTTGTTAAATGGTTGCCACATACGGGGCCATACTTCCCCTGTAAAACTTGATGTGATACGATCAGGTTAAAAAGATCCATGCGGTTTACTCAGCCATACTTCCCCTGTAAAACTTGATGTGATACGATCCGAAAAAGATCAAGTCAATTAAGTTCAGTGCCATACTTCCCCTGTAAAACTTGATGTGATACGATCGGAATACCGAACGCCCCATCACCAATCACGCCATACTTCCCCTGTAAAACTTGATGTGATACGATTAATAAATATTTTGGAATAAAGACCGCGCAGCCATACTTCCCCTGTAAAACTTGATGTGATACGATTCACCGTCCCTGCAATGTTTTAATGCCTTTGCCATACTTCCCCTGTAAAACTTGATGTGATACGATAATGCGGTTGCGGGAATCACGTGCGAATTAGCCATACTTCCCCTGTAAAACTTGATGTGATACGATCAATACAAGCGCGCTCACAAGCAATACAAGGCCATACTTCCCCTGTAAAACTTGATGTGATACGATGAAATATTACAGCGGTGAGTCCTTCTCTTGCCATACTTCCCCTGTAAAACTTGATGTGATACGATTAGCGCACCTCGTTTCGTATTTCATGTTCAGCCATACTTCCCCTGTAAAACTTGATGTGATACGATCTGACGCGCATTCCTTCCAGTGTTCAGCATGCCATACTTCCCCTGTAAAACTTGATGTGATACGATGGACGGATTTACGACTGGAAGTACCTGGGCGCCATACTTCCCCTGTAAAACTTGATGTGATACGATTTTACACATGGTAGATCATCAAGTAAAATAGCCATACTTCCCCTGTAAAACTTGATGTGATACGATTTTGAACGATCTGTATTCGGAATTGGATACGCCATACTTCCCCTGTAAAACTTGATGTGATACGATTGAAAACGGGGCATATCGATGCAAAGAATGGCCATACTTCCCCTGTAAAACTTGATGTGATACGATTAGTCCATGGTTCAACCTTGATAACTGCTGCCATACTTCCCCTGTAAAACTTGATGTGATACGATTACCAAATAGCGAATGCCAATCATTCGTGAGCCATACTTCCCCTGTAAAACTTGATGTGATACGATGAGACGTTAGAAGAGTACCTGCGCTTGCCAGCCATACTTCCCCTGTAAAACTTGATGTGATACGATGCAGAAACAACGCACAATATGTTGGTTGAAGCCATACTTCCCCTGTAAAACTTGATGTGATACGATCCGATGTACGGAGAGAAGTTATTAGACTACGCCATACTTCCCCTGTAAAACTTGATGTGATACGATTGTATTGCTGCCGGGAGCCAAACAGTAGGCGCCATACTTCCCCTGTAAAACTTGATGTGATACGATATGCCCCATTCCCGTTTGAAGTAAACTTGGGCCATACTTCCCCTGTAAAACTTGATGTGATACGATCAAAACAAGGACGACCCTTCAAAATCGTGGCCATACTTCCCCTGTAAAACTTGATGTGATACGATAGAGGGGCGCGCCGATAAGCTGCCGAGTTGGCCATACTTCCCCTGTAAAACTTGATGTGATACGATCAAGTCCTGAAGCTGCATCAATAATCAATTGCCATACTTCCCCTGTAAAACTTGATGTGATACGATTCTCTTTTTCCTTTGCCCATAGGTTTCCTTGCCATACTTCCCCTGTAAAACTTGATGTGATACGATAGATTTGGAGGAAGAACTTAATGACAAGACGCCATACTTCCCCTGTAAAACTTGATGTGATACGATTGTCATCACTGCGGTAGCTGCACTAACAGCGCCATACTTCCCCTGTAAAACTTGATGTGATACGATAATCATACGTGTGTCGCCGCGTCACTTTTTGCCATACTTCCCCTGTAAAACTTGATGTGATACGATCATTGGAATGTTGAATATGATAAAGAGATTGCCATACTTCCCCTGTAAAACTTGATGTGATACGATTTTAGGCGCCGCAGACACGCCCTATACACGGCCATACTTCCCCTGTAAAACTTGATGTGATACGATTGTATCATAGCTTTCGTACTCTTTGTTTGGGCCATACTTCCCCTGTAAAACTTGATGTGATACGATAACTCAGGAGGTTTAACAATGAATCAATTGCCATACTTCCCCTGTAAAACTTGATGTGATACGATTGAGATGGTGAGCGTATGATTTTCAAATTCGCCATACTTCCCCTGTAAAACTTGATGTGATACGATACATGCCCCTGAATCCCTTGATACATCCCCATTTCAAGGGATTTCTACTTATAAAAAACAGTGCAAATATGCGCTGTTTTTTGATGTTTTCTTTAATTTTTTTCATTTTATTAGCAAAAAAAATGTGGCCGCTAAAAAGGCAACCCCTAGATCTAAAAAAAATCTGTTTTATTTGCTCCTAATTTTTCCTCAGGTGTATCTTCTCCGAGTAAAATATCCATATTTTCAAACTGTTTTTCTGTTATTTTCATAGAGCGTATAGCGCCATTCACACCCGGGAGATGATCCTTTAAACGTTTCATATGTTTCTGTACGCCGTCCTCGCCATTACATATCCGCGTATATACAGAAAACTGAAGCATTGTATACCCATCTTTTAATAGAAATTTACGGAAGCGGCTATATGCTTTTCGTTCACGAATAGAAGTAACCGGCAGATCAAAAAACACGAGAATTCTCATGAACTTACTCATATGTATGAGTATTGATGTTTACAAGTTCTGGAAGAGTTAAAAGAGAGGCATCTGTTTGCCGGCATGCAGTTGCATAGCTCTTTATCATCTTGTCAACCCCATTTGTAATGCTCTGTTTTTCACCATTCCATATAGCTTCGATATTCAATATTTCAAACAATTTTTGCCGAATTTCTGCTCCCCAATGGTCATCTTCTTTTACATTCATCGCGACAATGACGTCAACAAAAGCACGTAACGGTTCCATAAAATCATCAGCCAGATTGAAAGCATTTGTCTGACTATCATGAAAGACACCAAAACATGGATTAAATCCGTATCGAACAAGCGCTCTTGCAACCAGCGAACGCATGATACTGTATCCATAATTCAGAGCAACATTCCGTGTGTTTTCCTCACGACGCTGGAAACCGTCGCCAAAAGCGGAAGTAAAGTATACTTTTGCCCCATAAGCTTCACGATTACTACGATCGCCGGACTCAACGCTCCGACTAATCGCAAACAAACGATTGGCCTCTTCGCCTTTATTTAAAAGTTGCAGACAATGCGCCTGATTCTCCAACTTACGAATAACTATCTTCTGCCATATCCGCTTGATAAGTGGCTTTGGTAACTTAAGCTGAAGCTCCAACACTTCTTTTTGCCTCGAGTGCTGATTAAATGTCTGTATTACTCCACTTGGCATTCGTTTATGATCGCACAAAATAACTTCTACTTGATATTCCGTGCATTTACTCAGTAATGCACTAGTAATTGTTATTGCCGGATCTTCCAGGGTAATTGTACATACGTCTTCCAATGGAATACGTATGGTTTCATCCTGATGAATCAGCAATTGTTCATCTTTTGTTGAAAGTCTAGAAGGATTACGAATGACTAAGTGACGATATGCCATATTGTTTCTCCCCATGTACTTTTGACAAATTACCTAGTGGATCAACTTGGTATTTTTCTAAGATCAACAAATTTTGAGAGCCTATTTCATCTTTAAAACTCTTCATATGGTCAATAATACCGATCTGAGCAGTTGCTGAATGCACTTTTTTAAAATAGAAATAGCCTTCCTGCCATTCTACTAAATTTCCCAAAAAAGTTTTTGCTTCTTTTTTTCTTTTCATTTTTATATGAAGAACATCATTCGGAAAGATGTTAAATAAAAAACGATAATCATCTGTTATTTCTAACCAATTATCATAATTTTTATGAGGAGTTATAAACTTCTTCGGTTCTCTCCCCGCCAATACATCCGACACATAGACAGGTGCTAAATAAAATTTGCCTGTTTCCTTATTCTGGTATACCTCTGTCCTGACGATACTTGAATTAAATGCAACAGCTTTATCCCTTAACAGTACTAATTGATTCTTTTTTTCTTCAATTTTCACAGACCGAATAATAGAGGCTCTGCTTAAATCTTTTGCAGGTTTATAGAGTGGTTCAATAAATGCTTTTTTAGTATCCTTCCCATACTCAAGATAGCGCTGCTTAATAGCCTGATAAGTTTTGGGATCGGATTCCTTGCCATACATCGGGAAATCACCATTTTTATCAAAAGTAATGTTTTCAAGCCGCGTACGAGTGACGACTCTTATGAATCCATCCTCGGTATTTCCTCTATTGCGTCGCAGTGTCTCGTCATGAATCTGCCCTTTAATTGACCGCTTTGGCATTCTGGAAATGAAGATTGTTTTGACGTCGTCAATGAAATCGGAACCGTAGCTCTCCAGATCCAAACTCTCCAAGGCTAATTTTAATTTCTCAGGATCCTGCATTATCCGGGCTCTGAGTTCCTTAACAAAACCTTCCCATGGTTCAGGAAAATAATCTCCTGTTCTTTTCATGAATTGATGAAGGCTGACTTCACGATGTCTGAAGTACGTACTGACCTCATAGCGAAACGGTTGACTGACGGCAATAATAACCGCATCTACAGCATGATGTAGGTCGCTTTCCTCTCGATTCTTGTTGAATCCCCAGCGTTTCCGCATCAGAGACGTATAGGCACCGTTAACTGTAAAAACATGTTGTTTGACACCTTCTACCTCTCGAAACATCAGATTATTTTCCACAAAATTTTTAAAAAATCGAGTAATATACCTCGTGTCGTTCAAATGACGAGATTTGAACGTCTCTTCCTCTTCATTGTCCATATTTTTCTTTGTCAATAATGATTTTTTCTTCCGGTTGACTTTAAGTGCATTGACATAGGACTCAAATTGTTTCCAGCGATGTTCATCACCGCCGAACCACTCAAAGGGCGTTCTGTCCTTCTTTGCCTGATTCATTTTTGAAAGCACAAGCACCTTATTGGAATTACTATCATCAAAGCTTCGGCTATAGGGAATGATATGATCGACTTCCGCGTACCCTGGTTCAAAGATATTTTCTGCAGGAATCGGTTCTAATGAGTAGGCACATTTACCATCTTGCTGCTGCCATAGCTTGAATTTTAATATATCATGGCCACGGGGATCACTAACCGCCGGAAACAGTTCTTGAATATTTACTTTGGCCTGATCATTCACTGTACGATTTTTATTATATTGTTTCTCTAAATCTCTGCGCTCATTGTAAGGACGGCCCATTTCCCTTGCCAATTCAATGTACATGAAAGTTGGTGATCCGTACCGCTTGATGATTGCATTGACCACTTTTCTCGTCTGCGACAAGGAACGCACCACAACCGGATTACGAATTTCGTCTGCGGGAATCACAGGCAGAAGATGCTGCTTATCCTTCCCGACCTGCTCATTGTCATGATAACCGACTTTTTTGCACGCATCATAATAAGATAAGCCATTTTCCATATAAGGAATTAGTTTATGAAGTGCCTTGAGTGATAAATGACCAAATTTAGAGAATGAGAGACTTAATAACCCATTAATCAGTTCCTCATCAAATATTCGATTAGCCAAATTGACGAGTTGCTTCCCATTTTCATTCACATAGTCATTAGAAAGATAATCTTTCGTATCCTGATCATCTTTGAACACTGTCAGCGCGTACGCAATTGTATCCAGATCCACCGGCCGGTATTGAAGCAGTGCACCTTTCCCCTGCGCATCTTTAATCACTTTACGAATCTTATATTGTTCAGCTAGAGATAGAAAGATGTTACTTTCATTATCTTTTAAAGATTTACCTGGGTCGTAAAAAAGTTCATTAAACTTCTGGTCATCTCTTAGTTTCAGAATTTTTCTCAGATCGGAGTATTTCTGCTTGTCATGATCAAACAAAGCAGGCAAAATTTGATCCCTTTCCTCACTTGTAAGCCCTCGTGAAAGCTCACGTACTGACAGTATTCGTAGCCGATTCAGTTTGTCCAAAGCGCGAAAATATTGAAATGCATAGGAAGCTTTCGGTGCCCGCTTTTCTCCTTTTTCAAAAGTACAGTTACCGATTTTCTTGAATATATCATCCTTCGTTGCGACCGGACGCTGTGCACCCCAAATCGTTATATATGTAGTCTCATTTACCTCTGTTGCAAACCGATTTCCGAATGCACGTTGCTTGGTAAAAATAAGACGAATCTCATGTTCCAGTTCCGAACGAGCGATGACATGCGTATATTCCCCGCCGCGATTCCGCTTCCGTCCGGCAAACTTTTCCGGCTCATTAACGAGCATTTCGGCCACCGTCAGGTAACCTTTTTGCTCCATTAATTCTTTGTTTGCCTTGATAGCCGAGAGTACCTGCCCGTTTTCACCAGACTTTGACTCGCTCTTCCGATTCGACCTATAACCTCTGTTCTTGGCAATATGTATCAGTACTCTAGCAAATTCGCGATCGGTAAGCAGACGTTCAAGAGCATTTACCCGAACCAACCAGATATCAAGATCTTCTTCCCTCCAGTCGTAAAGTTGATCAGTCTGACTGCTTGTCAATAATCCGCGCTCGACAATAAATTGGCGCACTTTACCAACACGATAACGTCGCCGTCTGAGGCGCCGCCTTGCCGAACGCGCATCACGCCTAGGCGCAGCGAGAGATGATCCATTTTTTGGATTTTCTGCCGCATCATATAGACGGGCGCCCAATCGCTCGATCCTCTTTTTTTCCAGATTGATCACCGACCATCCAACTGATGAAATGCCTATATCAAGTCCGATACTATATTTCATAAAAATCAACTCCAGTTGAAATTTATTTTTATATATTTTTAAAATTCAGTCATGAATTATACAAAAAAATGACTAAACCCAAGGCCTAGTCACTTAATTGAGGGAATTCCCTTTCGGGAGGCGATCCCTAACGCCACAGCTTAATGCTTTACCATACAAACCTTGCAAAACTTGATCTGATACGATGCTTGTGATACAGCGATTTCCCCAAATCGCTTACTTATAATGTAAGATTCATAGGACATCTTGTCAATATCTTTTCGGCTATTTTCAACATTTTTTATTGCGCTTTCCTCTAGTAATGATTTGATTCACGACACACCCAAGGCTTTAAATACCGCATCCCCAGCACTCTGATAAAAAATAATCTGGAACTTGGCAAAGACTTCCGGAGGAACAGTTCCCAGATCTGCAGCAGCTAGCATCGGAAGTAAGACCTTTTTGCCCCCAGAATCGAGGCAGACCTGCAGGATACTGGCTAGATCGTCTACTTTTTGGACTGTCCCGCTAATTGAAATAGAACCTAGGATCACGAGCTGGCTTTGAACTGGTCGACCAACAGCTACAGAACACAGAGCAATAAGCGCTGCCAGAGAGAGCTGATCATTCAAACCGACACCGTAAATATCTTGAATCTGCAGTAAGTAATCTTTCTTTTTCGTACTTATTTTTCCGCTGATTGACTTGCCATTCGATTTGAAGTAGTGGAACGCTGTGTCGACACTTTCCTTCGCTGCTGAATCCGATCCAAATCCGGCACGTTCAAACTTCCCGTTTCCGGACGTCATCTCCGTCTCGATGTTGTAAGTCCCGATCACCCCTGTCTTCCCGCGACCAACTGTGTAAACATGGCCAGGCTTACCCATTCCCTCGGGAATGATCTTCCCCCCACCTTGTTCCGGAACCGAGACGAACTGTTCTTCCATCGAGTCATTATCGATATAGGAGAAATTAACATCGTAAAATTCCAAACCGCCGATTTTCTTTAGTTGTTCTTTCACACGACGTCGGCCGACCAGCGCATAATGAAGAATCTCTTCAACTTCTGCCTTATCGAACTGACCGCCAGGATAAACGAGTTTGATTAGGCCGGAAACAGTCTTACGCACGGCAATTACATCGCGCTGATTTAGATTATTTCCAAGATGAAAATCATGATCAATGGCATCACTGAACGATCGTTTACGCATCTCACGCATAAAGCAGGCCAGATAATCAGTGATGAAGCCATAGTTATTTGTGAAAAATTCAGGATGCATCTTGGGAATTTCCCAGCCGGGCAAATAAAAGTGCATCCGGTCAAAGAAGGCTGAATCTCCAGCCATCCCATCTGGAAAAGGTCCAAAGAGATTGGACGTTTTTAAGAGTACATCGACACTCTGATTAATATTGCCAATAAACACCATGGACGCTGCAGCAGTTTTTTCCTCGCGTCCGCGTGCGAATGATCCGGACGCCATGTAGTCCTTCATGATCTGGATGCCGTCCTGATCCTTAAACTTGATCCCGGCTACTTCATCGAAAGCGACCGTATCCCACGTACCGACAAGGCCGATCTGATGCGACGCCATATTGTAAAACAAGTTGGCAACGGTTGTTTGTCCACCTGAGACAAGAATCGAATTTGGAGAAATCTCTTTATAGACGTGTGATTTCCCCGTACCCCTCGGTCCAAGTTCACAGAGATTGTAGTTGTTCTCGACCAATGGCACAAGGCGTTCCAACAAGTGCCACTTTACTGCCTGCTCAAATTGCGTCGGTTCCATCCCTATTGAACGTATGAGAATGTCAATCCATTCATCCTTACTGAACCGTTCGCGCTGGTCAAATAACTCGTCCATATCCATACTGGGCATCTGAATAGGCGTCAACTTTTCGATTGTAAATGGACTTGACGTTTTATCATTCTCATCGAAGAAGTAGGCCATCTGAACAATGCACCAGATCCCGCCGGTTAGCAATTTATCGTAATCCTTGAAATATTTGGCAGAAATCACGACATCGAAAAGACCTAGATTCGAAAACTCCGCTTTATAAAGGTCATTACGCGCATCAAGCCGAGCAGTAATTCGATCGATCACGGTAAAGTGACCCGATTCACGGATCTGCGACTTCACTTTTTCCGCCTCATCAGGCCGGACATAATTCTCAGCGAGGATCTTTTTAACCTGATGCACACCATCCTCGATGCCTTCTTCGTCATCAGTAGCGCAGTACATGCCAAGCAGATACTCCAACACATAAACCGGAACATTAGCGCCTTCTTTAATCTTTTTCGTCAGATCCTTGCGGACGACCTTACCTGGAAAAGTGTCATACAATTTTCGATCCAGATCTTCCACATGTGTCACCCTTCTCTGTCAGAATTCGAAGTCATCAGCAAATGCGATATCGATCGTAAACGGAATCCGGTCGTACACTTTTTCGACTGATTGATCTTCATCCTCCATGATCAAATAGTAAGTTGTACGCCGGTCATATGATCTGTTTTTGAACACAAATTTCTCACGATAAACCCGGTCAGCAGATTTTTCAGATGAGCGATCTGCCATAAGGTGATTTTCGTTAGTGATTCTCTCTCCGTCAGGATCGATAAAATAAATCTTCAAACGACGGGGACGGACTTTTTCTTCCATGGGTTGTGTCTGGAAAAAATCCAGGAAGCTAATCATATTCGTGATTTTCCGCGTGCTACTCATTAATTTGACACTGACCTGTCGCATAGCTGTCTTGCGACTACTTTTGAAGGTCACAACCGGGACAATGATTTCCTGGGGCATTGCACCACCGTGTACATAATTCGAACCACCGCCCGCTACCATGAAACGCTCGTCACCATTCGGTACGGTAATCGTCAGAGGCGGTTCATTAGCCAGCTCCCCTTCTGTTGAAAATTGAAGCGTTCCTTCTGCTTCTTTCTCCTGTTCACTGAGGATAAAACGCCGGTTCACGATCAATTTTTTCCCGCCGACCCGAGGCATTTTGCCGCTTGGATTAAGTGGATCCCGCTGATAGAGGTATCCATGATCCGCTGTCACAATCACAGCCGAGGCACTGACATTATTCACGAGCTTATTAATGAGCATGATGAGTTCATCGATCGCCTGATCCGTGGCCGCAAAGACTTCAGTTTCAGAAGCGGGATGATCCCCGCTGGCATCAATACGATTGTGATAGATGTAGACAACCTTGCATGGCTGAAACTTCTGCCGCATTTCCTGCTGGCGCATCTCGCGTAAATCCTGGGCACGGATCACCATACTGTCTTTCACGCGTTTCTGTAAAAGCTGATTCCGTGCCTGTGTCCCTACCGTCATCATATCGTCCAGTAAAACCTCAGGATCATTCTCCGCATCCCATTGATAGCGAAGTGTCCGGTGCGGCAGCAGCGCTGGCATACCCAGTGCTGTGTAGGAAGGCAGTGTGCTCTGCATGAATGCAAGTTCCGCTGTTCCCTTTTTCTCCTGATTCAGTCGTTCTACCAGTTCCTGACCGGCTTCATAACGAAATGCATCGGAGATGATAACAAAAATTCGCTCGCCTTTATTCACAAACGATTGAACGTGTTCTATATAAAAACGGGTTTGCTGCGGGATATCAGTAATCGGCCATCTGTCCGACATCTGCCGGTTCAGGCTTTGTGTCCATTTCACGGCCAGCTCTCTCATATAACTCTGGCTGTAAACTTGTTCAACATGCCGGCGCAGCGGGACAAGGCTGTCATCCTGCTGCCAGCGATCATAAGCTGTATAAAATTTCCGGTACGCCTGATCAAACTGATAATAATCTTTAATGTAATCTTGAATCAGCTGATAAGCGGAAGATTCCGGGATAAACTGTTGATGTTTTGCATCTAGCTGAAAAAGGCGAATCGCCTGACCGACAGCCTCATAAGCATTACGGTAATCTGGATACCAGTGTAACGTTCGGCGCTTGTTCATCATTTCAAGATAGTGGCCAAACTGCCTGACTCCGGACGTCAGCTGTGTTTCAATGTACTGAATCAGTGCCTGGTCAAATGCTTTGAAGGCATCGGCGTTGAGGTAATACCGCACATCCCATGTCGCCAAATGATTCGACAAATGAATCGTCTTTGCCACGGATTCGGACAATTTCTGGAATGCGCCCCGATCCTTTGGCTGGTTCATGAACTGGTTCATCAACACCGCCACGTTCATCGGCCGCACTGCCAGATAGGTTTTCCAACCTTCCGGAAGGTTCAGATCCGGAGCTGTGGATGCCAGATAGGTCAGCGTGAAGAAGATCAAAAGGTCTTGTAAAGTCTTTTCATCCCGGGCATAGCCATACGCTTTTTCCACCAGTTGCCAGAAAACATCGGTATCACCAAACTTTTCGATAGCTTCCCATGAACGGCTCTCATTCATCGCCGTTTCACGAATCAAAACTTTCATCACTTCATCCAGTTTATTGAGCGGGTTATGAGTCAGCACGGCCAGTACGGCAACATCGATGGTTTTGTCATTGTAATCCTGAATACCAAGTGCATGAAATGCTGTAAAATAGCGTTTATTGGCAAAAAACTTTGCATAATGTTCAAACGTTTGTCGCAGTGTATTGTCGGAGATGCCTAATTCGCGCATAATAACGATCGTTTTATCCGCAGAGAACTCTACACCCATTTTTAGCTGGTCAAAGAGCCAATCTTCCTGGGGTACCGGTTTTGCCATCCGCGCATAAATCAGAAAAGAAGAATCCGGGTACCGCTTCTCCAGCTCATATTTGGTCGTAAAGAAATTATTAGGAGTTAATTCCCAGATTCGCACCTGATCCATCTGTAAATCATGAATATCCTCATTAAATTCACCTTCTGGATCATACCAGAATACCAAATGCCGCTTTTGCCCAAAGCGAAGCGGTTTATGGAATGTTTCATTCAGGATACGCTGTACTTCTCTTAGTTTCATGAAAAATCTCCCCGAATTTCGCCAATTTCAGATCTTCGCCAGCAGATTGACCCTAACCTTTTTCCCAGGTACATCAATATTTTGGAATTTTATATAATTCTCTTTCACGCCATTATCCAGATCCAGTGCAATCTGCAGACTGGCTACATGAGCCACTACTTGGTCATACTGCCGGCATTCTTCCAGCTGCTTTTCCAGATTTTCTTTCTGTTTTCTTGCCCTCACCTTGTCACGTTCCGGCAATTCTGCCTCCATCTGCAAATCGAGGCGACGCATCTCTTCCTCATATTTCCGTTCCATGGCATGTAGATAGTCGATACGTACCCGGGCTACAAGCCCTGGTTCATAGCGATGTAAATAGATCAGTGCCTTAAATCCATTCTCTTTCCCGCTATCAAACAACCAGTAAATTGGCCGTTTTTTATAGATTTGAACATGATCTTTATAATATTCTTTCAGAAAATATCGACGGATTCGCTGCCGTGCAGTTTCCCCAGACTTCTTCTTTAGTGATTCAGCAATAAAATCAAGATTCTGTTCCAGTGTCCTTTCACCGAAAATCTGTTTCACAATGTCAATGAGGCGGCCGACGATATCATCCTCAAAGTAAGTTTCATCCGTAATTGGAATTACATTGTCTTTATCCGGCTTATATGCTTGATAACGATTGCGTTCAAAAATCCCGCCGGCAAAAACCAGCCTGTCTTCGTCAAGTGAATATCGCCCGAACATGATCCCAACACAATAGGACAGGAAAGACTTCACGTCACGCTCACGATCTACCCTTCGCACAGTTACCTCATCATCTGACTCTTCAGGTGTCAGCTCATCCTGCAGACCATACAGATTGATAAAAATCCGGTTAAGCTCTTCTTCATTAGCTTTCAGACTTGTAAAACGTCGATCCGCTTCCTGAGACCAATTGTTGAATGCTTCAGATATTGTGGACGCACCATTACGGAATTGTTGAAAAGGATGTTGCTTGAAATCCCAAGACGTTTCAAAAGAATCCCAGTCGGATTTTGATAAAAAGATATTTTCTGAAATGAATTTGCTTATATCATTTTTTTCATTGATGATCGGCAATTTTTTTATATTTCCTACTTCAAAATTTAATGTTTCTGATAGATTAGTTAATAAATGATTTGCAACACGTGAATTTAAAAAGCCCAATAATATTAGAAGAATATAATGATCACCAAAAATACTAGTCCCCGCTACATCAAATATTGACCCGGCTTGATTATATCTTACTGAGAAAGATGAAGAAGTGATTTTCGACCAGGTGGTGCTTTCATGGAAATAACAACTTGTATTTTGCGGTCTAGAACGCATTTTTTCATTATCATCAATGAGGTTCCTAATTGAATTTCCGTCTTTTTCCCAGTTAACTACATATTCCATATTCCCATACCATTTACGAAAAGCCCCACCTTTATTGTATGGAAACCATTTATACTTTGACTGAAGTGCATCTTCTCGACTCTTATAGTTAAATCCAATTCTATTAAATTCAACTTCATACCATATGCGTAAAAATTGATCATTATCTCCAGTTTGAAGTCCAACCCTTGGTTCGGCGGTATCCCCTAAGCTTGGATTCTCCCGAAAAATTTTTCTCACTTGATCACTCGCCCAATAGGCAATTGGAGAACCAGGGATGTCGGAGAAGGAAGTTGAATCAGCTGTATAACGATAAGAAGCTGATGAATTTTCGATCGCTTCTCTAACCTTAATCGGTTGTAAACTAGCCCCTTTGAAATCAGCTAAACGAATGTATTGACCCTTGGTTTGTTCATGCTGATTTTGTAATACAAAAGTACAAACTGGAACGGTGGCTTCCTCAAAAGCAGAATATTCCAACTGGACAAGGCTTGAGATTGTGGCATGGCTCAATAGATATTGCCGCAATTTCTCATGCGTAGAAATAAACATCCAAGTGAAAGGAGACATGAGCGCTGCATAACCGTTTTTCTGCGTCATATTCAGTGTTCGATAAATAAAAGTAGAGTAAAGATCAGACTTGGTATCCTTATAGTAATCCTGCATAAATTTCTTTAAAATTGGATTATATTTGTTATGATATGGCGGATTTGTCACGACAACCTGATACTTTTGATGCAATAGTGAGGCAGCTTTAATGACAGGTATGAGATTCTTTTTTATTTCAATCAAATACTCGCTTTCAAACAAATCCAGTGGCCGGTTCTTCTTGTTATTGAACCGCGCAAGCCATTCGTCAAAAGGATAATCTTTGGTTGTTAGTAGACTGCCAAATTGTTTGCCATCCTGATAAGTGTGTTCCAATTCCTTGAGCATCGATTTTTCCTGATCATTTTCAGCAAAGAAGTTCAATGCTTCTTCAGAAACTGGTGGGTCACAATCAGGAACACTATATACATGAACCTCTAAGTCTTTAGGACGATTTAGAATCCTGGGGGTGTTTTCCAACGCCTTCATCCAAAGTGAAATATGCGTGATTTGCACAGCGCGTTGGTCGATATCTAAACCGAATAGGTTATTTTTTAAGATTAATTCTGGAATTTCACGTGTACTAAACCCTGCTTCCTCATACATGCCAAAAAGCATATCAAATGCGTAAACCAGAATATGACCTGATCCACAGGCGGGATCAAAGATTTTAATATCTTCTATTCCATTAAACTTCGGATTTGGAGTCAGTTTTTCATGATCATCTTTTAAGTAATAGGCCCAATTCAGGGACAAATGGTTATCTGGATTTCCCTGATCATACATTCTTCCCAACGAATTTTGCACCATATATTTGACAATCCATTTTGGTGTATAGAGCTGGGTCACAATCGGCAGTTCCTCTTTCGAAACACTGTGGTTTTTCAATCCACCAACCTGTTCTTTAATTTCAGCATTATAGAATTGATAGCACCAGCCCATAATCTCTACATGCTTCCAATTTGATTCAGGTATTTTTGTAACATCCACGAGTTCTGTTATTACTCCCGTTGTTGCTAATAGCCGATCAGGGAGCAGTAGTTCCGTCTCATCGGATATGGGTTCAAAAACGCTCTTCATTATTTTTCCAAGCTGATTACACTGCTTTACCAGTATATATTTAAACATGTGATCCTCATCGTGATCATCCTGCATCTGATATATTTGGTTTTTATTTAACTCTAATTCATCGGCAATCAGTTCAATAATTGCACTTCTCATCGCGTCAGGTTCACCTTTCCCATCGATGGAAGAAAGGATTCTTATTCCAGTAGGCAGATAGTCATTCACTTCCATGAAACGAAGGGCAATAAAGCGGTTGAACCAGGTATATGCGATCTCTTCTATGACTTCATTTAAGCTTGAGTCTTTTATTCTTTCAACCAAATGTTCTCGCTGCTTCTGTTGCGCCTCATCCATCGGCAAGTCATTAATCTTAAGAGAATCTGCATCCTGAATTTTCTGATCGGTAATGCCAAACTCATAGGCTTTTTGGGTTACACCTGCAATGAGTTTTATGCGTGCTGAAGCAGCGAAGATCTTAATCATTTTTTTATCAATTTGGTAGTTTTCTGTTTTTTCACTCATCGTGCTTGCCCTCCGCCGTCACACAAGCTTGATGATCGTGTTCTCATCAAGTTCTGCTTCCAGTTTATTTCTCAGTTCATCGATAAACTTATCCAGATCAGCCTCTGACGCGATCGTCTGTGTTCCGCGCATAATCACGTGCTTGCTGATCGTCTTCGTCTGTTTTGGTTTTACGAGTGGCGGGATAGTAGGCTCAGTCGGCGGTAGTGAACCGACATGGTTTTCTTCCTTGTCTTGACGCTCTTGCATGATTCGATCGATGCAGCGCAGTTTAAGCCGGTCACTCTCCGTTTGCCCGGCAATCACTTCAATAATGCTGTCTGCCTTGGCTAATCGGTCTTTTAGGTCAGCAAATTCTTGACGGAATATCATCAAATATTTTTCTTTTGATACTGGGTCTTTTTCCAATTCAGCAAGAACATCCTGATAATCATGGTCGATACTTGTCTCGACCGGTTTGCTTTCCTTTTCAATTTGGTTCATGAATGCATCGCGGAATGCATCGCAAAGAATTGGTAATTTCTGTATCTGGCCATAAGGCATCGTATTTTCAACGATGTGCTCAATTTCCTTTTCTACTTTGATCAGATCATTATCTGTGATATATGTTTTATTTTTTTCGTAGACTTTCATCAGTCGGTAGGCTGAATCAAATTTGTCGCGTTGGTTGCCGAAGAACCCTTTGACATCTTTAATTTTGTCTGTAAAATCCTCAAGCGTATCCCTTAGTTTGTATGCCTGTTTATAGAACGTTCCGGCATCGTGCAGCGTTGTCAGACTCTGCATTGCTTGCTGTCCGGAAGTGACCACATCTTTACCCGGATATTCAAAATGATCCTGGTATACATGAAGGATGCCGTTAAGATGCTGCAGCTCCTGATCTAGCAATCGTTTAAATTCCTGCATCAACCCATCCTCATCTGTCGGCACAGAAGAACGGTCAAACAGTGACTGACAAAGCTCTTTTACTGTTTTCAGCAAGGCGGGGGAAATCTTCTCTCGTCTCGTCACGACCACTCGATCGATCAGATCACGGCGTATGAATGCATCAAAAATTTTATTGTCGGTTGGCTGAAGATATACGCGATCAAGCATCAGTTTTATCGATTGGCCGAGATATAGGCGTATGAGAAGTGCTTTGGTATCTAAGTCTAGCCAGCCAAACGGTTTTTCAGCAAAATGACTGAGTACATTCTTTACCGTCACATCCTCACGTCGGGCCGTCATTCGGGAAATATAGGCATCAACTTCCTGTAGCGCAAGATGGTTCGGTACCGCATCATCAAAGGCTGTCAGTTGTTCTTCCGACTGCTTCAGGAGTTGAAGAAGTTCCTCTTTGCTGTCAGTAAACCTGGTCACATAATCAATTTTGTGGTAAAGATTCCGAATCAATGAATGAAAAGCTTCATTAATCCGATCCACAGGGTTCTTCTCCTTAATAGACAAAGGTTCGCCATAGACATAGATCTCCGCCGATTCCAACGCGTTTTTCAGAGCTAAAGTGATACGGCTTTTCCTCTCTGTGACTTCTCGCGTTTTTCGGGACTTGATATCTTCAATAGTCTGCGACGCAGAAATGCCGCTCTTTAACCGCAGATAAGCCTGAATTTTCAGGACTTCTTCCATTTCATCGAGGTAATCGGTTGCCATCGGCATATGTAAAATGACATTATTTTCACGCATCGACAGGGCTTTCAACTGCATGTCATTCAGATCATTCTCTGCGTCATAATCCGGAGTCAGCACTTTCAAACCAATCTCCGCCGACTGACTGCCTACCGGACGGTCATCGATTATTGTGTTGAATGGGAAGTTATAATGGGCCGAATAACGATATTTTTTGGCTGGATAGATGGAATGAAATAAATCTTCTCCAATCTGTTGGATAACCTCTGAGCGCTCGACATGCATGCTCTTAATCTCTTTGTTGACATCCTGTTCATCATTGGTGAGAAAAACGTACGCATCACCATTCTTCTGAACAAGCGTCTCATGAATCAGATGGTCGATAGATACGGAAATTTTTTTCTTCAGCTCTATTTTATCTTCGTCGATCGAATGGACCATCAATGTCGCCAAATTCTCTAGATTCGCCGGAACCTCTTTAACATATTTGATCAAAAACAGAAGCTTCAGGATGTCCACATCATCAGCATTAAGTCGTTCATTGTTCGTTGCCCGGATAATCACATTGGTAATGATTGAATCCAGAAGATTTCTGATCGTATCATAGAAAGCAGAGAAGGGCACAAGCAGTCCTTCCTCCCGGTCGGCATAGTGAACTGCTGTTTCCTGAAATGAGCTGAGCAAAGAACGTTCTCCTTCAGAAAGGTGCTTGCCCGAGGCGCCATGAATTCGGACCCCAGTGAAGACATGCTGCAACAAGCTGAACTGATAGGGAATAAACGGATAATCAGCCACGAACTCTTCAGCATCTCTGAATTTCTTCATTTCCGCACCTTTATCTGAAAAGGTCAGCAGATTCTTAAGGATGGATTCTTTATGATCAAAGACGCTATTCAGAAGCAGCGCGGCTCTCGGCGTTTTTCCCAGAATACGTTTCTTTATTACTTCATCAACAAACGCACTAGACAGGCTGAACCGGGTGAAACGGCCCATGATTTTTGAAAAATCGTCGCCTTTAACCTTGACTACTGAGTCAATATCCTCCTGACTAGTGACAACAACCCATGCCTGTCCGTGGCATTGCCGCCCCAGTTCCTGGACAATCGTTTGCAGATTCAGCATGGCGGATGAGTTGTCGCCGATATACTGACCCGCTTCATCAATGAAGAAGACGATGTGATGATCGTTCCCTTTTCGATCAATATAGTCCTTTACCCGTTTGGCAAATCGATCGATACTGATCGTATAGTCGATTTCAGCATGATCAAACCAATCACGCGCCGACGCCTCACTCATTTGCGTTGCTCGACTCAACACTTCGATAATGGCGTCTTCTTCATAGTAAAAGTCGTCCCGTGCCTCTTCCCATGCCCGGCCGGTGATTTCTTGGAACATTTTTCTGAACGCATCATATTTCCCATCTAGAGTCATCTTCCGCTCGAGATCGGCAATCCAGGGAATGGAACCACAAAAGCCTTGCATTTCATTGAATACTTTATTCAGGACATTCACGACGGCTTCTTTTTTAATTTTTATATTGGATTCTGATTTTGCATCAATATCGAAAAGAATGATATCCGTTTCAACACTCGCTGCCTTTTTCATATCAGCCAGCACCATCGGATCATTGATCTTGTCTTCAAAAAAATCGACTGCATGTCGGCCTTCGATTTCCCAGTTTCCTACCAAATAGGAAAGGATTTTCAAAAAATGAGATTTTCCGGAGCCAAAGAATCCGGAGATCCAGACCCCGATCTTTTCCGTCGGATGATTGATGCCGTCTTTATAGGTTGAAAAGAAGCGACTGAGGTGCCTGGCCAATTCGTTGGTGACGACATATTCATCGAGTTCCTGTCTGACACGCACATCGTCTTCCTGACCAATCTTCACAACACCCTCAATTTCGCGGTCGATCTTTTTCTTGAACATCTCTCGTATTTGCATTTGCAAGATCCCCCTCAATTAATCCTGAACAATCGGAACCGCTCGGTAATAATTGTCATCCTTAACCGTGTTAAAAAGCACCAGCTCTTGTCCGGTATAAGAACCTGGGAAGAACAAGATAACCGGTGAATTATCAGACGCTTTAAAAATGTTGTTCAATATTTCGTGCGAACGGATGATGGGAAACGCCTTGCCAACACCAGTAATCAAGATGATTTCGCCTGGCGACACGTGTTCTCGGATATATTTGATCACTTGGTCATCGTCCTGCGTTAATCGCAAGGTGCGTCTTGTTGCCTCAAGGATCCTTCCGCTGCCGTATTTCTCCTCCATCGCAAAGTTCTTGTCCAGGTATCCTTTTTCTTTCAGGATTTTTAACATCATTTCATAAAGGTCAAATTCCACAACATGCCGGGCAGTGGCCGGATCATCATTGATTCGATCCACTAAATAACGGACATGCTCCCGGACCATCATTTCGTCTTTTGGATCATATGAAAAAATGTAATAGTTCGCCTGATTGGTCAACCCGTGCCCTTTTAAGAAGTCCGCACTTTGTATCTTCGGCAGCAGATCATCCAGTCTTTCTTGCAGTGTCCGCATCTTAATCACCTACCAAAGCTGTTGTTATTTCCGGTTGGCCTAAATCGGCTAGATGTGTACGAACATCCGGATCGATGATCGGTCGTATCAGATGCCTGGTAGATTTATTGACCCTCAAGAATCCAGATTCAAGCAGAATCCGAATCATGACTTGTCTAAGCTTGTAAAATGTATAATCAGTCCAACTATTCACCCGCACACTCTGCTGCCTCTTTCTTTCGAAAAAATGGTCAAAATCTGCGTTAGTCAATTGATCGTCGCGTGTTGCAAGTTTATCCGCTACGACTTCAACCATGAATTCTCTGAATAAACGATCAGTTAAGATCAATGCATATAGAGCTATTAACCTGCCTGTTGCCAAATCACTTATCACAAGTTTTTTTATTAGATAAAAATCAAGCACATGCATTCGTTTCAAAATGATTGATTTAAGTTCTCTCCTGCGTGATTCTGATACTACCTGGAATAGATCGTCACAAAGAATCTTTTCCTCTAACTCAACGTCATTGAATCCTTGAATGCGCAGCCTGCACAAGTTCTTCATTTCAATGAACAAAAATGAATGTGATTTTATCGTTGATCTATAATTCATTTCTATAGGCAATTTAATCCATTCCTTACAAAAATTGATAGCACTATTCATCAGATAAAAAAATAGAATTTTTTGATAAAGGTTTATGTTTAGAAACATCGAAAAGCTACATTTTCGCTAAAAGGTAAATAATTTATGGTACAATTAGAACATGTAATACGACTGAACATATTGGTGGTTAAGCTTGTATGGCTAGTGTTCCAATTAAAGAGCAAAAGGAAATTGACCAAATTTTCGAAGCATTAGGAACTAGACGGAAAGGTAATGTCTATACTCTATATTTTGAATTTGCTTTATCAACAGCATTACGGGTCTCGGACATTCTTTCACTGCGAAAAAAAAATATAGTCAATGGTTATGTGCATCTTCGCACAATGAAAACAGGGCTCGAACGGGTTATTATCTTAAACGACAATTGTAGAAAAAGAATGGAAGAATATTTGAAGGATAAAAATGAAGATGATTTGATTTTCCCATTTAAGAGACAGTGGATACACAAACTCTTGAAATGGGCTGCCAATTACGCAGGACTAAGTGTACAGCATATCAGCTGTCATACCACTAGAAAAACTGCTGCTTGGCGATTTTATATCGACAGTGATCATGATATCATGAAGACAATGTATTTACTGGGTCACAGGTCACCGAAAGAAACACGATTTTATCTTGGCATCAATGACGAGGAAGTTAATCGACAGTTAATTAACACGTCTTGGCGTTGAATCAAAAGTAGGGCTACCTTTTAGCGAAAATGTTGCCATGAATTTTGGTTTTTTACCACAATTCATGGCTTTTATACACTTTTCCACTCGTTTGATCCTCTGATCGATTGCGTTAACAACAAGTCCAATAAAAGTAACAAAAATAATATTATTCAATTCTTCCCACTCCCTCTCTCCTTTACTGAAATCTCTTCTTTCAGGGCATCTTAAACAAATAAACTGTGCCGCCTGATCGACGGTGCGATGCCTTTAATAAGGAAGGGATTCGATTGGTTGAAAAAGCAGAAATTCACGCGTTAAACGAATGGCTGAAGGGACAATATATGGGTCTTCATGCCTACGATCATTTTATTGAAAAACTGAAAGACGAATCGGTCAAACATGAATTTCAACGTATCCATCAGGAATTGAAAGAGCAGGCGGGCGAAATTGCCGACCGAATCCGGCAACTGGGCGGTGAACCGGTTACGAGTGAGGGCATTCTGGGCGCCGTGCAAAGCTATATCGCTAGCTGGCGGGTAGCACCGCGTTCGGATGAAATTATCAAAAAGGCTCTTGAAGGGGAACAGCTTGGCATTGAAATGACAGAAAAAACGGTGCGTGGCGAATTGTCTGCCTCAAGTCTTGCCCTCGCGCGGCGGATTCTTGACGAGGACCGGCGGCATGTTGAGACGCTGCAACGTCTTCTGATCCAGCCAGTCGGCGGTTGAGCGCAAATTTAAAGGGATGCCCATCAAAGCGGAGCGAATCCAGCTTTGCGGCATCCCTTTTATTTTTGATAGGCAACCACGATTCGAGCGATGCGTGTGACCTGTGCAATCGTAACCGCCGATCCGTCAGAACGCGCTCCTTATTAATCCTTATCAGCGGCTTTGCGCATCAGAAAGAATGGCTCAACCGGCTGATCGACGGTCATCGTCACCGTCATCATCGGATTCGGTGCCCGATCGATTGCCAGGCCGTCCTCATCGAATAAGTCGCGCACGGTCTGCTTGAAATGGCTGAAGCCTGGGCCGTAGAATTCGACCTCTTCACCGACGCCGAAATTATTGCGCTGCTCGAGCGTCGCTACATGTGTCTTTGGATCATAGCTCAGCACTTGCGCGGCAAACGTGTATTTCGGAATTTTGCGCGGCTTGCCGAATAACTGGTCGCGCTCGGTCGGCACATCGAAATAAAAGCCAGTTGACAGATCGCGCTGCGCGACTTTCCATATTTCCTCTTCCCATGCCGGATCAAATGTAAAATGCTCTGGATCGGCACAATAGCTGTCGACGACTTTGCGATAGACGTTGGACACGGTCGACACATAGTGAATCGACTTCATCCGTCCCTCAATTTTCAGGCTATCGACGCCGGCCTCAATCATTTCCGGGATATGGTGCAGCATCGACAAATCGACCGCGCTCATTGAAAACGGTTCGGCGTCGCCGGGTATCAGACTTTTTGTTTCGCCATTGTCGAATTCGAATAAATCATATTTCCAGCGGCAAGACTGTGCGCAGCCGCCGCGGTTCGCGTCGCGGTTAACCATATGATTTGAAAGCGTGCAGCGTCCGGAATAAGCAATGCACATCGCGCCGTGAACAAATGCCTCGATCTCGACATCGGAATGACGGCGCATCTCACGAATTTCCTCGAGTCCGACTTCGCGGGCGAGTACCACGCGCTCCAAACCGAGCTTTTTCCAGAATTCCAATGTTTTATAATTGGTTGCTGATGACTGCGTCGACAGATGGACCGGCAGGCCGGGTGCGGCTTCGAAGCAGATCATAATCATCCCCGGATCCGAGACAATCACCGCGTCAATCCCAATTTCTTGCAGCTTTTTGAAAAATTGATCAGCACCTTGTTCGTCACCTTCGTGCGTCACCATATTGGCGGCGACATAGACTTTCGCGCCGCGTTCATGGGCGAAAGCGACGCCTTCTTCCATCTCTTCATAAGAAAAATTACCTGCACGTGAGCGCAGACCATAGGCCTGACCGCCGATATACACAGCATCGGCGCCGTAACGAATCGCCATTTTCAGCTTTTCCAGATTGCCGGCCGGTGCCAACACTTCCGGTTTTTTGATGCCAACATTCATTCGGAATTTCCCTCACTCTTTAACTTTTGGGTTCGTTAATCTGCTGTTGTTTTTAATCGTTTATTGCCTTGTGTTCGCCTGCCGCGAGCACTACCCGCGAGGCGCCAGCACACATAGCCTTTTGATAAGAAAGCAACATTGAATTAAAACATTGGTTAACTTATTAAAATCGATTCAATGAACGTCCTTCGGATCTTTCAAATAAAAGCCCGTACCAATTGGGCGCGTCGGCGGTTGCAGCGTGCTGAGCCGATTGCAGAAGCTAGCGGCGATGAAATGGCCTTGTTCGATCGCGCGCGCAGCTTCGGCGAACAGCCGAACAATCGCCACAAACGCATTGCCGCGTAGCAGCACACCATCCAATTTCCAGGTGTGCAGGCCGGCGTCATAGGCTTCCTGCAACTCGCTCATCAGCGATAAATCGACTGTTGAAAAAATATGCGTGCCGTCTTCGTCCTCATAAATCGGATATTGGCTCGCTTCATTTTTCGGATCGCGGAGTAAAAGATGGCGATCTTTGGCGACGCTCTCTTTCAGACCGACATAGTGATAATAGTTCGTTAGCAGCGGTCGAGCAGATTGGTGGATGCAGGTTGGTCCGTAGACAAGCACCTCGACCGGCTTGTCCACGCTCGCCTGAATTGCCTTAAGTTCAGTCAGTGTTAACTCGCGCGCGGCGACTGCGCCAACTGCACCGCGCTTCAGCCAAAAGCTGATCTGCCGCGAAGAGGTCACGAGTGTTTCTGCATCGTAAATATAGGGCAGCGGCAATTGCAGCTCTTCCAAAATGAACACGGCGCCCGGGTCGCCGACCGTCACGGCATCGACACCAATTTCGGCCAGACGCGACAAATAGGCCGGCAATTTGTCAATTTGCTGGTTATGCAGCAGCGCGTTGCAAGCGACCGTCACTTTTTTCTGACGATCATGCGCCATCGTCCGAATGGTCTCGATTTCATTCAAATTAAGCGAATGCGGCAACCGTAGGCCAAAAGGATGACTGCCGACCAAGAGCGTGTCCGCTCCGGCATCCAGTAGCGCTTCCGCTTGCTGGCAGGACTCTGCCGTCGCAATCAAATTTATCAAGGAAAAACCTCCGTTTTCTTTTCAATCTTTTATCTATTATAGCACGGCGGAAAAACAGATGCGTGACCGGTGCGTCCACCCACCATTTCACTGACAGCTATGCTATGCTTAATGGAGATCTTGCCAATGAGAATGAAAAGGAGCGACGTGTAATGATTGGATTTATTGGTCTTGGCATTATGGGCAGCCGCATGGCCGGGCGGTTGCAGAACGCGGGTCAGGAACTGGTCGTTTTTAATCGAACAAAGGCCAAAGCGGAACCGCTTTTGGCAAACGGGGCGCAATTTGCCGAATCTCCGCGTGCAGTCGGCGAGCAGGCAGCGATTGTCTTTACAATGCTCGCCAATCCACAGGCAGTCGACGCGGTTGCCTATGGTACGGATGGTCTGCTGCGCGGCATGAAACCCGGAAGTCTTTGGGTGGACAGCAGCACAATTAGCCCGACTCAATCACGACGCCTCGCTGAAGACGCGGCGGCAGCCGGTGTCCATTTTCTCGACGCGCCGGTCGCTGGTTCAACGGTACCTGCTGAAAAAGGCGAATTGATTTTCTTTGTCGGAGGGAATGTGGATGATTTGGAAAAAGTACGCCCGCTGTTGCTCACGATGGGTAAGGAAGTGCAGCATAAAGGCGACAACGGCATGGGCACGGCAATGAAATTAGTCAACAATTTGCTGCTTGCGCAAAGCATTGCTGCTTTTTCCGAAGCAGTGGCTTTCGGTGAAAGTCTTGGTCTTGAAAAAAAAGAGCTGATCCGTGCAATCACGAGCGGCCCAAACGCGGCACCCGTGCTCAATCTGAAAAAGGGCAAGCTGCTTGAGGGTGATTTTGAAGCCGCTCAATTCAAGGTAGACAGCATCTATAAAGATCTTGAACTCGCTAGCGAAGAAGCCTATGTGCACCACTTTGCGCTTCCGCTTAGCAATAATCTGAAAGCAATGTTCGGACTCGCACAGCAATACGGCATGGGCAGCCACGACATTGCCGCGATCTATGCATTCCTGAAAAAATAAGTTCGATTCAAAAAAGCACGGACCCAGACTTTTCTAGGTCCGTGCTTTTTTATTGAGATGCGGTCGATTATTTGATGACTGCCAGTTTTCGCTTGCGCCATTTTTTTGCCGGCGCATGGCTTTTCTGTCTACTGCTCGCGCGTTTCGGCAACTGTGCTAAAATGCGGCGAATTTTCTCATGGAGCCCCATCATCGGCGCCGGGTCAAGAATCACGCGCACACAATGTTTTTTCGCAATAACGCTGGCCTGAATGGTCGCACCGAGTGCCGCGCTTGGCGAGATTACAACCATGCGGCTTTGCGCGATTCTTCTTTCCGCGGCCTCGACATCTTTCTCCGTCACACTGCCCATTGTGTTGTGAATCACCGCGACGCGCGCCGGCACACCGGATCGTGTCTGCCGAACTGGCTCACCCAGCGCGCCAATAAATGTAATGAGTGGCTTTTTCTTCATCGTCTGCTATCCTTGATTTAAACCGGATTGGAAACAATCAAGTCCAGCTCGCCGGCGAGTGAAAACTGTTCGACCGTTGCCGGAACAACAAGATGATCGCCTTTTTTTATAGAATAGTCTTCCGCACCAATCCGCAGGCTGCCTGATCCATCAAGAACACTGATCATCAGGAACGGCCAGTTCTTTTTGATCATCGAGGAAGCGCCGCGAATTTCCCAATGGGACACGGTAAACAAGTCTTCACGCAACAGTTCTGTATATTTCGCTTCGGCTTCCTGGCGGACGTGATAGGTAAGTTTCGGGTCAATATGTGGACAATTGGCCACATCAATCGACTGCTCAATATGCAGTTCACGCGGCTTGCCATCTGTTCCCGGCCGATCATAATCATAGACCCGATAAGTCGTGTCGGAACTCTGCTGCGTCTCCAAAATCAGACAGCCACCGCAGATCGCGTGGATCGTTCCGCTTGGCACATAAAAAAAGTCGCCCGGTTTGACTTTGACGCGCCGCAGCAGATGATCCCATTGCTTGTCCGCGACCGCCTGGCGGAAATCCGCGCGCGTTGCCGCCGTATGACCGTAAACAATTTCTGAACCTGGATCGCAATCAATAATGTACCAGCACTCTGTTTTGCCGAATGGCACATGTTCATGCTGCTGCGCATAAACATCATCCGGATGCACCTGTACGGATAAGTCTTCACGCGCATCGAGAATCTTCGTCAAAAGCGGGAAGTCTTCGCCCTTATAATTATCAAAAAGTTCGCGGTTGCTCTGCCAAACCTGAGCCAATGTCTGTCCAGCAAAAGGTCCGTTTTTAATAATCGCAGGCCCGTTCGGATGCGCTGAGATTCCCCAGCATTCGCCGGTCTTTTCACTCGGTATCGCGTAACCGAACAAATCGCGGAGACGCGTGCCGCCCCAAATTTTCTCATGAAGCGCTGGCTGTAAAAAAAGCGGTGTCTGATTGATCATTGTCACTTCTCCTAAACTCTGCAAATTTATCTTTTTCAATTATAGCATTCTTTCTTCTCTGAAAAATGGACCCCAAGCGAAGAAAAATGATCGATTCAACATTGCTCCAAAACCTCAAATTAAAAAGTTAGACCGAAGATCAAGACAGTCTGGATACTCGAACACTGAATCCGAACGTTCCGCGATCGCGGAACGACCATTTTCAATAGATCTTGTTAGAACCGATATTTAGGTATCACCAAACCGAGCAATAGTTGTTCCGAAATCACGAAAAGTTGCTCCGAAATCCAGAAGGCTTTTTTCACAATGGGTCCCTAGAACTTCAGGCGATTTTCCCGCTGCGTTGCCGATATGTTTCCCGCCCCAAAATCAACGCGCCGATAATTCCGGCGTTTTCGCCAAGCGCCGGCGGCACCACGTAGCTATCGATTTGATCCTTCAATTCTGCGCAGTCAATCGAACCGGCAAGCAATTGCTGCAATTGAGTACGGATCAGTGGAAAGAGCTGGTTTTGTTTCATCACAGCGCCGCCAAGAATAATCCGTTTCGGTGAGATAATTAGCGCATAGTGCATCAATGCCTGCGCCAAATAAGTCGCCTCAATAGACCACGCCAGATGATCGTCGTCGAGCGACGTGAGCTTTTTCCCCCAACGCGCTTCGATCGCCGGTCCCGAAGCCAGTCCTTCGAGGCAATCCCGGTGCTGCGGGCAGAGCCCTTGAAAGGCATCCTTTGGGTGCCGCCTGAGCAAAATGTGCCCCATTTCCGGATGCGTGAGTCCATGTAAAAATTGATTTTCCATAATCAAACCCGCGCTGATCCCGGTGCCTACTGTCATATACAAGCAGCCATCGAGCCCCTGCGCCGCACCCTTATGCAATTCGCCGAGCGCTGCCGCATTCCCATTAGTCGTAATGCCCATCGGGACACCCACCGCTTCGGATAAACTTTTAAACAACGGATAGTGCGCCCAGCCTCGTTTCGGTGACGCCGTGATCGAACCATAAGTCGCACTTTCTTTATTCAAGTCGATTGAGCCGAACGTGCCGACGCCGATCGAAACAATTTTGAAATTTTCAAAGAAGCGAATGACTTGCGCCATGGTCGTTTGCGGATCTGCCGTTGGAATTCTCTCGCGAACGAGTACATTGCCGTCCGCGTCACCAACGGCGCAGACAAAATTCGTATCCCCCGCTTCAAGTCCGCCAAGATACATGCTCCCATCACACCCTATCTGTTCTCTATATATGTAAGCGTTATCTCTTCCTATTATATCAAATTACCGGTGAAGCACAGTAAATTGGCGCAACTTTTCCCGGGAAAGAATCAAAAACTCTCTTTAGGATTTTCCAAGTATTTTTTCTACGAATCAAGTGGTTAAAATTGAGCAGATTCATTTATTTTCTTATACTAAAAGAGAGCTTTGTCGAATCTTGTATCGATCCAACGATTCGGGCAGAGTGGAACGGAGGATGAGTGACATGTTAGATATGCCGCAAGGGTCAAGCAGCGATTATGCGGTGCTTGCTTCCGGCCTTGTTAAACAATTTGGCAAAAAGGTCGCTGTGAACGGTGTGGATTTGGCGATTCCGCGCGGTACGGTCTATGGTTTTCTTGGACCAAATGGTGCCGGTAAGACGACAACGATTCGGATGCTAGCCACCTTATTACAACCAGACGCTGGAGAAGCGTTGATTATGGGTCATCGTTTAATGAAAGAACCCGATGCCGTGCGCCGTCATATCAGTCTGACGGGACAGTTCGCTTCGGTTGATGAAATACTTTCAGGAAGAGAAAATCTGATCATGATCGCCCGGTTGATGGGCTATAACGCGAAACAAGCCAAAAAGCGCGCGGATCAGCTACTTGAAGCCTTTGGCTTGACTGATGCCGCATCTGTTCAGGCGAAAAAGTATTCAGGAGGGATGCGGCGGCGCCTTGATATCGCCGCCAGTATCGTTGTCCGACCGGATCTGCTTTTCCTCGATGAACCAACGACGGGGCTCGATCCGCGCAGTCGCAATCAGATTTGGGAAATTGTTCGCGCGCTTGTTGCTTCGGGAACAACCGTGCTGCTCACCACGCAATATCTGGAGGAAGCGGATCAGCTTGCTGATCGGATTGCCGTCATTGATCACGGACGAATCATTGCCGAAGGCACGAGCAGCGAATTGAAGGCCTCGATCGGGTCCGGCATGCTTCATGTCCGGCTGCAACAGGCCGACCAACGCGCGAGGGCTCAGGAAATTCTCGCATCGGTGCTTCAGTCACCGGTTCATTCAGCAACCGATCCGTTGCTGCTGACTGCCCAAATCCAGCAGCCTGAGCTTGCCATTCGCGCGCTTGGCGAACTCGCCGCCGCTTCTATTGAAGTCACCGACTTTTCGCTTGGTCGGCCGAGCCTTGATGAAGTCTTTTTGACACTAACGGGTCAAACTGCTGAACCGAAAGAGGAGGTAAAGGCCTGATGGAGTCTGTTCATTTTTCAAGCGATAAGCTGCAAAAAACTTTGCAAACGGAAAACCGTCCCGGAAGTCCCGGAAAGCTAGCCGTTTCGCTGACTTTCGCTCGTCGCGCGCTGCTGAAAATTCGTTATCAGCCCGAGCAATTGCTCGACGTCACTTTTTTCCCTGTCCTGATGACCTTGATGTTCACTTACTTATTTGGTGGCGCGCTTGCTGGATCAACAAGCCAATACCTGCAATTTCTAATACCGGGCATACTCGTTCAAACCGTTATTTTCACAACGGTTTTCACTGGCGTCTCGCTCAATACTGATATAGCCAAGGGGGTCAACGACCGAATCCGTTCGATGCCTGTCTGGAGTCCTGCCCCGCTCGTTGGTGGACTGCTTGCTGACGCGGTCCGCTACGCGATGGCGTCCGTTGTTGTGCTAATTATTGGTCTGGTTCTTGGCTTTCGCCCGACAACCGATATTATCGCGATTGCTGCGGCGATCGTTCTTGTCCTGGTTTTTGCTTTCAGCCTTTCTTGGGTGTTTACCACCATCGGTCTCGTCATGCGGACGTCGGCAGCAACGATGGGAATTAGCATGACGCTCTTGCTTCCTTTTACCTTTGTCAGCAATATTCTTGTGAATCCAGTCACGATGCCTTCCTGGCTGTGCGCTTTGGTCACGATTAATCCAGTTTCATTGCTGACGACCGCCGTCCGTGAATTGATGCACAATCAATTCGATTGGGCAGCGATCAGCTGGGTTTTTGTCGCCTCCGCCTGTTTCATCGCGGTCTTCGCGCCAATCACGATGCGCCTATACCGCCGAAAGTAAAAATTGCTACCAAAAACAAGAAACTCCCGGAATCATTTGATGATTTCGGGAGTTTTTCTTAGATTCAGATTCATAGCCTGGTTTTCTTATCTGCCATTGCTTAGTTCTGGCTTACCCATTTTTGTTGTTGCTGCCGCAAGCCACTCTTTTCATATTGTGTAAAAATATAACCGTAAAGCGCCATACCGACAAAAGCAATCGCGGCAAGCACGAGGAATGCATGAAAATAGCCAACCCATATCGCAAGCGTCAGCGACAACGGCGCAATTGAGCGCCCGATCGAAAAGCGCAACCCAGCGAATGAATAATACTGCCCGCGCATCTGTAACGGCGCAATCTTGGCGATGAAACTGTCCTGCACACCAACTGTCATCACTTCCGCCCATGACATGATGCCGACTGCTAAAAGCAGCATCCAGGCATTGACTGTGGAACCGATCAGAATCATCGCAGTCCCGTAGAAGAAAGCAGAACACATGAAGACGCCGCGTTCGTTGAACCGTTCCATCCAGCGGCAAACAACAACCGTCAATAGCGCAACAATCAAGCCATTCAGCGAAACCATTAGACTGAATAAACTGCTGCCACCGATTGTCCAATTCCACGATCCGAATCCAAGTAACGTCTGGTTCGGCACATGGTTCGCTGAATAAATCGCAATCAGTAAATCAAGTTGCATAAATGTCTGAGCGACAAGAATCCCCGCTAAAATATAGAGCACGAACAGCCGATCCGTCACAATTTTTTTCATATCAGCAAGTTGCTGGCCCAGATAGTCATACCATCGGCCGTCGGGCAACGCAGCCTGTGCGGATGACTTTAGCGGCGCTGTCTCATGCGTTTTTTTCGCCAAGAGAAGCGCAATAGCGGCGCAAACCACAAAACAAAGGATGAGTGTAAGAAAACGATGTTTGAAAAAAAGCAAGCCACCGAGCAGCGGACCGATCACCACGCAAATGTTGGTCAGTGTATAAAAAACAGCAAAAACGCGCGCTCTGTACCGTTCAGCGACAATATCAGCAATCATCGCACTTGCCGCTGGATGATAGAGCTGACCGAAAACACCAAGCATCGTAAAACTTATAAAGGTAATGACAGGTGAGGAAAACCACGGCGCGTTCGCCAGGGCAAAAAAGCAGAAACAAACCGCTTGGCATGCCGCGGAAAGTACCATCATCCGCTTTCTTCCATAATGATCACTGAAGTAACCGCCCATCAGCCCAATTGCTGCTGAAAATAATTGGGCAAGCGTCAACAATAAGCCCGCGGTCCGCTGGCCAAATACTTCAGAAAAATATATTGCCATAAACGGGAAAAACATCCAGAACAGTAAATTAAATAATCCTTCACCAATCAATCGTATTTTGAGATTAATATCCCAGTCGCGCCACTTCATCAAAAAATCCCCATTTCAAAAGAATAAAAAGGCGCACTCCCGGTCAGGTAGCCGGAACGCGCAAATCCTTAACTACTCTAACACAAAATCCGTGCGCGCGCTTCAGTTTTACCCAGATAAATTGCGTCAGGATTTTTGTAAACGGAACCCATGAATAGTTAGACCGAAACCGTGAAGAGTTAGAACGAAGATCAGGAGTTAGACCGAAACCGCGAATAGTTAGACCGAACCGGGCAAAAGTTAGACCAAATCCACGAATAGTTAGGCCGAAGCAGGCAAAAGTTAGACCGAACTCGTGAATAGTTAGACCAAACTTCAGAAGTTAGACCGAATCCATGAATAGTTAGACCGAAGCGGGCAAAAGTTAGACCGAACTTGTGAATAGTTAGACCGAAGATCAGGAGTTGGACCGAACTTGCGAATAGTTAGACCGAACCGGGCAAAAGTTAGACCGAACTCGTGAATAGTTAGACCAAACTTCAGAAGTTAGACCGAACCCATGAATAGTTAGACCGAAGCGGGCAAAAGTTAGACCGAACTTGTGAATAGTTAGACCGAAGATCAGGAGTTGGACCGAACTTGCGAATAGTTA
>NZ_JAFBEV010000019.1 GCF_016908935.1 Sporolactobacillus spathodeae | reverse complement strand
GTAAGATCCATAGCAAATTGTTTCTCAAAGGGGGTTACCCTTTTAAAAAGTACGCTTGGCTTTTGTTCAGTTTTCAAGGAACATTCCGTGCTGCTTATCTCTCAATCAGCAACTTTTATATCTTACCACGCTGATTTCAAGATGTCAACATCTTTTTTTCATCGTCTATCGGACGACTTGATATATCTTACCTTGTCATGCTCATTCTGTCAACTCTTTTTTTCAACGTCAAGAGTGTTCAAAATTTGCGACAACGTTGTTTATTTTACCATCATTTCATGCCTTGTCAACTGTTTTTTTATCGCAAACCAATCAGTGCTGATTTTCTTCAGCTAGCGATGGCAACTTCGCATAATGACAAGGGACTGTCCATACAATGGTACAAACATATTGTGCGAGGTGGAGGGCAAATGATGCTTTGGATTATTAATGGAAGACGGCTGAAAAGTATACTTTTCATCATACTTGCCGCTTTTTTTGCCGCATTGATTCTTTTTGTCGAGCAGCAAGATACAAGTGTATTCACACCAATAAAGGAGACCGGCGCCTTATCGCGCATTGAAACGGACCAGAAACAGCTGGCACTAACGTTTGACAGCAACTGGGGCACGCAGCAGATAAACATGATTCTTCCTGAATTAAAGAAAGCCCATGTTCCCGCCACATTCTTTTTCTCTGGTGAATGGGCGGAACGACATCCTGATGTTGTGCAACACGCCTTACGCGATGGCAATGAAATTGAATCGCACGGCATGCGTCACGAAGATTATACGCAAATGAACGCGGCGGATGTGCGCAGGGACATGCTTTTGGCTCAGGAAGCCATTTATAAGGCAAGCGGTGCACGACCGCAAATGGTGCGACCGCCTTATGCCCGCGTGAATGAATCCAATTTACAGACAGTGTCTAATCTGCAGTTACAAATGGTGCTTTGGAGTGTAAATCCACAAGATGATACCAACCCAGGTTACAAAGTGATTGCCGCACGCGTGCTTGAAAGCGCAGGCAAAGGCGATATCATACGTTTGCACGCATCTGATTCTGCCAAGCAAACCTATCGGGCCCTCCCGCTGATTATCCGTGAAATGCAGCGCCGAGGCTACCATTTTGTTACTGTAAAGACGCTGATTGCCGATGCAAAATCCCGTCATCATTTATTCCAGTGAGTTCGATTATTGTTTTTCCGATTGCTTTTTCATAATTTCCTGAATCGTATCGGTCACTACTTTTTTAAAAGCAGGACTTGCAATCATCTCCTGCATGTCTCGCTTAATCTGTTCACGAAAAGATTTGGTACGAAGCAGACTTAAATATTCTTGCTGCATTTGCGGTGCCTTCAGCACATCCATCATCATTCCTTGGTAATCAGGATCTTTCATCATTTTTTTTAGCAATTGCTCGTTCTCTTGCTGCATGGTCTTTGCAAGTTTGTCAGCAAAACCAGGATCCTGGATGAGTTCAGACCAAAGTTTCTTGCCTTGCTCTGAATGAAAAGTGTCTAATATCGTTTTCTTTATCACCGGTTCGTCAAAGACAAAGGCAGTCCGCATTTCTTTATCTTCCAACAACTCCTTTACTGTCTTCTTGCCGTCATCTGTTTTCAGCATATCGAGCACCATCTTCTTATTCTCCTGATAAGAGGGGTTCGCCGAGTTGTTGCTGCCGCCGCAGCTGACCAATAGAACAGACGCGGAAAGAAGGAGAATCAGAGCGATCGCTCTTTTCATGAGTTTGCCTCCTCGAACGTAAGGTTCATTGGGTTACTATGCGGATTTTTCCAATTTTTATGCAGAATACCTACACTAATCATCCCTTAAATGGTTGCTGCATTTATCGCGCGAAATTATATACTTTCTTTGCTAATCAGAAAAACTTGGCATAGCCAGGTCCTTTTTTAACAATTGCGCTGTGGCTGCTCGCTTTTGCCGCAAGGCGCTAGCGCACCTCGCTGCATTTTTGTGCGAAAAACCTTGTACTTTCTAATCACTTAACAAAAGGGAGGAGCTCCCCCGCAAGTGGTGAAAGCTCCTCCCTCAAACTATTCTCAAATAAACTAGCCTTAGTCAAGCTTGGCGATTACCTGATCCGCAATCTGATCATAAATGGCGGCAATGGTGTCACCTTCGAAATAGACACCTGGCGCAAAGTTTTCTTCGCGACTGTCTGGCTGGCGAAGCGGTACGCGTCCCAAAAGATCGGTCTTTAGCAGTTCGCTCAGCTTATCGCCGCCGCCACGACCGAAGACATATTCTTTTTCCCCGGTTTTGCTACTTTCGAAATAAGCCATATTCTCTACAACGCCGAGTAAATCATGCTCGGTCTTCACTGCCATCGCGCCGGCGCGAGCAGCGACAAAAGCGGCCGTCGGATGCGGCGTTGTCACAATAATTTCTTTGGAGTGTGGCAGTTTGCTGTGCACATCCATGGCAATATCGCCCGTACCCGGAGGCAAGTCGAGGAGAAGAAAATCAAGTTCGCCCCAGTCGACATCACTGAAAAAGTTGTTTAGCATTTTACCGAGCATCGGGCCGCGCCAAATGACCGGATTATTATTTTCTACAAAAAAGCCCATCGAAATAACTTTGACACCGAAGCGTTCAACAGGAACAATTTTATCGCCCTGCACTTCAGGACGGTTTTCAATGCCCATCATATCAGGAACGCTGAATCCGTAGATATCTGCATCAAGCAGACCGACTTTTTTGCCTTTTCGCGCCAAGGCCACAGCAAGGTTAACAGATACGGTCGACTTGCCGACACCGCCTTTTCCACTAGCAATCGCAATAAATTGCGTTTTGCTTTCCGGGCTGAGCAAATCATCTGTCTGCTTTTCGGGAAAACCGCCGAGCTGCTCAACTTCCTTGTCTGTCAACTGATCAAAACGCATACCAACTGACGGAGCGCCCGCCTGCTTTAATTTATTCGAAACCTCCACCTGAATCTGCATTTGTTTCACATGATCCGGCTTTGACAGCGCAACTTTCAAACTGATTAAATCCTCTTTGATGGTTAAATCCCGCAACGCATTCGTTTCAACTAGATTCTTATGTAAAAATGGATCTTGGACCGTTTTCAAAACATCGATCACTTGTTCTTTTTTAAGCATTTGGATCCGTCTCTCCCGTCACAGCTGGTTTTTATGCTGCAGGCTGGGCAAATCAACCCCACTTCGCCCGGTAGCCCTCTCTGCCTTTAAGTATAACAAAAAGGGTTGAAAATAGGGTCAAAAGTCTCTCCGTTATTTGCTTGTCTTGACTTCTTCTTTGGTGAAATAACGCATGATCCCTTGACTGATAGATGCAGCTGCTGATCGTTGATAATTTCTTTGGACGAGCAGCGAACGCTCAGTCGGGTTGGATAGGAAGCCGACTTCGACCAGGGCGGCTGGCGGTGACGCTTTCTTAAGCAAATAAACAAAGCCAATCGCTTTGGCCTGTCTGTTCGTGTTGCTGAGGTTCTTTTGGATCGAATCCTGAATTAGCATGGCTAGTCGCTCGTTCTTTCCCGAATTTGGATAAAAAAATGTTTGGGCACCGCGCCAGCGACTGTTCGGGATCGCATTGAGATGGATACTGATAAAAGCATCCGGGTGATTTTTCTTTATAATATCGGCCCTTCTGAGTAAATCTTGCGTCTTGTGTCTGCCGATGTAATCATCATCAGAGAGGTCGTCATCACTGTCGCGTGTCATGATGACAATCGCCCCCGTTTCTTGAAGGTAGTCGCGCAAATCGCGTGCGATCTTCAAAGTGATTTTCTTTTCAATGGCATCGCCGCCGACCGCGCCGCCATCAATCCCTCCATGCCCCGCATCAACAACAATGACCCGTCCAGCAAGCGGCATATTCCAATTTTTTCCTGTATGTCTCCCGACAATTCCTTTTATTCCTGCAAGGATAATTACGAGTGTAAGCACGATTGACCCAATAATTAGCCATTTCCGCCGCATTGCCTTCCCCTCCATGCTCAAGCCTGTCTCTTGAACATGTATATGGACAGGATACCTTTTTATGCCTGAATCAGTGTTTCTGTAATTTCAGTCGCCAGCGTTTCAGTGCCGTTTCGTAGCCGTCTTCCCACCAAAAGTTCAGATAGACCCCGCACGTCTCTTCCAAGCCCGTCATTGATGGATCATCGGCCGACCAGAACCGCCAAAATTCATAAAAATCATGCTGAAGCAGCGTCATTGAGCGCTGGCTTCGTTGGCGGACCACGGATTTATCTTCTCCATAGAAGCCGAATCTTGCCATCGAGCAGCCAAGCAAATAAGCTTCAAGCGCATACTCTGCTGACATGTCAAGAGCCGTTTGCCCTGAGGAAGGTATGCGGGCCAGGTAGTCATCAAAATTTCTGTGAATCGTCATTTCAATTTTGTCAAAAGAGAGTTCACGAAGCGCCTGGCGTTCAAAATCAAGCTGTTTATTGTACTTTCGCTGCTGAAAGTTTGTAATCACTGCCATTTTTGCTCCTCCTTTTTCTCTTTTAGGTTTTTCAAATGTAAAAGGTTCAATCATAACATGTTTTTCCATGACGGTATAGAAACGTGCCCAACGCAAAAAATAGACTTGCGCGTTGCTTTTGACTTGCTACCCAACAGAGTCAACATTAGAGAAAATTTGCTTTTTTTAATTCAGCCCTGGCTGCTCGCTTGCCGCGGCCATCGCGCCATTTTTCATGAAAAACTGGACTCGTCTTGTCCTTGCGTTCCATTTATTTACTTGCCGGGGCACCAGAGCGTTTTTACTGCAATAAAAAAAGCCTCAAGGTCGATTACATCGATTGCTGAGGCATACTGTTTATTTTTTCAAATTGTGATGACTGATGCGAAAACGGTGACGCACCTTTTTGACTTTTGTTTTCTGATACTGGTTGCTTGTGCTTCGAATGGAAAAAGAAGTGCCGCCTTTTGTTACAGAAGGGACGAGTAGCAACCGTTTTGAGGCATTTGTGACAGCAAGTGGATGCACAATGTTTCCAGTTGTTCTCCTTGAGCTTCCATTTAAGGACTGAAAATCTATCGGGGGAAAGACCCCATTGAAAATTGTTTTGGGGACATAAAAATGCGGACGAACTTGCGTCGCATGCTAGTTTCATCAGAAGCTACTTTAGACGGAAAGCTTTTTGTGGGTTTTGTTGGATTGATCCTGCTTGCACACATCAAGACAAAAATGCAGTCGCGCTTTTCAAAGATTCACTCGGATCATCGTTTTCAAATGAATGATGCTCGCACGGACTATTGAATCGTTCATCCATGCCTAACCGGCTAATCATCAGTAAGCACGCCTCTTCGTTAGTGAATCCATTAAAACTGAGTCTTCTGAAATGGCCAAGACCACGGTGTATGCCATGGGCGCGGGTCTTCAGTCTGCGACATCCAGCAGGATTTTCCCCGTACTCTGTCTGCTTTCCATCCACTCCTGCGCCTTTGCGGCTTCTTTCAGGGGATAGTGCCGGCCAATCTTCATTTTCAGCCGGCCGTCCTTCAGAAACGCTGAGAGCTGTTTTGCCGCATCGGTCAGGAGATCAGGCCGATTTCTGATCGTTGTTCCGAGACTGAAGCCAAGGACAGCACGGCAACTGGAATGCAGGTCTGTCGTCTTAAAACGACCTGTATCTCCGCCGGCACTGCCGAAATTAACAAGCCTGCCGTATAGGGCAAGACAGGTCAGACTTTTCTCGGCAATCTCTCCGGACAGCGAATCAAGAATCACATCGGCACCCTTACCGCCGGTCAGCCGATTGACTTCTGATGCAAAGTCTTCAGTCTGATAGTTGATCACCGCATCGGCTCCTGCCTGTTCTGCAATCGGCTTTTTCCGGTCGCTGCCGACAGTGCCGATGACTTTGTCCGCGCCGAACAGCCGTGCCAATTGTACTGCCGTTGTACCGATACCGCCGGCTGCCGCATGAATCAGCACCGTTTCACCCGGGTGAACACGGGCCACATCGGCAAGCAATTTATATGAAGTGAAGGCCACTGTCGGGCAAGCGGCGGCGGTCTCAAAATCCACTGAATCCGGAATCGGAAAAGTTAGATTCTCATCGGAAGCCACATACTCTGAATAGGACCCATGCTTCAGAAGCGCGATGACATGCTGACCGACGTGCAGATCGTGTACGTCGGCACCTGTTTCTTCAATAATTCCAGCTGCGTCAAGTCCGGGTATAAAAGGCGGTTTACTGCCGGAATGATATCTTCCCTGACGCGACATAATATCTGCGAAATTCACACTTGTGGCAACGACGCGGATCAGCACCTGTTCCGCACCAATCTTCGGAATTTTCAGATCTGTACAGTTAAGTACCGACGGATCGCCAAACTTAGACACAATCACTGCTTTCACTCTCAAGCCCCTCCAAGATATAAATTTGGCCCGGAACACAGATAATGTGCTTCTTTTGACCTTCATTCCCATTATAGTGAACGCCTTCGGAACCGTGTTGTAAAAAGTCCTGGCAATCAAAAGAACCGGGCATTCCAGTCATTTCGGCGTCTGCGCAACGGACCTGATGCTGTCTCAGGTGGGTTGGGTAGAATCGTTTCTTCAGTGGTATTTCCATCAGCACGACACAGATTAAAACCAGCCTTTTTCGGCAGAACACTTTTTTGACTGCCACTCGTTATTTAAATGCTTGATTCTCTAAGACCGTGACTTTCTCAACCGCAGTTTTCGCCCGTTCTTTCGTGTCGTTCACAAGCCGGACAATGTCCGGATAGCACTGCTTCGCTCCAGCAACAAGCAAGGGGACGCCAATGAAATCTATCTTCATCCACCGAGAAAACAAGCCGCCGATCGTCATTGAAAACGGAACGGTCGGCGATGTGTTCGAGAAAATGATTTTCTCCGATCCGTTGTATTTCTTCTGAAGCAGAATACTTAAATTAACGATCGCCGGAAGCAGATGTTTCGATGCGCCGCGACCAACTGTGTACACTGAATTTCCGTCGTCATCCTGCCCATGAAAGATAAATTTCCCCATATCCGACGCATTGAGCTTATTAAAATAAGGTACAGATAAAATCTCTGCTTTCGTCAACTTCTGGCTTCCAGATATTTTTTTTAGATGATAAGCTGCAGCGAGTGCCGTCGTGTGCGTCCCGCCAAAATCGTTATAGATGTAAATCACCGTATCATCCTTTTTGATCAGATTTATTCTTTCTATTCTTTCCCTTTCAACTGCGGATATTCATAGGTGAAAACACGCTTAAGCGACGACTCTTTGGCTGGAATAGATACGATCAATAGTAAATGTCCGTACTTGTCGCCGCGTGTAACAATATGCTTTAATATAGGCCGTGCCTACACTTATGATCCTGACACGCCGCTTCGAAAATTGACCATCTTTCGCTTGATAAATAATTACTATGACATCCCCTGATCGCATCTAATCACCTCAATTTTTCTTAATTATAGCGAACATATATTCGTATTTCAAGATATAATAAGAATAAATATCCCTATTTTCGGGCAAAGAATGATGAACATACTTTCTGACCTTAAGCGAGAACTGAAACAACAATGGAAAAACTGAAGACATTGCCTAAATCTTAAAGAGGACTCTGGTGATAACAAATTATCTAATCGATCCCATTTTGTATTTGGAATCCATTAAAAATGATAAAACAGAACTGCTGATCGTCAAATGAGGGTCAAAACCCATTGTTAAAGCATCAAAAAAAGACTTGGATTAGCAAGTCTTTTTTGGCAAAAATTTTTTATACTTTCTTATCTTGCAAAAAGGCTCCCAACCAATAAGGTTGAGAGCCTTTGAACGCCCGAAAATCAGCGTTTTGAGAACTGTGGTGCACGACGTGCGCCTTTGAGTCCGTATTTTTTACGCTCTTTCATACGCGGATCACGTGTCAGGAAGCCAGCGGCTTTCAAAACCGCGCGGTATTCCGGATCAGCTTTCAGCAGTGCGCGAGCAATGCCGTGACGGATTGCGCCGGCCTGGCCGGTGAAACCGCCGCCGTCTACATTAACGAGGACATCGTAACGTCCTTCCGTTTCTGTTGTAACGAGCGGTTGTTTTAGAATCGTGCGCAGTGTTTCAAGGTTGAAATATTCATCAACAGCGCGGCCGTTAACAAGAACATTGCCATCGCCAGGAACGAGCCTTACGCGGGCAACTGAGCTTTTCCGGCGGCCAGTGCCGTAATATTGTACTTGTGCCATTTATTGTCCCTCCTCAATTATCCGCGAAGTGTATACGCTTCTGGTTTTTGTGCAGCATGCGGATGTTCTGCGCCTTCATAAACATGAAGTTTATTGAACATCTTGCGTCCGAGACTGTTATGCGGCAGCATGCCCTTAATCGTGATTTCGAGCATTGCTCTCGCGCGCGTCTGGCGCATTTCAAGCGCAGAGCGCTGTTTGATACCGCCCGGGAAACCTGAATGATGCGTATATTGTTTCGTCAGTAGTTTCTTGCCTGTCAATTCAATCTTATCTGCATTGATAATAATTACATTGTCTCCGCAATCTACGTGCGGTGTAAAAGTCGGTTTATTTTTGCCGCGAAGAATTGATGCAACTTCGCTGGCAAGGCGTCCGAGAATCTGACCTTCGGCATCGATAACGAGCCATTTGCGGTCAACGGTTGCCGAGTTAGCCATATAGGTTGTACGCACAATGATTTCCTCCTTGAATCATTCAATTGCCTGAGACGACCCACAACCGTCTCAGGAGGGAAAGCATCTTGCTTTCCTAAATCCGTCATCTATTTTGAGCCAATATCTTTGGGGCTAATAGTGGTCAAATTAGAAATGCCAAAGCATATAGTAACGTATTGAGCTGCTTTTGTCAAGCAGCATCCTGTTTCTCTTAATTTCTTTTAAAAAGTGATTAATAGGTTACTTTCCATAGCGTCAAGCCCGTGGGCGGCGCTGTTTTCGACGCACTATTGCGGTCCTTTGCTGCGACAATTTCCGCCACATGCAACGGTGTGAATTTCCCCATGCCGACGTCAAGCAAGGTCCCCGTGATAATCCGTACCATCTGGTAAAGAAAACCGCTGCCGGCAATACGAATAATCGTTTCATCTGCAAAGGGTTCAATTGCTAGTTCATAAACCGTCCGCGTTTTGTCAATGACGGATGTATTGGCGGCACAGAACGAACTGAAGTCATGCGTACCAACAATAAAGCGAGCGGCTGCCTGCATCTGTCCGATATCAAGCGGTTGCGGGATGTGCGTCGTGTAAAAGCGTCGGAACAAGTCGGGCTCGGGCCGTGTCAGCAGACGGTAGCGGTACTCTTTGCGCCGGACATCATAGCGCGCATGAAACGCATTGTCCACCTGCTCCGCCTGGCGGATAAAGATATCCTGCGGCAGCAAACTGTTCAGCGCTTTGGCCCAATTCTCCTCTGGGATCCGCAAATCGCTTGTAAAATGGAAGACCTGACCGTACGCATGAACACCGCGATCAGTGCGCCCCGAGGCGGCGATCCGCACCGGGCAACCTTTATGCAGTTTTTTCAAGGCTGCTTCAATTTCACTTTGCACGGTCCGTTTTTCCGGCTGCACCTGATATCCGAAGAAATGGGTGCCGTCATACGCCACCGTACATTTCAGTTTGACCATCTCAACTCAATCTCCTGTACTAATATCGAAACAGAATCAGTGCGATCGTCATGATTGCGAGAATGAGGAGCAGCACCGTATCACGGTTGTTCCAAACGAGCCGGTGCAGCTTCGTTCTGCCCTCATCGCCATGATAACCGCGCGCTTCCATCGCCATCGCCAGTTCTTCCGCGCGCTTAAACGCGCTGACAAAAAGCGGCACCAGTAGCGGTACAACAGCTTTGAACCGGCTTTTGATCGAACCCGTGGTAAAATCAGAACCGCGCGCCGCCTGGGCTTTAATAATTTTTTCCGTCTCCTCAAGCAGAGTCGGGATAAAACGCAATGATATCGACATCATTAGCGCAAATTCATGAACCGGCAATTTAATTCGCTTGAGCGGATGGAGCAAAGATTCCAGACCATCGGTAATCTCTATCGGCGAGGTTGTCAATGTCAGCAGGGTCGTGATAACGATAATTACCAAAATCCGAAATGATATGAAGATCGATTGAATCAAGCCATTCAGATAGATATGCAGCCAACCCCAGCTGAAGAGCAGCAATCCACCATTTGTAAAAAATAAATTCAAAATAAAGGTTAGAAACACAATAAAAAAAACGGACCGCAGGCCGCGGTAAATAAATTGAAACGGCAGCTTGGAAGCGGTAATACTTGCAAGACAGAATAAGATTAAGAGTCCATAGGACAGCCAATTATTAGCCAGAAAGACGATAATGACAAACAGAAACATGCTGATCAGTTTCGAGCGCGGATCCAGCCTGTGCACCAGCGACTCCATTGGCACATACTGGCCGATGACGAGATTAAACATGGGCCGCATCCCCCTTTAACAATTTCAGCACTGCGTCTGCTGTATCCTCCATCGTGAAGGCTGACAGGGTTGGCTGCGGTGTACCTATTTTCTCCGCTAAGCGACGAATAAATTGCATCGTTTCCGGGCTTTCCAACCCAATTCGCTGTAGCGCTTCGTCACGTGAAAAGACTTCGGCTGGTGAGCCCGCCATGATGAGCGATCCATGATTCATCACAACAACCTGATCAGAATAAAGAGCGGCGTCGCTCATGTTATGGGTAACCATAATAATCGTTCGCTTCTGCTGGCGATGCAACTGATCAAACAAATCCATGATTTCTTTTCTGCCCCTCGGATCGAGCCCAGCAGTCGGTTCATCAAGAATGATCACTTCCGGCTGAACGGCGAGCACGCCGGCAATTGCCACCCGGCGCATCTGCCCGCCGCTGAGGTCAAATGGCGAACGTTCCCAAAACGCTGATGGGATATGTACCAGTTCTAGGCATGCTTTCGCTCGACGACCGGCTTCATCCTGCGGCACACCGAAGTTAATCGGTCCGAAAGCCACATCTTTCAGCAGCGTTTCCTCAAAAAGCTGATGTTCCGGATACTGAAAAACATAGCCGACTTTCTCGCGTAAAGCTTTAAAATTAATCTTTTTTTTCTTGCGTTTGCTGCCACCTTCTAATGTGAGATCACCCGCTGTAATAGAGCCGGTGGAGGGCAGAAGCAGACCATTTAAATGCTGCGCTAGGGTCGATTTTCCGGATCCTGTGTGACCGATGATGGATGTAAAGGATCCCGATGGGAATGCCACACTGACATCATTTAACGCCATGCGCATAAAGGGTGTTCCCGGTTGATACGTATGCGTTACATGGTTGACCGTAATGTCCACAGTGCATTCACCAATCCTTCCTGAGTCAGTGGCCGCTCCGTCATCTCAAGTCCCCTCTGACGAAGCAACCGCTCCATTTTGACTGCAAACGGGAGATCAAGCCCGATTTCTTCGAGTAATTCCGCATGTTGGAAGATTTCTGCCGGCGTCCCCTGACGAATGACTTTGCCTTCATTCATTACAATCAGCCGGTCAGCATGCACCGCTTCATCGAGGTCATGCGTAATCGACAATACGGTTAGTCCCCGTTGTTTATTTAATAATTTCATGGTTTCCAGCACATCGCGCCGACCTTCTGGATCAAGCATCGATGTGGCTTCATCAAGAATCACAATCAGCGGCTGCAAAGCGACTATACCAGCCAGGGCCACCCGCTGCTTTTGGCCGCCCGACAAACGATGCGGTTCCTGATCCGCGTAAGCTTCCATTTTGACCAACTTCAACGCTTCATCCAAACGCTGAAGCATCTCTTCGCGAGCGACGCCGTGATTCTCCATACCGAACGCTACATCATCGCGGACAGTGGCCCCAACAAATTGGTTATCGGGGTTCTGAAACACCATCCCAACGCGTCGGCGAATTTTCCAAATCGCGGATTCATCCTTTGTATTGTAGCCGGAAACCACCACGTTTCCTTGCTCCGGCTGAATCAGGCCGTTCAGACATTTTGCCAGCGTTGATTTTCCCGAACCGTTGTGGCCGATAATTGCCAGCCACTCGCCCTGTTTGACGGACAGCGTGACGTGATCGAGTACTCGTGATCCCGCTTCTTGGTAACGGTACGACAAATCACTAACATCAATGATATTTGGCACACGATCTCCTCCTCTCGAACTCAGGCTCATCTCAACTCATTAGACTTTTATTTCTCAGTATAGCAGAATTTCTGATTGGCCGGATCTAACCGCCTTTCACTCAATTCAACGATCGGCCATCCCCAAAAAACAATGCTGCAGCAAGCTGCAAAAAAGGCAGAAACAGGTTGATGATACCCGCTTCTGCCTTCGTCATTCGAAAAAACTTATTTTACCAATTCAAGAATCGCGAGTTCCGCGCCGTCGCCTTTACGAGGGCCTGCTTTCAGAACGCGCGTATAGCCGCCCTGACGTTCTTCATAACGCTTTGCGATATCATCGAACAATTTCTGAACAGCATTCTGCGTTCCTTCATCATTAGCTACTTCATTGCGAATGAACGCAGCCGCTTGACGGCGTGCATGAAGATCGCCGCGTTTTGCCAGTGTAATCATCTTTTCAACGATCGGCTGAACGGCCTTAGCTTTCTGAAGTGTTGTTTCAATACGTTCATTGATAATCAAATCAGTCGCCAGATCACGGAACAGAGCCTTTCTTGCCGCAGAGTCCCGACCCAGTTTTACATAAGCCATGTACCTGTACCTCCTTTGTCACTCTTGATTCTTCTTTTTTGCGCAAAAAAGAAAAATATCTTTTAAATAAATGTGTTATTCTTCCACTCTTAATCCAAGTCCGAGATCATTTAGCTTCTCTTCAACTTCTTCAAGAGATTTACGACCCAGATTGCGAACTTTCATCATATCTTCTTCCGATTTCTGAGTCAGTTCTTGAACCGTATTGATCCCAGCGCGTTTCAGACAATTGTAAGAACGTACGGACAGATCCAGTTCTTCAATCGTCATTTCCAGCACTTTTTCCTTCTTGTCTTCTTCTTTTTCGATCATAATTTCAGCTTTCTGTGCCTGATCGGTTAAGCCGACAAAAAGATTCAAGTGCTCGGAAAGAATTTTCGCGCCGAGCGCAATCGCTTCTTCCGGACGGATGCTGCCATTGGTCCAGACATCAAGGGTCAGTTTGTCATAATTGGCAACCTGGCCGACACGTGTCTTTTCCACTTGATAGTTTACTCGCTCAATTGGCGTGTAAATCGAATCAATCGGAATCACACCGATTGGCAGATCTTCGGTCTTGTTCCCATCGGCAGGAACATAGCCGCGGCCTTTTTGGGCCTGCATTCTCAGATGGAAATTTGCGCCTTTGTCAAGCGTCGCTATTTCCAGTTCAGGATTTAGAATTTCGACATCGCTGTCATGGACAATGTCAGCTGCTGTCACTTTTCCTTCTCTTTGAACGTCAATCTCAAGTGTCTTTTCATCATCTGAATAAAGCTTCAAAGCAAGCTTCTTTATATTCAGAATAATCGCCGTTACATCCTCGACAACGCCTTCGATGGTGGAAAATTCATGAAGCACCGTATCAAACTGTACGGTTGTCACAGCCGCGCCCGGGAGGGACGAAAGCAAAATCCGGCGTAACGAGTTACCCAGAGTCGTGCCGTACCCGCGTTCGAGTGGTTCGACAACAAATTTGCCATAGCTTCCGTCGTCAGACAGTTCAACCGTATCGATCTTCGGCTTTTCGATCTCAATCATCAACTAGAAACCCTCCTTCGAAACGTCGGAACTTCAGCCAACTATAAGCGGACTGAAGCTCCCCGATAAGTTTTCGTTCAGGCATACCGGCTTGCTTTCTCAATCTATTGTTTCATAACGTTTATAAATCATAAGCATTATAAACAGATTCATAGCATGCTATACGTATACCGGTCAGACACGACGACGTTTTGGCGGACGGCAGCCGTTATGAGGAATAGGCGTTACGTCGCGGATTGTAGTCACTTCAAGGCCCACTGCCTGCAAAGCACGAATTGCCGCTTCACGTCCAGCGCCTGGTCCTTTGACAGATACTTCAATGGTTTTCATGCCATTATCCATCGCGCTCTTGCCGGCAGCTTCTGCTGCAGTCTGAGCGGCATATGGTGTGGATTTTCTCGAACCCTTGAATCCAAGACCACCGGCACTTGCCCAAGAGATGGCATTGCCATGGGGATCGGTAATCGTAACGATTGTATTGTTGAACGTCGAACGGATATGTGCCACCCCGTTCTCAACATTCCTCTTGATCCGGCGCTTACGCGTACGTTGTTGTTTTACCATAAATGTTTAACCCTCCTTCACTTATTTCTTTTTATTTGCCATGGTCTTTTTAGGACCTTTTCTTGTACGGGAATTATTCTTCGTATTCTGTCCGCGAACCGGAAGACCTCTACGGTGACGAATGCCGCGATAGGATCCGATTTCGATAAGCCTCTTGATATTCAGAGAAACTTCGCGGCGCAAATCGCCTTCCACACGATAATGGTCGACAACTTCACGGATACGCGTCTGTTCTTCTTCAGTCAAATCACGAACACGTGTGTCTTCGGAGACTTTGGCTTCCGCCAAAATCTTCTTGGCCGTTGTCAGACCGATACCGTAAATGTAGGTCAGCGAAATAACAACCCTTTTTTCTCTTGGAATATCGATACCTGCAATACGTGCCATACGTTAACGCACCTCCTTTTATCCTTGTCTTTGTTTATGCTTCGGATTTTCACAAATCACCATGACAACACCTTTACGGCGGACAATCTTGCATTTTTCGCACATCTTTTTAACTGATGGTCTCACTTTCATTGCTGAACCCTCCTTCATGCACCCGCAGAGCACCTTAATATTATTTATGCCTGAACGTAATACGGCCGCGCGACACATCATATGGCGACAATTCGACCGTTACCTTATCACCTGGCAAAATACGGATAAAATGCATCCGGATTTTACCGGATACATGAGCCAAAATCTTGTGGCCATTTTCCAATTCAACACGAAACATCGCGTTGGGCAACGGTTCAATAACGGTGCCTTCAACTTCAATGACATCTTCTTTAGCCATCCGCTGACTCACCCTTCCTTAGATTACTCATTTCTTCATCCAGAAAATGGGCGATGGCATAACGCAATTTCCCATTCGTTACACGCCCGGTCTCAAGGAGGCTTTTCTGGACTTCAAATGATACATACGTTTGAAGTTTCAGATGGCTGATGTTCTTCTTCTTTGCATTGTCGAACTTCCGTCTGTCGCCATCAGCAATTAAAACAAAACGGTGATCAAGAAGACGTACAATCACAAAATAAGAACCGGTTTCTTTGCCCTTTAAAACTTGGGCAATTTGGCCGGGGACAGGCGCTGCCTGCTCACTACCCATCAATCATCACCTTCACTTATTGCTTTGTCAAGATTTCATTCCCATTTTCCGTTATGACCAATGTGTGTTCATCGTGCGCACACAATTTGCCGTCTTCTGTCTCGATCGTCCAGTCATCATCTTCCACAATCCAGATGGAGCGACTGCCCTCGTTCACAAGTGGCTCGATGGCAAGCACCATACCGGGAACAAGAAGTGGACCGTGACCGGCTTCGCCGAAATTCGGCACCTCCGGATCTTCATGAAGTGAGCGGCCGATACCGTGACCCGTCAGTTCATGCACGACGGAAAATCCATACGACTCAGAACAGGTTTGCACCGCATGAGAAATATCGGACAGATGGGCGCCCGGTTTCGCCCGGGCAATTCCTTGATAAAGCGCATCCTCGGTTGCCTTCATCAGCCGACGGCCGGCCGGTGAGGCCTTGCCGACAGGAAATGTCCATGCGGAATCCGCATGATAACCGTCATATGCAGCACCGATATCTATGCTGATCAGGTCTCCATCCTGCAGAACGTATGAACCAGGTATTCCATGAGCGAGCTGATGGTTCACTGAAGTGCAGATACTATATTGATAACCGTCAAAGCCTTTGAAAGATGGCCGGGCCCCGGCAGCTTTGATTAAGCGCTCTGCCAGTACGTCGAGTTCGATTGTTCGGACACCCGGATCGATGCGGCGCTTCAGCACATCGAGCACTTCCGAAACAATTTTCCCGGCTTTTCGAATCTTATCGATTTCCTTCGCGCTCTTCAATGTTATCAAACGGACAGAGCTCCGAGAATTGCGGAAATCTCGCTAAACACCTGATCGATTGCCTGATCGCCATCCACTTGTTTCAGCAGTTGCTTCTCTGTGTAATAAGTAATTAGCGGCTGCTGTTGTTCCATGTTGACTTTGAGCCGTTCACGTACAGTTGCTGCACTGTCATCCACACGCTGCTTCAGCTCGCCACCACACTTATCGCAAACGCCCTCCTGTTTTGGAGGATTATAGATAAGATGGTAGGTAGCACCGCAATTTGAACAAATCCGCCGGCCAGTCAGCCGTGCCATGAGTTGCTCAGGATCAACCGTGATATTGAGAACCGCATCAATTGTGCTTCCTTGATCGGACATAATCTTATCCAGCGCTTCAGCTTGGAACACCGTTCGAGGAAAACCATCCAGCATAAAGCCATTCTTGCAATCTTCCTTGCTGAGCCTTTCACGAACGATACCGATGGTCACTTCATCCGGTACAAGGGCACCTTTATCCATAAAAGACTTTGCTTTCTTCCCCAAAGCAGTTCCGTCTTTAATGGCTTGGCGGAACATATCGCCAGTTGAAATATGCGGCAAACCATATGCCTCAATAATTTTTTCCGCCTGCGTTCCCTTTCCCGCGCCAGGCAGACCCATTAAAATTAAATTCATTGTTGCCTCCCGTGCGCTTGCCGCGCTTTATCTTCTAATGAAGCCGCGGTAATTTCTTTTGACCAGCTGACTCTCAATCCGCTTCATCGTATCCAAGGCTACACCGACAACAATCAGCAAGCTCGTGCCGCCGATTCTGGCACTTGTCGGCAGGTCGCCTATTTCACCGAAAACAATCGGCAGAAGCGAGATAACTGTTAAAAAGATTGAACCGAGAAACGTCAGACGGTACAAAATTTTTGTAATGTATTTTTCAGTACTTTTCCCCGGACGAATACCTGGAATATAGCCACCTTGTTCGCCAAGGTTTTTCGCCATCTTCTCCGGATTGACCTGTACAAAGGTGTAGAAATACGTGAACGCAATGATTAGCGCTGCGTAGATAAGCATCCCATATACAGTCGAATAGTCAAATATCCGGGTAATCCATTGTGTCGCCGTATTATTGCCAAAAAAGTTGGCAATCGTTGGCGGCGTAATCATCAGAGAAATCGCAAAGATGACTGGAATAACGCCTGCAGCATTTACCTTAATCGGCAAGTGCGCCGGTTCCACGCTGTAAGTCGTTGTCCCATTTGTCCGTTTCGCATATTGAATGGGAATCTTTCGCATGCCTTGTTGCACGAAGATCGTTCCTACGACAATTAGCAAAACGACAACAATGATTGCCAGAAGCCCAAGCACTTCCATAAATGTGTTGGTTGAAGAAGCAAAGCGCTGAGCATAAATCTGATTGACTGCCGTCGGAATGCGAGCGACAATTCCGGCAAAAATAAGAATCGAAATACCGTTTCCGACACCATAAGCCGTAATTTGATCGCCAAGCCAGACAAGAAAAGCTGTACCAGCTGTCAATACCGCAGCAATGATCAAAAATGTCCAGATGGACGGGTCACTGACCAGGCCCGCATAACTTTTACTAAACGTATAGGATAAACCTAGCGCTTCAATAAAGCCAAGGACAATTGTCAGATAACGCGTCAGCTGATTGAGCTTGCGCCTGCCCATTTCCCCTTGTTTGGACCATTCAGTCAGCTTTGGCACGACATCCATCTGCAACAACTGTACGATGATGGAAGCAGTGATATAAGGCATAACCCCCATAGAAATAATGGAGAAGTTTTGCAACGCGCCGCCGCCAAAGGTATTAAATAAACCAAAGGCACTGGAATCACTGATATTAATCATTGCCGTATTAATTCCCGGAACGGGAATGAATGTCCCAATCCGAAAAATAATAAGCATAAGCAATGTAAAAATAATTTTCTTACGAATCTCAGCTTCACGCCACACACTGGAAAGCACCTGAAACATCAGATCACCTCAATGTTTCCGCCGGCAGCTTCAATAGCTTCTTTGGCAGAAGCAGAAAATTTAGCGGCTTTCACCGTTAACTTTGCATTCAGCTTGCCTTCGCCCAATACTTTAACACCATCATTCAGTTTCCTGATGACGCGTGTTTCCAGCAAGAGTTCCGGAGTGACTTCCGTTCCGTTTTCAAAACGGTTCAGCTGTTCTACATTGACAATCGTGTACACTTTGCGTGTCGGATTCTTGAATCCCTTTTTAGGCAACGTACGAAGCAGAGACAATTGACCGCCTTCAAAACCAGGGCGGATATTACCGCCTGAACGGGCTTTCTGTCCTTTTTGACCTCTGCCAGATGTTTTGCCAAGCCCGGAACCATAACCGCGGCCTACTCTTTTTCTTGCCGCACGCGAACCTTCGGCAGGTTTCAATTCATGGAGTTTCATCTTGGCACCTCCTTATTCTCAGTATCGTATGATTTTAATCGTTTAATTCGCGAACAGTCAGCAAGTGGGAGACTTTGTTCACCATGCCACGAATGGCAGGTGTGTCTTCCTGAACGACTGTCTGATAAGTTTTCCTAAGTCCAAGTGTGCGGACAGTTACGCGCTGATTCTGCGGCGTCCCGATCACACTGCGAGAGAGGGTAATTTCCAATTTCTTAGCCATTATCGCTGTTCCCTCCTTAGCCCATCAGCTCTTCAACAGATTTACCGCGAAGCTTAGCTACATGTTCTGCACGTTTCAGGCTTTTCAAACCTTCAACCGTCGCACGAACCATGTTAATCGGATTATTTGAACCCAGTGATTTCGAAAGAATATCGCCAAGGCCGGAAAGTTCAAGCACGGCGCGGACAGGACCGCCCGCGATAATTCCCGTACCTTCTGATGCCGGTTTGAGGAGTACGCTACCAGCTCCTGAATGGCCGACAACCTGGTGCGGGATCGTTGTATGCACGATCGGCACATTGAATACATTTTTCTTTGCATCTTCAATGGCTTTGCGGATAGCTTCTGGAACTTCGTGTGCTTTACCCATGCCGAAGCCTACATTGCCTTTTTTGTCACCAACAACAACCAATGCGGCAAAACGGAAACGGCGTCCACCTTTAACAACCTTGGCGACGCGGTTAATCGTTACGACGCGTTCTTCAAATTCTGATTTATTGCGATCATTATTGTTAGCCATGGTTTCCCTCCTTAATTAGAATTTCAATCCGGCTTCCCGTGCGCCTTCAGCTACTGCCTGAACGCGTCCGTGATAGAGATAGCCGCTACGGTCAAAAACAACTGTGTCAATGCCCTTTTCAAGAGCACGCTGGCCAATGACTTCGCCAACTTTTTTTGCTGCTGCAACGTCGCTGCCTTTTTCCAACTCAAGAGCTTTATCAAGTGAAGATGAAGAAACGAGGGTAACACCCTTCGTATCATCAATCAACTGTGCATAAATATTCTTGGAAGAACGGAACACGTTCAGGCGCGGACGTTCGCTCGTACCGGTAATCCGGTGACGGACATGTAAATGCCTTTTTTGACGAATGGCATTTTTGTCTTTCTTCGTGATCATGTTGTGTCGCTCCTTTCCAGTCAGTCCAAATTTTCGGATAGCGGGATGTAATGCTCATCCCTTTAATTCTTCAAAGGCCGGCCTTACGGCAACCTAATTATTTACCTGTTTTACCTTCCTTGCGGCGCACATGTTCGCCTTCATAGCGAATACCTTTGCCCTTGTAAGGTTCCGGAGAACGAACGGAACGAATGTTAGCAGCAACTTCGCCGACACGCTGTTTGTCGATTCCGGAAACAATTACTTTGTTGTTTCCTTCAACATTGATTTCAATTCCTTCTTCAGGAACGATTTCAACCGGATGGGAATAACCAACGTTAAGTACGAGGTTATTACCCTTTTTGCTAGCGCGGTAACCAACGCCGACAAGTTCCAGGTTCTTGACAAATCCTGCAGTAACACCCTGAACCATATTGCTGATCAGGCTGCTCGTCGTTCCGTGCAGTGCCTTGTGTTGATTGGAATCATCCGGGCGCGCAACTTTAACCAAGTTGTCTTCATGCGTGATGATCATATCCTGATGAAATTTACGGGACAATTCTCCCTTAGGACCTTTAACAGTCACTGTCTGACCGTTAATCGTAACCGTGACATTCTCCGGTACTGTTGTAGGTTTTAAACCGATACGAGACATAAGTACACCTCCATTCTTTTTTACTAATTACCAGATGTAAGCGAGGACTTCGCCGCCAACCTTCTGTTGACGCGCTTCCTTGTCCGTAATGACACCCTTCGATGTAGAAACGATAGCAATTCCGAGACCGCCAAGTACTTTCGGCACTTCATCGGCCTTCGCATACACGCGTAGTCCCGGTTTGCTAATCCTCTTCAGGCCCGAGATGACACGTTCTTTATTTGCACCATATTTCAAGAACAAACGAAGCACACCTTGCTTGTCATCTTCGATATATTCAACATCTTTAATAAAGCCTTCGCGTTTCAGAATATCAGCGATTTCCTTTTTAATTCTGGAACCCGGCAGTTCAATCTGTTCGTGGTGAACAATATTTGCGTTACGAATGCGAGTCAGCATATCTGCAATTGGATCTGTCATGACCATGCAAATTCGACCTCCTTCCCTGTGACTTAATTTTTACCAGCTGGATTTTCTGACGCCAGGAATCTGTCCCTTATAAGCAAGCTCGCGAAAACAAATTCTGCATAATTTGAATTTCCTTAGAACCGAATGAGGACGTCCACAACGTTCACAGCGTGTATATTCCTGCACTTTAAACTTCTTCGGGCGATGTGCGGATACAAGCATCGATGTTTTTGCCAAAATTCATATCCTCCTTATCGATTATTATTTTGTAAAAGGCATACCAAGCAATGTCAGTAGTGCTGAAGCTTCTTCATCCGTCTTCGCACTTGTAACAATGACAATGTCCATGCCGCGTACTTTGTCAATCTTATCGTAGTCAATTTCCGGAAAAATCAATTGTTCGCGGATACCAAGCGTATAATTACCGCGGCCGTCAAAAGCCTTTTTGGAGATACCACGGAAATCGCGAACACGCGGCAGTGCCACTGCAATCAATTTATCAAGGAAATCATACATCCGATCTTTCCTCAATGTGACTTTTGCGCCGATAGCAACGCCTTCACGAAGCTTGAATGCAGCAATTGATTTCTTGGCGCGGGTAATTACCGGTTTCTGTCCGGACAAAGCAGTCAAATCTTCAACAGCGCTATCCAGAACTTTCGAATTGTGAACGGCTTCGCCGACACCCATATTGATAACGATCTTTTCAATCGCCGGCACCTGCATCACAGATGTGTAATTGAATTTTTCAACAAGAGCCGGTACGACTTCTTTTTCATATTTTTCTTTTAAACGTCCCATGAGTTTGCCTCCCTTCTTAATCGCGGGATCAGTCAATCACTTCGCCTGATTTTTTGGAAACACGTACTTTCTTACCGTCAACCACTTGATGACCAACGCGGGTCGGTTCATTTGTTTTCGGGTCAAGCAACATCACGTTGGACACGTGAATCGGTGCTTCCCGTTCAATGATACCGCCTTGTGGGCTTGCCTGAGTCGGCTTAGAATGCTTTTTGATGATGTTAACACCTTCAACAAGCACACGTTCCTTATCTGGATAAGCTGCAAGGATAACACCTTGTTTGCCTTTATCCTTGCCGGTAATGACTTGGACTTTATCGCCTTTTTTAACATGCAGTTTTGCCATGGCGCGCAGCACCTCCTTTTCCTGAGGGTTCGGAATTACAATACTTCCGGTGCAAGAGATACAATTTTCATAAATTGTCCGTCACGTAATTCACGGGCAACGGGCCCAAAGATACGTGTTCCACGCGGACTCTTATCATCTTTAATCAACACTGCGGCATTTTCGTCGAAACGAATATAAGAACCGTCAGTCCTTCTTACGCCATGCTTCGTGCGAACAATGACGGCTTTGACAACGTCGCCTTTCTTGACAACGCCACCTGGTGTTGCCTGTTTTACAGAAGCAACAATAATATCGCCGATGTTCGCTGTTTTGCGGCCAGAACCACCAAGCACTTTAATCGTCAGAATTTCACGAGCGCCCGAGTTGTCGGCAACTTTCAAACGGCTTTCTTGCTGGATCATAACTTAGTGACCTCCCTTCGATCTGTGACAAAGCACGCGATCAGATAATAACGGATTCCTCAACAATTTTCACAAGACGAAAACGTTTATCTTTGGAAAGCGGGCGAGTTTCCATGATTTCCACGATATCGCCAACTTTGGCCTGATTCTGTTCATCATGTGCTTTGAATTTCTTGGAGTATTTGACATGCTTGCCGTACAGTTGATGGTTTTTGTATGTTTCAACCAGTACAGTAATGGTTTTATCCATCTTGTCTGAAACAACGCGGCCGGTCAATACCTTTTTCCGATTCACACGGGTTTCTTCAGCCATTCAGATAACCTCCTTTTCAGCTGTTTTGGACATTCAATTCACGTTCACGCAAAATTGTTTTCGCGCGAGCAATGGATTTACGAACTTCACGAATACGGGCGGGATTTTCCAATTGTCCGGTTGCAAGTTGAAAACGCAGATTAAACAATTCTTCTTTCAAAGACTTGATGTTTTGTTCAACCTCGGCAGTGTTTAAATTACGAATTTCTTCAGCCTTCATTTGCGTCACCACCCACTTCTTCGCGTTTTACGAATTTCGTTTTAATCGGCAGTTTATGGCTTGCAAGTCGGAGCGCTTCCGCAGCCACTTCTTCGCTAACACCGCCAACTTCAAAAAGAACACGTCCTGGTTTAACAACAGCCACCCATCCTTCAGGAGCACCTTTACCGGAACCCATTCGGACATCAAGAGGTTTCTTTGTATAAGACTTCTGCGGGAAAATCTTAATCCAGACTTTACCACCGCGCTTCATGTAACGAGTCATAGCAATACGGGCTGCTTCAATCTGGCGGCTTGTGATCCATGCGGATTCAAGTGCCTGCAAGCCGAATTCACCGAAAGTGACTGCTGCGCCGCCCTTTGTCTTGCCGCGCATTCTGCCTCGATGCTGTCTGCGATATTTCACACGTTTTGGCATTAACATAGTTATCTGCCTCCTTCCTTATTAGTCGTTCCTTTCGTCGGAAGGACTTCTCCGCGATAAATCCATACTTTTACGCCAATTTTGCCATAGGTTGTGTCTGCTTCTGCAGTACCATAGTCAATATCAGCCCGCAACGTATGCAGCGGAACGGTTCCTTCACTGTAATCCTCTGTCCGAGCCATATCAGCACCGCCCAGACGTCCGGCACATTGTGTCTTAATCCCTTTAGCACCTGCGCGCATTGCTCTTTGCAGCGTCTGTTTCTGAGCACGACGCCAAGAGATACGGCCTTCGAGCTGACGTGCAATGTTTTCAGCAACAAGTTTCGCGTCAAGATCTGCCTGCTTGATTTCGAAGATATTGACATGAACGCGTTTGCCTGTCAATGCGTTTAACGCTTTTCTTAATTCTTCAACTTCAGAACCGCCTTTGCCAATAACCATGCCCGGTTTAGCGGTACGAATTGTAATGTTGATACGATTTGCCGCACGTTCCAATTCAATAGAGGAAACCGCAGCATCTTTCAGCCTATTTTCAACATATTTACGGATTTTAATATCTTCATGAAGATATTCCGCATAGTTTTTGTCAGCATACCATTTGGATTCCCAGTCACGGATGACACCGATACGGAAACCAATCGGATTAATTTTTTGACCCACGCATTATCCCTCCTTTTTATCTGATACGACGATCGTAATATGGCTTGTGCGTTTGTTAATCTTGCTCGCACGGCCTTGTGCACGCGGGCGGAAACGTTTCAGTGTCGCGCCTTCGTCAACAAATGCCTTTTCAACAAACAAGTCTTCAGTATCCATATCATAATTGTGTTCCGCATTGGCGATCGCGGATTTTAGTACTTTTTCAATAATCGGTGATGCGGACCTTTGTGTGTTCTTCAGAACAGCCAAAGCATATCCGACATCTTTGCCCCTGATAAGATCGATGACAAGACGTGCCTTACGAGGAGCAATACGAATTTGTCTAGCAACAGCTTTTGCTTGCATCATAGTTCCTCCTTTCGTTAGCGCGCGCTTGTTTTCTTGTCAGAAGCTGCATGTCCACGGTACGTTCTGGTTGGGGCGAATTCTCCCAGCTTATGTCCTACCATGTCTTCCGTGATATAAACCGGCACATGCTTGCGTCCGTCATATACGGCGATGGTGTGACCAATAAAATCAGGAAAAATCGTCGACCGGCGTGACCATGTCTTAATGACTCTCTTTTCGTCTTTTTCATTCAGAGCAACGACTTTTGTCATTAAATGATCATCAACAAAAGGTCCTTTTTTCAGGCTTCGGCTCATGGGTAGGCCTCCTTCCAAAATTAAATGATTATCCGCACTTATTTTTTCTTACGATGTCTAATAATAAATTGTTCGGACGGATTTTTCTTGCTCCGTGTCTTGTAGCCCATCGTCGGCTTGCCCCAAGGAGACATTGGCGATTTGCGTCCAACAGGTGCCTTACCTTCACCACCACCATGCGGGTGATCGTTCGGGTTCATTACAGAACCACGGACCGTCGGGCGAATGCCTTTCCAACGTGAACGTCCGGCCTTGCCGACCGATACGAGTTCGTGTTCCAGATTGCCAACCTGTCCGATGGTCGCGCGGCAGGTTTCGAGAATCATGCGAACTTCACCAGATACGAGGCGAACAAGCACATATTTGCCTTCCTTACCAAGGATCTGTGCTGAAGTTCCGGCGGAACGAACGAGCTGTGCGCCTTTGCCAGGTTTCAACTCAATATTGTGAACCACGGTACCTACAGGAATGTTTTTCAGCGGCAGCGCATTTCCAACCTTGATGTCGGCATCGACGCCGGACATGATCTGTGTGCCGACCTTCAAACCTTTTGGTGCAATAATATAGCGTTTTTCACCATCAACGTAGTGAACAAGCGCAATATTTGCTGTGCGGTTCGGATCATATTCGATGGTAGCAATTTTGCCTGGTACGCCATCCTTATTTCTTTTGAAATCAATAACTCGGTACTGACGTTTATGTCCGCCGCCCTGGTGACGAACGGTCAGTCGACCTTGGTTGTTGCGTCCTGCTTTTTTCGGCAGCTTCTTCAACAACGACTTTTCAGGCGTGTCTGTTGTAATTTCAGCGAAATCCAGCGATGTCATATTCCTGCGACCGTTGGATGTCGGTTTGTACTTTTTAAGTGGCACGATCGATTACCTCCTTCTTTAGTGATTCTTATTCGCCGGAGCCATAGAAATCAAGTTCTTTGCTTTCCGGTGTCAGTGTGACAATTGCTTTTTTCCATTCAGATGTATGGCCTGAGTAACGACCATAACGTTTCGGCTTGCTCTTGACGCTGACCGTGTTGATTTTAACAACTTTAACATCAAAAATTTCTTCAACCGCACGTTTGATTTCAGACTTATTGGAACGACGGTCAACTTCAAAGGTGTACTTCTTGTCGGCCATCTGATCAGTTGTCCGTTCAGTCAGCACGGGGCGCTTAATGACATCGCGTGGATCTTTCATTATCCAAGCACCTCCTCAAGCTTTTCGGCAGCTTCTTTTGTCACAATCAGCTTGTTATGTGCAACAACATCAAGAACGTTGACTTCAGTTGCCGTAAGCACCGTCACACCTGGGATATTCCGGGAAGAAAGAATGACGTTATCATCAAAATCCTGAGTGACAACAAGTGCCTTTTCCGATACGGAAAGATTTTTCAAAACAGCGATAAAATCTTTTGTCTTTGGTGCATCGAATGCCAAACCATCCAATACAATAAGATCGTTATCGACTACTTTTTCAGACAATACGGACTTGATAGCGAGACGACGCGCTTTCTTCGGCAGTTTGTAAGCGTAGCTGCGCGGAGTCGGTCCAAAAACAGTACCGCCGCCAACCCACTGAGGCGAACGAATAGAACCCTGACGCGCGCGGCCGGTTCCTTTTTGTTTCCAAGGCTTGCGTCCACCGCCGCGGACAGCCGAGCGATTTTTTACAGCATGTGTGCCTTGACGGCGCGATGCCTGTTGCATAACGATTGCCTGGTAGACAACATGTTCATTTGGCGTAATTCCAAAAACAGAATCAGCCAGCTCAACATTTCCTACTTCAGCACCTTTTTGATCAAAAACACTTAATTTTGGCATGGAAGCATCCTCCTTTCTTATTTAGCTTCTGCTGCTTTCAAAGCAGATTTAATCACGATGTAGCTCTTCTTTGCGCCTGGCACGTTTCCGCGGATCAGCAGCAAATGGCGTTCTGCGTCAACTTTGGCAATCTCGAGGTTCTGAACTGTAATCGTTTCTCCGCCCATACGTCCGGCGAGCTTTTTGCCTTTGAAAACGTGAGCTGGGTCGATAACACCCATAGAACCTGGACGACGATGGTAACGGGAACCGTGTGCCATCGGTCCGCGCGACTGATTGTTGCGCTTGATAGGGCCTTGGTAGCCTTTACCTTTTGACGTGCCGGTTACATCGACAATTTCGCCTACTTTGAATGTTGTTGCAGCAACTTCTTGGCCGAGTTCGTACTCGTCAAGATTTACATCACGGATTTCCTTTACGAAGCGCTTAGGTTCCGCTTTTGCTTTTTCAGCGTGACCTTGTGCCGGCTTGGTAATGCGCGATGCTTTCACGTTGTCGAATCCAATCTGAACCGCTTCGTATCCGTCGGTTTCAGCTGTTTTCTTTTGCAGTACAACGTTGCCGGAAACATCGATAACCGTTACAGGGATTACATCGCCATTCTCAGCAAAAATCTGAGTCATGCCGATTTTTTTGCCTAAGATTCCTTTAGTCATCCGTAACACCTCCTGTTAATTGACGTTAAGTAATTATAATTTAATTTCAATGTCCACACCTGAAGGAAGATCCAGTCTCATCAACGAATCTACCGTTTGCGGTGTTGGCTCAACAATGTCGACTAAACGTTTGTGCGTACGCATTTCGAATTGTTCACGTGAGTCCTTGTATTTATGAACAGCACGCAGGATTGTGTAAATCGACTTTTCAGTCGGAAGCGGAATCGGTCCAGATACCTTTGCACCAGAACGTTTTGCCGTTTCCACAATTTTTTCAGCGGACTGATCTAAAATACGATGATCATATGCCTTCAAACGAATGCGAATCTTTTGCTTTGCCATTGTATTCCCTCCTTTTTTCGTCCATTTTTGAAAAATAGACTTGCTCCGCGAAAATATCCGTCTACCCCGCCTTGGCAAAGGAGCCGGGTGTATCCGCAACCTCTCGCATCATTGCTGAAAACCAACCATACCATTATATCTGAAATCACGATATAAAGCAAGGTATTCCTTACATTAATCAGCAGCCTTTCTATTATAAAGAGTTTTTTAATAGAGGTCAAATTGATTCGATGTGGGGCTGCACGTCAATCCTCTTTCTCACTCTTATTTTTTTGGCTTTGTTATTATAATTTTTTTTATGTTCGCTTGCCGCGCGCGCACCGCGAGCCTTCTCGTACAGGCAAAATTCTGCGGGGTCTCGCCGGCAGCTGTTCCCGCAGGCGTCTCACACATTGCCATCGGTCAGAAAAACAATATTAAATTTACACATAGCTATTTTTTATACACGGCTTTATTCTTTGAAAAACGGGTATAAAAAAAGTGCCCGATTAGGGGCACTCTTTTCAAAAACAAATCACTCGATGATTTCAGATACAGAGCCGGCACCTACTGTGCGGCCACCTTCACGAACGGTGAATTTCGTACCTTTTTCAACGGCGATTGGCGCAATCAGTTCCACTGTCATATCAACGTTATCGCCAGGCATTACCATTTCTGTTCCTTCCGGAAGAGTAATGGTTCCGGTAACGTCAGTCGTCCTGAAGTAGAATTGCGGACGGTAATTTGTGAAGAACGGAGTATGACGACCGCCTTCTTCTTTTTTCAAAACGTAAACCTGAGCTTTGAATTTCTTGTGAGCCGTAACGGTACCTGGTTTAATCAAAACCTGGCCACGTTCAACATCTTCACGGCCAACACCACGAAGCAGTGCGCCGATATTGTCGCCGGCTTCAGCGAAATCAAGTGTTTTACGGAACATTTCAACGCCGGTAACGATCGTTTTCTTCGGTGCTTCAGTCAAACCGAGGATTTCAACTTCGTCACCAATCTTAACTGTACCACGTTCTACACGGCCAGTTGCAACTGTACCACGACCTGTGATCGAGAATACGTCTTCGATAGGCATCATGAACGGCTTGTCAGTTTCACGAGCAGGTGTCGGGATGTATTCGTCAACAGCATCCATCAATTCGAGGATGTGTTTTTCTTCTTCAGGATCGCCTTGCAATGCTTTCAAAGCAGAACCCTTGATAACCGGAACATCATCACCCGGATAATCGTATTCGGACAGAAGGTCACGAACTTCCATTTCAACGAGTTCAAGAAGTTCAGGATCGTCGACCTGGTCTGTTTTGTTCAGGAAGACTACGATAGAAGGCACGTCTACCTGATGAGCAAGCAGGATGTGTTCACGCGTCTGAGGCATCGGGCCATCGACAGCGGAAACAACGAGGATGGCACCGTCCATCTGTGCAGCACCGGTGATCATGTTTTTAACATAGTCAGCGTGTCCTGGGCAGTCAACGTGTGCATAGTGACGCGTATCTGTTTCATATTCAACGTGAGCCGTGGAAATCGTGATACCACGTTCTCTTTCTTCCGGAGCGCCGTCGATTGAATCATAAGCGCGAGCCTGAGCCTTGCCTTGTTTTGCAAGTACAGTTGTAATCGCAGCAGTCAGAGTTGTTTTACCGTGGTCAACGTGACCGATTGTGCCGATGTTAACATGCGGTTTTGTGCGTTCATAATGTTCTTTAGCCATGGATTTATATCCTCCTTTAATTCTGATAGCAAAGTTTAATTTATATGCAGTAAGGTAACGGACACGAAGCATGTCCTACTCCTTAGCTTACAATAAAAAACAAAGTGTGACAATCAGGCAATCCGGCGAAAATTATTCACCCGTTGCTTTCTTAATAATTTCTTCGCTGACGCTCTTCGGAACTTGTTCATAGTGATCGAATTGCATCGTGAACGTTCCGCGTCCCTGTGTTGATGAACGAAGCGTTGTCGCATAGCCGAACATTTCAGAGAGCGGCACATGAGCGGATACAACCTGAGCGCCGGCACGTGCTTCCATACCATCCACACGACCGCGACGGCTCGTGATGTCGCCCATGATATCGCCGAGATATTCTTCCGGCATGCTGACTTCTACCTTCATAATCGGTTCAAGGATAACTGGCGCGCAGACGCCTTTTGCACTCTTCAATGCCATCGAAGCAGCAATTTTGAAGGCCATTTCACTGGAATCGACATCGTGGTAAGAACCGTCAACCAATGCGGCTTTGACATCGATAAGTGGGTATCCGGCGAGCAGACCGTTTTGCAATGCTTCTTTCAAACCTTGTTCAACCGCTGGGATGTATTCGCGAGGAACAACACCGCCGACGATCTTATTTTCAAAGACAAAGCCTTCGCCCTCTTTGAGCGGTTCGAATTCAATCCAAACGTGACCATACTGGCCGCGGCCACCGGACTGCCGGATAAACTTACCTTCAGCGCGTCCTGCTTTTGTCAGCGTTTCACGGTAAGCAACCTGCGGATTGCCGACGTTTGCATCAACTTTGAATTCGCGGCGCATACGGTCAACGATGATATCCAAGTGAAGTTCACCCATACCACCAATAATCGTCTGTCCCGTTTCTTCGTCAGTATGTGTTTTGAAAGTCGGATCTTCTTCAGCCAGTTTAGCCAAAGCGATACCCATTTTATCCTGATCGGCTTTCGATTTCGGTTCGATAGCCACGTGGATAACCGGGTCAGGGAATTCCATCGATTCAAGAACAATCAGGTTTCCTTCATCGCAGAGCGTGTCGCCAGTTGTTGTGTTCTTCAAACCAACAGCCGCGGCAATATCGCCCGAGTAAACCTTTTTGATTTCACTACGGTGATTGGCATGCATTTGAAGAATACGACCAAGGCGTTCACGTGCATCCTTCGTTGAGTTCTGCACATAAGAACCGGCTTCCGCCGTACCTGAATAAACGCGGAAGAAGGTCAGTTTACCGACAAATGGATCAGTCATAACTTTGAAGGCCAAAGCGGCAAATGGCGCATTGTCATCGGCTGGACGTTCGACTTCTTCGCCAGAGTCCGGCAGCGTTCCCTTAATCGCTGGAACGTCGACTGGAGACGGCAGGTAGTCGATAGTGGCATCCAGCACGTGTTGCACGCCCTTATTCTTGAAAGCCGTACCGCAAAGTACCGGATAGAACTTAACGGCACAAGTCGCTTTACGAATGGCAGCTTTCAGCTCGTCAATCGAGATTTCCTCGCCGCCAAGATATTTTTCCATGATGTCATCGTCGACATCAGCAACCGCTTCAATCAACTTGTCATGGTATTCTTCTGCCTGTTCCTTATATTCATCCGGAATTTCTTCCGCATCAATAATTGAACCAAGGTCATCTTCGTAGATATAAGCTTTCATCGTTACAAGGTCGATTTCGCCCTTATAGTCGTCTTCAGCGCCCATTGGCAACTGAATCGGGTGTGCATTGGCCTGCAGCCTTTCATGCAATGTCTTGCATGAATAGAGAAAGTTGGCACCAATCTTATCCATCTTATTGACGAATACGATTCTCGGAACGCCATAAGTTGTCGCCTGACGCCAAACAGTTTCCGTCTGCGGTTCCACTCCGGACTGTGCGTCAAGAACCGTTACTGCGCCGTCAAGGACACGCAGGGAACGTTCAACTTCAACCGTGAAATCGACGTGTCCTGGCGTATCGATGATGTTAATCCGATGATTCTTCCATTGAGCAGTCGTCGCAGCAGACGTGATCGTAATTCCACGTTCTTTTTCCTGGTCCATCCAGTCCATCTGTGAAGCCCCTTCATGGGTTTCACCAATTTTGTGAATACGGCCGGAATAGAAAAGAATACGTTCAGTCGTTGTCGTTTTACCCGCATCAATATGCGCCATAATACCGATATTACGCGTATTTTCCAAGGAGAATTCCCTTGCCATGATTTTCTCTCCTTCCTATAGTTTGGATAATTACCAACGATAATGAGCGAATGCTTTGTTTGCTTCCGCCATCTTGTGCATATCTTCGCGTTTCTTTACCGAAGCACCCGTGTTGTTTGATGCATCGATAATTTCGTTGGCCAAACGTTCAACCATTGTCTTTTCACCGCGAAGTCTCGAATAATTAACCAGATAACGCAGACCGAGAGTCGTGCGGCGTTCCGGACGAACTTCTACCGGCACCTGGTAGTTAGAACCTCCGACACGGCGAGCTTTTACTTCAAGAACGGGCATAACATTCTTCAATGCCTGTTCGAACACTTCCATAGGTTCTTGGTTCGCGCGTTCCTTAATTAAATCAAAGGCATCATAGAGGATCGTTTGTGCTTTACCTCTTTTGCCATCTTTCATAATACGATTGATCAGCCGTGTAACCAGCTTGGAATTATAAAGCGGGTCAGGCAGTACGTCACGTCTTTCAACAGGACCTTTTCTAGGCATAATAGTTCCTCCTTTCTACTTGTTCTATGATTAACCTTTCGGTCTCTTTGCGCCGTATTTCGAGCGGCTTTGCTTCCGATCGACAACGCTTGCCGTATCGAGTGCGCCGCGGATAACGTGATAACGCACACCAGGAAGGTCTTTGACACGTCCGCCACGGATCAGCACAACACTGTGTTCCTGAAGGTTGTGACCGATACCCGGAATATAGGCGTTCACTTCAATGTTGTTGGACAGACGGACACGCGCATATTTACGGAGCGCAGAGTTCGGTTTCTTAGGGGTCAGTGTGCCAACACGTGTGCACACGCCTCGTTTCTGCGGCGCGAAATCATTCGTTAATGATTTCTTAAAACTGTTGTACCCTCTGTTCAGAGCAGGTGAAGTGGATTTCTTGATTTTTGACTTACGTCCCTGACGAATTAATTGATTAATTGTAGGCATTTACCTGTTCCTCCTTTCAATATTCTAATACCACTGATCCAGGCGGTTCCTTTTTTTCGCAAAAAATTGTTTTTGCAGGAGATGTCTCCCGCAAAAACATTATTTTTTTATCGCGACGGCCGATGCCCCGACTTCAATACCGCAAGCCTGACCGAGCTTCTTCATCGAATCAACGACATGCACCGGCACATCAAGTTCTTCCGCTAGAGTCAGTATTTTATTGGTCACGCGGACATCCGCATCTTCAGCAATAATCACTTCTGCGACGCGGTTTTCCTTCAGTGCTTTCAGCGCTTGTTTCGTGCCAATAATAATTCCGTTCTTTGCTTGTGTCACTTTTTCATAAGACATCAAAATATATCCTCCAAAGTAACCAGTGTGCAAGAACACTCAGATATAATAGCATCAGAGAAAGTCTGTGTCAACAGCTGATCAGCTTTCTTGATTAATCAGTTCTGCGTCGTCCTTGCTTTCTTTGGCTTCTTTTTCCAATTCATCCGCTGTCACTGGTACGATGTTGCGATATTTGGCCATACCAGTTCCTGCAGGAATCAACTTACCGATTGTAACATTTTCCTTCAAACCAACAAGTTCGTCTACCTTGCCTTTAATTGCTGCGTCAGTCAGCACGCGCGTTGTTTCCTGGAAAGACGCTGCAGACAGGAAGGATTCTGTTTCAAGAGCGGCTTTTGTAATCCCGAGCAGTACCGGATGACCAGTCGCCGGATTCTTGCGTGCAAGCAGCACATCACGGTTGTCATCTTTGAAACGATGAATATCAATTAACGCTCCTGGAAGAACACTCGTATCCCCACTATCAAGCACACGAATCTTACGCATCATCTGACGCACCATAACCTCGATATGCTTGTCGCCGATTTCAACACCCTGCATCCGATATACTTTCTGCACTTCGCGAAGCAGATAGTTCTGAACACCACGTAGACCGACAACATGAAGCAGTTCCTTCGGATCAATAGAACCTTCATTCAGCGGCGCACCAGCCTTGACTTCGCTGCCTTCGCCGACTTTCATACGCGCGCTGAGCGGAATCGTATAGGTTCGTGTTTCCAATACACCTTTGACAACCAACTCACGCTTATCTTTCAGTTCAGTCAGCGAGGTGACCACACCGTCGATTTCTGAAATAGTAGCCTGCCCTTTAGGGTTGCGGGCCTCAAACAATTCTTGAATACGTGGGAGACCTTGCGTGATGTCATCACCGGCAACACCGCCCGTATGGAAGGTACGCATCGTCAGCTGGGTACCTGGTTCACCAATTGATTGAGCCGCGATGATACCAACAGCTTCTCCGACTTCAACTGTCGAACCCGTCGCAAGGTTACGACCATAGCATTTCTTGCAGACACCATGACGCGTCTCGCACGTAAATACAGTACGAATTTCTACTTCCTCAATGCCGGCGTCGACAATTTTAGATGCCATGTCTTCTGTTATCAATTCATTTTTTTGAACGAGGATTTCATCCGTATCCGGATGGTAAACCGTCTGATTGGATGTACGGCCTACCAAACGATCATAAAGACTTTCGATTTCTTCTGTGCCTTCACGAATCGAACGGACAACGATGCCGCGATCAGTTCCGCAGTCATCTTCACGAACAATGACGTCCTGAGCAACATCGACAAGACGACGGGTCAGATAACCTGAGTTTGCCGTTTTCAACGCGGTATCCGCCAAACCTTTGCGCGCGCCGTGCGTCGAGATAAAGTATTCTAGGACGGTCAAACCTTCACGGAAACTGGAGATAATTGGTAGTTCGATAATTCGGCCTGAAGGGTCAGCCATCAATCCACGCATACCAGCGAGCTGTGTGAAGTTCGAAGCGTTACCACGAGCCCCAGAATCACTCATCATGAAAATCGGGTTCGTTTTTTCCAGGGAGTCCATCAGTTTCGACTGAATCGTGTCTTTTGCGTCGCTCCAAATACCGACAATACGTTCATAGCGTTCATCTTCCGTGATCAGCCCGCGTCGGAACTGTTTGGTCACTTTCTCGACATTGTCTTCTGCAGCAGATAGAATTTCCTGTTTTTCCGGAAGGACGATAACATCGGATACACCAACGGTAATACCGGCCTTCGTTGAATACTGGAAGCCGAGAGCTTTCAGTCTGTCCAGGAATTTGGACGTCTCAGTCACTTTATATCGCTTGAACACTTCCGCGATAATATGTCCGAGATAACCCTTTTTAAAAGGCGGAATCTCATCACGTTCAGCAATCACTTTTGGAACATCCGAACCCATCGCCACAAAATATTTATCGGGCGTTGCTACTTGCAAGTTGGCATCCGTCGGTTCGTTGATATAAGGGAATGCTGGCGGCAGAATATGGTTAAAAATAATTTTACCTACCGTTGTCAGCAAGTATTTCTTATTCTGTTCTTCCGTAAAGGTCGGATTATGTGTAGCAGATGCTGGAATCGCGATACGGGAATGCAGATGTACATAACCGTTCTGATAAGCAAGCATCACTTCATCATCATCTTTGAATACTTTGCCTTCACCCGTTGCCCCTTTACGTTCCAAAGTCAGGTAATAGTTACCGAGCACCATGTCCTGAGACGGTGTAACAATCGGCTTGCCATCCTTTGGATTCAGAATGTTCTGGGCGCCAAGCATCAACAGACGAGCTTCAGCTTGTGCTTCGCCCGAAAGCGGCACGTGAACAGCCATCTGGTCACCGTCGAAGTCAGCGTTATATGCTGTACAAACGAGCGGGTGTAGACGAATGGCGCGTCCTTCGACAATCGTCGGTTCGAATGCCTGGATGCCGAGTCGGTGCAGCGTTGGCGCACGGTTCAGAAGCACTGGATGTTCCTTGATGACGTCTTCGAGAACGCCCCAGATATCTGGACTCAGCTTCTCAACTTTGCGTTTTGCGCTCTTGATATTATTGGTAATCCCACGGCTGACCAATTCCTTCATGACAAACGGCTTGAACAATTCAATAGCCATTTCTTTCGGCAGACCACATTGATACATATGCAGGCTTGGCCCAACCGCGATAACTGAACGTCCTGAATAATCGACACGTTTTCCGAGCAGGTTCTGACGGAAACGCCCCTGTTTCCCTTTAAGCATATGGGATAGGGATTTGAGTGGACGGTTGCCAGGACCGGTAACCGGACGACCACGACGGCCGTTGTCGATCAGAGAGTCGACCGCTTCCTGAAGCATACGCTTTTCGTTTTGAACGATAATGCTCGGCGCACCCAGTTCAAGCAGCCGCTTCAGTCGGTTGTTACGGTTAATTACCCGTCGGTACAGGTCGTTTAAATCGGACGTTGCGAAGCGTCCGCCGTCTAACTGTACCATTGGACGCAGTTCCGGCGGAATAACCGGCAGAACGTCCAAGATCATCCAAGATGGTTCATTGCCGGATTCGCGGAAGGCTTCAATAACTTCCAGTCTTTTCACCGCGCGGGTCCTTCGTTGGCCTTGAACTGATTTCAGTTCATCCTGCAGGGCTGCTGACTCTTTGTCCAGATCAACATCTTGCAACAACTTCTTAATTGATTCGGCGCCCATGCCTGCTTTGAAGGCATTGCTGTATTTTTCACGATAGCTGCGGTATTCCTTTTCAGAAAGCAATTGCTTTTTCTCCAAAGGTGTATCGCCAGGTTCAATGACTACGTATGAAGCAAAGTAAATAACTTCTTCAAGAGCGCGTGGGGACATGTCAAGCAGCAGACCCATGCGGCTCGGAATTCCTTTAAAATACCAGATATGCGACACAGGGGCTGCCAATTCAATGTGTCCCATGCGTTCACGGCGGACTTTCGCCCGTGTGACCTCGACGCCGCATCGGTCGCAGACAACGCCTTTATAGCGAACGCGTTTGTACTTACCACAATGACATTCCCAGTCTTTTGTCGGTCCAAAAATCCTTTCGCAGAACAGACCATCCTTTTCAGGTTTAAGTGTCCTGTAATTGATCGTTTCCGGTTTTTTGACCTCGCCATGCGACCAAGAGCGGATTTTATCCGGTGATGCTAAACCAATCTTCATGAACTCAAATTTATTAACATCCAGCAAGGGGGCAACCTCCCTTATATTTTCAGTGTATGGTTCTTACGCCACCCGTTTTGATGCCGAGTTGTTCTTTCTAGCTGGTTCGATAATAATGCTGATTATGAGCGGTCCGAAGGCAGGTATTCCCTTGCTCAGACTTGCACGTTCAGGCTGTCATCCAGCGTTTCTTCTTCATCTTCAAGTTCCTTGATGACGATCTCAGAATGGTCAGCCGCAAGCACTTTGACATCCATGCCAAGACTTTGCAATTCCTTAATAAGCACTTTGAACGCTTCTGGTACACCAGGTTCCGGCACGTTCTCGCCTTTAACAATAGCTTCGTATGTTTTGACACGACCAACCACGTCGTCGGATTTTACGGTCAGAATTTCCTGAAGTGTATGGGCAGCGCCGTAAGCTTCCAGCGCCCAAACTTCCATTTCACCAAATCGCTGGCCACCAAACTGTGCTTTACCACCAAGCGGCTGCTGAGTGACAAGCGAGTAAGGTCCAGTCGAACGAGCATGTAGCTTATCATCAACCATGTGTGCCAGTTTGATCATATACATCACACCGACAGATACCCGGTTGTCAAACGGCTCACCTGTCCGGCCATCATAAAGAATCGTTTTCCCATCGCGGGAAAGTCCCGCTTCTTCAAGTGTGCTCCAGACATCTTCTTCACGCGCCCCGTCAAAAACAGGCGTTGCCACGTGAATGCCGAGTTCGCGGGCGGCCATACCAAGATGCAATTCAAGCACCTGTCCGATATTCATTCGCGATGGTACACCCAGAGGGTTCAACATGATATCGAGCGGACGGCCACTCGGAAGAAATGGCATATCTTCTTCTGGAAGGATCTTTGAAATGACACCCTTGTTTCCGTGTCGTCCGGCCATCTTGTCGCCTTCGTGAATCTTACGTTTCTGAACAATATAAACGCGAACCAATTCATTGACGCCCGGTGGCAGTTCATCGCCAGCCTCGCGCGTGAATATCTTAACATCATGCACAATTCCGCCGCCGCCATGTGGTACTTTCAGTGATGTATCACGCACTTCACGTGCTTTTTCGCCGAAAATAGCATGGAGCAACCGTTCTTCAGCAGTCAGCTCGGTCACACCTTTTGGCGTTACTTTACCAACAAGAATATCGCCGTCACGCACTTCGGCACCGATACGAATAATGCCTCGATCGTCGAGATTTTTCAATGCATCTTCGCCGACGTTCGGAATGTCACGCGTAATATCTTCCGGTCCGAGTTTCGTGTCGCGAGCATCTGATTCATATTCCTCAATATGGATCGATGTGTAGACATCATCTTTGACTAGTTTCTCGCTCATGATAACGGCATCTTCATAGTTATAGCCGTTCCAAGTCATAAAGCCGACCAGAACGTTGCGTCCAAGGGCCAACTCGCCTTTATCCATCGATGGACCATCGGCGATAATCTCACCCTTCTTCACAACCATACCGGTTTCGACTATCGGTTTCTGGTTATAGCACATGCCTTGGTTGGAACGTTCGAATTTCGATAATTTATAAGAAACAACATCGCCGACTGTTTCCTTGCCGTCCACATTCTCAAGCGTGCGAATACGGATTTCTCTTGCAGAAACAAACTCCACACGTCCGCGATGTTTGGAGCGGATTGCCGCACCAGAGTCACGTGCAGACACGTATTCCATACCAGTTCCAACGAGCGGTGCTTCCGGATTCAAAAGCGGTACGGCCTGACGCTGCATGTTGGCGCCCATCAGCGCACGGTTCGAGTCATCGTTTGCAAGGAACGGGATGCAGGCGGAAGCGACGGAAACAACCTGTTTCGGCGAAACATCCATATAATCGACGCGATCTTTATGCACAACCAAATTCTCACTTCTGAAACGCGCGAGAATATGATCTTCTGTGAAAGCCCCATCTTCAGTCAGTTCTGCGTTTGCCTGGGCCACAACGTAGTTATCTTCTTCGTCTGCAGTCAGATAATCGATATGTTCTGTTACTTTTCCGGTATCGGGATCGACGCGCCGATATGGCGTCTCGATGAACCCGTATTTGTTGACCCGGGCATAACTCGATAGGGAGTTAATCAGCCCGATGTTCGGACCTTCAGGCGTTTCAATCGGGCACATACGGCCATAGTGTGAATAGTGAACGTCACGCACTTCCATGCCGGCACGTTCACGAGTCAAACCGCCAGGTCCAAGGGCAGAAAGCCTTCTCTTATGTGTCAGCTCAGCAAGCGGGTTCGTCTGATCCATAAACTGGGACAGCTGAGAACTGCCGAAGAATTCTTTAATTGACGCAATCACCGGGCGAATATTAATCAGCGCCTGCGGCGTAATGCTGTTTGTATCCTGAATTGACATTCTTTCACGGATCACGCGTTCCATACGCGACAAGCCGATCCGGAACTGATTCTGTAGCAATTCGCCGACTGAACGCAGGCGGCGGTTGCCCAAATGGTCGATATCATCCGTGTCGCCGATACCATGGAGCAGATTAAAGAAATAGTTGATCGAAGACAGAATATCTGCCGGTGTAATATGCTTGATGGCCGTATCGATGCCGCAATTACCAATAACCTTGATGATTTTTCCCTTGTCTTCATCCAGAGGTGAATAAACACTGATCGACTGCAGCCTGACTGTCTGTCCGGCGATTACGCCGTCGTGCGGGGTGTATTCCACAAAGCCCAGCTTCTTCTCAATAACAGGTAGAAGGCGATCCAGTGTTCGGCGATCGAGCAGTGTACCCTCATTGGCGACAATTTCTCCGGTTTCCGGGTCGATCAATTTTTCAGCCAATCGCTGGTTGAAAAGCCGATTTTTAATATTCAGCTTCTTGTTCATTTTATAGCGGCCAACATTGGCCAGATCATAACGTTTCGGATCGAAAAAACGTGCTTCGAGGAGACTCTTCGCATTCTCGACGGTCGGCGGTTCGCCCGGACGCAGACGTTCGTAGATTTCAACCAGCGCCTTGTCCGTGTTGTCTGTATTATCTTTTTCGAGCGTGTTTCTTAGGAATTCATCATCGCCTAGCAAATCGATAATTTCCTGATCACTGCTGAATCCGAGAGAACGCAAAAGAACCGTTACTGGAACTTTCCTTGTACGGTCGATTCGGACATAAGCAACATCCTTGGCATCTGTTTCATATTCAAGCCATGCGCCGCGGTTCGGAATAACCGTCGCGCCGAAACCTTTTTTGCCGTTTTTATCTACTTTTTCATTAAAATAAACACTTGGCGAACGAACGAGCTGTGATACAATCACTCGTTCCGCCCCATTGATAATAAAGGTACCTGCTTCCGTCATCAACGGGAAGTCGCCCATGAAGACTTCCTGTTCTTTCACTTCACCAGTTTCCTTATTAATCAGGCGAACTTTGACACGAAGCGGTGCCGCATAAGTTACATCGCGCGATTTTGATTCGTCAACCGAATATTTGGGTTCTCCCAAACTATAATCGACAAATTCCAAAACGAGATTCCCCGTAAAATCTTCCACCGGGGAGATGTCCTGAAACATTTCCCTAATACCTTCATCAAGGAACCATTGATAAGAGGCTGTCTGAATTTCAATCAGGTTAGGGAGTTCCAGCACTTCTTTAATGCGAGCGTAGCTCCTGCGCTGGCGGTGGCGTCCGTATTGTACGAGTTGACCTGTCAACTAATTCACCCCTCAAATCGAGCATATTAAAAATCGGCAACCCAAACTTCCAGCTTACCGGGATTCAAAAATTATTTATAAAGCATTCCCAAAATCAGGGAATTATAAACGACAATTATATCAATATTAGCATTATAACATAATACCATAACCAAATTTCCATGTCAAAGCTTTTTTGCACAAAAAATGTGGTAACCTTTTTTTCGTTCAGCCACCTCGACCGCATCAAAGATTTCTTCGAGCGCCGCAAATGCGGACGGTGCACCCTGCTTTTTCTGAACGACCGTCCAAAACGTGCCACCAGACTTCAAAAAGCGGAAGCTTTCCGAGAAGATCTGATGAACGACTTTTTTTCCAGCGCGAATTGGCGGATTGGAAACAATCGATGCGAAGTCTCCTGTAATCTTTTCGAATAAAAAGCTTTGCAGTACATCCGCGTTGACCTGATTCTTTCGAGCATTTTCCGCAGCAAGTTGCACGGCACGTTCATTAATATCTGCCATAATGATTTTCCGAGTCTTGTAACACTTGCCTAGGCTGATTCCGATCGGACCGTATCCGCAGCCCATATCAAGAATCGGTCCATCGATTTCCGGTTCGCGAAATGTTTCGATCAGCAGTCTCGAACCGAAATCAACGCTGCTTTTTGAAAAAACACCGGCATCCGTTACAAATGCAAGCGACGTGCCTTTAAGCTCAGTCTTGAATGACTGGCGATCGCTCGCCGACTGTGGATGTTCCGTATAATAATGTTCATTCATCAGTTATCGTCTCCTTCAACAGGAAGCCAGCCCGGCAAGCAGCAGACACCTACTTGTTTTGACTACAAAAGGTAAAAATATACCTAGCTGCCCGGTTGATTACTTCCAAAAGAGCCTCGCCAGCGTTTTCTTCTAAAAAAATCCTCAAAAATAAGAAAAGCCCGCGCAAGCGCGGGCTCCTCAATTGAACTTATTTCAATTCAATCTTTGCGCCAACTTCTTCAAGTTTAGCTTTGATTTCTTCAGCTTCTTCTTTAGCTGCGCCTTCCTTAACAGCCTTCGGCGCGCCATCAACAAGAGCCTTAGCGTCTTTCAGGCCAAGACCTGTGATTTCGCGGACAACTTTGATAACCTTGATCTTCTGTGCGCCTGCATCAGCAAGGATAACATCGAATTCCGTTTTTTCTTCTTCTGCAGCAGCACCGCCGGCAGCCGGAGCAGCAACAGCTGCAGCAGCAGTTACACCGAATTCTTCTTCGATTGCTTTAACGAGGTCGTTCAATTCAAGAACGGACATCTCTTTAATTGCGCCAATGATATCTTCTTTAGTCATTGAAATTAATCCTCCCTGGATTTAATTGTTATTTGTTATTTTCTTCGTTTAGCTTGCAATTAAGCTTCTTGTTCCTTTTTCTCTGCAACAGCCTTTACGCTGCGTGCAAAACCGGCAATCGGTGCCTGAAGCACATTGGCCAGCATCGAAAGCAGTCCTTCTCTGGACGGCAATTCAGCAAGTGCCTTAAGCTGTTCCACAGGTGCAACCTTGCCTTCAATAATTCCAGATTTGATTTCGAGTGCTTCATGATCTTTTGCAAAGTTGAAAAGAACTTTAGCTGGCGCAATCACGTCTTCTTTGCTGAATGAAACAGCAGTCGGTCCCGTGAGAGACGCATCAAAATCAGTCAGACCAGTCAATTCTGTCGCGCGGCGAACAAAAGTGTTTTTGTACACCTTGTATTCCACACCGGCTTCGCGAAGCTCTTTCCGAAGTTCAGTCACTTCAGAAACAGAGAGACCGCGGTAGTTCACAGCAATAATAGCCGCGCTTTCCTTCAGTTTATCAGCAATTTCGCTGACCGTCTGTTTTTTGGCTTCCAAGATTTTTTCATTGCTCATGTTTGTCACACCTCCCTGTTCCAAGCATTCCGTATCCAGTCTATCCAGAGGGCGGCCCTGCCACCCGACAAATCCGAGTTTGCTATTAAAAAGCCCCTCTGTCCGCAGGACATGAGGGGCTTATCTATCTAACGCTTAGAGAGTTATCAAGATGAACTGCAACCTCGGCGGGGATAATTTAAGCATGTTACATGCCCCAGCTGTCTACGGTAAAATAAATATTAAACTGTTAACAAACATTAAATATTATATTGAATCGGAGACAGACTGTCAACCCCTCCGTCGCCGGAAATATCCGCCAATTAGCGAATGGAAGCGACAGCGACTTTGACGCCAGGGCCCATCGTTGAAGAAATCGCAATATTCTTCATGTAAGTACCCTTGGCAGCAGCAGGTTTTGCTTTAACAAGCGTTTCGATCAAAACTTTGATGTTTTCAACAAGTTTTTGATCATCAAAAGAAACCTTTCCAACTGGCACGTGAACGTTGCCGTCTTTCTGTGCGCGGTATTCAACTTTACCGGCTTTGATTTCTTTAACCGCCTTTTCAACGTCGAAAGTAACCGTGCCCGTCTTCGGGTTCGGCATCAGACCCTTAGGTCCGAGCACACGTCCAAGACGTCCAACCTGAGCCATCATGTCAGGTGTCGCAACAACTACATCGAAGTCAAACCAACCGCCGCTGATTTTTTCGACAAGATCCTGCTCGCCGACATAATCAGCGCCTGCAGCCTGTGCTTCTTTAGCCTTGTCGCCTTTAGCGAAAACAAGCACGCGCTGCGTTTTGCCGGTTCCGTTCGGGAGCACAACGGCGCCGCGAACTTGCTGGTCGTTTTTACGGGTATCGACACCCAAGCGAACAGCAACATCAACTGATTCATCAAAAGCGGCAATTGCCGTTTTTTTGACGAGGCTTACTGCTTCTTCAATATCGTACGCTTTTGTGCGATCGACTAATTTAGCAGCTTCAAGATATTTCTTTCCTTTTTTAGCCATTCGTAAATCCTCCTTAGTGGTACTAACGGTTTGCATCAGACCTCCCACCGATCTCCAAGCCAAACAAAAAAATCAGTCTTCGACAACAATGCCCATGCTGCGGGCTGTTCCTTCGATCATACGCATAGCCGATTCAACATTGGCAGCGTTCAGATCAGGCATTTTCAGTTCGGCAATCGCGCGTACCTTATCACGTTTGATCGTCGCAACTTTCGTTTTGTTCGGCACACCAGAACCGGATTCAATGCCGGTCTCTTTCTTTAGTAGAACGGCAGCCGGTGGTGTCTTCGTGATGAACGTAAACGAACGATCTTCGAACACCGTAATTTCAACTGGGATAATCAGGCCTGCCTGATCCGATGTACGTGCATTGAATTCCTTGCAAAATCCCATAATGTTAACGCCCGCCTGGCCCAGTGCCGGACCAACTGGCGGAGCCGGGTTAGCTTTACCTGCTGGAATCTGTAATTTAACGAGCTTGATGACTTTCTTAGCCATGAGAGCACCTCCCTGCATCAATTTGTGGTCCGGGATAAACCCTCCCACTCTTCTTTAAGAACCTCTATGGCGCTATTTCCTTTTTTAAATCGGCGATGGTGAGATCGGTAAAAATCATACAAACAACAAGATTATACACGGGCAAGGCGCAAATTGCAAGACTGTCAGACATCTGGACTTGCGCCAATAAGCGAGTTAATCTAGTTTGCTGACCTGGTTAAAGTCCAGTTCAACCGGTGTCTCGCGGCCAAACATATTCACATGAACCTTCAATTTACTCTTCTCAAGATCAATATTTTCCACACTACCGATAAAGTCGGCAAACGGTCCTTCCTTCACTTTGACCTGTTCCTTGAGCTCAAAATCGACATTAGCGACTTGCTCTTTCAGGCCCATTTGTTTCAGAATCGCGTCCACTTCTTCAGGAAGAAGCGGAATCGGCTTCGAACCCGCTCCAGAGGAACCGACAAATCCAGTCACGCCAGGCGTATTACGGACGACGTACCAGGAATCATCAGTCATAATCATTTCCGTCAGCACATAGCCCGGGAAAACTTTGCGCATAGCTGTTTTCTTTTGACCATTCTTGACTTCCGTCTCTTCTTCCATAGGAACAAGAACACGGAAAATTTTGTCGGCCATACCCATTGACTCAACCCGTTTTTCAAGGTTCGTTTTCACTTTATTTTCATAGCCTGAGTATGTGTGAACAACATACCAGTTCTTCTCCATAGCCTTTTCCTCCAAAAAAATAATTCAATCAGGATACCCGCTGCCTTATTACTGGGTAATCAAATGCAACAGCTGTGTCACGCCAAAATCGACAATCACAAAAAACAGCGCCAGAAAAACGACCGTGACGATAACCGTTACCGTATATTTAACCAATTCCTTACCGGTCGGCCATGTAATTTTCTTTGTTTCCGTTACAATGTTGTGAAAGAACTTGCCGGTTCCTTTAACAATGCCAGCCATAATTCATCTTACCTCCGCTCGCGTTCTGCTGATTCATTTGCAGTATTAACAATCCTTCATCTGTTTTTTCAGTGTCTGATGCTCATTTTCCGTTCCCGCTTCAAGAACTGCCTTATGCAAGACAAACCAGCGGAACCGGCAATCCTTCTGTCGTTAAAATTACAGCATGACATAAAAATTTAAGCAAAAGAAAGAAAGGCGCAAGCGCCTCTCTTGTTGTCGGTATATACTTTATATAAAGTAGCACATGCAGCCCTTCCTGTCAATGATACCCGACGGGACTGAGCGTGGCGTCAAATAGTCATCTCATTCAATTGGATACAGCGCTCCAGTTTTCTTTTCACTCGCTGTAGGGCGTTATCAATCGATTTCACATGTCGTTTCAAGTCCACGGAAATTTCCTGATAAGAACGTCCATCGAGGTATTGACTAAGCACTTGACGCTCCAAATCACTGAGAACCTGTGACAATTTCTCCTCAATATCATCGTATTCCTCACGGTTCACAAGCAATTCCTGCGGATCAGACGTGCGAACTTCACGAACAATATCCATCAGTGTCCGCTCAGATTCTTCATCAAAAATTGGCTTGTCCAGTGAAACATAAGAATTCAGCGGAATATGTTTCTGCCGTGTCGCCGTCTTGACTGCGGTTATCATCTGCCGGGTAATGCAAAGTTCTGCAAACGCTTTAAATGAAGACAGCTTATCATCCCTAAAATCGCGAATCGCCTTATAGAGGCCAATCATGCCCTCCTGAACAATGTCTTCCCGCTCGGCACCCACGAGAAAATACGCCTTGGCTTTACCCCGGACAAAATTCTTGTATTTCGCAATCAAAAATTCAAGAGCTTCACCGTTGCCGCTGTGTGCGGCAACAAGTAACTGATCATCGTCAAGGGAATGAACGGCCACTGATGCATTTTGAACTGGAATGCTTGTCATATTTATCCCTCCGAGCACTGGATCCATGTTGTAAAGCAATTATACAGTAGAAAAAATTGAAAAGTCAAGAAATTCAAAATCCTCTTCTCATTTTTTCAAGCTTCTTGCGTGTTGCTTCATCCATCGGAATTTTCCCGCCCTTAAAAGTCTGTTTCCTCTGCGTCTTTTCTTCTAGATGCTGATCCATTTTTTCAAGTTCGTTGATCAACTCACGAGAAGGAATCCGTAGCGCACCTTGGGAAAAAACCGCCCATTGTTCGGCCATATCTGAAGTGGCAACATGAATTCGCGTTTTCACGTTTTTCAATTTGCTGATTAAGCCTTCGATTTTCTGATCAGCTTTTTCATTCTTTTTCGTGTAAATCACGTCAACGTTGGCTTTTCTTGTTGTTGTCTCTTTTCCCGGCTTCAGGTAGGCATCAAAGATAAGAATGATACGCCAACCGGTTTGCGCCTGATATTCCGACAATTTATCAATCAGCAAATCACGGGCATTCTCAAAATCCTTTCTTCGCAGACTGCTCAGGTTATGCCATGCGCCAATAACATTGTAACCGTCTACAATCAGGATGTCATCCATGAGCTCACTCCCCGGCGCCGCGTTTGCGAAAAACTTCGTACATAAGCAGTCCTGCGGCGACCGATGCATTGAGTGATGTTACTTTTCCGACCATTGGGATGCTAAGCAAGAAATCGCATTTTTTGCGGACAAGCGAAGACATGCCCTCGCCCTCATTACCGATCACAAGACAAATCGGAACTGAATAATCGGCAGCACCATAATCCACTTCACCATCCGCAGCGGTGCCCGCAAACCAGACACCGCGTTTCTTCAATTGCTCCATTGTACTCGCCAAGTTGGCGATCCGGGCAACCGGTACATATTCAATGGCACCAGTCGACGCTTTCGCTACAACAGATGTCAGGCCAACCGAATGCCGCTTCGGAATAATAATGCCATGGCAGCCGCAGGCATCGGCTGTCCGCAGAATCGACCCTAAGTTATGCGGATCCTCAAGATTATCCAACATCACAAAAAACGGCTGTTGGCCGCGTGAAGCGGCGCACGCAAATAGATCATCGATTTCAGCATACTGATAGGCGGCTATTGACGCGACGACCCCTTGGTGTTGACTTGATTGGGCCAACTGGTCAATTTTCTGCCTCGGTACAAACTGATAAGCAATCCCGCTGCCTTTAATTAAGTCTAGTAATTCAGAAAATCCCTTACCTTCTTTATTCAGCCATATCTTATTAATGGCTCTGCCGGATCGAATCGCCTCCGATACCGGATGCCGGCCGATAATCCATTCATCACTCATTACACAGCGCTCCCTTCAATCGGATGTGCGGCAAACATTTTTTCGATGATTGCTTCAATCCGCGCCGCATTCCCGGAAAAATATAAATAACCGATTAACGCTTCAAAACCCGTACTATAATTATAGGTTTGAACATCTGTATTTTTCGGTGCTGCATGCGCCTTGGCATTTCGTCCGCGCCGAACAACCGCCAATTCTTCTTCGTTCAGGAATGATTCATCAATCAATTGATGAAGAAACCCCGCCTGTGCTCTTGCCGATACATAATCCACTGTCATCTGATGCAATGCATGTATTTTTGCTTTTCCTGAAGCGATCACCGCCTCACGGACATAGGTTTCTAGAATTGCGTCGCCCATAAAGGCAAGCGCCAGACTACTGAGCGCTGCTGGGTCGACTATCTGCTGTCTATCGATCATTGATCTGCCCTCTTCCAGCGAACGCCCTGTGGGGTATCTTCCAGAATAATGCCTGCTTCGCTCAATTGATCACGCAGTGCATCCGCCAATTTGAAGTCTTTTGCTTTTCTCGCTTCTTGACGTCGTTCGATCAGTGCTTCAACTTCTTTATCCAATATACCTGCCTTCGAATCATTAAGTTTCAGGCCCAGAACATCGGACAATTCATACAATACCCGCCGATAGGCGAGCAACTGGCCAGCCGGCGCATCCGGATCCTGCAACGCGATATTGGCATCGCGAACGATATCGAACAGCACCGCCTCTGCATTTGCTGTATTGAAATCATCATCCATCGCTTCAGCAAAGCGATCACGATAAATTTTTTCGATTGCGTGATCAGGCTTTTGCACTGTTTCGTCTTTCAGTCGATGGGTCAGATTATAGGCTGCGGTTTTTATTCGGTTAAATGCTTGAACGGCATCCGTCAGCAATTCGTCGCTGAAATTAATCGGATGACGGTAATGTACCGAAAGGATGAAGAAACGGATGACCTGAGGATCGTATTTTTTTACCAGATCATGAACCAAGATGACGTTGCCGATCGATTTCGACATTTTTTCATGGTTGATCTGTATATGGCCGTTATGCATCCAATACCGTGCCATCGTCTGTCCATGGAGGGCTTCAGATTGCGCGATTTCATTCTCATGGTGTGGGAAAACAAGGTCTGTGCCTCCCGCGTGAATATCAATGGTGTCGCCCAAATATTTCTCTACCATTGCGGAGCATTCAATGTGCCAGCCTGGTCGTCCTTCGCCCCACGGACTCGACCAATTGATTTCGCCCGGTTTTGCTTTCTTCCAGAGTGCGAAGTCGAGCGGGTCCTCCTTTCGCTCGTCAATTTCAATCCGTGCGCCGGATTTCAGGTCGTCAATCGACTGATGGGATAGCTTGCCGTAATCTGCAAACTTTCGTGTTCGGAAATAGACATCGCCGTCCACAGCATAAGCAAACCCTTTAGCAACCAGCTGGCTGATGAAGCGAATAATTTCCGGCATTGTTCGCGTTGCCCGCGGATGAATCGTTGCTTCCATCACATTCAATGCATCTGTATCTTCTTCGTAGGCCCGGATAAATTGATCGGCAATCTCGGGCACCGAAAGGCCGCGCTCCTTTGAGGCACGTATCAGTCGATCATCCACATCCGTATAATTTGAAACATAGGAAACCTGATAGCCACTATATTCCAGATAGCGCCGGACCGTATCAAAGACAACAACTGGTCGCGCATTGCCAATATGAATATAGTTATAAACAGTTGGACCGCAGACATACATTCTCACTTTTCCTGGCTCCAAAGTGACAAACGGCTCTTTCTGCCGTGACATCGTATTAAAAATTTGAATGCTCATTGTTTCGCTCCTTCTCAGCTAGTGTTTTCAACACGTGCATTTCCCTTCTCATTTCATCAATCTGATTTTCTAGCTGATACATTTTATCGGCGACCGGATCCGGCAGGTTGGTATGATCCAAATCATGATGATGCACTTTAACACCGTTCTGGCGAACGACTCGTCCAGGAATGCCGACGACTGTTGAATTTTCCGGCACATCGTGGAGCACAACTGATCCTGCACCGATTTTAGAATGATCGCCGATCGTAATCGATCCGAGGACGCGCGCACCGCATGAAATCAGCACATCATTGCCAATTGTCGGATGACGTTTCCCCCGTTCTTTGCCGGTTCCACCAAGCGTCACACCTTGAAATAGCGTCACATCATCGCCAATTTCACATGTTTCACCAATCACAATACCCATCCCATGATCAATAAAAAATCGCCGACCGATCTGTGCACCGGGATGAATTTCAATACCTGTTAGAAAACGGCTGAACTGCGACAGCACCCGTGCGACAAAAAATCGCCTCTTTCCCCAAAACCAGTGGGCAATTCGATGGCTCCAGATCGCATGCAGGCCTGAATAAGTCAAAACGACTTCAATTTTGCTGCGTGCCGCCGGATCTTGATCAAAGACATTACTCAAGTCCTCGCGAAATTTACTGAACAATCGCTACACCTCCTGTATTGCCTGTTCTACTTGATTTTCATACAGCCTTAAATGTGCTTGCTTGAGAAAAACTTGGCGTAGCAAAGTCTTTTTTGCAAAAATTGCGCTTCGGCTGCTCTACATTTCCTGCCAAAAATCATATACTTTCTTTAAAAAAAGCCGGACTTTTATGCCTTAATTTAAAAGGCGTCTCTGTGTCCGATGACACAAAGACGCCTGATGACGCGGTTCCACTCTGTTTGGGGAACAAATCCCCCACTTTCGGCTGCTAACGGAACAGCCCGTCTCCGTCTAATTGAATACTTTTCAACGGAAAACTCAGAGGTGCATTTCAGAATCCTGCCCAAAAGCGATTTTCACCCGAGATCGCTTTCTCTGTTTTTGGGGAACCAGAATCATACTTATCCTCGTCAATGCTTTAGCGATATTTAGTTCATCGTATGCACCGACACCCATCAAGGTGCGGTTAGACCGTCTGCTGCTTCTCCAAGTAAGCATCCATACGTTTCAACACCAAATCACGGCCGAGTAATTCAAGTGCTTCCGGGAGTTCCGGACCGTGCTGTGAGCCAGTAGCAACCACGCGAATCGGCATGTACAACTTCCAACCGCGTTGCTTCGTCTCTTTCTGAACAACCTTGATTAACGGAGCAATTACTTCAGCAGTCCAACTATCAAGTGCCTTCAGCTCGCGGTTAAATGCAGACAACACGTCGCTCGCTTGTTCACCCGAGAGAATCTTCTCTTCATCTTTCGTCAGTTCCGTCTTCAAAATTGTTTTATTAAAGAACATATCACTCAATTGAACAATTTCCGCTCCGTAATGCAGCTGTTCCTTGTACAGAAGAACAACCCGCCGTGCCCAATCTTTCTGAGCATCCGTCATCTCTTGCGGAAGAAGACCGGCATTGACGAGATAGGGGATCGTCATCGCAACATAATCGTCTTCAGGCATTTTCGTAATATACTGGCCATTCATCCATTCCAGCTTGCTCTTATCAAACATCGCTGGTGATTTACTCAATCGTTCCGCATCAAAAAGCTTAATGAATTCATCACGGCTGAAGATCTCTTCCTCACCCTTCGGCGACCAACCAAGCAGCGTGATGAAATTAAACAGCGCTTCAGGAAGGAAACCCATATTCTTATATTGCTCGATGAACTGAACAATACTGTTATCACGCTTGCTCAATTTCTTATGATTTTCGTTGACAATCAGCGTCATATGGGCAAACGTCGGTTCCTGCCAACCAAAGGCATGGAAAAGCATAATTTGTTTCGGTGTATTGGAAATATGCTCTTCGCCACGAAGGACATGCGTCATCTTCATCAGATGGTCATCCACAACCACAGCAAAATTATACGTTGGTACACCGTTCTGTTTAACAATGACAAAGTCGCTAACGTCTGACGAATGGAAGGTAACGTGCCCTTTAACCATATCGTTGAACTCAATCGTCTCGTCTTCCGGAACGCGGAAACGGAGTGTCGGTTTCCGTCCTTCCGCTTCAAACGCGGCAATCTGTTCCGGCGTCAAATGACGGCATTTCCCAGAATAACCCGGTGTTTGACCATGAGCCATCTGCTGCTCACGCTCTTCTTTCAATTCTTCAGGCGTGCAGTAGCATTTATATGCGAATCCCTTATCCAGCAGTTCCTGATAGTATTTTTTATAAATATCGAGGCGCTCCATCTGACGATAAGGGCCGAATGCCCCGCCGATGTCCACACTTTCATCCCATTCTAGGCCCAGCCATTTCAAAAATTTCAGCTGGCTCTCTTCGCCGCCTTCCACATTACGCTTCTGGTCGGTATCCTCAATGCGGATGACAAATTTACCGCCCGCATGACGAGCGAACAGGTAATTAAAAATTGCGGTACGCGCGTTGCCGATATGTAAGAACCCTGTCGGACTTGGTGCATAGCGTACCCTGACTTCTTCTGTCACGACATTCACCACTTTCCGTTATTGCTTTTATTTTAGCACGGATGGACAAACTCAGGAAATAATTTCTGCAAAAAAGAGCATACTTTCTGCCTTCAGCTGTTTCAGCCGTTCGTCTCATCTGTGATTTTATCTAGCAGGCAAACGGCTTCGGAAGCGATGCCCTCACCCCGACCCGTAAAACCGAGTTTTTCTGTCGTCGTCGCTTTAACATTTATCTGTTCCTCAGACACAGCGAGCACCTCAGCAATCACCCGACACATATCTGGGATATAAGGCGCTAGCTTTGGATTCTGGGCAATAACCACCGCATCAATATTGCCAATCTCATAACCTTTTTCTCGGACAATCTTAGCCACATGAGCGAGCAGCACTTTTGAATCAGCATTTTTATAGGCAGCATCTGTATCAGGAAAATGTTTGCCGATGTCACCGGCCGCAACAGCGCCGAGCAGCGCATCGCTGATCGCGTGCAGCAAGACATCAGCATCTGAATGACCAGCCAGACCGAGCGCATAGGGAATTGAGATCCCGCCGATCAGCAACGGCCGGTCTTCCGCAAATTGATGCACATCAAAGCCATGTCCAATTCTCATTGTTTTTTCTCCTCTTCCTCAAGCAACTTTTCTGCAAAAATCATATCTTCCGGTGTTGTTAATTTTATATTTTCATAAGATCCACGTACAACATGCACGGACAGCCCGCATTGCTCCACAAGCGACGCATCATCCGTCACGGTATATTTCTTTTTCATACCCTGACGGTGCGCCTCCAAAATCAGCGACAGGCGAAAAGCCTGCGGGGTTTGCACCGCCCACAGGCTTTCCCGCTTCAGCGTTTGTTTGACCTCGCCTTCGCTGACCTCTTTGATCGTGTCTTTGACCGGAACAGCAAGAATAGCCGCCCCCGTGTCATCTGCCGCGGATGTCACTGCAGCAATCTGTTTTTTTTTCAGAAAAGGCCGCGCCCCATCATGAATCAACACGATCGGATCAGCTTCTCTTCCGCTGATTGCTAGCAGGCCGTTATAGACACTGTCCTGACGTTCTTTACCGCCATTTGCGAAAGCAAGCGGCGTCGCCAGATTCTCCTTTGCGAGAACCGAACGGAACGTGTCTTGTTCGGACGGTTTGGCAACGAGTACAATCTGCGCGCAGTCCGGATCATTATCAAAAACCCGCAAAGTGCGGCAAATCACCGGTATTTCCCTAATCGGCAACAAGACCTTGTTCTGCGCCGCCCCCATCCGTGCGCCGCGACCTGCTGCCACGACTACCACCTGATAACTCATCGAAAATTCCCCGTCTTTCTTCAGCCCTGAAAAGATTACAATGCTTTTTCAAGCATCTTCGGTTTGGCAAAAATCATTCGACCGGCTGATGTTTGCAACACACTGGTGATGATCACATCAATGGTCTTGCCGATATAGCGGTGCCCCTCTTCTACGACAATCATCGTTCCATCATCAAGATAGCCAACACCCTGGTTCTGCTCTTTACCACCTTTAATAACCTGAACCTGAAGTTCCTCGCCCGGAAGAACAACCGGCTTAACCGCATTGGCCAGATCATTGATGTTCAGTACAGGAACGCCCTGAAATTCACATACCTTATTCAGGTTAAAATCATTCGTGACGACGATACCATTCATCGCTTTGGCCAGACGGACGAGTTTGCTGTCTACCTCTGTAATATCGTCATAATCGCCCTCATACAAATCCACATGGATCGACGTATCCTTCTGGATCCGATTAAGGATATCGAGTCCGCGCCGTCCTCTGTTCCGCTTCAGAACATCGGAAGAATCCGCAATATGCTGCAACTCTTCAAGAACGAAATGAGGGATGACCATTGTCCCTTCAAGGAATCCCGTTTGGCAAATATCGGCAATACGGCCGTCAATGATGACACTCGTATCAAAAATCTTATACGGAATACCTGAAGCAGGCGCCTCAATTCTCGTTTCACGCTTCTTATCCTTGCTGCGAGCCGGAATGTGGAAAAGACTGATTAATTCATCCCGCTTTTTCGAACCAATTCGGAAAAAGAAATACCCGAGCAGAATGTAAATAAAGATCGGTAGAACCGTACCGAACCCAGCAATATTAAATCGGGAAAGGGGTAACTGGATCAAAAAAGCAATAACAAGCCCGAAAGCAAGCCCGATTGTACCGAAGACAACATCTGTGACTGGCGCTTTAATAATCCGATCTTCTAATGTTTTGAAGAAATTAAGCAATGAGTCCACAAACCAAAAAGTAACCAACGCCAGCACTAGCGCCCCGACAATCATGCCGAAAAACGGCGACCCAATCCAGTCCGGAACTCCATTTCCAAAATTCAGAAGCACGACAATATTCGGCAGATAAACAAAGCCTAATGTACCGCCTAAAAGAATAAAAAATAGCTGGATAATACGTTTTAACATCTTTTCTATCACCTCCTTAAAACATTATTGACAAATAATCGGAAATGAAACAGATTCTTTAAATAATCCCACATTTCTATTAATCCCGATACACAAACTTCGTTTACAGTTTACAAGTCTTCCAGAAAAAAAGAATCCTCTTCTTGCGGCGGCTGCACGCTGCCGAGCGCAATTTGGATTGTCTGGGCCAGTGTTTCAACCCCAACCAAGCGCATGCCTTCAGGCGGTGTCCACCCGCCGATATTCTTCGCTGGAACATAGGCCTTTGTGAAACCAAGCTTTGCCGCCTCGCGAACGCGCTGCTCAATCCGCGACACACGCCGAACCTCTCCAGTCAGGCCGACTTCGCCGATGAACACATCAGTTATCGGCGTTGGCTGGTTATTGAAGCTTGAAGCAATGCTGAGCGCGCATGCGAGGTCAATGGCTGGTTCATCCAGCTTGATACCCCCCGCAATATTGATATAGGCATCCTGATTCTGAAGAAGCAGCCCGACTCGCTTCTCCAGTACCGCCATCAACAAAGAAACCCGGTGATTATCCATGCCAGCAGCCATTCGCCGCGGATTACCGAAACTCGTCGGTGTCACAAGCGCCTGAATTTCAACGAGCACTGGCCGCGTGCCTTCCATTGCCGATGCGATTGCTGAACCAGCCGCGCCCTTGGACCGTTCCTGAAGAAAAATTTCCGAGGGATTGGAAACTTCTGTTAATCCATCTTCTTTCATTTCGAACACACCCATTTCATTCGTCGAACCGAAGCGGTTTTTAACCGCCCTAAGGATACGAAATGTGTGATGGCGTTCACCTTCGAAATATAAAACCGTATCAACCATGTGTTCGAGTGTCCGTGGACCAGCCAAAGCACCGTTTTTGGTGACATGTCCGACGATAAACACCGCCACGCCCGATTCCTTGGACAGACGAAGCAGTTGCGCCGTACATTCCTTGATCTGAGAGATACTTCCTGGTGCGGAACTCATTTCCGAATCATATATCGTCTGAATCGAATCAATAATTAAAACAACTGGCTGAACGTTTTCAATCTGATCCTCAATATGGCGAATGTCCGTTTCTGCAAGGACATAAAGTTCTGGGGCAGATACATGCAGACGGCTGGCTCGCATTTTCGTCTGACGGACGGATTCTTCTCCTGAGATATACAACACGCGAACACCACCTGAAGCCAGCTGATCACAGACTTGGAGAAGGAGCGTCGATTTGCCGATACCTGGATCACCGCCGACCAAGGTCAGAGAAGCAGGCACAATACCACCCCCCATGACCCGGTTGAACTCCTTTAATTCAGTTACAATACGCGGCTCCTCTTCAAGAACGACATCCGTCAGACGAGACGGTTTGCTTTCCGTCTTCACCTGACGGCCAGCGGATGTCCGCGCCGGTCGAAGCGTCTCTTCTACCATTGTGTTCCAATTCTGACAACCAGGGCAACGACCCATCCATTTTGGACTCTCGTAGCCACATTCCTGGCAGATAAATATTGTTTTCGATTTCGCCATGTCATCACCTGTCCTGTCTACCCGTGGCAATCCATTGCTTCGCACTTGAGAAAAACTTGGCTTTGGCTGCTCGCTTGCCGCGGGCGCCGCGCGTCTCCTCAGATAGACGATAATCTACGGGTCGTACTTGGTTCACTTATCCCGCAAGGCGCCAGAGCGCCTTCACTCCATCTTTTGCGCAAAATCTTATACATTCTTATTCTTGTACAGCGCACTTCATTTCATGAAGCCAAAGAAGCCAAGGCAGATCAACCCGGCTTCTTTATTGTGATTCCTGATATATAGTGACAGTCACGACTTTGCGACAGCTTTTTCCTCTTCTTCTTTAGGCTTTGTCTGCACTTGGTACGTACCGTCTTGATAATCAATAACCACATGCGTGCCCTTGGCAATATTGCCCTTCAGTAATTCTTCGGACAATTTATCTTCGACACGTCGCTGCAACGCGCGTCGCAAAGGACGAGCACCATATTCCGCATCATAGCCTTCTTCCACAATCTGCTTCTTGGCTGCCTCGGTTAGCTCAATTACAATGCCTTGACTTGATAACCGGTGCTTCAATTGTTCAGCAAGCAGCGAAACGATTTCTAGCAGCTGCGGTTTCGTTAACTCATGGAAGACAATGATTTCGTCTAAACGATTAAGGAACTCTGGGCGGAACGCTTTTTTGAGCGAATTCATCACCTTGCCCTTCATTTCCTTATACTCATGTCCCTCATCGCCAACCGAAAAACCAACGTATTTATTGCGCTTCAGTTCACTCGCGCCGACATTTGAGGTCATGATAATCGCCGTATTACGGAAATCAACTGTCCGTCCTTTCGAATCGGTTAAACGACCGTCATCAAGCACTTGGAGTAGAATATTAAAGACATCCGGATGCGCCTTTTCAATTTCATCGAAAAGGATAACGGAATAAGGCTTCTGGCGCACTTTTTCAGTCAGCTGTCCGCCTTCTTCATGACCGACATAGCCAGGAGGGGACCCAACAAGTCGCGATGTGGTATGCTTCTCCATATACTCCGACATGTCAATTCGAATAATAGCCTCTTCGTCTCCGAACAATGTCTCAGCAACGGCACGAGCAAGTTCAGTCTTGCCGACACCGGTCGGTCCGAGAAAAATGAATGAGCCAATCGGCCGTTTCGGATCCTTTAAGCCGGCACGTGCCCGGCGAATCGCATGGGAAATTGCTTTAATCGCCTCATCCTGACCAACCACTCGCTGATGCAGAATGTCCTCCATATGGAGCAAGCGCTCACTTTCGTGCTCCTCCAATTTGACGACTGGCACACCGGTCCAATTAGCTACAACAAGCGCAACATCATCTGGCAAAACCTGAGTATTTTCCTTGCCCTGCTTCTCTTTCCATTCCTTTTCGCAAACATCAACTTGTTCCTTCAATTTCTGTTCGTTATCTCGCAACGAAGCAGCCTTTTCGAACTCCTGGCTTTGAACAGCGGCATCTTTTTCCTTTTTCACCGTTTCAAGACGCTGCTCCAATTCCTTGAGATTCGGCGGTGCGGTATACGAACGTAGTCGAACTTTGGAAGCTGCCTCATCAATCAAATCAATCGCTTTATCTGGAAGAAAACGATCGGAAATATAGCGATCAGACAGGCGAACAGCAGCTTCAATTGCCGCATCGGTAATTTTGACCCGATGATGCGCCTCATAGCGATCACGCAAGCCCTTAAGGATTTGAATGGACTGATCTTTCGTTGGTTCTTTAACCTTAATCGGCTGGAAGCGTCGTTCCAAAGCCGCATCCTTTTCAATGTATTTTCTATATTCGTCAAGCGTCGTCGCCCCGATGCACTGCAATTCGCCGCGGGACAAAGACGGTTTGAGGATATTCGATGCATCAATAGCGCCTTCTGCGCCACCAGCGCCGATCAATGTGTGAAGTTCATCGATAAATAGTATAATATTGCCGGCTTGACGGATTTCGTCCATTACTTTTTTCAGGCGGTCCTCAAATTCACCGCGATATTTCGTACCGGCGACAACGGTTCCCATATCAAGCGTCATGACACGTTTGTCGCGCAGAATCTCAGGCACTTCGTTGTTCACAATTTCCTGAGCCAATCCTTCGGCCACAGCTGTCTTTCCGACGCCAGGCTCACCGATCAGCACCGGATTGTTCTTTGTCCGGCGGCTGAGCACTTCGATAACACGCTCAATTTCCTTGTTTCTGCCAATGACTGGATCGAGGCCGCCTTCAGCAGCCATCGCAGTCAGATCACGTGCCAGACTGTCCAACGTTGGCGTGCTCGCGTGAGCCGTATTACGCCCCTGCGTGCCGCCGGAGGTTGCCTCGTGGCTGCCTAAAAGCTGCAGGACTTGCTGTCGCGCCTTGTTCAAACTGACACCAAGGTTATTTAGCACTCGAGCTGCTACGCCTTCGCCTTCGCGGATCAGCCCAAGCAGAATATGTTCCGTGCCAACATACGAGTGGCCGATTTTTCTCGCCTCGTCCATGGACAATTCAATCACGCGTTTCGCTCTCGGCGTATAATGCGGTGTTTGAACGGTCTCGTTGCCACGGCCAATCAGCGCTTCCACTTCCTTTTGGATTTTCTCCGGGCTCAGATTCAGCGCAATCAGTGCTTTGGCCGCGATGCCATCCCCTTCGCGAACAAGTCCAAGCAGAATATGCTCGGTACCGATATTATTATGCCCCAGGCGCATCGCCTCTTCCTGAGAAAGGGCAAGAACCTTCTGTGCACGCTCCGTAAATCTTCCGAACATCATAATTTTGGCCTCCTTTGGTTGCTCTCATGGCCTTATTTAAAATGCATCACTGCCTGTTACTGTGTAAATACTTCGACAGAAGGCCGCCGCAATAGTGGATCGTTTACTTATTCCACGGCTGTATCTCCTGTTCCGTTTATTGTAGAGAACCTAAATTAAATCTTCAAACATTTATGCTCAGACTCTTGTGAAAATAAAGAATTAACCCTTCCGTTATGTGGGGCACAGTTCTCTATTTTCCCCTGAAAGTGCCCGGTAAATACATCCAAATTCTCGTACTTTCGTTCCCGCAGGCAAACTACTGCCCACTTTTATACTATTCGTTTTACACCTACAAAAATCCTCTAAACTGCCGCAAAAAAGAGGGCCATCAACTTTGAAAAAAATGGTTCCCGCTTCTCTATTTTATTATGCAGCGTTTCATCTTTATGACGCAGCCGGAAGTTTCGGACGGATCCGATCAGCGACTGTATGTCAACGACAAGAGCATGGCCTTTAAAAGATTGGCTCGCATTTCATCCCGAATCGGAATGTCTAAGTCATTCACGCCTTGATCAATTGCGCTCAGCATCAACCGCGCCTCTCGATCACTAATCACTTCTTCTTCCAGCAGATGCACAATAATTGAATCTGCCATATTTTCCGTAATTTTATACCCAATAATTCGCATCATTTCATCAATTAAATCTGCATCAGTAACTGGGCGAACCTTAACAACCTGAATATAGCCACCACCGCCGCGTTTACTCTCAACAACATAACCGCGTTCAATAGAAAAGCGGGTCTTCAGAACATAATTAATCTGCGATGGCACACATTGAAATTTTTCCGCCAATTCGCTGCGTTTTAGCTTAATGATATCAATATCGCTTGAGTCCAAGACCTCTTTAATATATTTTTCAATGATATCTGAGATATTGCGCATCGGGGCATGACCTCCCTGACTTTGACTAACTTTGACTATAATAATATTATGGCTTAATTGAGCCAATTTATCAACCGATCAAAAACCCGACATTTTTTCATCTTTGATTAATACATATCAAAAAGTCAGAAAAACTTGGCATAACCAAGTTTTTTTTAACAATTGCGCTTCGGCTGCTCGCTTGCCGCGGGCGATCCGTGAGCCTCCTCAATCAAACTAGAATCTGCTGGGTTTCACTTGGCTCGTTTTTCCCGCAGGCATCTCGCGCCAGCGCTGCATTTTTGTGCAAAAATCCTTATACTTTCTTATCTCTTAAGATAAACTTGGCGTAGCCAAGTCCTTATTGCTATATTGGCGAAAAAAAACAGACTGCCTGAACTTGTCAGACAGTCTGCTTTCCGTTAATGATATGGAGCCTAGGGGGATCGAACCCCTGACCTCCTGCGTGCAAAGCAGGCGCTCTCCCAGCTGAGCTAAGGCCCCAAAGACAATAATCGGGAAGACAGGATTTGAACCTGCGACCCCCACGTCCCGAACGTGGTGCTCTACCAAGCTGAGCCACTTCCCGAAATGGTGCGCCCTGAGGAAGTCGAATCCCCAACCTTCTGATCCGTAGTCAGACGCTCTATCCAATTGAGCTAAGGGCGCATATCAAAAAAATACAAAAATGGTGCCGAGGGCCGGACTCGAACCGGCACGGTGGTTACCCACCGCAGGATTTTAAGTCCTGTGCGTCTGCCAATTTCGCCACCCCGGCATGCGAATAAATGAAAATGGAGCGGAAGACGGGATTCGAACCCGCGACCCCCACCATGGCAAGGTGATGTTCTACCACTGAACTACTTCCGCGTCATTACATAAAATTTAATTGTAATGGTGAGCCGCGAGGGATTTGAACCCTCGACCCTCTGATTAAAAGTCAGATGCTCTACCCCTGAGCTAGCGGCTCACATTTAAAGAGTGCCGGTCAGAGGACTTGAACCCCCAACCTACTGATTACGATTCAGTTGCTCTACCAATTGAGCTAGACCGGCATAAAATATGGAGGATATAGGGCTCGAACCTATGACCCTCTGCTTGTAAGGCAGACGCTCTCCCAGCTGAGCTAATCCTCCATAAGGCCTGGCAGTGACCTACTCTCGCAGGGGGACAGCCCCCAACTACCATTGGCACAGAAGAGCTTAACGGCCGTGTTCGGGATGGGAACGGGTGTGA
>NZ_JAFBEV010000018.1 GCF_016908935.1 Sporolactobacillus spathodeae | reverse complement strand
GAGCGTATGCGTGTAAATTATGGAACCGCCGTGTACGGAACCGTACGCACGGTGGTGTGAGAGGTCGGAAGCCGAAGGCTTCCTCCTACTCGATTCATCGAAACAGCCCCAGCTTATTTGTTTCAGGCAAAAAAGCTAGGGCTGTTTTTTTAAAAAAGATAAGTGTATTTGATTTTTGACAAAAAATGTAGCGCAGGTGCTCTGGCATCCGCGGCAAGCGAGCAATCGAAGCGCAATTGTTGCAAAAAAGGACTTGCTGAAGCCAGGTTTTTCTGAATGATGAAGTACATGACTTTTGCCGCATACAGAAACGCAATTGCTATAAATAGGAAACGGGTGTAGCTCAACTGCGTTATTTTATTAAGTTCTCAAAGACATTTTTTACTTTCGGTGTCACATAATGACTGCCACCGTGTTTCTGTGTATTTTCTATCAGTATGGTCACCAGCAGTTTCGGATCCTTTGTATTATAGGCGATGAACCAGCCATTCTCGCGCCCAGACTTGCCCTGCTTCTTTTTGAATTCTGGGGTGCCCGTTTTCCCAGCGAGCGGTATACCCGTAATAGCAGCGTCATGTCCGGTGCCGGCAGGATTTGAAATGACCTGTGTTAAATCTTTATTCAGCAATTGAGCGGTTGCCGCGCTCATGGCTTGCTTCTTCCAATAGCTGGGTGCTGCATCGGTCAGCAGCAGGCGGGGTTGAATCATGTTGCCCTGATTGGAAAAAGAAGAATAAATCAACGACATTTCAAGTGGTGTGACACTGACCTCGCCTTGACCATAGCCAGAATTCGCGAGTAGCAAATCACTGCCGAGTTTGCCATCATTGGAAAGCGTCGACCGCTGCATTGGATAAGGAAAAGGAATGGATTCGCCAAGTCCGTATTTACGCGCATCGCTAGCGAAGGCGGCTGCACCGATTTTCAGCGCAGTCTGCGCAAAGTAAATATTATCAGAACGGTACAAGGCGGATGCGAGATTCACTTTCGATGCGCTGTCGAGCCGTGTGACATAATAATTGCCCCAAGACGCATCCTTCTGCCAGCGTTTGCCCTTAATCGCGATCGCTTGATTGGGGTCAATGGCCTTTTGATCCAGTGCGATCGCTGCAGTGAGTGCCTTGAAAACAGATCCGGGTGTGGATGCCTGAGTAAAACGATTCATCAGTGGTTTCATTTTATTTTCACTTAATTTCTGATAATCAGCGGCGGACAGGCCAAGTACGAATGCATTGGGATCATAAGACGGAGCGCTGACCAAACCAAGTACATCACCGGTTTTCGGGTTAAGAGCGACCGCTGTTCCTGCATCATTTTTCATTTGCGCATAGAGCGTGTCCTGAACTTTTTGATCAATGGTTAAGTGAATATCCGTTCCGTTTTTCGGTGCTTTTTGGGCAACAATTTTCTTCTCGTTTCCATCCTTATTCAAAATGCGAATGACGGCACCGTCGCGAGCACGCAATTTGTTTTCATAAATCTGTTCCAGACCGGTTCGTCCAATCATCGAATTGGCAGTGTAGCCTGCATTCGGATGGGCCTTCAGAATATCAGCAGTGACTTGTCCAACGTAGCCTGTGAGGTGACCGCTCGCTTTGCCATCCGGGTAAACGCGAGTCGCGATGGTTGTCCGATAAACGCCGGGCAAATTGGTTACCTTTTTAATTAAACTTGTGTCTGAAGCAGAAATCACTTTAATCGGAACGAGGCTGTCTGCCTGTACCCATCCTTGATTTAATGCTTGATTGATTGAATCGGTTGTGGTGCCGAGTAGCTGCGCAACCTGTTTGAGCGTTTTGTCCCGCGCCGCTCCGGTCCCCAGCTTACCTGGCACAAGATCGATGCGGGCCGCGTTACCATTCATCGCGAGCGGCTTGCCATTACGATCGAAAATTTCACCACGGTTGGCGGGTTGCGTCGCAACAGAAACGGTATCGCCTGTTTGCATCCCAGGCAGAATCAGAGAGGGATTCCATTTGAGATACCAATTGGTTTCTTTCCCGTGCTTTTCTTGAATCATTGGGACGGATTCTGAGAATCGGACGGGCCCTGCTGCTGTTTCGAGTACGCCCTTGAAATGGACGATTGTCTTCTTGTTCTTGTCTGGCTTAACCGAAGTATGGAGGGAACCTGCCTCGATACCACTGTAAATTTTCGTATAACGAGCAACAAAATCGTGTTTGCTAATTGCTTTTTTTGCGGATTTTGACAGGAGCGCGTACATCCCGCCGAAATCTTTTTTTTGCCAGGCTTTGGTATAGCCTTGAAAGCGATCGCTTGCCGATTGCTGCGCCCCACATCCAGCGAGTAAGAGAAGAGCGATGAAGATCAGGCAAGGGATAATCAATTGTTTTTTTTGAGACACGGTGCACCTCCAGATAAAATTTTAGCGGCGAGAAGGAAAATGAGCCGTCGATTCCGCGAAATGAGCGGATTCACTTTACTTCTCTTATTATACGTTAGAATGTCTAAGATTTCAGAAAAATTAAGTATAAGAAAAGCTAAATGCAGCGAAGGCGCGAGAATTATCAGAGACACAAAAATTTCGTAATTTGGCGATGATTCATTGGCTATCGTGCAGCTTAAATTTGAAAATGTTGGGTTGTTTCAGTACGATTAAGGGAAGAGAATCATCGTTTGCAGAAATACGCCACATTTAGTTAGGGTGAGGGAAGTCAATTGGCCAGAAGCGCAAAACATTCATCGGTTGATGTCGCGGACAAGCTCAACGCGTGGTACCTTGCAATTCAGAACTATAATCTGAAAGAATCGCATCGATTAAAAAAAGAAGTGAATCAGCTTCTTGAAAATATGGAAAAAAATCAGGATGTGCTTCTCTACTATTCGCTTCTTGATTTTCGCATGCAGTTGAATCAGGAACAACCTTTGAATGAAGACGAGATGCGCGCGGCAATTACGCATGTTGGGGAGAACTACTCGGATCTGACTGGAATGCTTGATTATTATTTCTGGCTATTTAAGGGAATGTATGCCTTTAAGCAAAAGCAATTTTCAGAAGCGCTCGCCCATTATAAATACGCTGAAGACCAAGTGGTTCGCTTGAATGACAAAATTGAGGCAGCTCATTGCTACTATCATTTAGCCGAAGTCTACTATACGTTGAATTACCCGTTAATTTCGATTCGTTATTCGCGGGCAGCTCTTGAAGTCTTCGGCAAAAATCCGGATTACTACCGCTACAGATTTCTGTGCAAAAGCTTGATTGGCAGTAATTTTCTACTTCGATTGCATGTCGATGAAGCGTTGCAAGTTTATGAAGAAGCTTATGAATTAGCATCTCACTATCAGGATGAATTTCTGCTTGCAATCGCCCGGTTTAATCTTGGCATAGCCTCAATGAATCAAAAGCACTATCAGGAGGCGGAACATTATTTTGAACAGACAGCTGCAGCCTTTCGAAAGCACAATTCGCATCATTTGCCAAAGGCACTCTGCAGCTTTGTCGAATCTTTGATCATGCAAGGCAAAGAAGAACAGGCAGAGCTTCACTATCGCGCAGCACGTCAATCCGCGGAGGTCTGGAAGGATAAGGAATATCTTGCCAAGCTATCAATTATTCATGAGTTGTTTCCAGCAAAAGGGGATCATCAAGTCATTAGAGCAGCCTTTCAAACACTCATGGATTTAAATTTATTTTCTTGGGTGCAAGAGTATGCGCTAATCGTTGCCCGATCGCTTGCCAAACGCGGGGAATACCAAGAGTCTATCTACTATTTTGAACTGAGTCAAACGGCTTCAAAAAAGATGCTCAAGGAGTGAAAACATTGAACCAAATGAAAAGGCGACTTGTCATTGGATTTATGCTCACTGTGCTTGGTATTGCTGCTGTAACTGCTACGTTTGACGGGGAAAAACAGACTGCGGATGCACCGATTACCGGATTTTCGATAATACACCCGCCCCGTTGATTGGGCCATTGAATCTGAAGAATCTCGATAAAAATGATAGAATGAGAGACAAGATGTAACATACGGAGGCGCGCAAGTAATTTGAAACACATTTTGACTAATGACTGGGAATCGCTTCTAGAACCAGAATTTCAAAAAGACTATTATCAGAAGCTGCGTTCCTTTTTAAAAGAAGAGTACAGCAATCAAACGATTTATCCGGATATGTATGATTTGTTTAATGCACTTAACTATACGCCCTATCACCAGGTGAAGGTGGTAATTCTGGGGCAGGATCCCTATCACGAACCGGGTCAGGCGCACGGGCTGAGCTTTTCAGTGCGGCCAGGTGTGCGCCAACCGCCATCCCTGCAGAATATTTTCAAAGAACTAAACGACGATTTAGGCTGTCCGATTCCGCGTCATGGCTGCCTGATCGAATGGGCGCGCCAAGGCGTGCTGATGCTGAACACTGTTCTGTCCGTACGGCGCGGGGCCGCCAATTCACATAAAGGGATGGGCTGGGAACAATTTACCGATACAGTGATCCGCGACCTGAACGCACGCGAACAACCAATTGTTTTTATACTCTGGGGAAGGCACGCGCAGGCTAAGGAAGAATTAATTACGAATGCGCATCATTTTATTATTAAATCGTCGCATCCAAGTCCTTTTTCGGCGCGTTACGGTTTTTTCGGCAGCCATCCGTTTTCCAGAGCCAATCACTTTCTCAAATCTGCCGGCGAGGAACCGATTAATTGGGCCATATCGCTGGAAGAACCGAGCGTTTCAATCTGAGTCTGACAGCAAAAAAAAAGAGATCTGGCATCTGCCAGATCATTTTTTCTATTCAACGAATCAGTGGGCCGCCGCCCGTAGAAACGGTTTGAAACGAATCAGGGCAACAGCGAGTCCTGCAAGACCAATAAGAAGAAGCACGAGCAGATTCAACCAGATTTCGGACAGGCCATAGCCACGGATCATCACGTCCTGAAGGCTACTCATTGCCCAATACTGAGGTGTGAAATAACCAATTTTCTGAGCGAATGACGGGAGTATGTCACTTGGAAACCAGAGTCCGGCGACAATAGCACCGCCAAGGGTCAGTAATTGTGTGATGCCGAGCCCTTGGTTCTCACTGCGGACAACGAGCGCAAGGCAAAGGCCGAGCCCTGTGCCGCAAAGTGCCAGACAAAGGACAATCAGCGTCACGGCTAGCGGATTGCCCAGATGCAAGTGATAAAAGAAATAGCCGGTAGCCAAGAGGACCGTGCATTGGATAATGACGGAGAGAAAGGCCGGTACCCACATGCCGATGAGATAGCTAATCGGTGAAAGCGGCGTGCTCTGCAGCCGAGCAATCATGCCTGAATCTTTTTCCTGAAAGAAACGACGGACCATCGAATTCATAATGAAAAAGACAAACATAACGGTATAGCCCGGGACAATTTGTGACATGAAGTCGACGTGTTTACTGTTCTCCGTAACGGACTGGATTTGAATCGGTGCCATCAAGGTCTGTTTGATCTGCGCCTCGGTTTCGCCATGTGCTTGGAGCACATGAGCAAGCTTTTGCTGCTGATAGCCAGTGACAATATTTTTCAGCACGGCTTGAATTGGCGCCGTTTCACTGGACTCGGCAGCATCCGAATAAAAATGCAGATTGGCTTTGCCATTTCGAAGACCTGCGCTGAAACCTCGGTCGATCACAACGAGGGAAGACAGTTTACCCGCTTTAATCTGCTTGACTTGATTGGCTACGCTTGTGTGATTTTCCTGTGTTACTTTGAATCCCTTAATCGTATCAATTTGCTTAATTAGCGCCTTGGATGCCGCGGTTTGATCGAGATCGTGAACGGAAACCGTCAGTGTCTGTGAATTGGCTTGATTGAAAATCGATCCGAAGACGACGATGAAGATCAGTGGCATTAGAATAAGAAAGAAAAAGTTCCCTTTTTCCCGTGCCATCAATTTGAGTTCTTTAATTACCATTGCGATCATCACGGATTCACCTCTTTTATTATTCATCGCGAAGACGCGTACCGGTTAACGATAGGAACACGTCCTCAAGAGAAGGTTTCATTAATTCAATGGCATGTAGGGGACCGATTTTCCCTGCAGCCGCATCGTCCAACAGTTGACGCATGAGGCTAAGCGGTTGATCACATTCGAGAATCAACCCTTGGTGGTGCGGTGTGATTTTCTTAATTGCCGGATAAGCTTCTGCACCCAGCGCATTCTGGTTCTCAATATAGACTGCTTTTTGCGAAAAACGGTCAAGAATATCGCTGAGCGATCCTTGGGCGATCATTTTTCCGTGATCAAGAATAGCCAGTTCATCACAAAGTGCCTCGACTTCTTCCATATAGTGCGTAGAGTATATGATCGTCACACCGGCATCACGTAAACGCCGAATCATCCCGAAAATGTGGTTCCGTGATTGCGGGTCAATACCGACTGTTGGTTCATCCAGAATCAGAATTTGCGGCTCGTGTAGCAAAGCACTGGCAATATTGATCCGCCGCTTCATGCCGCCTGAAAATGTCTTAACCAAATCATTCGCCCGGTCGAGGAGTCCGGTATCAGTGAGAACGGTGCGGATTCGTTCTTTAAGCTGTTTTCCTTTAAGTCCGTAGAGGCCACCGAAAAAGATTAAATTGTCTTCCGCACTTAATTTTTCATAAAGCGTGATCTCTTGCGGCACATAACCAACCACTTTCTGAACCATGTCCCGCGCTGTGGCGACGTCATGGCCGAGTATTTTAATGCTGCCGGTCGGTGTCTCAAGAATGCCTGTCAAAAGCTTCATCGTCGTTGACTTTCCAGCGCCGTTCGGGCCAAGAAGGCCGTAGCATGACCCACGCGAAATGGAAAAGCTGATATGATCAAGTACCGTGTTTGTGCCAAATGTCTTAGTCAGATCATCGACATCAAGAATGGTTTTCATGACAATTCCCCCATTTGTTCATCAGATAACAGCTGTCTTTTGACGCCGCAGCAATCATGCACTTTCATTGAATATCTGCTTTATGCTCCAGCAGCCATGCCGAGAAGATCAGCAGCAAAAGGGCGATAATCAGGCTGCAAGAAATGAGAAAGAAAAACGTCTGCCCATTAGTCAAGAAAAATGTATATCCGCCAAATGAGGAAAAAAAGAACCAGAAAAGGCCCCAGAGAACCCAGAATTTGTTCAATGCATGGCGCCAACGTGTCAGAAAAATGGTGCCAAGCGTAAGCCCAGAACTGACCATCAGCGGCAGGACAAGAAGATCAAGCAGAACGGGTTCAATACCGCGTTGCAAAAAGTGAAGGAAGGCCGAAAGACTGCCACTCTGGCTCAATAGTAACGCCATCGCAACGTAGGCGATAATCGCAAGAAAAATGACGCTGATAATCTGAACGCTGCGAAGCATCATCGCCCAGAATTTTGAGCTAATCAAGGTTAGTCGTGCGTACGGTAGTGCGAGCCACCAGCCAACCGTATCCTGACGCAATTCATGCCTGATAGCACCAATAGAAATACCGAAAGCGATCCAAGGAAGCCCCCAGCAGACATTCCAAATGAGTCCTAGATCATGGAAATGGGTTTTATTGTTGAGAAGGAAGAGAACAATTATTGCGATTAGGCCATAGAAAATTAAATTAGTTGGCCGCCAAATGGAACGGTGACCGGTTCCGCGTGTCCAGCGCTTGCGATTGAATTCATGACAAATAAGCGGAAGAAAAAACAATTTTTTCCCATTATCTGAAATCATAGCTGTTCCTCCTCACTTAACTGGCGTGCGAGGCGGTCAATTGAACCGAATTCGGCACGCAGCGCTTCAGCAGATCCGGAAAAACGAAGATGCCCCTTGCTGAGAAAAAGTACATTATCAAATAAGCCTTCCGCTTCGGTAATCTCATGTGTGCTCAGCAGCAATGTCTGCTGGCGTTCACTGATCGCATCAATCAGACCATCCATAATCGCGGCGCGCGAGGCTCCGTCAATTCCGGAAAACGGTTCGTCGAGAATAATCAAAGGAACGTCGCGGCAAACACAGAGAATAAGCATCAGGCGTGCCTCCTGGCCTTTTGACATGCCCTGGACCGGCATTTCGAAAGGCAGATGCATTTGCTCCGCCATTTTTTTTGCCAGGCCGCTATCAAAGCCAGGGAGAAATTGTTCGCCAAAGCGCAACGTGCCTTCGGTCGTGTACTGTTTATACCAGCGCGCGCGATCCGGCAGATAGGCGATCTGACGATTCGTCTGCCAGCCAGGTGCGCGGCCAAGAACGGTTAACTCACCACTGTCGGGGGAGACAAGCCCTGTCACCATCCGGAAGAATGTTGATTTACCTGCTCCATTTGCACCGAGCAGAGCAGTTACAGACCCCCTTTCTACCTGAAGCGTTAATTGATCGATCGCTTGTTTTTGGCCATAGCGCTTGCTTAAGACCTTCGCCTCAATAACAGGTTCGCTCATTGCGACAGCCCCCCGCTTTGTTGTGTCTTAATATAGTCGTTTATTTCACGTAAGTTGAAGCCGAGCGCATGCATTTTGTCGAGATAGTTTTGGGTATAGTCCGCCGCAAAATGATTGCGAAATTGCTGTATGCGGCTGCCTGATTGTGTCACGAATGTGCCTTGCCCACGTCGTTTCTCTATCAGACCGTCACGTTCCAACTCCTGATAAGCATGCATTACGGTGTTTGGGTTAATTTTCAAATCATGAGCCATATCTCTGACCGATGGAATCTTCTCACCCAAGCCAATCGCTCCTTTAGCAATTAAACTGCGCATTTGCATCAGTACTTGTTCATAGAGAGGTTGACTGAAATCAATCTGAAATGTCAAATTGTCAACCTGATACGCCTTCAAAGGCAGCCCTCCAATAGGTGTGCTATAAATGATTCAAGTGTATTATATCATATAGTACACTAAATACAATAGATTTTTTATAACGCTTGTTAGACATTTCAGAAAACGAAAAACCCCCTGAGCAGCCGGAGCGCAATGGGTACAAAAAAGGACTAGGCTAAGCCATGTCTTTCTCCAAACATAAGAGTGTATATGACTTTTGACGAAAAATGCAGCGCAGGCGCGAGACGCCTGCGGGAAGAGCAGGACAAGGAAGACCCCGCAGATTCCCAGGTTGTCCGAGGAGGCTTCCGTCCTGCCCGCGGCAAGCGAGCAGCCGCAGCATATTCGATGCAAACAAGGAATGAACATCAGTAGAGTAGGGTCGTGAATCAGCAGAGTAGGGTCGTGAATCAACAGAGTAGGGCTGTGAATCAGCAGAGTAGGGTCGTGAATCAGCAGAGTAGGGCTGTGAATCAGCAGAGTAGGCTGTGTTATCAGCAGAGTAGCGCCGCGCTGCATCCCCGGCAAACAGCAGTTGACTAGTGGCCAGGCTAAGTCCGACGCTCAGAAAACACATTCAGACTTAAAACCGCGGCATAAAATTGCAGCACGGCTTTTGCATAAGAATGTAGCGAAGGCGCGTGACGCCTGCGGGAAGAGCAGGACAAGGGAGACCCCGCAGATTCCAGGTTGTCCGAGGAGGCTTCCGTCCTGCCCGCGGCAAGCGAGCAGCCGCAGCGCAATGGGGTACAAAAAAGGACCGGGCTAAGCTAAACTTATGTAAATGAAATGGTTCGGATAAAAGATTGAGGTTTGGAGACAAGCAAAAAAGAAACAGCAGATAGGATTCCGTCTGCTGTTTCTTAGAGTGGGTTCGAAGGATTCTCCTGCAACCAGCGCTCATAAAGCTTGCGCCGGAGCAGCTTGTGTGCGGCATTTTCCGGCAATTCGTCACATAAGATTACTTGCTTCGGCACTTTATAATGCGCCAAATGGCTGCGGCAAAGGGCGATCAAATCGTCAGCGTCAAAGGCATCGGAACGATGGACAGTGACGAACGCAATCGGTTTCTGGCCCCAAGCACTATCGGGAATGCCAATGACACCGGCACCAGTCACATTCGTATCAAGCCGCAGTACAGCCTCTACTTCAGCGGGATAAATATTTTCGCCGCCAGAAATGATCAAGTCCTTGCGTCGATCCAGTACAAAAAGGAAGCCATCCGCGTCAAGATAACCGATATCGCCAGTTCGGAACCAGCCATCAGTGAATGCATCACGGGTCGCGTCTTCCCGGTTGAGATAATGACTGAAAACGGTTGGCCCTTTGACAAGAATTTCACCAGGTTCCCCTGCCTCAGCGGGACGGGTGCCTGAATCGATCTGAATCTGGAGCGGGAACAACGCTTTCCCGGCGGACCCGGCTTTCGCCTGCATATATTCAGGTGGCAAGGTCACGCATTGCGAAGCGGTTTCAGTCATCCCATAGGTCTGATAAACGGGAATTCGCCGCTCCAGGCAACGCTTAAGCAGGACTGGCGGGACAGGGCCGCCGCCAAGCAGGACGCAGCGAAACGTATCTGGAAAACGCGCCGCGCCTGCATCATCCAAGACACGTTGCAGCATGGACGCGACTAACGAAATGTGGCTGACTTTGCCTGCAAGTATCTGTTGATGGACGTCAGCCGCATGAAAATGGCGACATAAGAAGACCGGCATGCCGTAAATCACATTTTTTATTAAGAGAGACAGACCGCTGACATGAAAAAGCGGGACGCAGCACAGCCACTCGTCCGTCTCCCTTAGCCCGAGATTAATCAATGAAGCATTGGCATTCCACCAATGGCTGCCGTAAGTGAGGACAACCCCTTTTGGCCGACCCGTCGTGCCCGATGTATAGATAATCGTGCATGGATCGTTGAGACTGATTTCACGTTGTAGCACTGGCTGTGGCAGCGTGTCTGTCGCTTCTTCAAGCAATTGTTCAATTGTCAGCAATTGGCAGTTGGTGTTCGCCTGTTGTGCTTTTTCATAAGTTGCCAAATCGGCAATCAAAAAACCTGCGGCGCAGTCGGCCAATTGAAACGACAACTCACGCTTAGCAAGGCGTAAATTAAGTGGGACACAGATCGCGTGCAGGTACATCAGTGCATGCTGTGTCCGTACAAAATTCAATGTGTTTTCCTGCAAGACCGCGATATGGCTGCCTTCGGCGATACCTTTGCTGCTGAGAATACAGGCGAGTTGCCGTGCCGACTGATCGAGTTCGTGGAAAGTAAGTCGGCTGTTTTCTGTTTCATAAGCGATCCGCTCCGGTGTCAGCAGGGCGCGTTGATGCAGCCAGAGCGGCATCCTGGTTTCTTGCATCGGGATCACGGAAATTTCGGGAACTTGCTGAAATCCGGATCGCGTTTTTCCTTGAATGCGTCGCGCCCTTCCTTAGCCTCATCCGTGGTGTAATAGAGCAGTGTCGCGTCGCCGCCGAGCTGCGCAAGACCGGCAAGTCCGTCGGAATCAGCGTTGAATGAAGCTTTCAGGAAGCGTAGCGCAGTCGCGCTTTTGGAAAGCATTTCTTTTGCCCATTTGACCGTTTCCGCTTCAAGCTGATCGAGTGGCACAACGGTGTTGACAAGGCCCATATCAAGAGCTTGCTGCGCATTATACTGACGGCAGAGGTACCAGATTTCACGAGCTTTTTTATGGCCGACGATTCTCGCCAGGTAACCAGCGCCGTAGCCAGCGTCAAAGCTGCCGACTTTCGGTCCGGTTTGTCCGAAGATGGCGTTGTCCGCCGCGATTGTCAAATCGCAGACGATCTGCAACACGTTGCCGCCGCCAATCGCGTAACCGGCAACCATCGCAATGACCGGCTTCGGAATAATGCGGATCAGGTGCTGAAGATCGAGCACATTGAGACGCGGAATATTATCCTTGCCGACATAGCCGCCGTTCCCGCGCACTTTCTGATCACCGCCAGAACAGAACGCTTTGGTGCCAGCACCTGTTAGAATGATCACGCCAATTGAGCTGTCATCGCGCGCTCGGGCGAACGCATCGATCATTTCCATAACCGTATTTGGTGTAAACGCGTTGCGCACTTGAGGACGATTAATGGTAATTTTGGCTATGCCTTCGTACGTTTCGAAAAAGATATCTTCATAATCACGGACTTTTGTCCATTCGATAGATGACATGTTGTGACGCTCCCTTTCAAGATTCACGATTTTGTCGAAAATTGCATTTTTATTGTAGCATATTTGGCCGGCTGTCTTCAGCGATTAAGATCCTGCTCAAGGTTTTACTCGCAGTAAGGAAGAGCAGACGCAAGCAATTGTCCCGAACGGATTTCTTCTAGTCCGGCTGCCGTCAGTCGGACATACGGTAAATGCACGGCTGTTAAAAAAAGCAGGGTGAAAAATGGATCACCGAATCGGTAGCCATTGCACTTCATCGCCTCTAGCCACTGCGCACAGTCACGAGACAGTGTCTCAACAGGTTGGCTGCTCATAACACCCATGATATCGAGTTGAACTTCGCAGTGGCTGCCATCTGAAAAACGCGATGCAATGCCATGAAAGCCATCCTTTACTTGTTGAAAAAGTGCGTGCAGTTGTTTTTTATCCTTACCGATGAACAGAATCATTCCAGAGGCGCTATACGTGCTAGCAAGAGCAGAAACACCCGTGGCAAATCCTCGGATCCGTGTGGTCAAATAGCTGCATGTGTTCGGATTGAAAGCAAACAGAAAGTGCTCATTCGCGGCGAGCGCGGCACCTTTTTCAAAAGTATAGGGACGTGTGATCACATCATTAAGCAACGAAAGGCCGATCGTTGCGCTGTCTGTTGGTGGTAATTGACTCGGCAGATGGACGGGATGCGCGTTAGCGAAAACGCGATGAAGCAAATCCGCAAGATTGCCAGATGCCTGCCGCTCGTCCGTCCACTTGCCGGCAAACATCGTGCGGACGGGTTGCGGCTCTTCAAGCGCAGCAAGAACATTCAGATGAGCGAGTCGTCCGGGGGCAATCACGCCGGCCAGATGATCGAGATGATAATAGACTGCAGGATTGACTGTGGCCATTCGGTAGGCGACCGCAACCGGTACGCCGCAACGGATCGCTAGCTGGATCATACGCGCGTGAGTCGCCTCTTGTAAAAAGGGCAATGTGGCCCCGTCGTTCGTCAGCATCAGCTTCGACCAGTCGAGCGAGTGGTTATTCGCAAGCGCGGACAGAATATCCGGCAGATCACGGCGAATGGAAGAGTAACGCAGTGCCGTATAGTAACCAAGCTCCAGCCGGTGGATGACATCGTCTGCGGTCATCGACTCATGGTCGGCGCTGATACCTGCTGCCGCGAACAGATTAAGCGTATTTGCTGAGGCTCCGGGAAGATGGCCTTCCATTCGCGCGAGTCTATGGCGAACAAGATATAATTTTTCAGTCAAATCGTCGGATCCCTTTTTAAAAGGCAGCCAATGACTCAGTTCGCCGCCTTGAACAACGGCGTCGTTTTCCAGCCAGGCTGCGAAAGCCTTGTTATCTCGCGGCATTCCCTCTTCGAAATAGCTCCACCACAGCCAGTCATGAGTGCCTGTCTGGTCAAGAGCACGCGCCATAGCAGATTGCGTTTCAGGAGACAGGTACTGGGCGAGCGGTCCGTTGTCGTTAACTGAGATCATCGTGCCCGCGCGCGTCAGGTATGTGCCGAGCGAATAGGGATTATAGAGCTGAAAAGGGTGGCTATGTGGTTCGATGTAGGCAGGAACGACGATTTGGCCCGGGTCCAATTTGCATAGTTTATCAGCCGTAGCCGGTTGATCCGGACCGACGTAAGCGATGTATTTGCCGGAAATCCAGATGTTTGCCCGGCTCAGCCGACCGGAATAGGTGTTCAGTAGGCGAACATCGGGAATAAGCACAGTTGGCGTTTGAAGTCCACGCACGGTGTCGATTAACTGCCGGTGCTCCTTTTCGTTCGGTACGTCGATCATATTCAATCACTTCTTATACAAGAGTTTGTTCTGTTTTCCTTCATTATACAAAAGGAGCCAAACGGTTTCATTTTTTGCATGGGAAAATTTACATGCACCCAGTTGAGTAACTATGGCCCGCTCGAACCTTTGCCTATTCCGCTCGATCAAAAAAACAGATTCTCCTGCTAAAGGGATGCGTTGCACCACTTCTGAACCGAGAAATCTGTTTCCCAAATTGTTAAAGCAGCTCATTATTGCGCGCGGAAATGGGCAAGCCGAAATCGCAGACGTGGCATATGCCCGCCGCGCATGCGATCGATAATCAAAAGGAAAAGCAAGTAGCCGATGGCGATGCCGACAATATACCAGAGCGTGGCGTGAATGCCGAATTGGTCAATCGCAAGTCCAGTAATGGCCGGGAAGAAGGCTGAGCCCAGCCCGGACAACCCGGAGATGATCGGTGTGACCATACTTGCACTGTTTGGAATCGAATAATTGGCAAAAACAAGAGTAATAGAATAGATACCGGACATCATCAAACCGAGAATGGCGACAAATCCGAAACCAAGCCACGCGTTTTTCAGAAGAATGAAGAGAACAAGCGACACAATCGCTCCGGAAATATTGATTAGTAGATAATTGCTGTATGTGATTTTGCGAATAATCCAACCGGTTAGCGCGCGTCCAATAACCATAGAGCCCCAGAAAACGCCAACACTGAGCGAAGCGAACCATGCAGCTTGATTCAGATAATGGATGAAAATAGACGACATGAAATTGTTTAGACTGCCTTCGAGTCCGCCATACAGGAAGATAATCACAGCGAACAGACCAAGAATAATCGCCTTTTTCCGTGCCGAGAGCACGACTGGTTTCGAAGAACCTGATGCGTCAAGTGGTTCTTTCCCTGCTTCGCTCTGACGCGAATAAGGAACACGTGTCCAGATATATGCGAGAAAAGCGGCGATCAGCGCGGTGATCAGGAATAGATAGCGCCAGATACCGAGCGCGATAAAGAAGCTAGCGAGCAGCGGCATCAGAAAAGCACCGAGTCCGAAGGCAACTTCAAGATAGCTCATCGCAACAGCCTGCCTGCCAATAAAAACTTCAATGAACATTGTTGCAACGACAATGCCAATCGCGGCAGAACCGATGCTGTTCAGAAAAAACAGGGCGACAAAAATCGGGAAAGGCGGCAGGAATAGAATCGAAAATTGGGCAACAGCAATCACCAACGCTGACAGAGACAGGATAGGCCGCGGCGGAAAACGGCGATTTAGCCAGGATGTGATAAGCACACCAGTCATGAAGCCCATTGCGCCGATAAATATCATTTGTCCACCGACTGTATAGGAGAGTTGGTAATGGCCGAGCAACTCGGGCAGAACCGATCCAATAGAAATGGATGTCAGGCCGGTCAGAAAATAGAGGGCGCAAGAAGCAAGAGTAAACAAACGCATGAAGGGACTCCTTTCATCAAAAAACAAGCGATTAATAAAGAACCGTATAGCTTTATACGCCAAGAATACATAAAATTCGAAGGAAGCTAAGCAAAAAGAGCGAACAGCCAAAGCACGTTGAGGCACAAAAGATTTGGCCAAGTCAAGTCTTTCTCAAGGCGCGAGACGCCTGCGGGAGAAGCTTGCCAGCGTGCGACCGCAGCGTATTTTTGTAAAAAAGGACGAGGCTGATTTTTCTCACAAGAGAACTCCGTTTACGCGAAAGCTTAGCGGTTTCCAGTTTGAAAAATTTCGCATGCAAACACGTCAGCGATCGGGCACCTACGGAAAGAAAGGCCCGATCGCACGAAAAAATTATGGGTAGATATAAAAATAAAAAAGACGCGCAAACAAATACCGACGCGCGTTATCCGATAAAATTGTAACAGGATTGACGCTAAGATGAAAGAGTTTTGCCGCACTTTCAATAAATTGCCGCAAGAACGCACGCTAATGAAGTATAGCGAACTGCTAATAGTATTGATATAATTAATTTATCAAAAGAAAAAAATATTTCGGGAGGCCCCTATGGATCAGTCAATTACTTTTACTGAAAAAGATCAGCTGAAGGCAAAACCGGAATCGGTGCAACTGGGCTTTGGAAAGTACTTTACAGATTATATGTTTGAAATGGACTATTCACTTGAAAAAGGCTGGCATGATCCGCGGATTGCCCCCTATGCGCCTGTTGCGCTTGATCCAGCGGCGATGATCTTTCATTATGGGCAAGAAGTATTTGAAGGATTGAAAGCCTATCGGGCAAAGGACGGTCGCATTCTACTGTTTCGTCCGGAAAAGAATATGAAAAGGATGAACCAGTCCTGCGCGCGTTTGAATATCCCGAAAATTGATGGAAAATTTGTCATTAAAGCTATCAAGAAACTGGTGGCTATTGAAAAGGACTGGGTACCGACTGAGCCAGGACAGTCGCTATATATCCGCCCGTTTATTATCGGTACGGAACCGTTTCTCGGTGTGCATCCATCGGGAAGTTATAAACTGCTTGTCATTTGCTCCCCGGTCGGCTCTTACTTCGGGCGGAACACGAAACCAGTAAAAATCTATGTAGAAGATGAATTCGTCCGCGCGGTTAAAGGCGGTGTTGGCTTTGCCAAAACGAGCGGTAATTATGCGGCCAGCTTGCGGGCTCAAACAAAAGCTGAAGAACTAGGTTTTGATCAAGTCCTTTGGCTCGATGGCGTGGAGCATAAATATATTGAAGAAGTTGGCAGTATGAACATCTTCTTTAAAGTTGACGGAGAAGTATGGACTCCTGAACTGGACGGCAGTATTCTTCCAGGCATAACACGCGATTCAGTGCTTGAATTGCTCAAAAAGTGGGGCGTACCCGTCAAGGAAAAGAAAATTTCAGTGAAGAAGCTTTTCAAAAAGGCAGAAAAACAGAAACTGGAAGAAGTTTTTGGTACGGGAACAGCAGCTGTGATTTCTCCCGTCGGCTTCCTGAAATGGGAAGATCGGGTCGTTAAAGTCGCCAACGGAGAAACAGGTAAACTGTCCAAGAAATTATATGAGACACTGACGGGTATTCAAAACGGTACGATAAAGGATGATATGGGTTGGACTCAGGAGGTTGTCGCCGCTTCGACTTCTGATGCAGCAGCTGAGCCGGCTGGAACCCCTGATGTTGTCTCTGAGGCGGCTGTTACGGAATAATAGGAGAAAGTCAGCAGACACTGAAGGGATGAACAGAATGCGTGAAAAAGTCAACAGCTCAGTGCGGGCCATTTCAATCAGCGGCATCCGTCGTTTTTCTGAGCGGGTTAAAGAATATCCAGATGCTATCTCGCTGACGATCGGCCAACCGGATTTTCAGACACCAGAGCATGTGAAAGAAGCGGCAAAGACAGCGATTGATCACAACCATACAGCTTACACATCAACACCCGGCACACTGGAAGTTCGCCAGGCGATTGCTGCGTATGCCGCGGAGAAATATAAGCTGCATTACGATCCGGCAACCGAAGTGCTGACCACAATTGGTGCCAGCGAAGCGCTTGACCTCTCGTTCCGTACACTGCTCGAAGCGGGTGATGAAGTGATCATACCTGGGCCGGTGTACCCGGGTTATCCGGCGCCGATTCAGCTCGCTGGCGGGGTGTCGGTTTACTGCGACACGCGTGATAGCCAATTTAAAATGACTGTGGAACAGATCAAGGACAAACTCACTGATCGGACAAAAGCGATTGTCATTCCTTCTCCAGCCAACCCGACCGGAGCGGTGATGCGTGAAGAGGAATTGCGGCGCATCGCTGAGTTCTTAAAGGACAAAGACATCTTCGTTATATCCGATGAGATTTACAGCGAACTGACTTATGGCGTCAAACACGTGTCGATTGCGACATTTCCAGGTATGCGTGAGAAAACGCTGGTCATTAATGGCTTGTCCAAGTCGCATGCCATGACCGGTTGGCGTTTCGGCTATATTCTCTCAGACGCGCCGTTGATCAGCGAGTTGGTGAAAATCCATCAATACAGCACAGCCTGTATCTCCAGTATTACGCAGGATGCAGCGATTGAAGCGCTGATCAACGGGAAAGACGATGCAGTGCCGATGCGGCAAGAATATGAACGACGACTGGATTATGTGATCGGTCGGTTGAACGAGATGGGATTAGATACTGTGCGCCCGGACGGCGCGTTCTATGTTTTCCCGTCGATTGCCAAATTTGGTCAGACATCCGAGGCGTTTGCGCTTGATCTGCTTGATAAAGAGCGCGTCGCTCTTGTCCCTGGCACCGCGTTTTCCGAATATGGCGAAGGGTATCTGCGGCTCACCTACGCCTATTCGATGGAGGAACTGAAAGAAGGGTTGGATCGATTGGCACGCTATGTCGATTCGCTTGCTGCTCGTCAAAATTAATACGGATTAATAAACAAAAACAGGCAAGAGTACATAGACTCTTGCCTGTTTTCTTTTAAGCGATGTTTAAATTTAATGTTGTTTTTCTGAGCAAAAGGCAATGTGTGAGACGCCCACGGTAAGTGAGTGGCTGAAGTGTGATGAAGAGAAGCGAGATACGCAAACCCGCATTCAGCCGCAGCGTATTTACTGCGAAAGACTAGGCTTAGCCAAGTTTTTTCTTTCACTCAATGGTCAAGGTATTGCTCGTTTTCGGAAATCTTGGTCCTTGGATTCTTAGAATGCCATTGGCAAAAGAAGCGCGGGTGCGCGAACGATCTATTGTGTACGGAATGCTCACAATTCGCTCTGTATGATCGAAGCGCCGCTCTCGCGAATGCGTTCCATTTTCCTTGTGCGTCGCTTCCAACTCCAGGTCATTCTCGACGATGATACGGATTCTGCTGTCGAGTAATTCAATATGAATCGATTCGCGCGGAATTCCGGGTAATTCCGCTTCAACAATCCAGTTTTGCTTCGTTTCAAATGATCGAACTGGAAAGGTTTTCGGAAACGCTCCGTGGTTTTCAAAGAACGCGTCAATGGATTTCAGCACATCCTGAAAAGGGTTCTGCTGAAAAAAAGCGTCAAGATCATTCATCAGATTTCGGGGAGCAGGCTTCTTTTGCTGCCTTGGATCCTGCTGATCCATAGTCATTCCTCCTTCTTTTAACCAATCTACTCCAACATATGAAAAAAAATGAGTTCCGTTCGGGCAAATTAATGGCGCCACGTGAAAAATACGGGAAAAGGCAGCGTGCAACGCAATCGCGCAAATCAAAAAGTAATGTTAGGCCGCCGCTATCCAGGAGAAGCTAAGGAAAACACTATCGGGGGAAGGGCGAATGGAATTAAACGGGGCTTCGCGAAATAATTGCGCCTTGCTCATTATCGACATGATGAACACACTTGATTTTGGCGAAGGTCCGCTGCTTTTAAGGCAAATGCAGCCGATCATTGAGCCAATTCGATCACTCAGCGCGCAAATGCGCGCTTCAGGGCTGCCGATCGTTTATGTCAATGATAACGCAGGCAAATGGCGGTCAGATAAAGATGATATTATTCATTGTGCGCTGCGCGGACCGGCTGCTTCATGTGTCCAAGCACTGCTACCGCAGCCCAGCGATTATTTTATTGTCAAACCGAAACATTCCGGTTTCTTTGCGACGCCGCTCCAGGCACTCCTGACGAGCCTTGAGGTTCGGACGCTGATTCTTTGCGGTGTTGCCGGAAATATTTGCGTGCTGTTTACCGCAAATGATGCCTATATGCGTGACTACCGCCTCATTGTTCCGCGTGACTGCTGCGCGTCAAATGTCCCGGAAGATAATCATTATGCGCTCCGGATGATGGAAAATGTACTCCAGGCGGATACACGTGAGCAGTCGGAATTAGATGGGAACAACCTTTGAAGAAGCGATCAGCGGTGAGGTGAATATGGATCGGATAAGAACGTAGAAGATTTTGCACAAAAAAAAGTAGCGAAGGCGCGCGGCAAGCGAGCAGCCGAAGCGCAATTGTTAAAAAAGGACTTGGCTATGCCAAGTTTTTCTGAACAAATGATAGACGAATAGCTGAATTCATTATAAAATAATAATAATTAAAAATGTCCAATATGCTGTCTTCCCTTTGGAAGGCAGCATATTGCGTTTTAAGGACTTCGAAATTGATTGTCATTCTCAATTATATTTGCGATAAATAGAAAAAAAGGAAGGGTTACGCGATGTCTCAAAATGAAAATGGCACGGAACGAATCAATCAGAAATTAAATGTTTTGCGCGCAGGCGTTCTCGGAGCAAACGATGGGATCATGTCGACGGCGGGCCTTGTACTGGGTGTTGCAGGTGCAACAACCGATACACGTACATTGCTAATATCGGGTCTCGCAGGAATCATTGCCGGTGCGTTCTCAATGGGCGGCGGCGAGTATGTTTCAGTAAGCACGCAAAAAGACACAGAAAAGGCTGTTGTTCAAGCGGAAAAACTCAGACTCCACGATGACTATGAAGGGGAACGCAATGAGTTGGCCAGTATATATAGAGGCAATGGGCTTTCCGAAGAACTCTCAATCAAAGTGGCTGATGAATTAATGAAAAAAGATGCGATCCGTGCCCATGCGCAGGCTGAACTCGGTGTCAATCCGGACGATTTCATAAATCCTTGGCACGCGGCTTTTTCATCCATGCTTTCTTTTGCTATCGGCGCCATTCTTCCGGTTCTCGCTATTGTGCTGATGCCGCCGGCCACACGTGTCTTATTTACAGGTGTTTCTGTGTTTCTCGCGCTGATAGCGACAGGCTATATCAGTGCGGCCTTAGGCGGTGCGCCAAAGCTTCCGGCGATCATCCGAAATGTCGTTGTCGGTCTTTTGATTATGGCGCTCACTTATACAGTCGGTCACTTTATTTAAAAGAGCGCTTATGAAGCTATTGTTCAAAAATAATTATTGATAAGTCCATATGAATGGTGCATTTATGTGATAATTCTCATTTACGATTAATGATTTATTAAACTTTGCACACTACAATTAAACCATGTAAAACGCAAATTGAGACAGCATCATTTTGGAGGATCAAAGACAATGGACAAAATCATGAGACCAGTCATTTTGCTTGGCTATTTATTAAGCCCGCTGCCGGCCATTGCGATCACTTTTCTCGCCAATCCAACGGCATATGGGACGATGAAAGGGCTTCTGCCGATGGTTCTCGGAGCAGCTGCCTATACCTGGCTGATGGCTGAATTAGTGATTAGCGCGCGACCAAAGTTTATTGAAAAGTATTTTGGTTTGAATCAATTCTACCGTTTCCATGCCCTGACAGCGATCGGCGCAATTGTCCTTTCCTTTTTTCACAAACAGCTTGAAGATGCCATTTGGAGAGACTTTATTCCGCTGATTAGCAATCTAGGTAATTATGCTTTTGTGATTTTTGTCGGCTTGGCAGGGTTGTCCTTGTTTTTCATGACAGGTATGCTGATTCGTCATATCCCTTTTCTTGCAGCGATTCGCCAGTTTCTTGAGAAGAAAAGAATTGTTGACTTTAATTTAAGCATCTTGATTCACAACTTTAATATCCTGGCAATCCTTTTGGTGTTTCTTCATGTGTTTATACTCAGTGCTTTCTATCAGAAAAATATATGGATTTGCGGCATTTACACGATTTATTTTGCGATTGCGTTTGCCTACTATGTTTATCATAAACGCGTGAGAATTAGCTTGGAAAAACTGAGTCCGTACCGCGTTGTCGAGGTTCGTGAGGAATCGCCGAATGTTCATACGCTTGTCTTGAAACGGAGAATGCGTTCGCCGAAATATAAAGCGGGGCAATTTGTTTTCATCCGCTTGTTGGCTGACGGAATCTCCTCTGAAGAACATCCATTTTCGATTACATCCGATCCGAATGATCGTTCGACACTTTCTGTCACGATTAAATCGGTCGGTGATTATACAAGCAAGATACCGGCTCTCACCACAAACGCCTCGGCAATCATTGACGGGCCCTATGGCGTTCTCGGCAATAGTGTGCATCGCACCCGTTCCGAATTGGTCTTAATCGCTGGTGGCATCGGCATCACGCCGATGATCAGCATATTGAAAGATCTAAGACACAAAGATCCAAAACGTCGGGTCATCCTGCTTTGGAATGTGCCGACAAGAGCTGAATTGATTTTTCAGAATCAATTGGCTGCCTTGGCGCGATACATGCCGAACTTTACCTTTATTCCAATTCTATCGCGTGACAAGAATTTCAACGGTGAAAAGGGACGTATCACTTATGAGAAATTGGCCCGTTTACTCGCACACCATCGATACCAATCAAGGCACGCGCATTTCATCATTTGCGGTCCGACGCGAATGATGGATTCCGTGATCGACAGTTTACGCGATCTTGATGTGAATAAAAAACGCATTCATTTTGAAAATTTCTCAATGTAAGGGGAAGCAAGCCATGAGTATAAAAAAATACATGATGGTCCCGATCCTGATGTTGAGCCTCGCGCTTACCGGTTGTACGGCATCAGTGGTCCAGGACACAGCAAAAAAAGTTGTGCATACGGAAACCCTTGCTAAACATCTGAATTCGAACCGCACGTTTACGCCCGCTCAATTAAGCCATTATAACGGGAAAAACGGACAGCCTGCTTACATTGCTGTAAACGGAAAAGTATACGATGTGACACACGCGCCTGACTGGAAAAATGGGCAGCATCACGGCATTCCATCCGGGCAGGATCTCACACAGGCAATCGTTCAGTCGCCGCATGGAACATCGGTTCTCTCAGCGGTTCCGATTGTGGGACAGTTGATACAAACCAACACGACAAAAGCGACGCCAAGTGGTCAGAAAACAACGAAACAAACGGCGACAAGCAGCGGTAGCAGTAGTAGTAACAGTAGCGGCTCATCTGCAACGCAAGGATCATCGAGCAGCCAACAGTCTGGGCGCGCCTTCACTTTGAGCGAATTAAAGAAGTATAATGGCCAAAATGGACAGCCTGCTTATGTAGCGATTAGCGGCAAGGTGTACGATGTGACCCATGCAAATGGTTGGCATAACGGCTTCCACCATGGCATTGAAGCCGGGCAAGATCTAACGCAGGCGATTCAGAACTCGCCGCATGGGACCTCCGTGCTTGCTGGAGTGAGCATCATCGGCTATCTGAAATAATGAGCGATCTGAAAACTGAATAAGAAAACGAAGGGTGTCTGAAAAGTTGGTTGAATTTTGAGACACCCTTTTTCGTACGTAAAGGTTGTATATGATTTCGCACGGAAAATGCAGCGACGGCGCTCTGGGCCTTGCGGGAACAGCGTGCCAGACGGGCCTCGCAGATTCTAGCTTGTCTGAGGAGACGCGCGGCGCCCGCGGCAAGCGAGCAGCCGTAGTATAATTTTTGCAAAAATAGACTTGGTTATGCCAAATCTTTCTAAATGCATGTCTGCAAATCATGAGAAAATACTCATCAAGACCTCATTGAAAATCAATGACCCCTTAAAGAACAAAGCCTAAAATTATAATGAAACAGGTGAAATGAACGGCTAAAGAAGATTCGGCTGGGGCGATGAAAAAGATGACAGGTTTAATAGATGTGCTATTGCATAGCGATAAAATCCTTGCTGCCATGATTAGACATAATGGGACATGGGCTTATGGCATCCTCTTTCTCTTTGTTTTGATTGAAATGGGCTTAATCATTTTTCCATTTTTAAAAGGAGATTCACTGCTTCTCGCAGTCGGTGCACTGACGGCTCATGCTGAATTGGGGATCAGTATGGGCTGGTTGCTCGCGATAACAGCCCTAGCAGCTATCCTCGGCGATGCCTTGAATTACTGGATGGGCAGAGAACTGGGACGCACATCGTCCTACTATCACTTGTTTCAGAATCTGTTGACCGACGAGAGATTACAAATGCTGCAACGCTTTTTTAATGGACGCGGTGGTGTGTTCATTTTTCTCGCTAGATTTATTCCCGTGCTCCGTTCTTTGATCCCCTTTGCTGCAGGTCTCAGTCAAATGGACGGTCGTACATTCATGTGCTACAATATTGCATCTGGCATCGTTTGGACAACAATCGACCTACTCCTTGGGTTTTTCCTTGGCAGCCAAACAATCATTAGCGACTATTTTTTGGTAATAGTCGCCTGTTCTATCGGTTTACTACTCATTTCGCTCACCATTATCCCTTCTTATAAGAAAAAAAGTTAAAATCTGCCCACGTGAATTGGCAGTGACAATAAAATCATGATTAAAGGAAGCGAGTGCTGCGAAAAGCAGATAGCTCGCTGTTTTTTTAAGAATAAAGTGCCGGTCAATCAACGAGTAGCGCGAGTTATCAGCAGAGTAGGCCATGTAATCGGCCGAGGTATAAAACTGCAGCATGGCCTTTGCGTATGAATGGAGCGAAGGTGCTCTGGCGCCTTGCGGGAACAGCGTGCCAGACGGGCCTCGCAGATTCTAGCCTGCTTGAGGAGGCTCGCGGTGCGCCCGCGGCAAGCGAGCAGCCGAAGCGCCATTGTTAAAAAGGGACTTGGCCATGCCAAGTTTTTCTCACGAAAGCTAAACCTCGATTCATCTATATGGCAATTATATCTACACTGGACGTATCCATGCTAAAATAGAAGATAGAGCAAGCGTTGTTTGAAAGGTGATTGACGGATGGAAGCTGCGGCGCAACAAATTTTAAAACAATATTTCGGCTATGACGCATTTCGTCCGGGTCAGCAGCAAATCATCGATCAGATCTTGTCTGGACGGGATACGCTTGGCATAATGCCGACCGGTGGCGGTAAATCGCTTTGCTACCAAATCCCGGCTCTGCTGGGACGCGGCGTGACGCTTGTGATTTCACCGCTGATCGCACTGATGAAGGATCAAGTAGACGCATTGACGAACAGCGGGATTCCAGCGACATACATCAATAGTTCACTGACCTTTCAGGAAAGCGGCATTCGACTGAGCGGCGCGCGTCAAGGCCGCTACAAACTCGTCTATATCGCGCCGGAACGCCTGGAATTGCCAGGATTCATGCATACGTTGGAGCAAATGGACGTGGATTTGGTTGCTGTCGATGAAGCCCATTGTATTTCGCAATGGGGGCATGATTTCCGTCCCAGTTACCGGCAGATTGCGACGATGATTGACCAGTTCCCCAAACGACCGGTCGTCACGGCTTTGACCGCGACGGCGACGCCACGGGTCACTGAAGACATTTGCCGGTTGCTTGGTATTCCGCAAGACCATGTGGTTGCTACGGGATTTGCCCGCGATAATTTATTTTTCCAAGTCGTCAGCGGTCAGAATCCGGCGCGTTTTCTGCGTGACTACCTGAAAGCAAACCGCGATCAGCCAGGGATCATTTACGCAGCGACGCGCAAGGAAGTGGATCGATTGCATGATGCGCTGCAAAAAGAGGGTTTTGCGGCGGGAAAATATCATGCGGGCATGTCTGAAGAAGCGCGCGCGGCGAATCAGGAACATTTTCTTTATGATGATTTGTCCGTGCTCGTTGCGACAAATGCTTTCGGCATGGGGATTAACAAAAGCAACGTCCGCTACGTGATCCACTATAATATGCCGCGCAATATTGAGGCTTACTATCAGGAAGCCGGTCGTGCTGGACGTGACGGCGGGAAAAGTGATTGCATCTTGCTTTTTTCGCCTCAGGATATTCGTTTGCAGAAATTTTTTATCGATCAGTCTGAAATGGATGATGCCCTGAAAGGCGAAGAGTACCGAAAACTGGAACAGATGATTGGCTATTGTCATACAGAGACCTGTTTGCAAAGCTATATTCTGCGCTATTTTGGCGCGCGTGAAGCGGTGTCTTGTGGGCATTGCGGAAATTGTCTGGATACGCGCGGCAAGAGCGATATCAGTGAAACCGCGCAGAAGATTCTGTCTTGCGTTCGTCGTCTGCATGAGCGGTATGGAAAAACAATGGTCACCAAAGTATTGGCGGGAGCGTCCGATCAGAAGGTACTCAGTTTCAAGCTTGATCGCGTCTCGACCTACGGCATTATGAAAGAGCAGCCGCAGCGCCAAATCAGCGAACTGATTGATTTTCTAACCGCTGAAGGTTATTTAACGCAGCAGGGCGGCGCTTATCCGGTGCTCAAGTTGACGGAGCGAGCCGTTCCGGTGCTTAAAGGCGAGACGAAAGTCTTCAAAAAAGGGAAGGTGCGCGCCGTCCAGCTTGAAGTGCATAATCAATTATTTGAGACTTTGAAAAAGATTCGCAAGGAATTGGCTCAGAAGGAGTACGTGCCGCCTTATATCATTTTCTCGGATCAGTCGCTGCGCGAAATGAGTGCGCAACTGCCACAGACCGACCGAGATTTTCTAATGATTAAAGGCGTCGGGCAGCAGAAACTTGAGAAATACGGTCAAGCGTTTATGGAAGCAATCGCCGCCTATGAGAAGGATAGCAGCGAAACCGCTGCTGCGAAAGAAGATTGAGCGCCATTCATGTGTCGTTCACAAGAATGGTTTATAGTAAAAAAGAATGTTGAATGTGAATGGTTTGGAGGATTGATTCATGCGAGAAATTTTAGCACACGTGCACGCTTTCGTTTGGCCGGTTATGATTTTATTTTTCTTGATATCAGTCGCTCTGCCAAAACAAAAGGCCTGGAACATGATTCTTCGCCTATCTTATCTGATTATGATTCTTAGCGGCGCTATTTTACTTACTTTTAAACAATTTCCACCGATGCTAATGCTAAAGGGCATCCTCGCCATTTTGCTGATCGGGTTAATGGAGATGACGCTTGCACGTCGCGGCAAACAGAAATCATTTGTACCTTTTCTTGTGATCGCTGCAATCGTCTTTGTATTCGTGCTGTTGATTGGTTATCGAGTTATTTAATCAGGCAGAAAAAGGAGCCTTGCCATTTTGGTAAGGCTCTTTTTTAAAATGATAAGAATGTATAATATTTTGCACAAAAAATGGAGCGAAGGCGCTCTGGCGCCTTCCAGGAAAAGTGAGCAGCCGAAGCGCATTTGTTGCAAAATAAAGACTAGGCATAGTTTGGTTTATCTAAACCGAAAATAGGCTGATTCGAGCGGAGTTGGAGCATTTTTCTCCAAAGCGCGAACGCAAGCCGTCGAAAGGATAAAACGCTTGTACCGACTCCCAGTTCACGCCTAGGAATCTAAGCGTCCAATTGATTCGAAACCGCTTTGGCGCGGCGGAAAGCCTTGGCAGCCATGCCATGAGCAGCTCGATTGAACCGGCGCGGGATCCAGGTCACTGAAAATTCTTCAAAGGTTTCAATAAGCGTAAGCAGTTTTTCCGATAGTTTTTTCAGTTCCGCTTTATCGCTGATTTTTCGCTGGTGAATCATGCAGACGAGGTTCATGCTGTCCGCATAGCAGCAGACTTGTGTGACACCCTGCGCTTTCAAATGACGACAGGCGAGGTACAGGGACAGAAACTCAGCATAATTCGAGTTCTGATACCCAACTTTCAGCGCCATACCGTCGATAATTTGCTGATTTTCTTTTATGATGATACCGATTGAAGAAGGGAATACCGGATGACGCGCCCGCCTCCGGCACTGATGATAACGGGAAGAAGCATCCGTATAAACTTCGATGGTTCCCAATCCTTTCACCGCCTCTCAATTTAGATTCTATTGCGTAAGCCCTGTCCCTTATTCCGTAGAAGTGAAGTCTCTTGACATCTTGATACTTAACTGTATATATTGAATATGTACAGTAAGAACAGAAACGAGTGTTGTACATGGATATTGTTTTGAGAAATAATGCGGATCAACCGATTTATCAGCAGATTAAAAATCAGATGGCCGACCAGATTCTCTGCGGCACGCTTTCAGAAGGCCAGCAGCTCCCGTCGATTCGCGGTCTGGCGAAAGCGCTCGGGATCAGTGTGATTACGACAAAACGTGCGTATGAGGAACTTGAGAATGAAGGCTATATCGACACAGTTCCTGGAAAAGGCACATTTGTTTCGCGCCGCGATCGTACCGAATTACAGCGCCAGCAACAGGCGGTGGTTACGGAGGAATTGCGTCAGACCATCGCGCAAATCAGGAGAGCGGGCATGGAATTGGAAGAGGTGTTGGCTCTTGTTCGCCACTTTTATGAGGAGGGGTAGGGAATGGAAACAATTATGGAATTGAACCATGTCTGCAAGACCTTTAAAGGTTTTGCGCTGAAAGACGTCAGCTTTAGCTTGAAGAAAGGCTTCATTATGGGTTTTATCGGTGCCAATGGTGCCGGCAAGAGCACGACGATCCGCTGCATCCTTGACCTCATCCATCCGAACAGTGGGGAAATCTTTTTATTCGGTGAAAAGGCCAACGGCAATCTGCAGGCGTTGAAACAGCGAATCGGATTTGTTTTTGATCAAGACGTCTTTTTCAGTGCACTAACGGTTGCTGGCAATGCACGCGTCATCGCACCTTTTTATAAAAATTGGGATCAAGCCGCATTTCGGAACTATTGTGAAAGATTCGATCTGCCGCTTGATAAGAAAGTCAAAGATCTCTCAAAAGGAACGAAGATGAAGCTGGCACTGGCTGTCGCGCTTTCGCATCACGCAGAACTGATTATTATGGATGAACCGACATCAGGCCTCGATCCGATTTTTCGCAAGGAGCTCCTCGATAGTTTACTTGATGTGATACAGGACGAAAACAAGGCGATTTTTTTCTCAACCCACCTGACAGCCGATCTCGAAAAAGTAGCGGATTATATCACCTTCATCCACAATGGGGAGATCATGCTCAGTGAAGAAACCGATCAGCTGCTCGAACGCTATGTTCTGATTCGCGGGCCGAAAGCTTCGATGACGGCGGTTCAGGCAATAACACCGATTGCTATGAAACAGACGGCTTTCGGTTTCGAGTCTTTTGCTGAATCGGTAAGCGCCCGAACACTTCATGCTGCTGATCTGGCGCTTGAACGGCCGACACTCGAAGACATTATGTACTACCTGGGTAAAACAGGAAGGGGTCAGGTAAAATGATTCAATTGATGCGCAAAGACATACTGACACAGCGGAAAACGGCGTTGATCGCTCCACTGTTCCTCATTCTTTTCCTTTTCGAGGCGGAGAAAGATCTGAACCGGTCGCCTGTACTCTATGTTATGGGATTCAGTTTGGCGATTGCGTTTATCGGCTATATGATGGTGCTTTTTTCGAATTTCTCAGCAGATGGCACAGAGCAGAATCAAAATTGGCTACTGCTGGGGCTGCCGGTCAGCAGGCGGAAAATCGTCACTGCTAAATACATGATGATTATTGTTTGGTGGCTAGCGGCCTATGCGAGTTTTCTCATATTATATGGCTTGGTGGCGCGCATTCTATTGCGGCAAGCACAACCTCTTTTTGACGGCAGGATTCTGCTTGCTTCGCTCTGCCTAACTTATATTTTTAGCTCAGTTGCCTATCCGGTTGCTTATCAATTCGGCTGGAAGGCGGCGCAAATGACAGGCGTTTTTCTCTTTTTTGGCTTCTCATTTGGTTTGGGCAAATTAATTAAATTCGCGAACCAGACCAAAGAGATCGCACTTATCTTTCAGCATCCGTTGATTTTCTGCCTAGTGAGCGCTTTTGTGATCACAGCCATTTCATATGCTGTCTCTCAATACCTTTATCAAGCGAAAGATTTTTAGGAGGCTCTAAGATGAAACACAAACCGGGCTTTTATTTTCTGATGACGGTGCTTTTTCTTGTGATTGGCATCGTGCAGACAATCAGTCATGTGACTTTCGCATTTTTATTTTATTTCTGCGCGATTGTTTTCTTCGTGCAAGCGTTGCAGTTAAAAAAGAAGAAATAACAAGAACAAGGCCGGGTCAGGCCTTGTTTTTGATCGAATCAAAGCGTTTTAGAATGCCGGTTGCCTCAATGCGAGCGGCCGCTTCGCGCAGACGTGCTTCCGGCTCAAGCAGGCTACAGCGCACATAACCACTGCCATGCGGACCGAAGCCGCTGCCCGGAGCCATCGCCACGTGGGCTTCATCAAGCAGCACTTGTGCAAACGATTCCGAAGTGAAGCCATCCGGCACGCGGAACCATCCGAAAAAGGAACCTTTTGGCGCGGCAACATCCCAACCGATCGCGCGCAAACTGGAGACGAGCACATGGCGGCGTCGCTGGTACAAAGTTTGGAGATGGCGCACGTATTCCTGAGAGCCGAGCAGCGCCTGAACCCCAGCGTCTTGTACCGCGCCGAATACATCGCTATGCGCGAGATCGTGGTATTTGCTGAACGCTTGAATTATTGACGCATTGCCAGCAGCGAACCCAAGACGCCAGCCCGCCATATTATAGGTTTTTGAGAATGTGCCAATCTCAATGCCCTGTTGTTTTGCTCCAGGCGTTTGTAGGAAACTAAGCGGAATCCTGCCGTCGAATCCGAAAGCGGCATAGGCAAAGTCATGAACAACGGGAATCGCATGTTTCTTTGCAAAAGCGACTGTATCGGCAAAGAATTTTTTCGTTGCGACAGCGCCAGTTGGATTATTCGGGTAATTCAGCATCAGCATTCTAGCCTTATTCAATACATTCGCGGGAATTGTCGCATAATCAGGCAAAAAAGCATCGGCTGCGTCGACCGGTATGCCGTAAACCGAAGCCCGAGCCAGCAGCGGACAGATAAAATACATCGGATAGCCAGGATCAGCGGTCAGCATCACATCACCTGGGTTGAGCAGAACTTGAGGCAACGCAGCAATAGCCACGGTTGCGCCAGCAAATATCGTCACTTCTGTCTCCGGATCGAGCGTGACGCCGTACGTTCGGTGATAAAATTCAGCAATCGCCTGTCTTAGATTGGATTTGCCGCCGCACGGGGGATAGCCCTGATTCTCCATTTGTTTTGCCGCATGATTCAGGGCGCGTACAAGCGTCTCCGGTGTCGGCTGGTCGGGACTGCCCGTCTGTAATCGAATTAAATCAATGCCCTTGGCAGTGTAGGCGTCAATTTTTCGATCAATTTTTGTGAAAAAATTTCCGGGCATGCCGCGCAGCAGATTCGATGAAATGAAATCAGTCATCGAATAATCCTCCTTTTCTAAAAAAAAATAGGCTCTATTCACCTTAAATTTTGTTTTTTCCTGACCAAAAAGGTAACGCGTTCAGGAGTCTTGCAGAACTTGATTGTTCGAGCAGGCGCGCAGTGCGCTCACGCCAACGAACCACTAGAAGCAGACTTTAATAAGCGGGAAGCGGAGCAACAAAAGTGATTCCTCGAAGTGCCGGATGGCTAGAAAATGATTGGGAGTCGCAAAAGAAGAGAACATTTCAGAATCATTCTATTCGGAGTTCGTGGGGAAGGTGCCCAGATAGCAAGTGTTCGTTAAATCGGCGAAGCAGGCACTAGCATCAAAACTGATCGCGCCCCTAAACTGCCTGACTTGCGATGAGTCACACCGCGGCGGCGACTGAATAAGATAGAGTGAAACGCCTAGTTGAACGGATTAAGCCAGCCGACCCGCCGGATAGTCCTTTCAGAGAAGGTGAAAAGCGTCGTCCGCAAGCGGTATTTCGGACGGAGAGGGTGAAAAAATGTTTGTATATATTGTAAAAACCGGGGACTCGCTGTTCGGTGTCAGCCAAAAATTCAATGTCCCCGTGGATACATTGCGATTGGTTAATGGATTGACGGCAACGAATATTGTTCGCGGCCAGGCGCTGCTCATTACGAGCAACGTGTATACGATTCAGCCGGGAGACAGCTTCTGGACGATCTCCCGGGCTGCGCACGTATCGCTAGATGCTTTGTTGAAGGCCAATCCAGGTAAAGATCCGGAAAATTTGCAACCGGGGATGAAAATAAATTTACCGGCGAACCCGACGCGACCGGCCACGCATTTCAGCTACTCGCAGCTACGGACGCCACAGCTGGATCAGGCGGTTATCTCGGACAACGCGCCATACTTAACGTATATTGGCACTTTTGAAACTCATTTTAACTGGAACGGCGATCTGAGCCCGCTTGACGACAGTGCCGCGATTCTCGCCGCCTGGCGCGGGCGCGTGACGCCGATTATGACGGTCACCAACTTGACGGCAAGCGGCTTTAACGCCGCTTTGGTTCAGCATATTGTCAATACACCGGACGCGCAAACAGCGCTGATTAACAATATGATTAATCGCGCGGTTTCCAGGGGATACGGCGGCATCAATATTGATTTTGAAGGCGTGCTCGCCTCAGACCGTGATGCTTTTACTGAATTTCTGCGTGTGCTGAAGGCGCGGACCCAGGCCGCTGGGCTCAATCTCAGTATCGCTGTCCCAGCCAAGTCCAATGATACAGTGCCTTGGGTCCGTGGCTATGATTATGCAGCGATTGGCGCGATCGTTGATCAGTTTTTCATCATGGCCTATGATTTCCACCACGCGGGCAGCGAACCAGGACCGACTGCACCGCTTGTCGATGTCCAGGCGACCGTCAACTACGCAGCCCGTTTAATGGATCGGTCGAAGATCATTATGGGAACGCCCTTTTACGGCTATGATTGGGTGATCCCTTATAATTCTTCTGTTCCAGGGCGGGCGATCACAAGTCAAGCGGCAATTAACTTGGCAATGAGCGAGCAAGTGCCGATTCATTTCTCCGAACCCGATCAAGCAGCCTATTTCTATTATACGGATGACAGCGGTCGGAACCATGTCGTCTGGTTTGAAGACGTGCGTAGCTTGTTCGCGAAATCACGGATTGTTGTTCGCAGCGGGCTTGGCGGGATTGGTACGTGGCAGATCAATTATGCGATGCCGCAATATCCATGGGTGTTCACCCATTATTTTCAAATTCGTAAAGTCTGAGCTGAACTGAACTTGCTTCTGACGTGAAAAAGTACCGCTATCATGCTATCGTAAAAGCAGAAAGCGGGGGATACGGGTGGTAAAGCAAAAAATTGGATTTATCGGTACAGGCGTGATGGGGCAAGGCATGATCCGTAATTTGATGAAACATGGTTTTATATTGCAAGTTTATAATCGAACCAAAAGCAGGGCTGAAGCGTTGTTTGCTGAAGGGGCCGTTTGGAAGGATAGTCCGGCGGAAGCTGCGACCGGCGCGGATGTCGTGATCACAATGGTTGGCTATCCGAAGGATGTGGAAGCTGTCTATTTTGACAACGGCATTCTGGAACACGCGACAAGCGGTGCATTTCTGATTGATATGACAACTTCATCGCCGCAGCTGGCGGAAAAGATTTACCAAGCGGCGCGTGAAAAAGGTTTACATGCATTGGATGCGCCAGTGTCCGGTGGCGATATCGGGGCAAAGAACGGGACACTGTCGATTATGATCGGCGGTGATGCAGCGGACGCAAAAGCGTTGCTGCCGGTTTTTGAAGCAATCGGTCAAAAGATTGTCTATCAAGGCAAGGCCGGTTCCGGTCAGCATACGAAGATGGCCAACCAGATTGCCATTGCCTCGAACATGATTGGCGTTGCTGAAGCGCTGGCTTATGCGCAGCATGCAGGACTGGATACTGATAAAGTAATGGAAAGCATTGAAACCGGCGCGGCAGGTAGCTGGTCGCTCACCAATCTTGGCCGCCGAATGTTGAAAGGCGATTTTGAGCCCGGGTTTTATATCAAGCATTTGATCAAAGACGAGGGAATTGCGCTTGATTCAGCGAAACAAATGGGACTCGAGACGCCAGGTCTTGCGCTTTCCAAACAAATCTATGATGCACTTGCTGAAAAAGGTGAAGCCAATAGCGGCACCCAGGCGATTTTTAAGAAATATCAATAAACGCAGCATCAGCCTCCTTAGACGGTCAGGGCAGTAGCCCCCGAATAAGGAGGATTTTTCTTTTTTTGAGAGATAAGAAAGTTTTTCACACAAAAATGCAACGAGGGCGCTGGCGCCTTGCGGGGAAGGCGAGCCAAGTGAGCCCCGCAGATTCTCGCTTGTCTGAGGAGACGCGCGGCGCCCGCGGCAAGCGAGCAGCCGAAGCGGCATAATCATTCAAATGAACCGCACAGTCAATCCCTTTCTTTCATTTTGCTGCTCTCCCGCCGCAAAAGCGCGACATCCTTGCCCTCCTTTTCCAGATAATCGACGTGATGCTCCCCCCATAAACACAGCTTATTCAAAATTAAAGACAAGCTCTCGCCGTAATTATTCAAAGAATATTCTACTTTTGGCGGAATCTGATTATAAACCTTTCGATCGATTACTCCAGATTGTTCCAGTTCCCGCAATTGTTTGGTCAACATTTTTTGCGAGATTTCCGGAATTAATCGTTTTAACTCGCCTGTTCGCTTGGCCCCTGTCCGCAGATGGCAGAGGATGACTGTTTTCCATTTTCCACCAATGACCTCGAGTGTCGCTTCTACGCCGATATTATAGATTTTTTTAACCACGATAAACACCCCTTTAACTCTATATGTAACCAAAAGGTACCTATATAACAAAAAAGTATCTACTTGTTTAAAAGAACAGTATAAATAATACTATACATTATTAAAAGAAAGTAAAGAGGTTACGATTTAAATGCATAAGGTTTATCAAATTCATTCTCGGTTGACGTTGCTTGCTCTGGCGATCAGTGCATTTGGAATTGGTTCTACGGAATTTATCAGCGTCGGTCTCCTGCCTTTAATAGTCAAAGACTTCGGCATATCGTTAAGTAGCGCCAGTCTCACTGTGTCGATGTATGCTTTGGGTGTTACAATCGGTGCGCCCTTGTTAACGGTATTGACCGCTCGATTATCAAGAAAGGCAGTCCTCTTATTTGTGATGCTGCTGTTTATCGGCGGGAACCTGTTGGCGGCTGTTTCGCCGTCCTTTCCTGTGCTGCTTTCCGGACGAGTTATTTCAGCACTAGCTCACGGTGTATTCATGTCTGTTGCATCAGTCATTGCAGCCGATGTTGTGGCACCGAATAAACGGGCGAGTGCAATCGCAATCATGTTTACCGGGCTAACGGTCGCTACGGTGACCGGAGTCCCGCTTGGCACATTCATTGGCCAAATGACGCAATGGCGAATGACATTTTTGTTCATTGTTCTGATCGGCGTTCTGGCTTTAATTGCAAATATCTTTTTGGTTCCCGGAAATCTTTCAAAAGCAGCACCGATTTCTCTGAAGGATATCGCAAAGGTGCTCAGCAATTTCCGCCTTCTCCTGATTCTGATTATCACGGCTCTTGGCTACGGGGGAACTTTTGTTAGCTACACGTATGTATCCCCGATATTAAGCCGATTTATGGGCTATTCGGCGCGTGCGATTGTCATTCTGCTCGTTGTCTACGGAATTGCTGTTGCCATTGGCAATACATTGGGTGGACATCTGTCGAATAATCGGCCGCTGTTCTCGCTTTTCTTCATGTTTCTGGCACTTGCAGCAAGCATCTTCGGCATTTTCATATTTATCAACAGCCATATTTTGGGGATGATCATGGTTTTGCTAATGGGGCTATTTGCTTTTATGAATGTCCCCGGCTTACAGCTCTACGCGGTACAGTTGGCGGAAAGATATACGCCGGGAGCAATCCCGATGGCTTCCGCATTGAATATCTCAGCCTTTAATATTGGCATTGCACTGGGTTCTGAACTTGGCGGAAGAATTACTGCTCAAATGGGACTTGCGTATACCCCTATTTTTGGATCAATGATGGTGCTTCTCGCGGCCTTTATTGTATTTTTCTGGTTGGTCACTGAATGGAGGAGCGGGACAAGCTTGTGTCGGCAGAATATTGACTGTTAACTGCCATTGAAAAAGGCATTGTTAAATTTTAATGTTGATTTTCCCGAAAAAGACAATGTGTAAGACACCTGCAGGAACAGCGTGCTAGACGGGCCTCGCAGATTTTTGCCTGCTCAAGGAGGCTCGAGGGTAGCGCCCGGGGCAAGCGAACACATGGCTATTGACCATAAAGATTTTAACAAGGTCATAAAAAAATCTTCGCCGCATAGCCGGCGAAGATTTTGTGATCATGAAGATCTATTTACTGCACGACTTGATCGGATTTTTCTAATTCGTGCATCGATTCCGCAACCTTAATCATCATGGCACATTCGATCCGTTTGCGGAACACATCACAGCTGAACGGATAATTGCCGTTGATCGACCCCGTCACATGATAGGAGTTGGCCGGGCAACCGCCGCTGCAGTACAGTTTCGCCCAGCAATCCTGACATTCCGGCTTTGAATAGCAATTGCTTTCCTTGAACTGTTCCTGCAGTTCGGTGTTTTTCAGACCGTCCCAAACATTGCCCAAGCTGCTCGAGGCATCGCCGACAAATTGATGGCAAGGGAAGAGCTCACCCGTCGGCGTAACTGCTAGATACTCCGTGCCAGAACCGCAGCCGGAAATTCGCTTCTGGATGCAGGGGCCTTCCGATAGATTGAGCATGTAATGGTAGAAAATGAAGCCATTTCCTTCAGCGTTGCGGCGTAGCATTTCCTTCGCCAGAATTTCATACTGATGGTAAATTTCCGGTAAGTCCTCGTTTGTCAGTGCATACGGTTCCTTTGGATCGGTAATCACCGGCTCCATCGACAGCCGATCGAAGCCAAGGTCAGCCATGTGGAAAATATCATTGGTGAAATCGACATTATTGTGGGTGTAGGTACCGCGAATATAGTATTCCTTGTCGCCACGCTTTTGGACGAATTTCTGGAATTTCGGCACGATATAGTCGTAGCTTCCTTTCCCGTTGATTGTTTTCCGGAGCCGATCATGCACTTCTTTGCGACCATCGAGACTGAGGACAACATTATGCATTTCCTTGTTCAGAAAATCGATCACTTCGTCATTGAGTAACAGCCCGTTTGTTGTCAGCGTAAAACGAAAATTTTTCTTGGATGCTGCTTCTTTGCCGCGAGCATAAGCAACGATTTTCTTAACGACTTTCCAGTTCATCAGCGGCTCGCCGCCGAAAAAGTCGACATCAAGATTGCGGTGAAAGCCGCTGTTCTCAATCAGAAAATCGATCGCGCGCTTGCCGACTTCTTCGCTCATCAATGCGCGTTCGCCGTGGTATTTGCCCTGGCTCGCGAAGCAATAATCGCAGGTCAGATTGCATGTATGCGCGACATTCAAGCAGAGCGCCTTGAGGTAGGTTTTGCGTTTCTTCAAATTGAACGACAAATCTTTGAAACTGTCTTCGGTGAAAAGCTGCTTGTCTTCTTTCAGCTTGCGAATAGCATTATAGGTTTCTTGAATATCCGCTTCGGAAATTTCCGGATGCTGTTCCGCCATAGCCGCATGAATTTGGGCTTCGGATTTTTCTTCAAATAATGCGATCATGTCGTAGGCAAGATCGTCGACAACATGAACGGCACCGCTGTACGTGTCGATGACGATATTGTAGCCGTTCAATTTATATTGATGGATCATTTGGGGTATTGCACTCCTTTATTGGAAAATCAGATAAGATCACCGTTTGCAAAAAAAATAAATGCGTTTATTCCAAAAAATAACCGCCCATCTGAGAATCAGCTGGGCGGTCGATGGCCTGCCATGCTTATCGTTCAGCAGGAGCTGCACAATCTTGATTGGCAACACCACAGGATGTCTTGCAAGCAGACTGGCAGGATGTCTGGCATTCGCCATGTCCGCCGTGTTTCGCTGTTTCCCGCAGATCCAGCGTATTCAGGCTGATGATTCTTCTCATTTTGCAAAACCTCTTTTCGCTATTTTCACAGATATTAAGTGGACAAAATGAATAATCAAATTGATTCTAGCAAGGTGGGAAAATCTTGTAAGTAACATTTGTAACACGTATCAAACATTTTGCGACGTTTTCTGGCTAGATCATGGTACACTTGGAACAGGAACGCGGGCACCTGCCCATTGATCGAGGTGCATCCGAAATGCTATCGTTTTGTTAACCATTCAGTGGGGATTATCACTTTTCACGAGCCGTTTGGGCTTCCCTTTGTCTGGCCGCATTGTTCGTAAGCGGTAGCATGGAGTGAATCAACAAATCTCATGATTGAGAGAAGGCGTGTCTATGAAAAATTTTATTGTGATTGGCGCCGCACTTGCATTCTTATCAGTGGCACTGGGCGCGTTTGGCGCACATGTGCTGAAAGAGCGTATCGGTGAACATTATCTGACCATTTATCAGACAGGCGTGCAGTATCAGATGTTCCACAGCCTTGGCCTGATGCTAATTGGTTTGCTTGCCTTGACCGTGTGCCGCGCGCAGACTGGGCTCCTGCAAACCGCTGCGATGTTGCTGATCGCAGGAGTAGTTCTGTTTTCAGGTAGTTTATACGTGCTTAGCATCACCCGGATAAACTGGCTTGGCGCGATTACCCCCTTTGGTGGTGTCGCTTTTCTGGCCGCCTGGGCATGTGTCATTGCCGCCGTCGTCAAGAGTTGAAGACGAGGCGAAGATTGCCACAACACACACACCCCCTCGCTAATTGACGGAGGGGGTGTTGAGTATACCTGGATAAAAAGGAATGCAGGCTTATCGCTGTGTTGGTGGTGCGAAAGGATAACTGTATTCCATCGGTCCGGTAAAAGTAATGTAGTTAACGAAGATCATTGGAATCAGAAAACGTGTCTCTGATCCGGAGTCCTTGATGATCACGTGGTCGCGTCCGGCTGCTTCAACTGATCCAGTGAACACCTTAGCATTCCACTCTGTATTTCCCTCAAAAGTGCAATAGACAGACGCTGTTTTGCCGAGATTCAGTCGCAGAATATTTTCCATATAAGATTGTTCAACAAGCGGCAGCGGGGGGGCTACAGGTGATGGCATTTGAACCGGCATTTGAACCGGCATTTGGGCGGGTATTTGGCCTGGCATTTGAGCAGCTGGAGTCGGGGCAGTCGCTGGCGGTGTGGTTGAATAGGATGGAAATATATAAGGGAGAGGCTGGGCCGGCGCTGCACCACTGCCGATAGGCTGCGCGAATTGACTTTGAAACGGCGCTGAAGCACTTGTTGCCGGTGTTTGCATCTGGCGTGCTTGTTCCGCTTGGTCGCCGGAAAATGTAGCACCGTACGGCCAGTTTTCCGGTGGATTCTGCATACTCACAAAAATCACTCCTTGATTTTATTTTCCAGGCAAACAGAAAAAATATCTGATAAGGCGCAGTGTTTAAAAAACATTTGGACAATTCGCCGGAGTCGGTTGAAAGAAACAATGCGCTTTAAAACGCCCCGAATTCCACTGATTGAACCACTGGGCGGGACAGGCGCCGGACGGCTGAAAGAACCAGAGCGCATTGGTTGCCGGATTAAAGCGTTCACCACTAAGTGCACGCCGGGCCAACCGCTTATCCTGCGAACGCGCGGCCTGGTAGAAATAGCCCTTCTGCGTGGCTTCAAAGCCCCCCGGACTCTGAAAAACCATTTGTGAGATCGAGCGGATATTATCAAAATCGAGACAGTTTCCAAGCACACGATTGACGCCGACGTTTCCGACAAGCAGCATGCCGAGCTGCCCGTCACCTTCAGCTTCAGCACGCATCAATCGAGCTAATAGCGACACGTCACTGTTTGTAAATTGCACGGCTGGCATGAATGAGCCGCCTCCCTTTTCCACAACAAAATCAGCCATAAGCGTTCGATACACTAAACCTATGCCACGGATCGGAAAAGATGACAAGAGATGAAATAATCTATATTTGGCGGATGCTAAAAAATCAACCGAAGCGTTTGAAGTGAAATTTAGCGTCTGAAACCAGACAGAAAGCACGCAAAAGTTGGGTAAGTACTCGAAACAAAAGCGAGCGCTCGAAACTAGTGGGAAAGGTTCAAAACCAAGCTGAAATTGCTCAAAGTGGAAGCCAACGATCGAAAAGCATTGGAAAGAGCTCAGATGTGGCGCTTGGATCAACCGTTTATAACCATTTCCACAAGGGCCAGGTCAAGTGCTAGTTCACTACGTTGATAGCATTAAAAAAGATCCGTTGAAAAATGGTCGTTCCGCAGTCGCGGAACGTTCAGATTGAGTTTTCCAACACGCGTTTTCAGTGTCAAGGTCGTTGCGGTAGTCAATCCGTCCCTTTAATGCGTTACCGTGAATGTTAGGCCGAACCTGCGAAAAGTAAGGCCGAACCTCGAGAAAGTTAGACCGAACCTTGAGAAAGTTAGGCCGAACCGTGAGAGTTAGGCCGAACCTGCGAAAAGTAAGGCCGAACCTCGAGAAAGTTAGACCGAATCGGGGAAAAGTTAGACCGAACCGAGAAAGTTAGACCGAATCGGGGAAAAGTTAGACCGAACCGTGAAAAAGTTAGGCCGAAGCAAGGAAAAGTTAGACCGAATCGGGGAAAAGTTAGACCGAACCGAGAAAGTTAGACCGAATCCTGAAATAGTCGCTCCTAAATCAAGGAAAGTCGCACCGGATTTTGAGAGTCGCACCAAATCGAGCAAAAGTTGCACCTAATCTTGAAATAGTCGCTCCTAAATCAAGAAAAGTCGCACCGGATTTTGAGAGTTGCACCAAATCGAGCAAAAGTTGCACCGAATCTTGAAATAGTCGCTCCTAAATCAAGGAAAGTCGCACCGAATTTTGAGAGCTGCACCAAATCTAGCAAAAGTCGCACCGAATCCTGAAATAGTCGCACCTAAATCAACAAAAGTCGCATCGAATTTCAGGAGTCCGCGAAAGTTAGGCCAAACCCGTTCAAACGAGCTTCGACTAACGATCGAGTCGGAACAAATCGGCATCCGGGCTATTTCCTTTAAGCAGCAAATCCCGCAAAATGATCGAGCCAAGCATGCTGTACACGGTTCCGTTTCCGCCATAACCAAGCAGATAATACAGGTGTTTTCGCTTCGGGTGACGGCCTATATAAGGGAGATTATCGTTGGATTCGCCGAACAGAGCACCCCATGCATAGTCGACAGTGATAGGCAGGTTGGGGAACAACTTTTCAATCTCTTTTTTCAGGCGCACGGCATGAGTGTCAATCGTTTGTTGATCCGGCAACTCATTTTTTTTCTCATCCAAACCGCCAGCGATAATCCGCTGATCGACGGTCGTACGCAGATAAAGATAAGGGCGCCGTGTTTCCCAGATTAAAGCCTGCTCCGGCCAATAGCGGTCAAGGTTAGCGACGGGGGCTGTGGCGATCGCGTATGTTCGATTGATCAATGCTCTGTTCTCATTTAAAAAAGGCGGTGGCGCGTAACCAGTGGCAAAGATGATCGCCGACGTTCTAAAACTGCCGGCCGTTGTTTGCACGGAGACACCGTCTTCATCCTCGTGAATATCTAGCAGTGATGTTTGGCCAAGAATGTCTGCCTCGTGATGCTCAAGCAAAGTTTCATGAATGGTTCGACAGAATTTCAACGGATTGACTTCAGCATCACCCGTGGTCAGCATGGCGCCATGCTTTGAAAAACCATAGGCAGACTCAATTTGTGCCGGATTCAGAAAACGGACAGGGAAACCGTGCGTAAGCAGAGTGGCATATTCTTTTTTCAATTTTGCCACGTGAGTCAAGGCGCTTGCATAATAGAAGCTTTTCCTCCGAAAAAAATCACAGGAACCATTCAATGACTGCGCCGTTTGTTCCAACTCATTGATAGCTTCGAGACAAAGACGATAGAAACGTACGGCTGGTTTTTCGCCAATCTGCTGGATGAGATCGCAAAGCATGACGTCATTCGAATATTGCAGAAGTCCAGTATTGGCAGAGGAGCTCCCGGTACCGAGCGCCCGTTCATCCAGCATGACCGGATGCAGACCGCTGCGTGCGAGCGTCAGAGCGCATAACGACCCGGACATGCCCGTGCCAACAATCAGCACATCATAGTGGGAGGCGGGAAGACGGGACTGAAGAGTAGATGACGGCTGGCTCTCCATTGTCGGCCAGTATGGGGTTCCATGATAAAATTCCATTTGTTTCGCTCCTTTTGGCGGCTGCTTTATTCCCATCGCGCGGAGGGAGAATCTCAAAAAAAGCCGGTTTGATTACCCTTCATCCTTAAACTACCCGGTAAACGGGACAATTATAAATGGTTAAGCGAGCTACAGGATTTTACTTTTTTAGGGGAAGCGAATTGGAAAATTTGCAGCGACATTGCAGACGCTTTGTCGGAGGAGGTCCAGCCCTGGCTGTGGTAAACAAGCCCCAGACGTACATTTAGAACAGATTAACTGCATAAAATAAAAAAGATGTCCCAAAGTCGAAAAATCGGCTTTTGAGACATCCGCAGTTTATCGATGCGCGATTAAAGCGAAAGCGATTGAATGAAAGCATCCGGCGATTGATGCAGGCCGACATAGAACGGGCCGAACTCGCCAAAGCGCGCGCTCGCTTCATCAAAACGCATTTCGTAAACAATCTTTTTAAATTGCAACGGGTCATTGGCGAACAAAGTTACGCCCCATTCCCAGTCATCGAGGCCAACGGAGCCAGTGATAATCTGAGTAATCGTTCCCGCATAGCTGCGTCCGATTTGGCCGTGGCTCCGCATCAGATTTTTGCGTTCTTCCATCGGGAGCATGTACCAGTTGTCGCCGTACTGGCGCTTTTTATCCATCGGATAGAAGCAAAAGTAGCCCATATCCGGAAGCGTCGGTTTCAGTCTTTTTTGAACGAGCGGATGCGCATACGGATCACCATTTTTGGATCCGAGATAATTGCTTAATTCGACCACAGAAACAAACGAATAGGCAGGTTCCGTGATTTCAGCAAATTTCGATTTATTAAACTGTGTTTCAATAGTAGACAATTCTTCCATCGTCGGACGAAGGAGCATAAAAGCAAAATCGGCTTTCTGTCCGAGAATCGAATAGATGCCGTAGCTCCCCTCATGAACCTGATGATTCAGATCCCAATCCGAAAAAAGTTGATTCAGTTCGGCGATTGCCTCCTGTTTTTCAGCGGATGAAAATGCTTTCCACTCAGTCCAATTAATGGTACGGAAATCGTGAAGACAATACCACCCATCCAGTGTTTCCGCTGCTTCTGCCATTCGATTCACTCCTTTTGTCTCACTCACCTCCTAACTATAACATATCTTTAATACAGGATTCGACGCGTAACGCCTGTAATATTGTTCAGCTCTGATCATCAAATTGGTTTATACTAGACATAAGTATTATGATGCGGATGTTTTTTTAGGACACGTGAGATAAAGACAACGTTGCCCGGCAAAATAATTCTATGGGAGGCTTTTAAGAAAATGGCAGATTTGTTTAGTAAATTGAAGGAAGAAGTCAAGGCTCAGAAACCATCCATTGTTTTTCCGGAGTGTGACGATGAGCGGATTATCTGCGCGGTTAAGAAACTGGCTGAAGAAGAATTGATTGTTCCAGTTTTGATCGGCAGCAAGACAGCGATGGACGCTGAAATTCGCGCCCTAGCAGATAAGGATCTTTTGAAATTGCGCGACCCGCAGAATGAACCGGAAATGCCGAAGCTGATTCAGGCATTGGTTGAGCGGCGCAAGGGAAAGACCGATGCCAAACAGGCGGCGGAATGGCTGAACGATCCATGCTATTTTGGGACGATGCTGGTTTATATGCACGAAGCCGACGGCCTGGTTAGCGGCGCGGCGCATTCGACAGCGGATACGGTTCGACCGGCACTGCAGATCATCAAAGCGCAACCGGGAAAGAAGCGTATATCCGGCGCGTTCATTCTCGTCAAGGGAAACGAAGAGCTTGTTTTCGCGGACTGCGGGATCAACATTTCGCCGGATAGCGAAACCCTTGCTGAGATTACGGTTGAATCTGCAGAAACGGCGCGTTCATTTGGCATTGATCCGTGTATTGCCATGCTCAGTTTTTCGACGAAAGGATCAGCCAGAGGGCCGGAAGTCGATAAAATTACGCACGCGCTCGCGATTGTCAAAGCGGAACATCCTGAGTTGCTCGTTGACGGCGAGTTGCAGTTTGACGCGGCTTACGTTCCGGCAGTCGGCGATAAAAAAGCGCCGGGATCACCCGTCGCCGGCAAGGCCAATGTCTTTATTTTTCCAAATATCGATGCCGGAAATATTGGCTATAAAATGGTGCAACGCCTCGGCGGCTATACGGCAGTCGGACCGATTCTGCAAGGCCTGAATAAGCCGGTGAACGATCTGTCGCGTGGCTGCTCAGCCGATGACGTCTATAAATTGGCATTGATTACAGCCAAACAAGCGATCATGGCCTTGGAACATCATCACGTCTGAGTGGCAATAAAAAAGGCCGTCCCAAAAGTATTTTCCACTATTGATGCAGCGAAAATGAATACGTTAAAATCATCGAAGGACCTTTCTTTCGATGATTTTTTTAAGCGATAAGAATGTATAAGATTTTACACAAAAAATGGAGCGCAGGAGCGAGATGCCTACGGGAAAAGCGAGCCGGGTGAGACTCCACAGATTCTAGTTTGTCTGAGCAGACGCGCGGCGCCCGCGGTAAGCGAGCAGCCGAAGCGCAATTGTTGAAAAAAGACTTAGCTACGCCAAATTTTTCTAACGAGCAAAGGTATTTGCTTTTGAATGATCGCAAGCGAAGCCTTAACTACATCTTTCAAAATGTAAGGAATAGAGACAAAGACTGCCCGCAGCGGACAGTCTTTGGATGGGGTAGCGAGTCATTCACGTATTTTTTAAGAAAGCGGATGGAAGCCTTCTTCAATCAAATATTCTTTGGCTTCGTTATACGTTCGGAACGTTCCGTCGAGCAAGTCGCCGGCATAGACATTCCAAAGCTCATTTTCATAGATGATTTGCAGCTGTTGTCCGCTGCGGGTTGACCAGATCTCGCGATCAACCCCGCCCTGGGTGGCTACCTCATAGACGCCTTCAGGTGAGAGCGCATGGATCGCTTGCTTTAAAATCGTTCGCAGCTCGTCCTCTGAAAACTCACGAATATTGACCATTCCCTTGCTGTCGGCATCATAACCGTCGAGACCCTTGGCATAGACAAAACCATTGCCGTTTGGATGCAAGTGATAGACAACGTTCTTTTTTTCTGACGCACTGCCGCTGTATTGAAAATTGACGCGTCCAAGCGAAACTTCTTTTCGCGAAAGTTCTGGGAAAGACGCAATGATGGCTAACTTTTGCTGATAATCAAGCATAAAAAAGTGATCAACTCCTATTTGACGGATTTCTTCGGTTCATTATAGCATAGGGAGAAGAGCAAATCGATGCGGGGCGTGGGGATGCCCTTTGGGCCAATTATAGTCCCACGGCAATCGAGTGCCTGAAGCACATTTATTGAAAAGAACACTTGGCTAAGTTAAGTTTTTCTCATTAGTTAAAAATGTATAAGACTTTGCGCGAAAAATACAGCGAAGGCGTTCTGGCGCCCATGGCAACCAAGTGCCCGAAGCAAAGTGGTCTTGGCCAAGCCAAGCTTTTCTTAGATTGGGGTTGGATAGATGAGCGAGAAAACGAAACAAAGACGCGCCATCAAGAAGGGGATTCGCGGGTTCGGTTGGATTCTGAATGCCCAGCATCTTCTCCTGCTGCTCGTTGTTTTTGCCTACGGAATCGGTGCCGCGATAGCGGCTTATCAGATCCAAGGATCACATGTCAATCTCAATCAATTAGAGAATAAATTGTCTCAAAACGGCTGGCCGATGATTTTTGCAGTTATCTTTGCATTCATTCCGATTCTCTGTTTCCGGCGCAAGCGGTTTTTTACAGACGACCTCACAGCAAGAAATAAAAAGATAACGGTGAAAGTCTTTCTTGTCTCGCTCTTTCTCGTTCTCGGCGTCAACACGGTACTCGGACTGCTTAGCTACCCAACGGATGCCCTGCTGCATGCGATCGGCTTTACGGCGAAACCTTCTGAACAAGTCTTGGACGGCTCAACGACGATCAGTATGCTTGTTTACACTTGTCTTATTGCCCCTGTTCTTGAGGAATTTCTGTACCGGGGTTTTATCCTCCGCAGTCTGGAGAAGTTCGGAAGCTTTTTTGCCATTGTCACCTCGGCGCTTCTTTTCGGCCTGATGCATGAAAATATCATCCAGCTTCCCTATGCATTCGGCATTGGTCTGATATTCGGCTATTTGGCGAAAACATATTCGATCAAGCTCACCATCTTGATCCATATCGCGAATAACACATTGGGCGAGCTTTTCTCTGACCTTGTGCCGAGCTCCGGTTTGATTGGTACAAGTCTGAATCTCGTATGCTCTATTCTGCCTGTTGCCGTCGCCATTTGGCTGATTTGGCATTATCGCCTGGCGATTCGTGCTTGGTTCAGGGAGAACCGGCCCAATAAGGCTGCCTTTGTCGCGTTTTATACATCGATCCCTATTCTGATATTAATTATTTCCAATATTATTAGCACAATGCTTGGAATTGAAAAATTGTAAAAACAGCCTTCTAGAGCGAGAAATAAAGACGACGATCGGGGATGCATAAGATCGCCGTCTTTTTTTATAGATAAGGCCGAGAAAATGAAGCGGAGGTGCGCTGGCACCTTGCGAGAAAGCAAGCCAAGTGGGCCCCGCAGATTCTAGCTTGTCTGAGGAGACGCGCAGCACCCGCGGCAAGCGAGCGACTGTAGCGTAATTTTTGCAAAACAAAGACTTGCCAAGCTTTTCTTACTGGCTTTTTCAGCCAAAAATTATCGTTAAATGGCCGTCATTCGGACACTGGGCCGTTGGCAGGTCGAGAGTGGCCATTGACAGATCTACACGTTCAGTGTACTATTTAACTAATACAGAGACACGTGAATGATGGAGGTAAGAAGAAATGGCATGGATCGCTCTATTTAAGAAAGAACTCAGACTCAGTGGACTGACTTTCTTAACCTTTCTTTTGTTTGAGATATTGTTGATGGGTATGGGTATTTATGTGGCTTATCGAAGCTATCGTTTGGATACGATTGCCTACGTAGGTATTATGCTGATTGTCTTTCATTCTTTCTATCTATGTGGGTATATGCTGTTTAACGCCTTCTTGGAGCGAAAGACAATGTATCTCTGGCTGCATAGTCCGCTGCCCGGAAGCGAGCTACTTGCAGCCAAGTTGGCAGCTGGTTTAGTGAATATGACCGCGTCTTTACTGATTGCAGGTGCCTATACTTGGATGGGCTATCTGTATTCGATAACGATCCAGGAGCATTTACGACACTTGCATAGCTACAGGGCAGCTGTGATTGTTGTCATCTATATTTACGGGGTGGCGCTTGGCCTCGGTATTTTGACCATTCTTCTCTGGCTGCTTGTGGCAAGCCTGCGGACAAGAACCGGGAAATGGGCATACCTAATTGGGATTGCTCTAGTGATCGCCGCCATTTATTTACTGAAAAAGCTCAATGACTGGGGCGTGCTGAAATTGGTCAATAATTGGGCACCGCTGCCGCGCAGCTTTTCAAAATTCTGGATCGGCAACGCTTTCCATACTCCGATTTATTTTGGCAGTTTTGTTGTTGAAGGCCTTTTAATAACGGTTTTATTCATCCTTTCTGCTTGGATTATGGACCACTGGCTTGAGGTTTCATGAGAGCGATGCGGTAATGAGGAGTGACAGATATGATAGAACCATTTAACCCGTCTTCGCCGATTTATCTGCAGTTGTGCGAACGCATCAAGAACAAAATTATTCGCGGATCGCTAGTACCAGGCAGCAGGCTTCCGTCTGTCAGGGAATTGGCCATTGACTCAGGGGTCAATCCGAATACGGTGCAACGCGCCTATCACGAACTGGAAGAATCCGGTGTAACAGTGAAAAAAAGAGGACAGGGAACCTTTGTGACAGAAGATCCTGAGATTCTTGAGCAGATGCGCCGTGCGCTGCTCTGCCGTCACATCAATCATTTTGTCCGTCAAATGAAGGATATCGGCTGCACGGAGGCGGAAATTGTGAAAAGTCTGAACGATTATTTCAAACAGAATGAAGGGGGAGAGGGTCAATCATGATCCAGCTGGAAAACGTATCAAAACGCTATCTGGTCAAGAAGGCATTGAATAATGTCAACCTGCAAATAGAACCAGGGCATATTATCGGCTTAATTGGGTCCAACGGTAGCGGGAAATCGACAACGCTCAAGCTGATTGCAGGTCTGATACGGCCGAGCAAAGGAACTGTGCTTGTCGAGGGGAAATTAGCCAATCGGCGCATCTGCGCTAAAGTGGCCTATCTATCTGAGCTGGATGCCTATTATTCTTTTTTTACAGTTGAACAGACGGTAGATTTCTATGCACGGACATTCAGCGATTTCAATCGCGAGAAAGCAGAAGAAATTCTACAATTTATGAAACTGGATCGTGCGCAGAAAGTGAAGGATCTCTCGAAAGGGAGCCGCGCTCGTCTGAAGATTGTCGTGACGCTGGCTCGTGATGTCCCCTTCATTTTAATGGACGAACCGCTTTCCGGACTTGACCCGATGGTTCGGCAGTCGATTATTCGTGGTTTGCTCTCCTTTATTGATCTCGAGCGACAAACAATTATTCTGACGACCCACGAGCTTGCGGAAATTGAACCACTTCTCGATACGGTCATTCTGCTCAAAGACGGCACCGTTGTGGCAACAGAGCGTATCGAATCGATCAGAGACAAAGAAAAATTAAATTTAGTCGATTGGATGGTGAAAAATTATGAGCAATAACACCACCACGGATCCGGCCGTGCGCCTTGAGCATGTGACGAAGAAAATCGGTCGAAAAACGATTATTGATGATCTTAGCTTTGAAATTAACCGCGGCGAAGTATTTGGTTTCCTTGGACCAAATGGCGCCGGAAAAACAACGACGATCCGAATGATTGTCGGCTTGATGCGGATGACAAAAGGCAATATTTATATTCAAGGACACAGCATACGCGGGGCATTCAAGGAGGCGATTCGCCAGGTTGGGGCGATTGTTGAAAACCCGGAGATGTACAAATTTCTGACCGGCTACCAGAACCTGGTCCACTATGCGCGGATGGTTTCCGGCGTCGACAAGGAGCGGATTGACGAGGTCGTGAAACGGGTACACTTGGAAAACAGTATTCACGACAAGGTGAAGAAATACTCGCTCGGGATGCGGCAGCGCCTTGGCGTGGCGCAGGCATTGCTACATCGGCCCGCTGTCCTGATTCTTGATGAACCGACAAATGGTCTTGATCCCCAAGGCATCCATGATCTGCGTCATTATCTGCACCAACTTTCACGTGAAGAGCATGTGGCCGTGGTTGTCTCCAGCCACCTATTGTCGGAGATGCAGTTGATGTGCGATCGCATTGGCATTCTTCAAAAAGGAAAACTGGTTGGCGTTGAGACAGTCAACACCTTTGTCAACGAAGGGGGCCAAACGGTACGGCTCACAGTCGATGACTGTGCGTTTGCAGCAAAAGTTATCAAAGACAAATTGTCGCTCGAAGCGGTGCTTGCCGATGACGATACGCTAGAGATGACGCTCGAAAAAGAGAAGATTCCAGTTATTATTGACACGTTAGTGCTTTCGAAAGTCAAAATTTATGCGGTTGTTGCCGTGAAGAAATCACTGGAGCAACGCTTTCTTGAAGTGACGGGAGGGAAAAGTGTTGAATAAATTCGCTGGCTTGCTTCAAAATGAAAATATGAAAATCTATCGCCGCGGTTCATTTAAAGTCATGATCGCGATTTTAATCGGACTTGTTCTTCTCGTTGGCATGATTCTCCGTTTCAATACGCCACAGCCAAGCACTACGGCAACGACGCATTGGAAACAGCAACTTCAAGCGCAGATCAACCAGGATAAAAAACAACTGCCTTCACTCAAAGCCGATAAACAGGTCTATGAAACATTTAAAAAGAACATCGCGATCAATCAATACCGAATCAAGCATAATCTCAAACCGTCATCGAGCGAAACGTTGTGGCAGTTTGTTATGGCAGTCGCCGGCAATATGATCACAATTATTGGTGTATTCACGGTTATTGTCGTGGCGACGTCGATCGCCAGTGAATTTGATTCAGGAACGATTAAATTGCTGCTGATCCGGCCGATTTACCGGACGGAGATTCTGCTTTCTAAATATGTGTCCGCACTTTTATTTACTGTCCTGAGCTTGATCGTACTCTTTGTCGCTTCATGGATTGTCGGCGGCATTTGCTTCGGTTTCGATAGCGCTTCTGAGGCACATCTAGTTTATTCAAATGGCGTGGTACACCAAACAAGTTGGACCTTGGCCGTCTGGCAAACTTATCTGCTCGACTGTGTGTCACTGGTGATGACTGTCACGGCAGCCGGACTGATTGCCGCTGTCTTCCGGAACGGCGGACTCGCGATAGGTCTCTCAATTTTCATGATGATGGCCGGTCCAATCGCTGTACAACTCCTCAGTCGTTTTGATTGGGTAAAATATATTCTGTTCGCCAATACAGACTTAACGCAATATACGAACGGTGTGCCCCTGCGTAGCGAGATGACCCTCGGTTTCTCGATCGCCGTGCTCGCAGTTTATTATAGCGTCTTCGTGCTCGTGGGCTGGGTCTTTTTTACAAGACGCGATATTAAAGCTTAAGCGATCTTGGAAAATATGAAAAAGTCCTGATGTGAACTGCTGCATCAGGACTTTTTTCAATTTGAATAGGATTTATGCGAAAAATGCAGCTGCAGTAGCAATCAATTGAAAAGAAATCAGAAAAAGGATTGGGTCACGTCAAGTTTTCCTCATCCGCTTTCTGGACGAAAATCAGATAGTGAGATCCCAATGTCAGCCACAGCATCGACAGAGTAAGGCGTAACATCGACAGAGTAGAGCGTAGCATCGACAGAGTAAGGCGTAGCATCGACAGAGTAGAGCACAACATCGACAGAGTAAGGCGTAACATCGACAGAGTAGAGCACAACATCGACAGAGTAAGGCGTAACATCGACAGGGTAGGACGCACCATCGACAGAGTAGAGCGCACCATCGACAGAGTAGAGCACAACATCGACAGAGTAGAGCACAACATCGACAGAGTAGGGCGTAGCATCGACAGAGTAGGCATGAACATCGACAGAGTAGAGCCGAACATCGACAGGGTAGGGCGTAGCATCGACAGAGTAGAGCCGAACATCGACAGAGTAGGGGGCACCATCGACAGAGTAGGGCGTAGCATCGACAGAGTAGGGGGCACCATCGACAGAGTAGGCATGAACATCGACAGAGTAGAGCGCACCATCGACAGAGTAGGACGCACCATCGACAGAGTAGGCATGAACATCGACAGAGTAGAGCCGAACATCGACAGGGTAGGGCGTAGCATCGACAGAGTAGAGCGCACCATCGACAGAGTAGGCATGAACATCGACAGAGTAAGGCGTAACATCGACAGAGTAGGACGCACCATCGACAGAGAAGGGCGTAGCATCGACAGAGTAGGACGCACTATCGACAGAGTAGGATGCACCATCGACAGAGTAGGCATGAACATCGACAGAGTAGAGCGCTAGGCATCGGCTGAGGCATAAAATTGCAACATGTTTTTTGCGTAAGAAAGGAGCGCAGGCGCGAGACGCCTGCGGGAAAAGCGAGCCAAGTGAGACCCCGCAGATTCTAGCTTGTCTGAGGAGGCTCACGGATCGCCCGCGGCAAGCGAGCAGCCGGAGCGCATTCGATACAAACAAGGACTGGACATCAGCCGCATACCGATCAACAGCCGAGGCATAAAATTGCAACATGTTTTTTGCGTAAGAAATGAGCGCAGGCGCGAGACGCCTGCGGGAAAAGCGAGCCAAGTGAGACCCCGCAGATTCTAGCCTGTCTGAGGAGGCTCACGGATCGCCCGCGGTAAGCGAGCAGCCGGAGCGCATTCGATACAAACAAGGACTAGATCAGTCACATAACGTCGACAACCGAGGAACAGTCGTCTTGTTGCCGAGTAAAAACAGTATTTTTACGATTTATTTGTAAAGATACCTGAATTTAATCATTCGTTCATATTGTCGCGCTATGATCAGATTGTGCGATAAGGACAATATTACCAAAACTATTCAAGATTCGAGGGGAATTCTATTGAAACATATTTTCTCTTTCAAAGCGCGTCCCTACGCCTTTCGCCTGAAAAATATGATCCATTTCTACAAAGCTTGCGAAAAATTAGGCGTGACCGTCTATGTCTCTGGGAAAAATTATTTGGAACAAATTCATAAGCTGCCGCAGCTGCTCTCCGTGTTACTCCTTACCTTTTCACAGGACAAGGATTGCTTGATTGTTATCGAAGGCGAGCATACAAAACAGTTAAAGCACCTAGCCGCAAGACTACTGCCGCAAGCGCTGCCGAACCCAGCCTTTTAAAGCAGCATAGAATGGATGCAAAGAAAAAAGTCGTGATTCATTAATGAATCACGACTTTTGTATTGTAGGCGATATTTTCATAGATCCATTTGGCATCCGGTACCGTCAAATGCACACAGCCATGAGAATCCTTTTCCCCGAGCCGTGCGGCGTCTGCCGCGAGAACCTTTTTATCTTCATTCATTGGCACGCTGTGAAACAGGAATTCGCCATGATTTTTCCAGGAAACCCAGTATTCAGCACCCTCTTTGTAGCGCGGCGAATAAAACCATTTACCGCGTTCGCCTTGAATATAATAGGTACCCGTTGGCGTCGTTGTTTGCGGATCGGTATCGAGACCAGTCGAAGCAATCATCGTATAGATCGTTTTGTCGCCGTCTTTTATATAGACGCGTTGGTCTTTAATCGACACGTCGATCCAGATAGGTTCGCCGCTTTTAAGTTTCGGATAAGGACCTCCAGATGGCTTGTTCCAGTTCACGGTCACCTTTTTTTCCTGGACTTTTTTTGGAGTGGTTTTGGTCGCTTCTAATTTCGTTGCTGTCTGAGCGTGTTTGACAGTAGAGGCTTGGTCAATTTGTGCATTGGGATTCATTAAAGAACATGAAGCAAGATTCAATCCGATAAGCAATGCAGACAGAGCAAACCCGCTTCGTGCAACATAATTCATGGTGTTTACTGCTTCCTCTCTATGCGGTGAAATTTCCGGGGCTAGCGCTGATTGTGATGGGTATTAAAAGGGTTTCCGGTTTATGCTTTTTATAATCTTTCGCTTGCAATGGGCAGATTCAGGTGGCAGCAATTACTCTCCGAGACTGTTAAATGCTTTTTCATTCCGACGAATCATCCGCTCATAATAATAGCCGAACAATTGTGTTTCTTCTTGCGTCAGTGATTCAGCCGAAAGCCGGCCGTGTGTCCGAAGAATGCGTAGCAACGCTGCGGAAATTTCTGCAACGGTCAGCTTCAGTCCGGAGAGTTCCTCCAGTGAAGCCATCGATTCGGGGAAAATATCCGGATAGACAAATGGCGTCCTTTCGCCTTGCAAACCTGCCTGATAAAAAGCGCGAATGAGCTCGGCGCGTGCCGAACCGCTGCCTGCGACGCAAAGATAGATTTGGACGGCGATGCCTTTCTTGACGCGGCGTTGCGAAATTCCGGCGAATTTACGCCCGTCGCAACTCAAATCATAGCGCCCAGGACAGTAAGAATGGGTGATCTCACCCGTTTGCGGCTGAAGATGATACGGACTGAGCAATTCTTCGATTAAATCGGCCATCGCTTGGTAGGTCTCATCAATGGAGAGCGCGCGATCTTTCTCTGAAAAAACCAGCGAGAGATTGAGTACATTGCGATCAAGAACAACGGCGAGTCCGCCGGAATTCCGAGCAACGAATCGATACCCGGCGTTTTGCAGGACACGAAGCCCGTCGGCAAGATGAGGCAGGCGTGTGTCCTGAATACCAAGCATGATCGTTTGGTCATGAACCCACAACCGGGCAGTTGCCGGAGCAAGTCCGCTGCCGCAGGACGCGCACAGCGCATCGTCAATCGCAAAAGATTGTTTTCCATCAAAAGAGGGTCCAAAAGACGATTGATCGATGACTCGCCAGACCGGTTGTTCCAAAAGAACACGCATCGCACATTGTCCTTTCCTCAGAAATTTTCCAATTAAATTATAACAGCTTGGTCCACGAAAATTATAAATTATTGATTGGATCTGAAAAAATTAATCTTAATGAAACATAGAAAATCGAGCAATCGTGCTGTGCTTATTCTCACTTTTTTCTGAAATCAAGATGCCTAAAATAAATAAAAAGAATGCCTGGCGGTTGCTGGGACAGGAATTTGGGCAGAAACGGGGGATATAAATGATTCGAAAATTGGCAAACGCGGATAAAGAGACGGTTCTTGAACTTTTGAACAGACAGCCGGCAGAAAATCTTTTTATCATCGGCGATATTGAAGCGTACGGATTTGACGATCCAGTGACGCTCTGGGGTGATTTCAACGGGGATGGCCAGTTGGTTGCGGTACTGATGCGCTATTTTAATCATTTTATCCCCTATGCACCATCGCTTGAAAAGCTAGATGCCGAGGGATGGGGCCGCATCATTAATTTGGACGGACGGATGAGACAGCTTTCCGGTCTGGACATGCTGGTGCGCCAGGTGATGCCTTATATCTGGCAACCACTCAAGACCAAGCAGACGTGCTGTTACGCGCAACGGGAGGCGGCGCTGCCACTGAACGGGCAAGGACAGCAGAAAGACGTTCGTATGCTGTTTCCTGAAGAGGCAGAAAAAATGGTTCGCCTTCGTGCTTCTATCCCGGCGTTCCATGCCCTTTCAGAAGATCACCACTTGTTGCAGCGAAATATGGAGAAAGGGATTTCGCGTTCTTTTTATGTAGAAAAAGATGATCGGGCGATTAGTGCGGCATCGACGAGCGCGGAAACACGATCGGCAGCGATGATTGTTGGGGTTTGCACGCTTCCAGATTATCAGCGCCAAGGTCTGGCGACAAGCTGTCTGATTAAAATCCTTGCGGCACTCCGCGCGGAACACAAGACCGCGTGTCTATTTTATGACAACCCGGATGCCGGACGCATTTATGAAAAATTAGGTTTTCAGTCGATCGGCCATTGGATCGTTGCTAGGTATGGCTGAAGCAAGTCAACGGGTAAATCAAACCGGTAGATAACACGCCATTAAGGTTCTAAAAGAACATAAATCAACTGTTTCAGGAAAAACTATAAAAAAATTGCTGCAACCGGTGGTAGGGTAAAAGCTCGGCAAGCGAGCAGCCAGAGCCTATTTATTACAAATAAGTATCTCGTTTTTCTCGACAAAAAAGAACGGATATGATTTTCCAAGAAAAATTACAGCGAAGGTGCGAGACGCCTGCGGGAAAGCGAGCCAAGTGAGACCCCGCAGATTCTAGCCTGTTTGAGGAGGCTCACGGATCGCCCGCGGCAAGCGAGCATCCAGAGCCTATTTGCAACAAATAAGTACACTGTGTTTCTCGACAAAAAAGAACGGATATGATTTTGCGTGAAAAATTACAGCGAAGGTGCGAGACGCCTGCGGGAAAAGCGAGCCAAGTGAGACCCCGCAGATTCTATCCTGTTTGAGGAGGCTCACGGATCGCCCGCGGCAAGCGAGCGACCGGAGCGTAATTGTTACAAGAAAGTATCTCGTTTTTCTCGACAAAAAAGAACGGATATGATTTTCCAAGAAAAATTACAGCGAAGGTGCGAGACGCCTGCGGGAAAAGCGAGCCAAGTGAGACCCCGCAGATTCTAGCCTGTTTGAGGAGGCTCACGGATCGCCCGCGGCAAGCGAGCAGCCAGAGCCTATTTGCAACAAATAAGTACTCGGTGTTTTTCACCGGAAACGGTCACTTTGCCGTCACATCAATATGAAAAAAATTTTGATAAAATAAACCTCATAATGTAAAATATATTTTGCAAACGTTTTATAGGAGGATATGAGATGGCCAAGAAAGATTACACCCAGTTGGCAAATGATATTGTTGCCAACGTTGGGGGTAAAGATAATGTGAATTCATTGATTCATTGCGCCACCCGCCTGCGCTTTCGCCTGAAAGACACGTCGAAGGCGAATAAAGCGGCACTTGAAGAGTTGCCGAAGGTCTTAACCGCGGTCAGCGCCGGCGGACAGTATCAAGTGGTTATTGGCGACGAAGTGGTCCCAGTCTTTGATACAATTATGGATACGTATCGTTTTAGCGCGGTTGACAGTGAAACGTCAACGGGATTGCGTGCGGACGGCACTGATCCAGTCGAAGAAGCCGCCGAGAAAGAAAAATGGTTTGAAAAATTTGTCGCTGTTCTGTCTGGTATTTTTACGCCATTTATCTCCGTCTTGGCAGGGGCGGGTGTACTCAAAGGTCTTGCAATCTTGATCGCCACGTTTAATCTGCTGCCGGCCCGTTCACCGATTTACATCAGTATTGATGCGTTGGCTACCGGCGTATTTGTTTTTCTTCCAATATTTATTGCGATTACGGCCGCGGATAAGTTTAATACCAACCGATTTATCGCAGTAGCTCTTGCTGCGGCGATGGTTTATCCGCTGACAGACGCGAAAATTCCTGATTTAACGCATTTGGGAAGTTATGCCGTTAATTTCAAAACTTATGGCGGCGCAGTTATTCCGACGATCCTCGCCATTTGGCTGGAAAGCTATATCGAACGCTGGTTTAAAAAACATATTCCAGACGTCATGCAGCTTGTCTTTGTACCTTTTCTTACTTTGATTGTCGCTGGTCTGCTGACGTTCTTCATCATCGGACCACTTGGCAATGGCCTGGGCATGGTACTGGCTTACGGTTATAAATTTCTTTATAATTTGAGCCCGCTTGTCGCAGGCGCTATCCTTGGCGGCACGTTCCAAATCTTTGTTATTTTTGGTCTGCACTGGGGAATCCTGCCAATTTCTCTGATCAATATCAAAGCCTACGGCTATGATACTTTGCTCGCAGTCATGTTCGTTGCGGTAATCGGCCAGTTCGGCGCGGTCACTGCTGCAGCTATTCGGGCGAAGAAACTGAAAAATCGAGAAATCGCCATTTCCGCCTTGATCAGTGCCTTCTTCGGAATTACAGAGCCAGCGATATACGGTATCAATTTGAAGTATAAAAAAGCATTTATTTTCGGTTTGATTGGCGGTGCGATCGGTGGCGCCGTGATCGGTGCTGCTGGAGTAAAATGTTTCCAATATACACCGATTATGAACATCTTCGAAATGCCGCTGTTTATCGGGCACAACTCGAGTGTCATGATGGCCGGAATTGCTGGTGTGATTGCGTGGCTCTCGTCCTTTGCGCTCGTTCTCGCTTTCGGCTTTAATGAAAGCAATACTGAGAAATTGTTTGCCAAAGTCACTTCCGGTAAGAAAAGCCTAACCGAGAAAAAGACAGCTGCGGTAAACGCTAAACAAGCGGCGAAAAGCGAAGCCGCGGTAGCAGTTGAAGAAGAACCGGCTGTTGATACGACAGGCCTGCAACTCGTGGATACAGTGTTCAGTCCGCTTGATGGCCAAGCAGTTGCCCTGAAGACAGTGAACGATCCGGTATTCAGCTCCGAAGCGATGGGTAAAGGTGTTGGTATTGTTCCGTCGACCGGTCAACTTGTTTCCCCGGTTGATGGCGAAGTCAGTGTCGTTTTCCCGACCGGACATGCTTACGGGCTTAAGTCGGAAGACGGTGCAGAAGTGCTGATTCACATTGGGATTAATACGGTTCAATTGAACGGTAAATATTTCGAGGCTTCCGTACAAGCTGGCGACACGGTTCACAAAGGCCAGCTTCTCGGCACCTTCGAACCAGACAAGATTGCAGAAGCCGGCTTTGACTGTACAACGATGGTTCTTGTAACCAATACAAATGAATTCGCAGCCGTCGCACCGCAAACCGGTGCAACAGATTCCGGCAACGAACTGGTCAAAGTTTACAAAAAGTAAAGCAATCATCAAAAAGGCTCAGTCCTCAAGTGGGACTGGGCCTTTTTTTTAAGATAAAGTGTATGTAGATTTTGCACAAAAATGGAGCGAAGGTGCGAGACCCTGCGGGAAAAGCGAGCCAAGTGAGACCCCGCAGATTCTCGCTTGTCTGAGGAGACGCGCGGCGCCCGCGGCAAGCGAGCAACCGGAGCGTAATTTTTGCAAAAAAAGACTTGGCTATGCCAAGTTTATCTTAGGTGGATTTTGCGTGGAAAACGGGGCGCGAAAATACGCCTGTTTTCGAGTTGAGGCACCATTCGACCGCTTAAAAGCTCAGCGTCTGCTGCCAATTCAGGGCATTTAAATAAATCTGCATATAGCGTTCAAACGGAATTTCCGATTCATTGAGATAGCGGCCCAAACTCGGCCAATCCGCCCGTTCAAAAGAAAGCAGCGCGTCAAGGTGCATGCGCAAGTCGTTTTTTTCACCAAGCAAGGCGCGACTCACCTCATCAGTCAACGACAGCTTTTGGACAATATGCGCCATCGAATCATTCAACAAATCATCAAGTGATGAGAACAATCCGGTGATCAGGAAAACGGGTTCGCGCTTCTCTTGTCCGCATTCATGGGCGAGTTGCGCCAGCATCTTTCCGCGAATCGTTGACATTTTGATTAATTCGTTATTTTCGGCGCTTTTCAGATCCTGAAGAAGCATGACATTCATCCATTGCCGCAGATCGGAAATACCGATTCGCGCCAAGGCCTGACGGATGGAGCGAATCGGGAGAATACTGCCATAACCGGCGAGATTGGACAAGCGGATGATCTTATAAGATAAGCCAACATCGCCTGCTAGCCATTTCGACATTTTATAAAAATCGGGTTCCTTGCGTTTTAATTCGCGCAAAGATTTGAGAATGGATTCGTTCAACGTGGGAATATCCGTGCGATTGAGAATCATCGGTTTGCTGAAGAAATAGCCCTGAAACAATTTATAACCCATAGTTCTTGCTTGTTCATAATCCTCAGCGGACTCAATTTTCTCCGCAAGGAAAAGGATGCGCGACTGATAGCGCTGGATCAAGGCTTGCTGGTCCGATAGACTAATGCGCGGATATTCAATTTTAATAATATCCACCAGATCAATGAGACCCGACGTGAAATAATCGGGATGCAGCGTAAAATCATCGAGCGCCAGCGTATAACCGTAAGACTTCAGCATTTTGCAGGCGGCAATGACTTCCTTTGTGACGGCGACGGTTTCGAGTATTTCAACAACCACTTTCTGAGGCGGGAGCAGACGTGGCAGTTCATGTGTCAGGAAATTCTGAGGAAAATTGATGAAACCACGTGTTCTGTCAATTAAATGGTTAAAATTCATCACGAGTACAGAGTTTGCCAGTACGGCAGCTGTCGCTCGGTCATCGTCAATGCCTTCAAAGAAATTGTTCTCGCTTTTGCGATACAGCAGCTCATAGCCATAAAGATTCATTTCTCTGTCAAAAATAGGCTGACGCGCCACATAAACTTCCAATCTGTTCATCTCTCGATTCTCACGAAAATAGGTGATATACCGCTTCCATCATAGCATGAATAATAGAAACCAAACAACAGACATCTTTTAAAATCTAGTGAATTCATGCGTGAGTCATCAGGTTCGAGGGCTTGATCTATCTAGGAAAATTAACACTTAAATATTTAAACTATATTTTTATAAAAAAAAATAATATTAATTTATTACCGATACCTATTTAATATCATGATGAAAATAGGTATAATTATCTGAAAATATTAAGAAAGGTCCGTTGCCATGGATGCAATAGATGAAAAAATCATTGATTTATTAAAGAGCAATGCTCGGATGCAATTGTCAGAAATCAGCCGTCATATTCATTTGACAGTGCCAGCTGTTTCCGAGCGGATTCGCAAATTGGAGCAGCAGCGGATCATTGAATCCTATACAGTTCGTCTAAATCAAAAAAAAGTGGGTAGACCGCTAATGGCATTTATTTTCGTTACACTCGATTCGCCGCGAGCAATCCCGGAATTTACCGAAAAGGTGTTGCAATCGACGCATGTACTCGCTTGCCACCATCTTGCCGGCGAATATGATTATCTACTCAAAGTCGCAAGTTCTGGCACTGAAGAGCTGGAGACGTTTCTATCCAGTTATCTGAAAAAGATAAGCGGTATCCGCCGGACGAATACGCTGATCGCACTTTCCTGCATCAAGGAGGCTGGATGAATATGTCTTTTATTTCTGGTTTTGGGCTTGGCATGCTATTGCAATTTTCGATTGGCCCTGTTTTTTTCGGCGTGATTAATGTCGCTTTGACGCGCGGGTTCAGAGAAGGGATGAAGATGACCCTCGGCGTAACCCTAGGAGACGGCATTTATATCGCGCTTTCCATGACAACGCTGACCGCGCTCTTTCATTTTCCCGCACTGCGCCTGATAATCAGTCTGACAGGTGCTGTCGTCCTCTTGATTTGGGGCATTCGAATGATACGCAATGCCCGCCAGCGTTCAGAGTCAGGCGAAGCAGTGCTCGGTAACAGTTTTTTCTCAGGACTGAAGATTACCCTACTGAACCCAATGTCGATAATTTTCTGGTCCGGGATATTTGCTTCAGCAATGGCTCTGAAAAAATGGACAGACGCCAGCGGACCCATTCTTTATGCTTCAGGTTGCCTGTTTTCCACCGTGTTTTTTCTCGGCCTCGTATGCTTGTTTGGCAGTTTCGTCAAACGCTGGCTCAAGGTGGCGAACACCCCGGTCATTGATTACATACTTGGCGCGTTATTTGTTTTCTTCGGCTTGCGGCTGATTATCAGCCAAATCACCACCTTTCTCTAATGATTGAGGCAAGTTAAGCTTACGGGAAAGCTTGATCTCTCAAGACATGGATTGATCCCCGAAGATTAACTCCGAATCGAGGAAAAGTCGCACCGAATTTCAGGAGTCGCACCAAATCGAGGAAAAGTCGCACCGAAATTCGGAAAAGTCGCTCCTAAATCAAGGAAAGTCGCACCGAAATTCGGAAAAGTCGCTCCTAAATCAAGGAAAGTCGCACCGAAATTCGGAAAAGTCGCTCCTAAATCAAGGAAAGTCGCACCGAAATTCGGAAAAGTCGCTCCTAAATCAAAGAAAGTCGCACCGAATTTTGAGAGTCGCACCAAATCGAGGAAAAGTCGCACCGA
>NZ_JAFBEV010000017.1 GCF_016908935.1 Sporolactobacillus spathodeae | reverse complement strand
AGCGTATGCGTGTAAATTATGGAACCGCCGTGTACGGAACCGTACGCACGGTGGTGTGAGAGGTCGGAAGCCGAAGGCTTCCTCCTACTCGATTTATTAGGCTTTGTTAAAATCTGTTGTTGTTTTTAATCATTTATTGCCATCTGTTCGCTTGCCGCGGGCGCTACCCTCGAGCCTCGAACAGGCAGTAACCTGCGGTGTCTCGCTGGCACGCTGTTCCCGCAGGCGTCTCACACCTGCGCTTTATTTTTACAAAAAAGCCTTATTCCTTATCTTTTTAGAAAAGCAGGCGATCGCTTGGTGCTTATTTGCATTAAACTGCTCCGGTCGCTCGCTTGCCGCGAGCTCTACCCTCGAGCCTCGAATAGGCAGTAACTTGCGGTGTCTCGCTGGCACGCTGTTCCCGCAGGCGTCTCACACATTGCCTTTTGATCAGAAAACAACATTAAATTGAAACATAGCTTATTATTAAAGGATTATAACAATGTTGTTGCGACTTTATTCTTGACCATTTATCGAATCATGTTAGTATGGAAGGACGGCCGAAGGGTAAAACTAGGTGACGTATATACGATGCCTTATACCGGTGAAATCTTTTGATTTTGGAGTGAAATTTAGTCAATGCTGTTTTTAAAGATTTTCTTGGAGAACCGTAAACACTATCCACTGATGCAAGCGATGCGCAATGCATTGCGTAACTATAGGATATTGAAGCGTGAATTACACTAAGGCTCCTACGGGAGTCTTTTTGTTTACTCATTTTACAGCAGCGGTGCCGTAAACCAAAGAAAAATCTGATTCATACTTGCAAATGCAGAAGATTTTGCAATCTCGTATAATAACGTTAATATCGGTAGAGATACAGACCGTCGCTAGAAGAATTCCGAAACCCCATATATCGGATTAAATCTTAATAAGAGTTCATGCGTTCCGGACTAAACGCAGAACGAAGGTGAATAAATTTTGCCATTTAGGATGTGGTTACCATTTTGAATTCAATGCTATTATTTGTGTTTGCCGGACTCGCGGAAATCGGTGGCGGGTACCTGATCTGGCTATGGCTTAGAGGGGGACAATCTATTTACTTGGGCCTATTAGGCGGAATCATTCTCGTGGTTTACGGTATCATTCCAACCTTTCAACGATTCCCTTCCTTTGGACGCGTGTATGCCGCTTATGGGGGGATTTTCATCGTTCTCGCCATCTTCTGGGGGTGGGCCGTTGATAAAAAAACGCCTGATTTATTCGATTGGCTGGGCGCGATCATCTGTTTAATTGGCGCGTCGATAATCTTGTGGGCACCTCGGCATTAATTAATAAATTTGAAGAGAAGTGAAAGAAGGACATATTTTTTTTTTCGAGATTGCGTAATTCTAGCAGTTATTTAGTAATGGAACCTATCTGAAAAAATTGTCAATCGCAATTTATTCAAATAGGGTTAATGAAGATAAGATAAATGGAATAAAAAAATGAGGGTGATAATTTAACTGTGTCATCCTCATTTTTTAGTTCAGGCAGCGCTAGTCAAAAAAATTTCAGCAACTTATAATTGTAATTATGGATTGTTTGAATACTCTCTAATTTTTAACAGACAAAATCGCTTTGGAATTTCAATGCAAGCGCTAATTGGATGGAAACAGGTGTAAGTCCTGTACGGTCCCGCCACTGTAAGGGAGAAATCCTAAGTCAGGTCTTTCTAATTGGTTGAAAACTCACGGGGTATGGGGGAGAGTTACTAATGAAAGTGAAGTTTGCCGTGTTACTATTTTGTGTGGCCTTATTGCTTCTTCCAGTGCAAGCGTTCGCGGCGGAAGACGTAACGAACGATTTGGAAAGTCTGGCGACGCATATCAAAGCTTCCGGGCTCGATTCAGATTGGGAAGTTATTGCTTTGTCAAAAGCAGGTCAATTAACAGCTAGTGAAAGAGACGTTTATCTCAATTCGATTAAAGATCGAGTGAATGCCAAACAGCTATCCGGAACAGACCTTGACAAAACAGCTCTGGTTGTTAAAGCATTAGGTCAAGATCCGACGAACTATCAAAATCATGATTTAATAAGAGAAATTTATTCAGATGACTCGTTAAAAAAATTAATGGATTTTACATACGCGCTTACGGCGCTAAGTTCCGATGATTATACGATTCCAAACGATGCACGATGGACGCCTAATCGATTGATTGATGCGCTTGTTAAGCTACAGACAAGTTCAGGAGGTTGGGGCTGGGCAGGCGATCCGAATGGAGAGCCTGATGTCGATACAACGGCGATGGTTTTAACGGCTTTATCAAGTTTTCAAGATAAAGCAAAAGATACGATTGATAAAGGGGTACAGTATCTACAACAATCCGAACAGGTCGATGGCGGGTTTGTTAATTATGCACCGAATTCCAACTCTACAGCGCAGGTCATTATTGCGCTCTCATCGTTAGATATTGACCCCACGGAAGGGGCATTTAATAAAAATGGTCATAACCCAGTGAACAGCCTGGCGCAATACAAATCAAACGGTGGCTATAAATGGGCGTCGTTCAGTGCAAGCGATGACCCATTTTCTAATGATCAAGTGATTCAAGGTTTGGTCGCTTATTCTTTATTTAAAGAAGGAGACCAGTTATTCAATTTTAGGTCAACGGCTCCTGAAGCCGATCCTTCTTCAGCGTCTGATGATGGAAATACCTCTTCTTCAAAGGGGATAACCCGTGCGACCGGAGTGACAGAAAGCAAGAGCAAAGCTGCAAGCGGAACAAAACCGGTGCCAGAGCAAAAGCATGCGCGGACACTTGAGTCGAGCAACCAAGCAGCGAAAACCCAAAAAACAAACGCTGTTGTTACTGAAGCAAAGGTAAAAAAAGAAACAAAAATTCCTGTGCATCAACCATCTTTATCTAAAGACGAATCTAAAGCATCACCTCCGGCATCGGTATCTAGCCCCAAACACCAGCGCCATTTGAAATCAGTTAAGAAGCACTCACCGGAACGTGAAATAAAAGCAACGAAGACGCTTCAGCTCAGTCCGCTACATCTTTATCTAGGATCCGCGTTTGTTTTATTAGGGGCGATCGGCCTTTTTGCCTGGAAGCGGTTCGGGGGTGTTCGCGGGTGAAGCGTGTCAATTGGATTGTGCTGGTCGTTTCGATCATCTTTATCGTCTCTGGTCTTGCTTTCATCGTTAGTGGAATTCAGGATAAAACAGTGACAGTGCCTCTTTCGGTCAAGGCAGATAAAATTTCTTCTGAGTCGAACAAATCGGATGCTACAAATAAAGTATCAGAGAAAAAAGCTCAGAAAAAGAGTGAGGCTAGTTCTTCGGCTATCCATTCAAAATTAAGTTCGCGTTCAGACACTGATTCAGCTGGGATTTCCAGTGCGCGTTCCAATTCTAAATCGGAATCAACAATTGCAAAGGCTGCAGCACATTCAACCGAAAAAACGCAAACCAGTTCGAAATCCTCGGGATCCAGTACGGATCAATCAAAAGCATCAAATGCTGCAGATAACACTAATCAAGCACGTGTCTTAGTCGAGATAAAAGGTTATGACAATAAAAATTTTTCTGGTCCGATTACTTTTAAAGATGGAATGACGGCGTTTCGCGCATTAAAAACGCTAGCCGATAGCAAAGGAATTGCACTCGATTATTCTGGATTTGGGTCAGCAGTCTATGTCAAGAGTATCAATGGACAAAGTGCGGGAGATAAATCCGCTCAAAGTGGCTGGATGTATACAGTTAATGGAAAAACACCCAATGTATCAGCGGGAATCTATGAACTTCACAGCGGCGATACGTTGGTATGGACCTATCAGGAATAAGGTGATCCCTTGTTAACCCGGAAAATAGCACTTATTTCATTATTAGCCGCTTTAAGTATTGTTGGTAGAATTTATATGTCCTCCATACCCAACGTACAACCGTCAACGGTGATTATTATTCTTACGGGTTTCGTATTTGGCGCCAGGTTTGGATTAACGCTAGCTTTGCTCACAGCAATTGGCTCTGATTTAGTACTCGGGTTTGGCCTGTTTACATTCATGCAGGTGATGGCCTGGGGCGTCATTGGTCTTCTTTCTGGATTTCTAGCGCGCTTTCGAACGAAAATTCCAATGGTCATGATGGCGTGTTATGCCTTAGCTTGCGGCTATTTATATGGATTTGTCGTCTCCTTGAATATGCTGATTGGTGGCGTGCCAAGTTTTATCGCCTATTGGATTATGGGCCTACCTTTTGATACGTATCATGCGTTGGGAAATTTCGTTTTCTATATCCTTTTGTCGCCAATCTTGATCAGGATGCTCGAGGCAGAGAAGAAAAAGTTGCGGATTTAATAGGGATCATCAGATGATCGAGACGCCTTGCGTGCGGAGGCGGGCTTTTCGTGGGAAAAACGAGACAAGTAGCCCCCTAGGCGTGAAAAATCAGTAGAGTAGGACGTAACATCGACAGAGTAGGAGCGAACATCGACAGAGTAGGAGCGAACATCGACAGAGTAGGGGCGAACATCGACAGAGTAGGAGCGAACATCGACAGAGTAGGGGCGAACATCGACAGAGTAGGAGCGAACATCGACAGAGTAGGAGCGAGCATCGACAGAGTAGGGGCGAGCATCGACAGAGTAGGGGCGAACATCGACAGAGTAGGAGCGAGCATCGACAGAGTAGGAGCGAGCATCGACAGAGTAGGGGCGAGCATCGACAGAGTAGGGGCGAACATCGACAGAGTAGGAGCGAACATCGACAGAGTAGTGCGCAACATCGACAGAGTAGGGGCGAACATCGACAGAGTAGGGGCGAGCATCGACAGAGTAGGAGCGAGCATCGACAGAGTAGGGGCGAGCATCGACAGAGTAGGAGCGAGCATCGACAGAGTAGGAGCGAACATCGATAGAGTAGGGGGCGACCATCGATAGAGTAGCGTCAAACATCGACAGCGTAGACCGAAACATACTTTAACAAAATAAAAAAAGCCATTCAAACGAGCGTATACTCGTGAATGGCTTTTTTATTGAAATGGAATAATTGTAGTGTTAATGCTGCACAGGATCGCCAGTAATTGCAAGATCTTCATCTTTCTTCTGCAGACGCTTACTGATTTCAGCGTAAGAGCCCAAGTGTGGTCCTTCGAAACGATTTTTCGCATAGGTGAAGAAGTAGATGGTCAAGAGGACGAGGACCGAGATGAAAATTTTTCCTGTCGCATAGTGAAGCGTATAGCTACCTGTGATAGCCACATCACTTGGCGAAATAGTCATCAGGATGACCAAGAAAATAATCCAGACACAGGCGATAACGCTGACCGGATTGCTCCAGTTTTTCAAGTTCCATGGGCCGTCGTCTTTCGCTGTCCAGACACCTTTGAATTTAGCTCTTAATTTAAGAAATATTGGGATAAAGTAAGAACCATACAGGCCGATGACGCTCAAAGAAGTAATGACTGCATAGACATTGTTGAATATGGCTGCAAGAAAAGCAATTAAAGTGATCAACCATATGGCGTAATTCGGTGTATAGAATTTCTTAGAAACATGAGCCCATAGATGTGAAAGTGGGAGCCCTTTGTCACGACTGAATGCGAAGACCATTCGTGATGACGAAGTGATTGAAGAAAGACCGCAGAACCACATCGCAATGGTGATCATCCACAGCATCGCCTGACCGAACCAGCCGCCGACCGCTTGCTGAATGGCAACAATAAATGCGTTATTTCCAGCCTGTGCGACAGCAGCTGGATCCTTGATCGACATGGTAACAATTGCGAGAAGGATAAAACCGAAGATACCAGAAATAGCTACGGAAAGATAAACGCCCCATGGTGCGCGCACTTTCGGATCGATTGTTTCCTCACTGGTATGTGCGGAAGCGTCATATCCGGTCAATGTCCATTGCGCCTGCAGAAGACCAACGAGGAAGGCAAACCAGTAAGGTGTGCTGCCGCTTGTCATTGTTGAGAAATTCGCATTGAAGAGATAGCCGACATTGTGGTGCGGACCAAAAGCAGTGAGGACACCAATAATAATAAAGACACCGATGAAATGATAGATAGCTGAAAAAGAGTTCAATTTGGAAACAACGTTGATGCCTATATGGTTAAATGTCGCGTGCATCACCAGAATGACAGCATAGGTAATTAGTGTTTGTGCATGTGTCGGATTGCCGAAGAGCAAAGCTGAAGCGAAGCCGGCACAGCCGAAGTCAATGCCAGCAACGATTGTCACCTGGCCGATAATATTTAGCCAACCGGTGAACCAGCCCCATCTTGGTCCGCCCAAAATCGAAGCCCAATGATAGATTGCACCAGACGTTGGAATCGATGATGTCAGTTCAGCCATTGCCGCTGCGATGAATAAAACAAACAGTGTAACGAGCGGCCAACCGACACCCATAATTGCCGGTCCACCTTGATTAAATCCGTAGCCGTAAAGCGTTACAGCGCCGGTAAGAATCGAAATGATTGAAAAAGAGACGGCGAAATTTGAAAATCCACCCATGTCGCGCAATAATTCCTGCTTATAGCCGAATGACTTGAGATCCTCAGATGAGACATTTTGCGCTCTGGATCCCTGAACGGAACGATTTGCTTTGAAAATAATGGCAAACATAACGACAAGCAGGATAAGATTCACCATAATACCAAATAGCAGCATAGAGAAGGAACTCCTTTTTTGAAATAATTAGCGAATGACAGCTTGACAACCTATCATTATTATTTTTAAAATAACAGAATATTAAGATATTAAAAGCTAGACTTTTAAGCAACAGGGATTCCTTTTTTATGAGGTGTTCCAATCACTGAGGATTACAAAAGACAAGAGCGTTCATTGATATCTTCATCTTTATGTTATATCACCTCACAATGATTAACCATAGTTCCATATAATGAGTTAAAATGAACATTGAAAGTAAAGATTTATAACATGTAACAATAATAGCACATCCCAGTCTTTCTGCAATACATTAATTGTTATATTGAGAGGAATGAATCGAAGTTGGAAAGTACCGTTTTAAGTGTAGGTATAGACATTGGAACGTCGACAACACAATTGGTTCTGTCGCGGTTGACGCTTCAAAATAAAGCTTCTTCGTTTTCAGTTCCGAACATTGTCATCTCAAAAAAGGAAATCATCTATCAGAGTGCTATTATTTTTACACCTTTAATGGATGGATACACCATTGATTATCCGCAAATCGCGCAATTTGTTGCTCAGGAATATCTAAACGCGGGAATAGATAGGGAAGCGATACAGATCGGTGCGATTATCATTACGGGTGAAACGGCACGTAAGGAAAATGCGGAGCGAGTCGTTCAGACACTGAGCCATGATGCTGGCGATTTTGTTGTTGCGACGGCTGGACCTGACTTGGAAGGAATTCTGGCAGCAAAGGGTGCGGGGGCAGGAAAGTATTCCAAGGGAAAAAAAGCACCAATAATTAATCTGGATATTGGCGGTGGCACAACGAATCTGGCTGCACTTGATGGTGATCAGGTTTTGGATACAGCCTGCTTTGATATAGGAGGGCGTTTAATTAGAATCGATCCGATCAGCATGGAAGTCAGCTATATTGCTCCGAAAATCAAGTATCTCATTCATCAGTTGAACATCGGGGTTCATGAAGGCAGTGTGCTACAATCGGCAAAACAACTGAATCCAATTATCGATGTGTTGGTACGCGTGTTGGAGAACAGTGTCGGTGTCGGTGAAAGAAATCCTTTTTTCGATCACTTAATCACGAATCATAGTTTTTCAAAACTGGATCCTTCATTGGTTCGGTTGATCACATTCTCAGGCGGCGTAGCGGATTGCATGGAACAGGATGAGACCCAAAATCCGTTTATCTACGGGGATATTGGTCTGCTATTAGGCCGTAAGCTTCGAGAATCAATGATTTTTCAGCATAAAACAGTTGTTCATTCGCATGAAACCATTCGAGCCACTGTTGTAGGTGCTGGATCGTATTCGGTTACTGTCAGTGGCAGTACGATTTCATACACACAGAGCGTGCTCCCGCTTCGAAATATTCCGATTCTGCGTCTTGCTATCGAAAAGGCGAAACTGGATACGGGCAAGCTTGCAAACTGTATAAAAAATCAGCTGGAAGTTTTTCGGATTAATGGTGTGCTAGCCAATGTAGCTATCTACATGACCGGACTAAGCAGCCCAACCTTTGCACAACTTCAATCCTGCGCGAAAGCCATCCGATTGGGCGCTGATGAGCTAATCAAAAACGAAGTTCCACTGATAGTGATGACCGATGAGGACATCGCTAAGGCGCTCGGCCATAGTCTATTTACTTTTCTCCCACCAAAATATCCATACGTCTGTATTGACCGTATTCGTGTGGGGAGTGGCGATTACATCGATATCGGCGAGCCGGTTGCTCATGCTGCGGTTCTGCCAGTAAGTGTGAAAACGTTGCTATTTTATTAAAATGAAGAGGTGATTTCGATGATACTAAAGACCATGCTGACTGGTCAAGTATATGCATTTCAATCGGTAAAAGAGGTTTTAGCGAAAGCAAACGAATTAAAGTCAGGGGACCAGCTAGCTGGTGTCGCCGCCAAAAGCAATCAGGAACGGGTAGCAGCTAAAATTGTGCTCGCTCAATTAACGCTCAACGATCTATATAATCATCCTGCCGTCCCTTACGATGACGACGAAGTGACGCGCACGATTATTGATGGCGTGAACCAGAGAATTTATCAATTGATAAAACATTGGACAGTTGAAGAGTTGCGCGAATGGCTGCTCTCTGATGTAGCGACAGATATTGAGATTCAGCGGCTTTCAAGAGGGTTGACTTCTGAGATGGTGGCAGCTGTCTGCAAGCTGATGACCAATATGGATTTGATTTACGCGGCGAAAAAAATACATATTATAAAAACGGCAAATACGACAATTGGCTGTCCGGGAACATTTTCATCGCGTCTCCAGCCCAATCATCCGACTGATGATCTAAATGGAATTATGGCTTCAGTCATGGAAGGCCTCAGCATGGGCGCAGGCGATGCTGTGATCGGCCTGAATCCGGTCAATGATTCGGTGGAAAGTGTACGGAATATATTGGACAAATTTGAGGAGTTCCGGAGTAAATGGGCGATTCCGACGCAAACGTCAGTGCTCGCACACATAACGACACAAATGGAGGCAGTCAGAAAGGGCGCGCCTGCTGGCTTAATTTTTCAATCAATCGCGGGTTCCGAAAAAGCAAATACTGCGTTTGGCATTAATCGGAGTCTGTTGGCCGAAGCCCGTCAACTTGCGGCGGAGCAGGGGCAGGCCTGGGGACCGAATGTGATGTATTTTGAAACCGGCCAGGGTTCTGAATTATCATCTGAAGCAAATTTTGGTGCGGATCAGGTGACGATGGAAGCCCGCTGTTACGGGTTCGCACGAGCGTTCGATCCGTTTCTTGTAAATACAGTGGTCGGCTTCATTGGCCCGGAATACTTGTATGACGCGAAACAAGTGATTCGTGCGGGGCTGGAGGATCATTTCATGGGCAAATTAACTGGGCTTTCAATGGGCTGTGACGTTTGCTATACGAACCATATGAAGGCGGACCAGAATGATGCTGAAAATCTTACCGTGCTTCTGGCCTCTGCAGGGTGCAATTATATCATGGGCGTTCCGCATGCAGATGACGTGATGTTGAACTATCAATCAACAGGATTTCAAGAGACGGCAACGATTCGTGAATTGTTCGGCCTTCATCCGATCAAAGAATTTGAGACGTGGATGGAAAAAATAGGAATATCCGAGAATGGGCATTTAACAGAGCGTGCTGGCGACGCATCGATCTTTCTAGAACGTGTCTAAAATTATTTCCCACAAGTAAAGAAAGACTTTTGACGAAAAATGGAGCAAAAGCACGAGACGCCTGCGGAAGAGCAGGACAAAGGAGGCTCCGGAGATTCCAACTTGTCTGAGGAGATCCTGTCCTGCCACGGCAAGCGAGCAACTGGAGCGTAATAAGACGAGGCGAATCCTGGTTTTTCTAAAATGCCGAGGAGATGAATTATATGGAACAAGAAAAGGAACAAATACTAAGCGACATTTCTCAAATCAATATGAAAGAGCAGCTTCTCGTCCCGAATCCGAATAATTATGAAGGGTACATGAAAATAAAATCATTCACGCCTGCGCGTCTCGGTCTCTGGCGTTGTGGGCCAAGATACAAAACGCAGTCGGTCCTTAGATTCAGAGCTGACCATGCAGCGGCTCAGGACTCTGTCTTTTCATCTGTCAATCCAGAGTTGATAAAAGAAATGCAATTTATTGCAATCCAGACACTCTGCCAGTCAAAGGATGAGTACTTGACACGCCCGGATTTAGGTCGCCGATTTTCAAAAGAGAATGAGGAGAAGATAAAACAACAGATTACGGGTCATCCAAAAATTCAGCTTGTCGTCGGTGATGGTTTAAGTTCGGCGGCTATTGAAGCAAATATTAAGGAAATCATTCCTTCGATTAAACAGGGATTAAATTACTATGATTTAGACTGTGAAAAGCATATCTTTGTCAAATATTGCCGGGTCGGCGTGATGGACCAGGTCGGCGAAATCACCGATGCAGATGTCGTTTGCATGTTGATCGGCGAACGGCCGGGGCTCGCGACCGCTCAGTCAATGAGTGCCTATATCGCTTATCGACCAACCATGGGGATGCCCGAGATGAGACGGACAGTTGTATCGAATATTCATGCACAGGGAATACCCCCTGTCGAAGCAGGCGCCTATATCAGCGAGCTTCTCTATAAGATGCTGCACTATAAAAAGTCAGGCCTTGATTTAAAAGCGGTTGAGAATGAAAATGACAATTAAAACCGATTTTTATAGAATTTTTACGCGGAAAATGCAGCGAGGATGCGAGGCGCCTGCGGGAAGAGCAGGACAAGGGAGACCCCACAGATTATTGCCTGTCTGAGGAGGCTCCGTCCTGCCCGCGGCAAGCGAGCGACCGGAGCGCATTGTTACAAAAAAGGATTTGGCAAAGCTAAGTTTATCTTAGAGCTTAATAGAATAGAAGTAAGGGAGTAACGGGGTGTGAAGTTATATACGAAACGTGGCGATCAGGGGATCACGCAATTGATTGGTGGCAGCAAGGTTTCAAAAGATGATAAACAAGTGATCGCTTACGGGACAATGGACGAATTGAATGCATGGCTGGGTTATACTATGGTGTGCTGTAGCAGTCGTGAAGTGCTCTTCATTAAAGAGTTGCAGGAAATTCAGCAATGTCTCTTTGATGCGGGACATGATCTGGCAACACCAACGAAGCATCCCGCCTACATTTTTAATGAAAAACAGGTGGGATGGCTCGAGCAGCGCATTGATTTTTACAGCGCCCATTCTCCGGAAATCACGCAATTTATTCTCCCAGGTGGCAGCCGCGTGGCAGCGGTTCTGCACGTTGCGCGTACGATAACTCGAAGGCTGGAGCGGCAAATTGTCGCGCTGCAAAAAGAGGCACCGATAAATGGCTCGGTGTTAAAATATGTCAATCGATTATCCGACTATTTCTTTGCCGCGGCAAGATATGCCAACGTAATAAACAATGTCGATGATATTTTCTATGATAGCGGAAGAAAAGAATTTGAGAGACGAGAAGATGATTAATATTGAGCAAATGAGTGGGTTCAGTTACTCATGCGAAAAAATCATAGGAACAAATTAAAGGATAAATTTGGAATAACTTGGATAGTTTAAGTTCCAACAGAAGACCTCTACGCATAGCGGCGCAGAGGTTTTTTCGTGATCAGACAGCTTGCCTAACTTATTTCTCAGATCCATCCGTTACCCAAAATCACTGGTAAGAAAAGGTGTTCCGTAATGATTTGCGGGCCGTGATTAATCACGTTATGATAGGGATCAGCAATCTTGAAATTAAAAAATATTTTCAGAGCAGAATTAACGATAGAATTTTTATTGGTAGATGATGAAAGGATATAAAAGGAATGAAGGATTTTCAAAAGTTGAAAGAACAACTGATCGCCTATAGCAAAGAGATAGGGGTGGACAAGATTGGTTTCACAACCGCTGATCCGTTCACTGAATTAAAGGCGCGACTCTATCAGCAGCAGGCGCTCGGTTATCAATCCGGATTTGAGGAAAAGGACATCGAGAAAAGGACCGAGCCGTCTCTGCTTATGGACGGCGTACAATCGATTGTCGCAATAGCAATGGCTTATCCGAAAAAAATGGCTGAGCATCCAGTTAATCGAAAAGGTGAGCGACGCGGCGCTTTCGCTCGGGTCTCCTGGGGACAAGACTACCATACCATTCTTCGCCAAGCGCTGCAGAAGCTGGGCGAGTTTCTGGTTGAGTCGCTACCCAGTGCCCAATACAAGAGTATGGTTGACACAGGCGAATTGTCTGATCGGGCGGTCGCTGAACGTGCGGGCATCGGCTGGGCAGGAAAAAGCACCAATCTGATTACTAAAGAATTCGGCTCGTATGTGTATCTAGGCGAGATGCTAACCAATATCCCGTTTCCGCCAGACAAGCCTGCAACTGACCTGTGCGGTGATTGTACACTATGCATTGACCATTGCCCGACCGAAGCGCTCGTTCAGGGTGGACAGCTCAACAGCCAAAAATGCATCGCCTATCTCACGCAAACAAAACAGGAGCTTCCAGAAGAATATAAAAAGGCGATTGGCAACAGGGTTTACGGTTGCGACATGTGTCAGCAGGTCTGTCCGTATAATCGTGATGTGGATAGCCATTTTCATGAAGAAATGGAGCCAGACCCAGAAATTGCCCGTCCGCTTCTAAAACCGTTGTTGTCCATGTCCAATCGTGAATTTAATGAAACGTTTGGTGAACTGTCCGGCTCATGGCGGGGGAAAAAACCAATCCAACGCAATGCAATTGTGGCGCTCGGAAATTATAAAGAAATCGATGCCGCGCCGGAACTGCTTCGCCTGCTGCATGAAGATCCACGACCGGTGATTCGTCGCACGGTTACTTGGGCGCTTGAGCAAATGTGGGATCGATTCGAGTCTGACCAGCGTGCGCAAATGATTCAATCACTGAAAAAACTACGCGAAATTGAAAAAGATGAAAAAGTTCAGCAGTGGATTAAAGGTAGATTGAAAGTGGATTAGGATTTGTGAAAACACCATATCATCTAATAGATTTAATGGAACGGATTCAGGTTCCGTTTGAGAAGTGTAAAATCTGTTAATCGCAACTTGCTACGTGATCCGCAAAATCAAGTCTCAATTAGAAAAAACCAGGCGCAGCCTGGTTTTTTTGATCCCCTTCCTAAGGCAAGAGCCAAGCAGCGAAATCTCGACTTTAGCTGTAGCATCAGCAGAGTAGGTGGGTTAGACCGAATTTCAGAAGTTAGGCCGAACCCGGAAAAAGTTAGACCGAATATCGAGAGTTGCACCAAATCGAGCAAAAGTCGCTCCTAAATCAAGGAAAGTTGCTCCTAATCATGTAAAAGTAGCACCGAATATCGAGAGTTGCACCAAATCGAGCAAAAGTCGCTCCTAAATCAAGGAAAGTCGCTCCTAATCATATAAAAGTAGCACCGAATTTCGAGAGTTGCACCAAATCGAGCAAAAGTCGCTCCTAAATCAAGGAAAGTCGCTCCTAATCATGTAAAAGTAGCACCGAATTTCAGGAGTTGCACCAAATCGAGCAAAAGTCGCTCCTAAATCAAGGAAAGTCGCTCCTAATCATGTAAAAGTAGCACCAATATCAGGAGTTAGACCGAAACGATGAAAAGTTAGACCGAAATCAGCAAAAGTTAGGCCGAATTTCAGGATTCGCACCAAATCGAGCGACTGGAGCACATTTGCTTCAAAAAAGGACTTAGCTGAGCCAAATTTTAAAAAATATATGATTTTGATCGAAAAATGCAGTCGAAATGAATTTATTGCAAAAAAGGACTTGGCGACGCCAAGTCCTTCCTAATTTGTGATACACTAGCGATACACAATACAATAAAAAAGGCGGCTATTGGATGACACGGCGTGAAAAAGTTTTAGCGTATCTGGAAAAGCACGCATTGAGTATCGATCAGGGCGTGACAACGAGCGAGATATCCGAAGCGATCGGTGTGCTACGCCCGAATGTGAGCAAGGAGCTAAACCAGCTGGTCAGAGAGGGAAAGATCGAGAAAATAAATGGTCGACCCACGCACTATTTCGTGAATCACGCAACCAAGAAACGTGAAATTAAGGTGGAGCAGCAGAAACCTACGATCGGATTCGCAGGAGCTGCCAAGATCAGCGAGCAGAGCATTAAAGAGCACGATGCGACGAATAAGAACGAAGTGGATGTTTTTGAGAACATGATTGGTAGTCGTGATAGCCTGAAGAATCAAGTCGAGCAGGCCAAAGCAGCACTGCTTTATCCGCCGCATGGGCTGAATACACTGATCATTGGGCCGACAGGATCTGGTAAGACGTATTTTGCCAATAAAATGTACCATTTTGCGTTGGATCGGGAGATTATCTCCAAAAAAGGATTTACCACATTCAATTGTGCCGATTATGCCCACAATCCGCAGTTATTGATGTCGCATTTGTTTGGCTACGTCAAGGGCGCATTTACTGGCGCCAACAGTGATAAAGATGGCCTGATTCAGGAAGCGGATGGCGGCATGCTTTTTCTTGATGAAGTCCATCGTCTGCCGCCTGAGGGGCAAGAAATGATTTTTTATTTTATGGATCATGGAACATATAGCCGTTTAGGCGAAACGACAAAAGTGCATCATGCAGACGTTCGACTAGTTTACGCAACGACTGAAGACCCGGAGAGCTCATTGCTGCAGACTTTTGTCCGGCGTATCCCGATCATCATTCAGCTACCGGACCTGAAACAAAGGAGCGCCCGTGAAAAGCTGCAATTACTCGAACAATTATTAACTCTTGAAGCGAACCGAATCCATAAAAATATTCGCTTAAATGAAGACGTCGTTCAAGCCTTGCTAGGAAGTGTCACCTACGGAAATGTTGGGCAGTTGAAATCGAATATTCAACTCGTGTGTGCACAAGGTTTTTTGAATAGCATGCATGATAAAAATGAAATAACCCTGCTTTTTAGCCAGTTGCCGCCAAATATCAAAGATGGGCTTTCCAATTTGGCGGACGATCGGAAAGAATTGGGGAATCTGAGCCGCTTGCTAGAACCGACGATGGTGATCAAGCCCGATGCGAAGCGCGGTTTGCCCGAAATTGACAGTTATGAACTGCCTTATAATCTGTATGAGATCATTGGTGATAAAGCGACGCTGCTGAAAGACGAAGGATTGGACCAAACAGCGATAAATAACTTCATTATGACGGATATCAATTTGCATTTAAAATCCTTTTATCGTCAGGGGAAGCTAGAAAAAATTGTCAGCAGCCTGAATGAGATCGTGGATCAGGAAATTATTGACTTAACCAAGCAGATTCAGCGGCTGCTTCAGGAAAAAGAGGATTATCCGGTCAGAGATAATTTCATCTACGCGATGAGTTTACACATCAGTTCTTTTATTAAACGGATTCAGTCAGGAAAACCGTTGCGCCATATTTCATCGGATTTGATTTCAATGGTTCATGATTATCCAGATGAACTTAAGATTGCTGAACATGTGAAAGATTTGATCGAAGAACATTATCGCTTTCCAGTCCCTGAATCTGAAGTGTATTATATGGCGATCCTTTTAGTTTCATTAAAATCAGAACCGAAAGCCGGAAAGGTTGGCATCGTTGTTGCCGCCCATGGGAATAGTACCGCATCCTCAATGGTGCAGGTTGTTTCGCAACTTTTGTCTGTTGATAATATTGTTGCCTATGATATGCCGCTTGAAATGAGTCCTAAAGTCGCTTTGGATGGCATTGCTTTGCAAGCTAAGAATATTGATCGCGGCAACGGGGTTTTACTCTTGGTCGATATGGGGTCTCTTAGCACATTTAGCAGTAAACTGACAGAGAAAACAAATATTCATGTCAAAACGATCGATATGGTGACAACAGCGATGGTGCTCGAAGCAGCACGTAAAACAGCGCTGATAGATAGTGATCTTGAAACAGTCTATCGCGAATTACGTGAGTTTAATGGCTATTCACGAACAATCGAAAAGGCTAAGAAAAAAAAGAATACTGTTCAGAAAAAATCCGATCATAGAGAAAAAGCTATTCTCGCAATTTGTTCGACAGGTGAAGGAACAGCCCGGAGAATTAAGGAACTGTTAGATGAGATATTAGTCGACAATCTGATTGATGATATCACAGTGATCACCGTATCGGTCGTAACTATGAAAGAACAAATTGCGAAAATCCAGCAAGACTATCAAATCGTAGCGACGACTGGTGTTGTGAACCCCCAACTCGCTGTTCCTTTTGTTTCATTAGAGAACCTATTGCAAGGTGGCGGCGAAAGTTTTGTCAGTCTGATTGAAGAGATAAACAATCATACCGCACGTGAGGCGGTGAATCTGGAACAATCGGAGTCATTAACCGAAGAAACGAGCCAGAAATATTTGGGACAGTATTTTACATTTATTAATCCCGCAAAAATTGTAAAGACATTGTGGGGGTATTGTGATTTTATGCAACAACGCAGTAACTCGCATCTGTCAAATGCTTTCAAAATTAGTTTGATCATGCATCTAGCAGGAGCTATTGAGCGTTATCTGACACGCTCAGAAATGAGTGTTCCTGATGAAAAACTTTCGCGCATCCGAACGGATAAATTGTATCCGATCGTGAAACAGGCGAATGAGCTGCTCCGTAAGAAATTTAATATCAATCTTTCAGATGACGAAGTGTATTATATCGTTGAATTATTTAATACAGAAAAAGAAAAAATTGATACACAAAATAAATGATACACTTTTATGTGTGTCATTTATTTTTTTTATTAGCAGAAAAAGTCTGCTATACGCGCTTTTTACTATGATACACAAAAATTGGCACGAATCTTGCTTATACAATTGTGTAGTATTCTGAGACGTTTCGGGCGTTCCGTGGTTTGAAACCCAAATCATGAAAACGCTCTTGCGGATTCAGAAACTACGAATAGGTGCTGTGCGTGGATTACTTACCTCGGAAAAGGCAGAGCGGGTTATTCGTTGTTTCGGTCGCATGAGTAGGTGGGTGGATTGTCATGACGATGGATGTTCGTTTATTACGTATTGACAGTCGCTTGTTACATGGGCAAGTGACGACGAATTGGGCAAAAGCGGTCAACGTAAATCGCATTTTGGTTGTGTCCGATCGTGTGGCACGCGACCAGACACGCAAAACATTGATCGTGCAAGCTGCCCCTCCTGGCATTCGCGTGAATGTCATCACATTAGACAAAATGATAAGAATCTATCACGATCGACGTTTTGACATATTAAAACCAATGATTCTGGTAGAGGACGCAGTGGACGCAAGGTGTATTGTTGAAGGCGGCATTAAGATTGATTCGATCAATATTGGTGCAATTAGCTTTGACGATACGCGGGTCATGGTTACCGATGCGATCGCTGTTAATGCGGCTGATGTGGCGGCTTTCAAGTGGTTTCATGCGCACGGGATTAAGCTTGATGTCCGCAAGGTTTCCAATGATAGTTCAAAGAATCTTTGGAAATCGCTCTCCGAAAAGGGTTTGGTGTAGGTCAAATGATGCTTAAACTTTCTGCTCTTTCTCGTTGCGTTCTTCCCTAAACATGAAGGGGGTGAGACGCGTTTCAGCACGGCTCGATCCGGTATGTTGTTTTTAATTTTATGAAAGCGATAACAGAACTGGGTGCTTCATTAATGTGCTAAAGAAAATATTTAAATAGGAGGTATGAAACAATGGTGGGTATTATCCTAGCAAGCCACGGCGATTTTGCCAAAGGCATTTACCAATCCAGCTCAATGATTTTTGGCGAGCAGGAAAATGTCAAAACTGTTACCTTAATGCCAAAAGAAGGTCCAGATGACTTTAAGGCAAAAATGAAAGAAGCAATTGCATCGCTCGACGATCAAGAAGAAGTACTGTTCTTAGTCGACCTGTGGGGCGGCACACCTTTCAATCAAATCAATGGCTTGTTTGAAGAACACAAAGACAAATGGGCAATCGTTGCCGGTATGAACTTACCGATGTTGATTGAAGCTTATGCTTCACGCCTATCGATGAACGCAGCACGTGAAATTGCTGCGCATATTTTGGGCACAGCCAAAGAAGGGGTCAAAGTAAGACCAGAGGAATTAGCGCCAGCAAAAGCAGCTGCCGCAACCCCTTCGAAACAAGCGAATTCAGGTGCTCCTGGCAAATTTGAGTATGTGCTCGCACGGGTCGACTCCCGTTTGCTTCACGGGCAAGTAGCGACTGCTTGGACCAAGACGACAAACCCGACACGGATCATCGTTGTCTCTGATGCAGTCACGAATGATGAACTTCGTAAGAAATTGATCCAACAGGCTGCGCCACCAGGCGTTAAAGCACACGTTGTTCCTGTTGACCAAATGATCAAGCTTGCGAAAGATGATAAACATTTTGGTGGTCAACGCGCATTACTTCTTTTCGAAAGTCCACAAGATGCGCTTCGAGCGGTTGAAGGTGGCGTTCCATTGAAGACAATCAATGTGGGTTCTATGGCGCACTCACCGGGTAAAGTGCAACCGAACAAGGTGCTTGCCTTCAGCCAAGATGATGTCGATACTTTCAATAAGCTAAAAGAAGCTGGTTTGAGTTTCGATGTTCGTAAAGTGCCAAACGATTCAAAGGGTGACATGGACGAAATTCTCAAGAAAGCTCAAGATGAGTTAAACAAGTTAAGAAAATCTTAATTATCAGGAGAAACGGAGGATTATTATCATGGATTTAAACTTTATTCAAGTGATATTAGTCGTTATCGTCGCATTTCTAGCTGGTATGGAAGGAATCTTGGATGAATTTCACTTCCACCAACCTGTAATCGCTTGTACGTTAATCGGCTTAGTTACAGGACACTTAATCCCTTGCCTTATTTTGGGTGGTACGCTTCAAATGATTGCGCTTGGTTGGGCCAATATCGGCGCCGCTGTAGCGCCTGATGCCGCATTGGCATCCGTTGCATCTGCAATTATTCTCGTTCTTGGTGGGCAAGGCACAGCGGGCGTTTCTTCTGCCATCGCGATTGCCATTCCGCTTGCCGTTGCCGGTCTCTTATTAACGATTATCTGCCGTACGATTGCAACAGCCTTTGTACACTTTATGGATGCTGCAGCTAAAGAAGGAAGTTTCAAAAAAGTCGAGTTCTGGCACATCACCGCTATTTGCATGCAAGGGGTACGTATTGCGATTCCAGCTGCCCTGATTCTAGCAGTTGGTGCAGGCCCTGTGAAAGGCTTACTTGCATCGATGCCACTTTGGCTGACAAGCGGTTTAGCAATTGGTGGTGGTATGGTCGTTGCCGTTGGTTATGCAATGGTTATTAACATGATGGCAACAAAAGAAGTATGGCCGTTCTTTGCAATTGGTTTCGTACTCGCGACAGTTACACAAATCACACTTATCGGTCTTGGTGGTATCGGTGTGGCTCTTGCGCTTATCTACCTCGCACTTTCCAAACAAGGCGGTTCAGGTAATGGCGGAGGCACAAACACGGGTGATCCATTAGGCGATATTATTGATAATTACTAAGAGGGAGGAGGAAATAAAATGGCACAAGTGAAATTATCAAAGAAAGATCGTGTTTCTGTTTGGTGGCGCTCAACTTTCCTTCAAGGTTCATGGAACTATGAACGTATGCAAAACGGTGGTTGGGCATATACAATGATTCCTGCAATTAAAAAATTATACAAGACAAAAGAAGACCGTGCGGCGGCATTAAAACGTCACTTGGAATTCTTTAATACGCACCCTTATGTCGCTTCACCGATTATTGGTGTTACCTTAGCACTTGAAGAAGAACGGGCCAATGGCGCACCGGTTGACGATATCGCCATTCAAGGTGTTAAAGTCGGTATGATGGGGCCTTTGGCAGGTATCGGCGATCCAGCTTTCTGGTTCACAGTGAAGCCAATCCTTGGTGCGCTCGCTGCTTCTCTTGCGATGACCGGTAACATCCTTGGACCAATTCTTTATTTCGTTGCATGGAATATTATTCGTATGGCATTCATGTGGTCGACTCAGGAATTTGGTTACAAAGCCGGTTCTAAAATCACTGACGACTTGTCGGGTGGTGTCCTTCAAGATATTACCAAAGGTGCATCAATCCTTGGTATGTTTATCCTTGGTGCGTTAGTTAACCGTTGGGTATCCGTCAAATTCACGCCAATTGTCTCGACAGTTAAACTTGACAAAGGTGCCTATATTGATTGGAATAATCTACCTGCTGGCGCGCAAGGGGTTAAAGAAGCATTGCAACAGCAAGCTTCTGGTCTCGCATTAGATGCGCATAAAGTAACGACGTTACAAAACAACTTGGATAGCCTGATTCCTGGTTTAGCTGCACTGGGATTAACCCTCCTTTGCATGTGGTTACTGAAGAAGAAAGTTTCGCCAATCGTTATTATTCTTGGGTTGTTCGTCGTTGGTATCGTTCTGCACTTGATCAATCTGATGTAATCGCGAAACGTATTATTCAATAACCAGTGTCATTAAATCGAGTATAAATCCTGCATGCCAGGTATTGTATACCCACAAATTAAGCCTGATTCCTCTTCAGTCAAGGATTTCAGGCTTTTTTTTTAAATAAGTAGGCTGTGTTAAAATCTGCTGTTGTTTTTAATCGTTTATTACCCTGTGTTCGCTTGCCGCGGGCGCACCGCAAGCTTGAACACGCGAATTGATCTCGGATTCAACTATCGAGAGCCTATCCACATCGCTTTTATGGCGCGATGAACGCTTGATTAATATTGTTTGTTTGATGGGAAAAAAGTATAATGACTGAAAATAGTCAAAGGGATTGGAGCAAAGAAAATGGTTCAATCAATTAATACAAAAGTCGATTTTGTAACCAACGCCACTTCATTTATTGGCATGGGTGATTACGGCAAAATCATGATTGGCGACAAAGGATTTGAATTTTATAATGAACGCGATGCGCGAAAATTCATCCAAATTCCTTGGGAGGACGTCGATTACGTCATCGCGTCAGTAATGTTCAAGGGAAAATGGATTCCACGCTATGCGATACGAACGAAGAAAAATGGAACGTACTCTTTCTCTTCGAAGCACCAGAAAGAAGTTTTGCGCGCCGTGCGAAAATACGTGAACCCCGATCGAATGGTTCGGTCGCTGACGTTCTTTCAAGTGATTAAGCGCGGTCTAAAAGCCCTGTTCAGTCGAAAAAGAAGTGATTAGTATTGTGTTACCACGGATAAGCTAATTTGTGCTTAATATAAAGATTGACTAGGAATTGATAGGAATTGCTGGTGTAACGATTTAGTGTAGCTTGCTTTAAATTGATATTTAATTGAGGTGATCAGTACTCACAAGGTATTGATCATTTTTTTGCGCCTTGCATGGGTGACAGATAGGCGTGAATATTGGCGAAGAAACTGTAAAGAAAAGGGGGTCCGCTCACACAAGTGAACGGATCCTATTAACGTCAAATAATTATTGTGCCGTGTAACCACCATCCGCATTAATTAAGGCGCCTGTAACGAAAGAGGCTTCATCACTCGCAACAAAAGCGATGACATTTGCAATTTCTTCTGGTTCTGCCAAACGACCTATTGGCATTTTTTCAATCATACTCGCTCTAACTTTTTGTGGAAGTGTTTTTAAGAGTGGCGTATTCACGTATCCTGGAGCAACTGAATTAAAACGAATTCCTTGCGCAGCATAGGTAATCGCCTGCGATCGCGTGTAATTCGCAACGCCTGCTTTGGCAGCCGAATAGGCTTGGGACTTAACCCCACCAACAACACCTAAGATAGAACTCATATTGATGACACTACCGCTCTTTTGCTTGACCATTTGAGAAACGACATACTTATTTGTTAAGACAACGCCGGTTAAATCAATAGCAATTACTTTATTCCAATTATCTAGATCTAAATCTGCTACAGCTGATTTTTTCTCCGCAACACCGGCATTCGCAACTAAAATATCAATTTTCCCGTATTGATCAACAACTGTATTGACCATATCTTGCAAGGATTGAGGATTAGTAACATCGGTTTTTACGAAATCAATGTTTTTATTTTCTGGTGCGGCAATATCCGCCGATATAACAGAAGCCCCTTCAGCAATGAATTTATTGGCCGCGGCCAAACCGATACCGGATGATCCACCCGTTATAATCGCAACCTTATCTTTTAACCGATTCATTATAGATAACCCCCCAATTAATTTATTTTAGCTCTTCACATAAAAAGTCTAAGCTCATATGTAATCGGTTACAAACTTTTAATACTGGATAAAAGAAACTTTTTAATTAAGTTTCCAAAAGCATGGTTCCAATCTATCTCTAGTTGCTTGAAATGATAGCTCACAAATAACCTATTTATCTTATTGATTGGCCGAAATGGAACACTGAAAAATATGGTATGGATTTTCTGTAATTATTGAAGGAAATTACCATTTATTGTCGAATGGTGATTAATAAAAACGTAGCAAAGATTGTGAAGTTGATGGGTATGCCAATCAAAGCTCTAACGCTTCAATTGAGCGGTATTGCATACGATTTTGTCTTTACGAAAATCAGTGATCCTGTGACATGATTATTCGTTTGGATCCTGCTTATTTAAGTAAAAGATTTTGATAAAGAAATAGCTAGAATTTGGAGGGAATAAGTAGTGACAAATTGGTGGATGGTTCGAGCTGGTGACAATAATGAACTAGTAGAAGAATGGTTAAAATTGGGGATTGCTTCAATAGGATGGCCGGAATTAGGGGATCCTGGAAGATTTAAAGCGAAAGAGCAAATATTAAAATATGCTGAAAACATCTATGCTGATGGAAGACCGCAATCGATAATGAATTGGGTAAGTCAAATTTGGCGATTTAAAAATGAAATCAAGGAAAATGATAGAGTGGTTTCTTATTCAAAGGAAAAAAGGGAATATATTGTTGGAACAGTTGTCGATGAATTTTTCTACGCTCCTTCATCTGGTGACGTGAATTATCCGAATCATATAAAAGTAAACTGGGAAGAAGCTATGGTCAATAGGGATTCATTAAGCCAGAGTGCAAAAAATAGTCTTGGATCGACTTTAACGATTTTTCAAATTACTCAATGGGGGAATGAATTCCAGCAGCTTATACAAAATCCTCATGCAGAGATGACTTTTATTCCTACAGATATTAAAGCTGCTGATGAGAGGGATGCGGTAGATGATTTCATAGCAAAGGCACAGTCAATGGTTGAGGATAGAATTGATCGTTTGGATCCATGGCAGATGCAAGATCTCGTTGCCGGATTGCTGGAAGCGATGGGTTATAATACACAGGTAAGTCCTAAGGGACCGGACGGCGGAATTGATATACTGGCCTATAAGGATGCATTTGGATTTGAACGCCCTATTATTAAGGTTCAAGTTAAGCATCGGAAAAGTTCTACTGGTGGTCCTGAAATACAACAATTGCTAGGTGCGAACCCATCTGACGCAAATAGTTTGTTCATTTCAACAGGAGGATTTACAAATCAGGCAGATAGAATTGCAAACAGAAATGGTGTAAAACTATTAGATCTTGAAAAATTGGTCACATTAATTATGGAATGGTATGATAAACTGCCCACTGACAAACAAGCACTAATACCACTTCAAAAAATTTATGTTCCTGATATAAATTAAGCCAATGATACAGAAGGTGGGGATAACTTATTAGGTCAAAACACCAAAAGAATCATGCATAATTTTTATAAAAATTGAGGCGGGCAATGTGAGAAAATATTTATCTTATTTATTGATATCGGCTTTGTTACTTAATTTAGCGGTATTAACATCTTGTGCGAATAATGCCGCAGACGTATATATTGAAAAAGGGAAAGTTAGTTTAACAAATGATAATTATGTGCAGGCAGAGAACTATTTTAAGAAAGCATTACAAAAAGAGCCGGGTAATAAAAAGGCAGCCCCTTATGAAAAACAGGCGGTTTCTTTGGAAGATGCAAGTATGGCTATTAGCAATAAGAATTATAACTCGGCAAGTATAAAGCTGGAAAAAATCAAGTCGTATCCTTCATTACTTGCCAGTACCAACACATCGATTAATAAATTGGAATTGAAGATACAGAAGCTAGAAAAACAGAACATGACTGAAAGTTATAAAAAAGAGTTAAAGAAAATAAATTCATTGATTCAGGATCAGCAATATGATAGTGCAATTGTTCGCTTGAATACCTTTAAGGATTTGAAAAGGGCTTCTTCTGCCTCAGTTGATAAGGAACTAAAAAAAACTGAGGATAATCTATCATCTGCAATAAAAAGCGGTAAGCAAGCAAAATCGGACAATATTAATACTTCTTATAATAAATATACAAATAACCGATTTGGATTCAGTATAGAATATCCTTCGAATTTTAATATGGGGGAAGCACCGACAAATAATGACGGACGTACATTTTCAGATGGACAATGTAATATAATCGTTTCTGGCAGTAACAACTCGATGAATGAGACGCTTAACGATAATTTTTCAGAAGCGGCAGTCGATGTCTCTAATTCGATAGACTATCAAGTTCATAAGAAAAACTATTATGTTTTATCCTATGTAAAAGGTAACAATATTGTATATATTAAAACATTTTTAAATCGCGGTGCGTTTGCCCAATTAAATATAACTTATCCTTCTTCTCTAAAGAGCAAATACGATCCAATCGTGGCTCATTTGGTTCAGACTTTCACACCTGGCCACGAGGGTTAAGTGATGGGACTGTTATCTTGTATGGGATAAAGATATTCAAGACAATTCTTACGAGAAATGAGGTGTGTTTCTATCAATTCTGTTAAATGGCTCGACATTGAAGGGTATGAGGAAATCTATCAGATTTCGAATGATGGAAGAATAAGGAGCTTAGATAGGAGCATAAATGGTAGGAACTATAAGGGGAAAATAAAAGTCAGAAATGGAGATCCTTATGGTTTCTCAACTGTTAAATTAGTTAATAAATATGGGGATGCGAAAAATTATAATGTGGACAATCTTTACCAACGATATTTTCCTGGAAATATGATGCGTGAAATTCATCGAGATCGTTTTAACATAGACTCTGAGCATGAATTGGTAAAGATCAGGAAAGTAATGAGTAATAAAGTGCAAACTTCCATAGCAAGTGAATCAAAAATAAATAATAATTTGAAAACAAACTCTATCACTAATGTAATAGAATCCCCGTATCGCAAGAAATTTATCGATTTTTTAGCACATAATATATTTGATGTAATCATGCTTAATAAAGAAATCAAAGATAACGATTTGCGAGCTTATTTTTTTAAAAGGGGAATGGGTGAAAACCTATACTTCTTAACACAAAGTTACTACAGACAAAATAAATTAAAATGTAATAAACACAATATGTCCGATTTTATTACTGAGGAAGCAAGAGAGATTTTATTATCTAAGGATACGAATAATAGTCTCATATTTGAACATATGGTGCCGAAGAATATTTACTTGAAAAAGATTTCTGATGCAGCAATGAATGGATCGTTGACAGAAAAATTAATAAACGAATTGTTTGATCAGTTTCTTTTTGTGTGTACAGTTGCAAAAAAGAATGAGAACGAAAGATTACCTGCAAACTCTATGGGGATGGATTGGGATCATCGGGATCCATTTTTCAGATATAAAGCTGTAGGAATACCATTCTATCCAAATATCTATAATCAACTGTATTTTCCTTCAAAAATATAACTTAAATATCATTGAACCATTGAGAATAGTACTCGTTATATAAATTCGTCAGATTCTTTTAATACTTTATAAGGGCGATGATGATGCCAATGAAAATGTATGTTGGCGTTACGGATTTTGATTGGTTTAAGACTTTGAAACAGGCAAACTGTGATGAGGTGAACTTTTGGAAGCCAGGTGGGCGTACAAATTTTAAAGCATTGAATGAGGGGGATATATTTTTATTTAAGACACATAGCCCGCGGAACTACATTGTTGGCGGTGGTTTCTTTTTAAACTATTCTATTCTCCCCACATCTCTTGCTTGGGATGCGTTTGGAATCGCCAATGGGGCAAATAGCTTAATGGAACTCAATAATCGTGTCTACAAATACAAAAGAACCAATCATTTTTCTGATCCGGATCCACAAATTGGTTGTATTATCCTTTCAATGCCATTCTATTTTGACGAAAAGGATTGGATCGCTCAGCCTGAGAACTGGAACAGTAATATTGTTCAGGGCAAAACTTATCAAACATCTGAACCTATTGGCTTATCATTATACGAACAAGTACAGGAGCGGTTGAGAAACATAGAAGACAGCCAAGCGTATATCATCAAGGAAGGCTCATTCAATCGCTTTGGCAAGGAACGCATCATCAAACCACGAGTTGGTCAAGGTGCTTTTAAAGTGATGATTGCAGATGCCTATCATAGAAGGTGCGCCATAACCGGCGAAAAAACGTTGCCTGTATTGGAGGCTGCTCATATTAAGCCCTATAGTTTGAATGGGCCTCATGAAATAACGAACGGCTTGCTCCTTCGAAGCGACTTCCATACTTTATTTGACCGTGGCTATATCACCATAGATAAGACTCTGACCGTAGAAGTGAGCCATCATATTAAAGAAGACTTTGGTAATGGCAAAGAGTATTATGCCTTTCACGGCAGCAAATTGGCCGTTTTGCCTGACCGCGGCGATCAACTTCCGAACCGGAATTATCTCGAATGGCATAATGAAAATGTGTATTTGGGATAGTCAATATGATTCAAGTAAAACGAATTCCAGTAACTTATTTTAGGAATCTTTAAAAATTATCAAGAGAACCGGATTAGGAGGAGTGGATATGGATCTCATTAGTAAAAAGGAATTATTAATGGAATTTGAAGTGGAAGCCAGCTTTTATAATGTGGGGATTGGTAATAGAGTATTTGAGTGTAGAAACCAAGCCAGAATAAAGCGAATCGGTTTTCCATCTAACACACTTGATGCCATTTTTATCCTTTGCAATCCAGGATCATGCGATCCTTTAATGAAGGAAATGGTTCCAGTACTCGATCCAAGGAGCGCAGAAGTTCCATTCATTAAAGCCAATTCAGATCCGACACAGGAACAAATCATGAGGCTTATGAAAATAGAACAGTGGAATCTGATATCCATTATAAATCTTTCTGATTTGTGCTCTGGTAATTTAACGGACTTTAAAGCCAAGTTAAAGGACGCAATGAACTGTTCTTTTACCTATCATTCTATTTTTTCTAGAGAACGAGAGAATGAACTAAAGAAATTGTTACAATTTAATCCGAGTGTCGAACTAATTGCCGGCTGGGGCACTGAGCCTTTTATCAAAAGTATGGTTGAAGAAGTATTTCAACACAAGTTAATTAAAAATATCAAGGGTTGGCGGCACAAAACCCGTCCCTATTATTATCATCCCAATCCACGTATTTACGAAAGCAAAAAAGAGTGGATTAATCGAACGCTTCAATCAATTGAAGCAAATTAGTTTATGGGGGAAAACAAGCGCTTATTCAAGAAATTAAAAACTTTTTTGGAGTGAAGGATTCAAGTAACAATAATAGATTTTCATGATTATGGCTCCAGTATTGTGAAAGCTGAAACCGTCGATTACAGGGAAATACCTGGTACGAGTAGTGCGTTAGAACTGGATCATGATGCTTTTATCTGCTCTACCAAACAAAATAAGATTTGTGAATTAATTTCTAATTTACAACCTGCATTCCCGGTTTCTGTAATGATGTTTGAGTAAAATCCTTGATTTAAAGCCATTTCCAATTCAAATCACTCGTTATAAATATCAATGTATAACAAGTGTGTGAAATCGGTGCAAACGGCCATACATCAACGTTTTCAAGTATTTATCGTTATACATTTCGGGAACTCAGGTTACAATTTTCATCTCGCTCAATGGTAATTTATGAGATAATTCTTTTGAGAGAAACAGTTCATGCGGGAGATGAATAAGATGAGCAGAAATTTTGAGTATTTAAAGCTAAACGAAGATAGTGCGAACTATTTTCCAGTAGCAGAAACAGCGGAGCGGCAGTTTGCTTCAGCTGAATATGCTTCAGAGCTAACAACTGCTCGCAAAATTGCGGAAAACATTTCAAAGTTTGTGCTGGATCAAAACTATATGCATGACAACGAAACATTCAGTCAGAACCTGTTGGAAATTAAGCACCATAATCTGCTGCATACCCGCATTCTTGATTTGTTGTATGCAATCAAACGTGCAGGAAATAGTGCTACGCACACGCTTAATCAATTCTCCCGTGATGAAGGACTTAAGGTACTCAGACAGTTGGCTGACTTATTGTATTGGTTTGCGGAGCGGTATTGCGATTATACAGGTGCACAACCGATTTTTACTGAACCTGTAGTTGAGCAGCCTTATACGACGTTTGATCGGAAAGTGATCTATGTCCAGACTGGGGACAATATTTCTGGCAAATGGCCGGCGTATGTTGGACGAGAAAAAATCGGCGAAGCAACCGTTGATGGCTATGAAACAGACCTGACTAAGAATAGCCCAGATCTTCGCGAAGCTTCTGAGGCTAGGATTCGTACATACATGGGGACATCCGCCGTACCGTTTAAGCTTGAATGGGCAGAATTGGCGTATCGCAAAGATAAGCATGTTTGGTTCAGTGACCACGATGTCCATCGTGTTTTGGATAGATCAGGTATTAAACGCGACCCTGAGTTGACTGAGAATGGGGGCCGCGAATGGTTTATAACCAATGTTAATACAGTCAAGTGCGCAATTGCGGCAGTTAAAGAAGGACGCGAATATATCAATGCACCAGTTACAAATACAAATGCTAAGCTCATTCTTCGGCCAGAGCAAATAGAAGCAGTTGCGCGAACCAAAAAAGTGTTTAAGCATTATAATAGGATGCTGTGGAATGCGAAGATGCGTTTCGGAAAAACTCTTTCTGCCCTGAAATTGATAAGAGATGAACAGTACGCAAAGGTGCTGATAATGACCCATCGGCCTGTAGTTAATAATAGTTGGTTTAATGATTTTAAGAAACTTGATATGGCCTCTGCTGGCTACATGTACGGTTCAAAGACTAAAGGCGCTTCGCTTGATAAGCTGTTCCAGGCGGATCAACCTTTTATTTACTTTGCTAGCATTCAGGATCTGCGGAGTTCAAAGACTTTCGGAGGTAAGGTCAAAGATAAAAACCGGTTGGTAAAGGAAGTTGATTGGAGCCTGGTCATTATTGATGAGGCCCATGAAGGCACTCAGACAGAACCTGCGCAAAGGGTGATCGCCGGTGTTACCAAATCGAAGACCCGCCTTTTGGAGTTATCTGGCACGCCGTTTAACTTGATTGACCAATATAATCCGGAGCAGGTGTATACCTGGGACTATGTCATGGAGCAGCAGGCTAAGGTGAAGTGGACGAGTGAACACCCAGATAAGGCGAATCCGTACCTTGTTCTGCCGAAGGTTTCAATGTATACATTTGAGATGAAAAAGCGTTTCGCGGATAGCAGGTTCCTGGACATAGATCAGCGTTCATTCAATTTCCATGAATTCTTCAAGGTAAACGAAGATGGCCAGTTCGTATATGAATCCAAGATCAACCAATTCTTGAATAACATCACGACCCCATCGAAAGAGACAAGCTTTCCGTTTTCGACCAAAGAATTTCGTGAGAAATTACGACATACACTTTGGCTTATGCCTTCTGTTGCCGCCGCTAAGGCAATGAAGGCATTGATGGAGCGGCATCCTATTTTTGGTTTTGATTACAAAATCGTCAATGTAGTTGATAATGGTGATGCGCTTGAAGCTAATGACGGCGACCTCGAGAGAGTTAGGAAGGCGATCACTGACCATCCAGCCCGTACTAAGACGATCACTCTGACAGTACGTAAGTTAACTACTGGAGTAAATATTCCAGAGTGGACGGGGATTATCTTTCTTTCGAATACCAATAGCGCCATGCAATATCTGCAAGCAGCGTTTCGTGCGCAGACGCCGTATGCCGATGAAGAGCTAGGTATGAAGAAAAATTGCTACATATTCGACTTTGCACCTGATCGTGCACTAACCGTCATAGCTGAATCTACACGGCTAAACACTGGCGCCGGCAAGCTTCAGACTCATGATCAACAGTTAAAGATGGGAGAACTTCTGAACTTTCTACCGATCATTGGTGAGCAAGGTCAAGGAATGCAGCCGTACAAGGTCGACAGTCTTTTAACACAACTGAAGCGTGTCTATGCAGAAAGGGCCGTACGATCTGGTTTTGACGATGATTCCTTGTACAGCGATGAGTTGCTGAAATTGGATGAAGCTGATGTTTCTAAATTTAATGATTTAAAGGCTATTGTTGGCACAACGAAGGCAGAAAAGAAAAAGGTCATAATTGATGTAAACTCCCAAGGGTTGACTGATGAAGAATATGATAAGGCAACAAAGGCAGAAAAGAAGCCTAATAAGGAACGAAGCGCCGAAGAGCAAGAGTTGCTCGATCGGATGAGGCGCCTCAAGAAACAGCGTAAGACTATGATTTCAATCTTGCGTTCCATATCGATTCGCATTCCGATGATGATTTATGGGATGGCAATCGATATCGGTAAGGATGTAGACATCCCAACTTTTATTCGCTTGGTTGATGATCGATCCTGGGAAGAATTCATGCCGAAGGGTGTCACAAAGGTTAAGTTCCGTCAGTTTGCAAAGTATTATGACTCACAAATCTTTATTGAGGCTGGACGTATTATTCGCCAACGTGTCCGTCGACTCGATAAGTTAGAACCATTTGAGCGTACTGCTGAAATAGCTGCTATTTTCGGCACATTTAAGAATCCAGATAAGGAAACAGTTCTTACTCCTTGGCGTGTGGTCAACATGCAATTGGGTAAAACGATTGGCGGTTATTCATATTATGACGATGATTATCGCTATACGTCCAAAGATGGCGTTCCGGTGAGACACTGGATTGATACCGATGAAACAGCTTCTGTGTTTAAGCCTGATGCGCGAATACTAGAGATAAACTCTAAGACGGGTCTATACCCGTTGTATGCGGCGACCTCACTGTATTCCCAAGCACAGAGTGAGCTGAATAATTATCGTGCTGGTAAGTTCACACCAGAAGATGAGGATAACTTATGGGAGAAGATACTTCAGGAGAATATCTTTGTTGTTGCGAAGACTCTGATGGCTAAGACGATTACTCAGAGAACCCTATCAGGATATCGAGATTATCAGACGAATATTGCCTATATTGATGGTATTGTTGAAACAGCTAAGGCCAGCATTGATGCTGGTGTAGAAAAAATTGAGGGGGCGTTTGCCAATATGAAGTTCGATGTTGTGATTGGAAATCCGCCTTATCAAGAAGAAGTCAAAGGAAACGGTCGAAGCAACCCCATTTATAACTTGTTTATGGATATGGCTATTAAAGTTGGGGAAAAGGTATCACTAATTACACCCGCTCGATTCCTATTTGATGCTGGTCAAACACCGCATGAATGGAACCGGAAGATGCTTGAGAATAATCACTTTAAAGTAGTTTACTACAATGCAAACAGTGCGGAAATATTTCCCAGAACAGATATTAAAGGGGGAGTAGCGATTACTTTTTATGATCAGCGATCGGAGTTTACCCCTGTCAAAATTTTTACTCCATACAATGAGCTAAAGACAATAATGACAAAGGTAGATAAACGTACTAAACAATCATTGTCAAATATCGTTTATGGTGGAGTAGCATACCGTTTTGCCGAACTTGTTGATCGAGAACATCCTGAAGTTCATAATCTGATGGGTAATTCATTTGATTTACGCTCTAACTCAATCGATAAGTTAAATAACATTGTTTTTTTGAAAGATAGACCAAGTGATGGTTTTGAGTATGTACAAGTGCTCGGCCTGTCTGATAAAAAACGATCGTTCCGGTGGATACGACGCGATTATTTGAAAGCACCGGACAACTTTGAACACTATAAAGTTATTCTTCCTGAATCCAACGGTAGTGGCGCACTGGGCGAAGCAATCAGTACACCTTTCATTGGTCAACCTTTCGTCGGCCATACGCAAACGTTCATTTCAATTGGTAATTTGCAAACTGAAGCTGAAGCAAAGGCACTGTTTAAGTATGTTAAAAGTAAGTTTGCGCGTGTTATGCTAGGAATTCTTAAAATTACTCAGCACAACCCTGTTTCAACATGGAGCAAGGTTCCATTACAAAACTTTGCACCGACATCAGATATGGACTGGTCTAAGTCAGCTGCCGAAATTGACCAGCAATTATATACCAAATATGGTTTGAGCGATGCAGAGATACACTTCATTGAGTCAAAGGTGCAGGAGATGAAGTGATGGTTGATGAGAAACTGATCAAGTCAAGTCAGCGCGTCAGAGAGCACGGCGAGGTGTTCACGCCCAAGCGGATCGTCAAGTTGATGCTCGACCAAAAGGAGTTGCAGGAAAATTTGCATTCTCTGACGGCAACTTTCCTAGAACCTGCTGCTGGCGAAGGTGCATTTCTAACTGAAATTTTGCATCGTAAACTCTGCCTTGCGGAAAAAATGAGTGCAACATTGGCAGAATATGAACAAAATTCGCTGATTGCGTTATCTTCGCTTTATGGTATTGAACTACTCGAGGACAATGTTGAGATGCTGGTGATGAATATGTTTGGCGTCTTCTATCGTGCTTATTTGAAACAGGTCGAACATTATACTGGAACGGACAACAGGCATGTGATAGATAGTGCAAAAATTATTATTCAGGCTAATATGGCGCAAGGAGATGCACTAAAGCAAACCACGACGAACGGACGGCCAATTATTTTTAGCGAGTGGCAGTTGCTGCCGGTTAGGCGTGGTGTACAGAAGGTCCAGCGTACGGAGTACACTCTGGGATCAATTATGAACAATAGCCAACCACCAGTTGGCAGTTCAGTGTCAGAGCGAGTAAACGAGCAGCTTGAGCTTTTTGTCGAGGTAGACAATTCGCTTCAAGAGTATTCTGCCGAACATCTGACGTATAGATACGTTCCGGTCAAGATAACAGAGGTATATAAGGAACTCGTGGAAGAGGTCTGAATGGGGGAAATTAAAGGTAAGTATAGCACTCTCTAATTGATGGTTCATTTTAAATAGGGGAGGATATTTAACATCTTCTCGAAAATTAAAATATTCGATATCTGGCCTAGGCATGGTAAAGTTAAAAAATGGCCAATAATTAAAAAGCATCCGTTTAGGGATGCAGTCTATCAATCAATATCGTTTGGTTTCCTCAAGATGTAATAAAAATGAATGTGATGTTACTCCATCAAACGCAATTGTATTAGGATCAGGTTTTAAAATAATCTTAGAATCACAATTGTTACTAGCGTTGTACTCTGATTGATAATTTTTTACACGCCTTAAAAGTTTTTCCTTATCACAATCAACAATTGCCATATCAACTGTAACCGGTTCAGTCATTATATCAACTCCTATATTTTATTAATAATCACATTATAAAATTACATTCTTTAAATCTGCAATAACCTTACATTATTACAATGTCATCGTGAACATACTTATTGGCAAATTGCTGATAATATTTTCTACAGTTTTGCATGATATTTGTTCATACTCTAAAGAGGTTTTAACACATGTTTTGATTAATACCAGTGAAATATATCAATATTGCCACCTCTTTTACCACTGATTACCAAGTATTTTATCAAATATCTTAGAGGATACAAAGCAGAATTCTTTACGCTTTTCGAAGATACTTTTAACGTCTCAACGAATATTAAAATTTCCGGGGGTCAACCAATGCTTCATTTTGAAGGAAAGCAAATTGTCATTCGTGATTGGCAGTTGAAAGATGCGGAGGATTATATTTTCTGGAGGCAGCCTGGACAAACCTGGCAAAAGTTTGATGGCCCGTATTATCCACGGATGTCACGAGATGAGGTGATTAAACTCGTCGATACCTTGTGCATGAAAATAAAGACGGATACTTTAGAAACGCCTCGTCTTGATTTGGCCATTGCGGATAGAAACACAGACAAACTCTTAGGAATGGTCGGCTGGTACTGGGAAAGCAAGGAGACGAATTGGCTGTGTGCCGGCATATCTATTTTCGATCCGAATTATTGGGGTAATGGACGTGGATTTGAGGCATTCGGATTGTGGACGGATTATCTGTTCGATGCCATGCCGCAAATTGTACGGGTTGATTTGCGCACGTGGTCAGGCAATTTTGGTATGATGCGCTTGGCGGAAAAACTAGGCTACACGAAAGAAGCATGTTTTCGAAAAGCTAGAATCGTCAATGGCGAGTATTATGATTCCATAGGTTATGGGGTGCTAAGAGAAGAATGGCTGCAAATGCATCCGGAAGGCTTTCAGAAAGACATTCTTCGATAAATATACTTGTGTAAATGGCTTTTCGTGATTAAATTTACAATAAACGTGATCTCAGAATTTAAATAAGTGTGTTTGACAGTAGAGTGGATTAAATCTATTTTCTTTGAAAGATTAATAAGTATAATGGTTTTTGCGTGAAAATGAAGCGAAGGTGCGAGACGCCTGCGGGAAGAGCAGGACAAAGGAGACCCCGCAGATTATCGCCTGTCTGAGGAGGCTCCTGTCCTGCCCGCGGCAAGCGAGCGACCGGAGCGCATTTGATACAAAATATGAAATGGGCGTTTGCCCAGATGTTACAAGTTATGAATCTAATAATCCTATCATTTCTCTCTCTCTTACTGCGTATATTAATGAAAAGACGTATAAATGGAGGAAGAGAAATGAGAAAAAATATAGCATTGATAATAGTAGTCGCGCTAGTTTTCTTTGCTCTACTCGCGGGGTGCTCAACGGACAAAGGATCAGGCACAGCCAAATCGGAGAAAATGGTTAAAGCCGATAGTGTGGTCAATAAACTAACAACTAGTGATTCGCCTGAAGCGCAGAATAAACAAACAGAGGTTGATTGGGTATTAACTGAGATCCAATTGTTTCAAAAGATGGAAAGTGATTTTAATACTTATAATACGCTGCTGAACAACCCGAAAAATACGAGCAAATGGGCAACAGACACGAATCAAGCCACGCTCCAGATAGAGACAGATATTAAATCGTTTCAGCGACATAAGCCGATTGGTAAGCAAACTGCCACTATCTACACTTCTATGAGCCCGGCACTGGCTACTGCTCAGAAAGCCATGAAACAAACCGAACTGGCGCTTCACACTGGGAAAACGAATGATATTCTAAAAGTTAATGAGTATCTGAACAAGGCGGCGAGTCAGTTAACTAAAGCCAACCAAGCGATGATGGTCATTGAGAACAAGATGCTTACAAAAACAGCCAAATAAATCCAATTGTCAGGTGCAGCACGCCTGGCATTCGCTTTAGATAAAATGCAGATGTATATTAAGAGAGAAACATAGCGAAGAGGAAAAATTTTATGGAAAACGAAGCAGCAATCCAACAGTTTTGGAATACATTTAAAGCCAAACAGGGGTTAACGAATGCCAATTATCTGGCATGGTCGTTTGGCAATAACCCGGAAATGGCCAATCGTTTGGCTGAATTAGTCGTCAAGGGCGTCAAGACAGCGACAACATCCGCTTATGCGTTGTACGAAGAAAATGAACCACTTCCGAAAGTCGGCGAGTATAATATTATCTTGAACGGCAATGGTGAACCGGTCGCGATTACGCAGACAGTTGTCACGGAAATCATTCCCTTTGATTCAGTATCTTGGGAACATGCTTACCATGAAGGCGAAGGCGATCGCTCATTAGCCTATTGGCGAGAAGTCCATGAAGCGTTTTTTAAGCGGGCGTATGCGGAGGCAGGATTAGCGTTTGATCAATCAATCCCTTGCGTTTGCGAGGTTTTTGAAGTGGTCTATAAAAAATAGGACAAGCTTTGACAGCAACGACGCAACGCTTGCCGTTGGAAAATGCTCAAGCTACATCATAGCGGCTTCTTGTTCGAAAAGTTCCACATTCAAACACGTAAGCGCGAGACGCCTGCGGGAACAGCGTGCCAGCGAGACCCCGCAGATTCTAGTCTGTACGAGGAGGCTCGCGGTGCGCCCGCGGCAAGCGAGCAGCTGAAGTGTGCTTAGTATAAGCTTAGTGGCTAAAAGCCGCATTCTGATTAAAGGTTGAGAACAAGGTACAGCCTGTTTGAGGAGCCGTTCCAATGGATTATCTATCACAAACGGTTAAAGTCATCATTGATCGCCCGATGTGCTCGCGGCATCCGGAACACGAAAACCTATATTATCCGATTAATTATGGTTATGTGCCCCATACCCTTTCTCCGGATGGTGAAGAAACAGACGCCTATGTCATCGGTGAATTTGTGCCTTTAAAAGAATATACCGGAGTCGTTGTCGCGATCATCCATAGAACGAACGATGACGATGATAAACTAGTTGTGACCAACAAGATTAATCGATACAGCAAGGAACAAATTATGGCGTTGGTCGAATTTCAAGAACGCTTCTTTGATTCGAAAATCATTACCGAATAACTGATGCGATGCGTCGATACATACCTGTCTTTGCTAGAAGAGCAATCCTCTAATAAACGTTGCAAGAAATGCTCAATGACAACATGCTTGCAACGTTTACTTTTATATCTATTTTTCCAAAATCGATTTAAGGAGTAATTAGGGTGCAATGGCCCTATTAATCACGCGTTGTCATTCAATAATGCTGCTGCTGTCTCAGAAGTCGTTACCAAAACGTTCATCTTCCCGCTTCTCAAAGCCCCCAAAATCCCCTTTACTTTGTCTAATGATTGAGCAACGCCGATAGAGTATCTGAGTCCCGCTAGTTGTTCGAGTGGAATTGAAATGGTCCTATCACTTAAATGGGTTTGGGCCGTTTTTCCATGAATGTCAAAAAACCGGGAACAGATATCGCCAGCAACGCCTTCACTAATAAGTTGTTCAATTGCTGAATTCCCATAAAAAGCCTGCCACGTTGAACTGCTGTGCACGATATCGATCGAACCAATGCCAAAGACAGCAACATTAATTTGCTGCCAAATGTGCTGTATCTCTTTAAAATACTCCGTTTCAATAATTCCAGTGCGCATGGCTGGTTTCTCAACGATGGCGGGAAAATCGATCATGATTGATTTTCCGTTAAATTTACGCGCAGCTTGGTAGCAGATCGTATTGACGTGACAATCACTATCTAGCTTGTTTGCGGGTCCTCCAAGTAAAGGCACACAGCGAATATTTTCGCGCTTAACGGTTACGTCCAGCGCTTGAACGGTTTTTGCCAGACTACTTCCCCAGGAAAAGCCAATCGTGTCATTGTCTTCAATAATTTGATCGAGAAAACGTGCGCATGCTTGGCCAAGCGCAGTCAATTTAATATCGTCGCTCTGGTTTGAATCAACGGTGGTCACAATCGCTTTTTTTAAGCCGAATTTCTCTTGGAGTTGTCTTTCCATCGTTAGATCATCGAGATCATAATTAATAATTATTTTGACAATCCCTTCCTCTCTAATTTTCTTTAAGAGTCGACTGATTGTGCTTCGATTGATTCCTGTTTTCTGTGCGATCTGGCTTTGTGTCAAATCTTGGTTATAGTACATCTCGGCAATCTGTATATAAAGTCTTCTTGTGTCTGTATCCAAAACAACTTCCCCCTTTCACACCGCTGCGATCATTGATCAGTGGTGCTCTTCTCTATTATAGAAAAAATTAAGTAATTACACAAATGTGATCTAATTTCACAAATTCTCAATAATTCCGGAATTGACTTCTAATGAAAGCGTTTTATAATAAACAGTGTAAAGAACAAATGTTCAAATGAATCACAAATGTGATTTTTATTCTGAGGAGGAATGCATCATGGGAGATTGGCTAGAAATAGAGGGTCGGACTTTTGTCGTCACAGGTGGTTCTTCAGGTATTGGTCAGGCAATCGTTAAATCTTTGCTTGAGAACAAAGCGAATGTCGTATTGGCCGATTTGCAAGAACCGTCTACTGAACTGACGCAGCTAGCGGAACCGAATCAGTTGCTATTTGTGAAGACAAATGTTGCGCAACGTGAAAGTGTCGAAAATTTATTTAAAGAAAGCATCGAGCATTTTGGAAAAATAGATGTGTTGGTCAATAATGCTGGAATCAATATGCCGCGGTTGCTCGTTGATGCGAAAGAATCAGGAAGCAGATATGAATTGAGTGATGAAGTGCTTGATCGGATGATCAGCATCAATCAGAAAGGCGTTGTTCTCTGCTCACAGATTGCAGGTCGCGAAATGGTCAAATCGCAAAAAGGCGTCATTATTAACATGGTGTCTGAAAGTGGGCTTGAGGGTTCGGAAGGACAAAGTGCCTATGCGGCAACTAAAGCAGCAATTTACAGCTATACACGTTCCTGGGCGAAAGAACTCGGTAAGTTTAATATTCGGGTCGTCGGCGTAGCACCTGGCATATTGGAAAAAACAGGCTTGCGCACGCCAGCGTATGAAGATGCTTTGGCGTATACGCGTGGCATCACCGTTGAACAATTGCGTCAAGGGTATACGAATAAATCGATTCCAATCCGTCGTGATGGCAAACTTGCGGAAGTTGCCGATCTCGTTCTGTTCCTAGGATCGGATCGCGCAAGTTATATAACCGGTACCACTTATAATATTGCCGGTGGAAAGTCGCGTGGCTGAGATTATCAGGATTCAAAGGAGATGAGCAGTTTTGGAAGAACCGAAACAGCAGTATTCCATTATTGTTTGTGCACACGGTGATTTGGCTGAATCTTTGAAACGATCTGTTGAGATGATTTTCGGCAAAACGGAAGCGCTTTATCCGATTCGCTTCGTCCCAGGTGAGAACCTCGAAGATATTAAAAAGAAATTGGTTGCTGTTATCGAGAGATATGAGTTGAACAATATTTTGGTCTTGACTGATTTATTCGGTGGTAGTCCTTATAATGCCTCTGCAACGTTAGCGTTTGAGAGGAATGATATGGATGTCGTCAGCGGGGTCAATCTTCCGATCTGCATCGAGGCTGTTGCAAATCGGACGCAAAAAAGTCTGGAACAAATTGTTCCGTATCTTCAGCAGATTGCGGTTGATTCTGTTAAATCCTTCAGAAGCCTAATGACCGAAGAAGAGGAGGAGCTCTAATTATGAAAATCAATTTTTCAAGAATAGATGATCGATTGATTCATGGTCAAGTCGCCACGGTATGGTCCAAGAAAGCAAATGCAAAAAGAATCATTGTATGCAGCGATGAAGTCGCCAATGATGATGTACGCAAAATGTTGCTGAAACAGGCAGCACCTCCAGGTATTAAAGTCAATGTTTGCTCGATTGAAAAGGCAGTTAAAGTCTATTTTAATCCTGTATACGAAAATGAAACCGTTTTCTACCTATTTACGAATCCGACCGATGTGTTGCGGATGGTGAAACAGAATGTCCCAATTCAATCGCTCAATATCGGCGGGATGGCTTTCAGAAATGGGCGAAAGCAAATTACCAAAGCGGTTTCTGTCGGAAAAGAAGATGTCGATGCGTTTAAAGCGTTAAATCAATTAGGGGTGAAACTGGATCTCCGAGTTGTAGACAGCGATTCACCTGTCGACATGATGAAGAAAATAGAAAACATTGCACTGACCTAAAAAAGAGGTGGGATGGATCATGGATATTAATGTCGTTCAGATTGTTCTTATTTTCCTTTTTGCGTGTATTGCCGGCATGGGGAGCGTTTTGGATGAATTTCAGACGCATCGTCCGCTAATTGCCTGTACGATTGTCGGCCTGATACTTGGTGATATCCGAACCGGCATTATATTAGGCGGTACGCTTGAATTGATTGCGCTCGGTTGGATGAATATCGGTGCCGCTCAGTCACCCGATTCGGCACTAGCCAGTATTATTTCGACCATTCTTGTTATCATCGGAAAACAGGATATTCAAGCAGGTATTGCGATTGCGTTGCCTGTGGCTGCAGCAGGGCAAGTGTTGACTGTATTTGCGCGAACCATTACCGTGTTCTTCCAGCACGCGGCAGATAAAGCGGCCAGAGAAGTCAACTTTCATATGCTCGAATTTCTTCATTTATCGGCCTTACTCGTACAGGCGTTGCGTGTCGCCATTCCAGTCTTGCTTGTTACCATCTTTATGAATGCGGGTAGTGTGCAGCATCTTTTAAGTTCCATTCCACCTGTTGTGACCGGCGGACTGAATGTTGCCGGGGGCTTTATCGTCACTGTCGGGTATGCGATGGTTCTTAATATGATGGGCGCTAAATATCTGATGCCGTTCTTCTTTCTCGGCTTCCTCATTGCTTCGTATCTCAATTTCAGCCTGGTTGCTTTCGGAGCCGTTGGTCTGATTATCGCTTTCATCTACATTCAGCTAAATCCGAATTACCACGAAAACCAAACAGCATCGGCTGCTAGCGGACAGTCATCAACCGTTGCAGACGATATGTTGGAAGACTAGGAGGTGCGGTCATGAGCGAGTCAAAAAGAAAGTTAACAAAAAGAGATTTATTCAGTATGTTCGTCCGTACGAATTTTCAACAGGCCTCTTTCAACTATGAACGTATTCACGCACTGGGTTTCTGTTTCGATATGATTCCGGCGATTCGTCGCATGTATCAGACAAAAGAAGAACGAGCGAAAGCGTTGGAACGCCACTTGGCTTTCTTCAACACCACGCCAGCCGTTTGTGGCCCAGTGGTCGGTGTAACCGCTGCAATGGAGGAAGCACGTTCGGATGGCGAACCGATTGATGATGGAGCGATTAACAGTTTGAAAGTGGGTATGATGGGACCACTCGCTGGTGTCGGCGATCCATTGATTTGGGGGACGTTGCGCCCGATCACAGCAGCGCTAGGCGCGACATTTGCCCTCACTGGTAATATTTTCGGACCGATCCTTTTCTTCCTAAGTTTCAATATCGCACGTCTTGCTTTGAAATGGTACGGCTTAAAATACGGCTATGATGCTGGAATGAATATTGTCAGGGATATGGCGTCAAACACCCTGAAGAAATTGACGGAAGGCGCAAGTATTCTTGGCCTGTTTATTATGGGCGTTCTGGTTACAAAGTGGACGAAAATCAACGTACCGATTGTTATCTCGCAAACAACGAACCAGCTCGGTCAAAAAACAACAATGACCGTTCAAGGAATATTGGATCAATTATGTCCCGGATTGCTTGCCCTGGGAATGACGCTGCTGATGATGTATCTGCTTAAAAAGAAAGTAAGCCCGATTCTGCTCATCTTTGCACTATTTGGTTTCGGCATCCTAGGTTTCTGGCTTGGGTTCTTGAAATAAATATTAATTAATAAGGGGAGATTCTAATGGAAACGACAGCACTTCGTTTGTATGGTAAAGAAGATTTGAGACTTGAAAAATTTGAGCTTCCGGAAATAAAAGAGGATGAAATTCTGGCGACAGTTGTGACGGACAGTATCTGCATGTCTTCTTGGAAAGAAGCGAAAATCGGTTCGGATCATAAGAAAGTGCCGAATGATATTGCGGAGAAACCAATCATTGTTGGTCACGAATTCTGCGGCAAGATTGTCAAGGTTGGTGAAAAATGGAAAGACAAATTCCAAGAGGGCAGCAAATATGCGATTCAGCCGAACCTGCAGCTACCGGATCGCCCAGATTGCCCCGGCTATTCTTTTCAATATATTGGCGGCGATGCCACTTACGTAATTATTCCAAAAGAAGTTATGGAACAGGATTGTCTGCTTGAATATAATGGTGAAAGCTATTTCGAAGGATCGTTGCTCGAACCGCTCTCATGTGTCGTCGGGGGATTTAACGCCAACTACCACTTGATCGAAGGCACCTACGATCACAAAATGGGCATTAAAGAAAACGGCAATCTGATGATTATGGGTGGAACAGGACCGATGGGTTTGCTGCAAATTGACTATGCGCTGCATGGACCGATCAAGCCGAAGACGGTTGTTGTCACTGATTTGTCCGATGAAAAGCTCGAAAACGCCGCTCGTTTGTATAGCCCGGTAGAAGCGGCAAAATCAGGCATTCAACTCCATTATGTGAATGTCAGCAAATACGATGATCAGGCCGCTTATTTGCAATCGCTCGTGGATCAGGAATCTTTTGATGACATTTTCGTACTGGCTCCTGTAAAACCTTTAATTAAACAGGCGTCAAGCCTGCTTGCGAAAGACGGTTGCCTCAATTTCTTTGCGGGCCCACGCGATAAAGAATTCTTTGCGGAAATTAATTTGTATGATATTCATTATAATTTTACCCACTATGTTGGTACATCAGGTGGCAATACAGATGACATGCGGGCAGCGATTAAATTGGTTGAAGATCGAAAAGTAAATGTCGAGAAAGTTATCTCGCACGTTTTGGGACTCAATGCAGTAGCTGAGACAACACTTAATTTGCCAGGACTCCTGCCAAGCGGCAAAAAACTGATTTATGTACAGAAAAATATGCCGAGAAAATCGCTCGAGGAAATCGCGACAAACACTTACTCGGATGCATTCTACCAGGGACTGAGCGATATCATCCGTCAGAATAACGGTCTATGGTCGAAAAAAGCTGAAGATTATGTGCTAGAAAACGCGCAAAATATCTAAACAAAAATGTTGCTTTAAAAACTAAATCATTCTCCTAATCATAAAGCCTCAAATCTATTTCTAAGATTTGGGGCTTTTTTGCACATGCGTGTCTATGATTTTTCGTCGAAAATGCAGTGAAAAGCTATTGTAGTCATGGCCGACGTTCGAAAAATTAGGCAAAACGCTCGAAATCGGGTCGGATCCGCTCGAAAAAGTGGACAAAGCACTCAAACCGAGTCCAAAACAGCTTGAACACGCAACGATTAATCGCTACACTGGTCACATGAAAGCTTATTATCCTGTCCTCATTAAAAAAATTCGAAAGGATACGCTGCTCTGGATATCCTTTATTTTCGCGATCGCGAGCCTGTTCTTAAGCAGGCCACAGCTCAATGATATTAACTGGAAGACGATGACTTCGCTTTTGTCATTGATGCTAATAGTTCTTGTTTACAAAAAGCTCCATATCCTCGATTATTGTGCGATGGTGCTCATCTCCAAGGTCAGTCATCTGCGTCAATTGATTCGTTTCCTATTACTCTTATCTTTTTTCAGCGCGATGCTGTTTACCAATGACGTAGCGATACTTACGTTGGTACCCTTTTTCGTGGCGATCGCCAGAAAGATTGACGCCCCACTGATGCTGCCTGTCACGCTGATTACGCTTGCGGCGAACTTGGGCAGTGTGCTGACACCCTTCGGCAACCCGCAAAATTTATTTCTCTTGGCGCATTATCATCTAAGCGCCGGCGCGTTCTTTCGTTTGTCCTTGCCGATCACCTTAGTTAGCTTTCTATTGATTCTGTCCACATCCTTTTTGTTCGGCAAACAAGAAGTAACGACACCGAAGCTGATCAAATATCAGATTGCTGCGCGTCCGCTGACTTTGACCATTCTGGTGACGCTTTTTATCTTTCTCGGCGTCTTTTCGGTCGTTCCAAGTTGGCTAGCGGCCGCGGTAACTGTCCTCTTCGTTTGTCTATTTGATCGCCGATTAGTGAAGCAAGTCGATTATGGACTGCTTGGCACATTTCTCTGTTTCTTTATTGCTGTCGGCGATATCAGTCGTTCGCCGATCATTGCTGACCTCATCCGTCATTTAGAAAACAATCGCTTGGCCGTTTACATGAGTGGGCTTGTGACCAGTCAGTTGATCAGCAATGTCCCCGCCGCAATTCTGCTCGCTAAATTCACCAGTCACGTGTCCGCACTTTTTCTAGGCGTCAATATCGGCGGTTTAGGCACGTTGGTGGCCTCGATGGCGAATCTGATTGCTTACAAACAATATCGGCAGCTTGTGCATCAGAACGTCGGCACATTTCTTTGGCTGTTTTCAGCCGTGAATTTTGCCGGTTTGCTGATCCTCGGCGGCATCGGTTGGCTCCTGCTCGCGCTGATCGATTAATAGTGGTGGCGATAAAGCGCCTTAGGCAAGCGAGTAGCCGAAGCACATCTGTTGCACTGATGAGCTGGGGCAACCACTCGATGGACAACGGCGCACGTTTGACGCGACAAAAATGAGATTTTTCTAATTTATATTAATGCGCAAACTCTCATCAAACATGCTATGCTTTGCTATGACATAAGTCATCGAGAATCGCTGGAAAAGTGTCAGAAAGGGGATGAATGGCAATTATGTATCGTTTAAAAAAACAGAATCCTGTCGGCCAGGAATTTCCTTTCCAACTATGCATCGATGAATATAAAAGCGGCGAATCGGTCGAATTGCACGTTCATGAGTTTACGGAAATGGTTTATATCGCAGGTGGTCAAGGGATTTATCAATACAAGGAGCAGAAAACGCGTATCAGACAAGGAAGTCTCCTTATTATCCAGCCAGGCATGAAACACGCTTTTCAAGTGGCCAGAGGCTCTTATCTTAAGCTGTACCGTATAACGTTTGACCAGAGTCTTTTTAGCGATGATTGGACCGTTTTAGATCATGCGCTAACGGATATTGATCCTTTTTTTATTGATCCTACGCTTGTGAGACGGAATGATTTCACGTCTTCCTTTGTACTCGATTCGGGTCAACAATTTGAGTTGTTAGTGCTGCTGAATCGGATCTACAAAGAATATAACCAACGCATGTGGGGGCAACACTGCCTGATTCGCCTGCAATTGATGGAGTTGTTTCTGTATCTCGGAAGATGGTCGGCGCATGAACACCATGAACCCTCGGAGACTACTATTGAGAGTAACGAAGATTTGTTTGATACGATCAGAAGCTATGTGAAGACGAATTATATGCAGCCGATCAGTTTGAAACAAATGTGTGATTATTGCGGGATGAGCCGTTCAACCTTCACAAAGTATTTTAAAGAAGCAGCCGGTATGTCATTTATCGACTACCGGAACACCATACGTATTCAAGTGGCGAAAAAGCTTTTAATCACAACGAGCTTGACGATTACAATGATTGCTCAAAAAGTCGGTTTCAGTGACATCAGCAATTTCAACAGAACATTCAAGCATTTTGAACATTTAACGCCATTGATTTATCGAAAAAGTCAAGCAGAATAAACTGCTGAATCTTTATCGATGTTCACTTTTTTATCACAAATACCCATTCATTTAGCCGATTAGCTAACTTCTTTGGTCGATTTGCAAAGTTTTTCTCCGCTTACCCCCTTAAAATAAAAAAGGAATCAAATGGATTTTCTTTTTTATATTATTCGAAAGTGGGGGTAAGAAATTGGTAACACCAAACGTTTTTAACACATTCCATTTTCTCGTGCTGCATTTCCCAATTGCACTGATTGTTGTCAGCTTCCTCTGTGATCTCGTTGCATCGGCAATGAAACAGTCGAAGTGGAACCAAACACTTAAAAAAGCAGGTTTCATTACACTCGTTGCGACAGCCGTCATGGGCATCGTCACTTGCCTTGCAGGACTCGTCGCTGCAGAATCACTTGGACTGATGGCAAAAATCGGACCACATGCGACAAAAGCTATTATTTTTACTATCTATGTGACGATTTTGGCTGTTGTCCGAATCGTATTTTACAAATCAACAAAGAAAGATATCGGCGACAATCTGTTCTATCTGATCTTTTCATTGATTGGCGCGATCCTTGCGTTTACGCTATTCAAAATTTATCGCTACCCGCATTGGGGCGTTCTTCAATTTACAGTTCCGCTTGTGATTATCGGCTTCGTTGCTGACGTCTCTGCCTTGATCGGAAAAACCAAGAGCTGGGCGAAGAGCCTGCAGGACATTGGCTACACCTTCTTGATTCTAGGTACGGTAACAATTATTGCGACGGTTATCACCGGTTATATGCGCGCCGCACAAATGCCTGCATTGGCGCATGCTGCTGTGGAACCGGTCAAGTATAATCCAGCAGCGCTTGATCTTCATGAATTCTGGGGTGTCATTACGATGATCGCCTTCATTATTCTGAGTGCTATCCGCTCTTATTTTCATTTTAAATTCGAAGCAAAAGATTTGCTCAAAGGCAAAACCTTCTATATTGTCGGTGCAGTTGTTTGCATCGTGATTATTTCGGTCGCTTCGCACATTGGCGGCACGGTTGCTCTGTTCCCAGAACTGTTTGGAAAATAAGACTTACAAATTAATGTGAATTGCATTCATTCAAAACCCACATCTGATGTGGGTTTTGTTTTGCATCGAACCCGATTTTTTTTCGCGTAAAAAAAGGCATTGTGTCAGGAAAATTTGTCTAGTGAATCCGAACACTCTTTGAATAAATTGAATAGTGATCAGACAGAAATCTGATCACGAATTTCGGCGCAGTACAGCTTGATGGGTTCGATGAGTTGCTGCCCGCGATTGGTGTTGGATTCGGAGGCGATTTTTACTGAGTAAAGAAGCGTTTATCAAAAAGATTAGTGGGTACGCGCAGAAAGCAGGTGACGCGAATAAAATTCTGCCGTCGCTTATTATCGCCCAGGCCGCGCTGGAGTCGGCATGGGGGACTTCGGTGCTAGCGGTCAGGGACAGCAATTTATTTGGCATTAAAGGTGCGTATCGCGGTCAATCCGATCAGTTAACGACCTCGGAGTACGACGCGAAGAATGGCTGGCGTAAGATTGTCGCTCCGTTTCGCAAGTATCCGAATATTTATGCATCTGTCCTCGACCTGGTTGCTTTATACCAGCTGCCCAGATATCGAACTGTGATCGGTGAGATGGATTATAAAAAGGCGGCACAGGCGATTCAAGACGCGGGTTTTGCGACCGATGCAAACTATGCGGCTAAACTGATTACGACGATTCAAGTCAACGATCTGCAGCGCTTTGATGGGAAAAAAGTCAACACGGTTAAAAAAACGGTTAAGCAAGTGACATCGCGGCTAGCGATTGTGCCGTATCCGGGCCGTGTGCTCAGCATCGGTAGTACAGGAAAGGATGTGCAGCGCATCCAAAACGCGGTCGGTATCCAAGCCGACGGTATTTATGGACCACAGACGGCAGCAGCGGTCAGAGCCTATCAACGCCGCCATCGTTTGGACGTAGATGGGCAAGTTGGCCCCGTAACATGGGCGATCATGTTCTGAAGATCACTTAACACCCTCTGAATTTTTTTTCCGAGGGCGTTAAGCGATCTACTTATTTAAGAAAATATAAAACGAAACTGAAGCAGCGAGGGCGGTCAATTGCTAAAAGTGCGCGTCCTATCGCTAGAAGCGCAGGCTCAAACGCCAGAAGAGCCGGTTCAATCGCAGCAGCGCCAGCCCAATCGCGAAAAAAATGCGGCGGAGGCGCGAGACGCCTGCGGGAACAGCGTGCCAGACGGGCCTCGCAGACTCTAGTTTGTCCGAGGAGGCTCGCGGTGCGCCCGCGGCAAGCAAGCAGCTGGAGCACATTGGTTGAAAAAGGACCTGGCTCAGCAAAGTTTCCCTATGAACATATAAAAACGAAAGCAGCGCCCGCTCAATCGCCAGAAGCAAATTCATGAAAGCTGTAAGATCGATAGGATGTGTTAAAATAGTTAACAAAGCAGGAGAGGAGCGCTGGCATGGTCGCGATTAATTATGAGAAAATCAAACCGATACGAATGGTTTCTTTGAGCGAAATAGAAGAAAATCCCTTGTTCTTTACGGATGACTCGTGCGATGATTATATTTTTATAAAAAATAACGAGCGCCTTGCTGGTTATCTCTATGCGAAAGAATTGCAGCGGGACAATACGCTGCCCATTACGACAGACTACATAAAGCATCATATCCATTCATTGTCCTCCGCCTGTTTTCTCGATCATGAAATCTCTCCAATTGATCTATTTCGTGTGATTGGTGAACCCGTTACCCTCGTGAAAAATCAGAATCAGCAGATTATCGGCTATATCACCCGTGAAGATCTGATCATTGCGCTGTTTAAAGATGATGCTCAGAATACAGATCTACTGAAAACGATACTGACCTCGATTCCAATGGGGATATTCGTCCTCGATTCCTTGGGACGAATCATTAATTTCAATGATGCCGCCTTGAAAATGACGAAGCGGCAGCCAGATAAGGTTTTGAATCAGCCAGCCACGATTATTTTTAATGCTCAGGATATCGCGCATGTCTTTCAGACGGGCGAGAGTGTCCTGAACCAAATTCTTGTGACTGATCAAATGGGAATACTTGCGGATTACAGCCCCATTCTAAATTTAAAAAAAGCGGTTGACGGCATCGTCATTGTCGTTCAGGATCTGCCAATGATTGAAAAAATGGCAATGGAAATCGAATCTGTGAAAAATTTGAACGCGGACCTCAACGCGGTTTTATCGAGTATTTACGATGAAATCCTTGTGCTAAATGATCGTGGCGTGCTGATTCGTTGCAGCGAGACGATGACACCGGAATACTGGGTGATTAATTTCAAAAAATTCATCGGCAAGAATTTGCTGCAACTTGATGAAGGTGGTCCGATTCAGCCAACGGTGATCCGCCACGTGATCCGTGATAAGAAGAAATACTCGGCTGTCGAAGAAACACCGCTTGGGAAAAAAGTGTTATTGGTCTGTACACCGATTTTGGATGCAGATGGAGAGTTGCGGCGGATGATTATTGCTTTGCGCGATATCACCGAAACGACGCGGCTCAAGTCAGAATTGAATAAGTACAAAAAAGAACTCGATGATTTTAAAAAAGAAACAATTCTTCAGCAAAAAATGATTTTTCGAAGCGCGAAGATGGAAGAATTAATGATTCGGGCGCGTAAGGTCTCCGAATTTTCGTCCACCGTTCTGATCAGTGGTGAATCAGGCGTCGGCAAAGAGGTAATTGCCCAGGCCATTCATCAAATGGGCAAACGCAATAAACTGCCATTTATTAAGCTAAATTGTGGGGCAATCCCAGAAAATTTGTTGGAGAGTGAGTTATTCGGTTATGTGAATGGCGCGTTTACAGGAGCCAGTGTAAAAGGGAAAAAAGGGTATTTTGAACAGGCGAACGGTGGCGTGCTTTTTCTTGACGAAATCGGTGAATTGACGCCGCAACTCCAAGTGAAACTCTTGCGCGTCCTTCAAGAAAGTGAGGTTGTCCCGCTTGGCAGTACACGGTCGATTCCAATTGATGTCCAGATTGTTGCAGCGACCAATCGGAATCTAAAAGAAATGGTGCGTGCCGGCAGTTTCCGAGAAGACCTCTATTACCGTCTGAACGTCATACCTATTCATGTTCCGCCGCTCCGGGAACGTCCTGAGGATATTGCTGTACTCGCCCTTCACTTCTTAAGGCAATTCAATCAGCGCTATCAAAAGAATTATCTGCTAATGCCGGATGCGTTGAATTTGCTTGAACTCTATCACTGGCCGGGAAATATCCGAGAATTGCAGAATGTGATGGAACGATTGATGGTTGTTTCTGAAAATGAAACGATACAAGCGTCGCTGGTCAGTAAATTGATCCGCTTCGATCAGCCGCTTGCATCCAAAGACCTGATGATTCGTCAGATACTTCCAATGAAACAGGCGAAAGAACGCTTGGAAGATGAATTGATTACACTCGCGATGAAGAAATTTAAAACCACGACACGAGCTGCCGAAGTGCTTGGTATCAGCCAATCCTCAGTCAGCAGAAAATATCAGAAAATCGTCGCCGCTCGCGTCGCGTCAGAAAAACAGTGAACGCAGGATCGCTAAGGGTCCTGCGTTTTATTGCAAGATAAGATAATATAAAAAATTTGTGTAAAAAAATGGAGCGAAAGCGCTCGGACGCCTTGCGGGAAAGCGAGCCGAGTGAGCCCCGCAGACTCCAGCCGTTTGAGAAAACGCGCGGCGCCCGCGGCAAGTGAGCAGGTGGAGCGCAATCTTTGTAAAAAGACTTGGCGTAACCAAATTTATTTATGCATCATTGCATTGGTTATTCAAAATTGAATAATATTCTGATCTTTTTTTATTTTTGAATTTATATGTCATTTATTGTAACCTTTCTTGTGAACTACATATGAAATATGCGCTAATAGCATAATGATAGGACAGAATATCTGACATAAAGACGCTTTTTTCTGTTTTGGCATGAAGTTTGCTTATAGTGTTGTGTAACAGTTAAGAGCTGTCGGAAGAACCGATGGCAAAGGCAAACAAACAGGAGGATTTTTTATGAGCATTGATTGGGAAACACAGGCCAATGAGAAATATGCCGATGCAAGTCAGTATGCGCAAAAAGTTCTGGATCTGATCAACAAAAGCAATGACGCGATAACGGATGAGGATGCGTCATGGATTACCCAGGAGACGGTCGATTGTTTCCGTGATTTTGTCAATCCGGGTTTTCTCGATTATCGAAAGACAGTGACTAAAGACAAGCAATTTGCCGCAGTTGAATGGTCGGATGAAGGGGAAAGTTTCAAGGACGTCAATGGCAAGAAATATATTGATTGTCTGGGCGGCTTCGGTATTTATAATGTCGGTCATCGTAATCCTAAAGTCGTTCAAGCAGTTGAGAATCAGATGCATCGTCAGGCGCTGCACAGCCAGGATCTGCTGGATCCACTTCGGGCTTTTCTCGCTAAATTGCTTGCTCAGATCACACCAGGCGACCTACAATACTCTTTCTTCACGAATAGTGGCACTGAGAGCGTTGAATGCGGCTTGAAGCTTGCTAAATTGTACAGCGATCGATCGACGATACTTGCAGCGACGAAAGCTTTCCATGGCAAAAGTCTTGGATCACTAACGGCAACGGCGAAAGGCGTCTTTCGCAAGCCATTTATGCCGCTTGTCTCCGGATTCCGCCATGTCGCCTATGGGGATATCGAGATGATGGAGAAGACGATGGAAGCCTGTCATCTCGTCGGTGAAGATGTGGCAGCCGTTCTGCTTGAACCGATTCAAGGAGAGGGCGGCGTGATTGTTCCGCCGGATGATTATTTGCCGAAAGTTCGCGCGCTCTGCGACAAATATGGGGCCTTACTTATTCTCGATGAAGTGCAGACCGGGATGGGACGTACCGGGAAGATGTTCTGCTGTGAACATTACGGTGTCGCACCGGATATTATTTGCCTCGCTAAAGCGCTTGGCGGCGGCATTGTTCCGGCTGGTGCAGTTGTGGCCAGCGAAAAAGTCTTCAAGAATTTCTTCCCTAATCCCTTTATTCATACCACGACGTTTGGCGGCAATCCGCTCGCTTGTGCCGCAGCGATTGCGACAATCAATGTATTAATTGACGAACATCTGCCGGAACGCGCGGCGGAAATGGGCGCTTATATGCTTCAGGGGTTGCGGGATGCGGCAAAAGGTCATGAAGACAAAGTGATGGAAATCCGCGGCAAAGGTTTGATGATTGGCATCGAATTCCAGGAAGACCAAATTGGCTATGACTTTTCTAAGAAATTGTTTGATAAAGGGGTTCTCGTCGCTGGAACATTAGTCAATGCCAAAACCATCCGAATTGAACCGCCACTGACCATTAAAAAAGAAGATATCGACAAAGTGATTGCGACAGTGGCTGAGGCATTGAAATAATCCATTAATGGGGGGATATCATGCAGACGGCGGTGGATCACAAAATGCTACAGCTCAGCATGTATATTAACGGCGCATGGCAAGCCAATAACAGCGTCGCAAAGCGGCAGATTATCAATCCAGCAAATGGAACGGTGATTGCTGAAGCGGCTGAAGGCACAGAATTGGATGCCGAGCAGGCGATCCAAGCGGCCAAACAGGCTTTTGAGCAAGGGCCGTGGCCAAGGATGAGCGCCGAGGAACGTGCCGGTTATCTTTTGAAAATTGCCGAACGAATCGAGGCGCATCACGAAGAACTCACGCGTTTAGAGACAATGGACAATGGCAAGCCGCTTCGTGAAGCTGGCTATGACGTCAGCGACGCAGCCGCGTGCTTCCGGTATTATGCCGGATTGATTCTTGCCCCGCATGGAGAAACCTATCCGGTGCCTGATCAGATGCAAGCGATGGTGGTTCGTGAACCGATTGGCGTTTGCGGGCTGATTGTCCCTTGGAATTATCCTTTACTAATGAGTGTTTGGAAAATCGCGCCGGCACTCGCTGCTGGAAACACGATTGTCTATAAACCGTCTGAATTAACGCCGGTTACGGCAACGAAACTCTTTGAATTTTTTGATCAAATTAAATTACCGAAAGGCGCAGCCAATATGGTGCTGGGTGCAGGAGAAACCGTCGGCCACGCGATCGCCGCGAGCGATGACGTCGCGATGGTTTCGTTTACCGGCGGTACGGCTACGGGACGCAAAATTATGCAAGACGCGAGTGGTAATATGAAAAAAATCTCGCTTGAACTTGGCGGGAAATCTCCGAACATCATTTTTGCGGATGCTGATTTCGAAGCTGCGGTGGACTATGCCCTGTTTGGTATTTATGCGGGTGCGGGCCAAATTTGTTCCGCAGGATCACGGATTTTAGTGGAGGAAAGTATTAAAGAACGTTTCATCACACGATTCGTAGAGCGCGCCAATCAAATCGTTGTTGGCGCAGGCGATAATCCAATCACAGAAATGGGACCGCTTGTTAGTCAACAGCAGATGGATAAAGTGCTGCATTACATTGCGCTCGGTCAAAAAGAAGGGGCGAAGCTGGTGTGCGGCGGTTGTCGTCTCACAGGCGGTGCCTATGACAATGGCTTTTTCGTCGCGCCGACTGCATTTGCGGAGACAACGCCGGAGATGCGGATTGTGCAGGAAGAAATATTCGGACCGGTGGCTGTTTTTCAAACCTTCCGCGACGAAGCGGAAGCGATTCAATTGGCAAACGACACGAAATATGGTCTGGCTGGCGCTGTGTTCACAAATAACGCGGCCAAAGCGATGCGCGTGATCAAAAAAATCCGCGCCGGGATCACTTGGATCAACACGTATCACGGTACCTATAATGAAGCGCCTTGGCATGGCTATAAACAAAGCGGGATTGGCTCTAGCCTTGGAACATATGGTCTCGATGAATTTATGGAGGTCAAACAAATCAATTTCAATCTTGACGTCGCGCCTATTGGCTGGTTTGCTAATCGCTAATTTTTTTAACTGTAAATATCAGAATACAGGAAAAATTCTTTTTAAATGAAGGCGAGATAATAAATTGAGTATATAATCTAAATTATTAAACGGGGTGATAGGGTTATGGCGGGAAACCACGAACTTAAATCCAATGAAATTACGGCTTTTGACTCGGTTATTATGGGAATAGCTGGAACGGCGCCGGCTTATACGATTTCAGCAAGCACTGGGGCGTTGATTGCGGCAGTCGGTGTGATGGGTCCTGGATCGATTTTATATGCGGCGGTTGTCATGTTCGGTATTGCCTTTGCTTTTATGTACTTAAATAAGTGGCGCTCCGATGCGGGTGCGAGTTATGCCTGGGTTGGCCGCGCGATCCATCCAGCGCTTGGCTTTATGAGTGGTTGGGCCTTGATTGTGGCCACCTGTCTCTTTATGGTTGCAGGTTCACTCCCAGTCGGTACAGCGACCTTGGATTTAATCGCGCCATCACTCGCGAACAATGTCGTCGCGGTGACGATTGCCGGCGCGTTCTGGTTTCTGGCGATGAATACACTTATTATGCTCGGTATACAAATCACGACAAAATTTCAGAAGTACATGACGATGCTTGAAGTCGGCATTCTGCTGATTATCGCTGTCGCTGCCTTTTTAAAATTTGGCATGCATCCGGTCAAAGCTTTTTCATGGTCTTGGTTCTCGCCAATGAATTTCAATTTGAACACGTTTATGTCTGGTTCACTTATCGCCATTTTCTATTATTGGGGCTGGGATGTAACGGCCAATCTGACTGAAGAAACAAAGGACAGAAATCGTGCGCCGGGCTATGGCGGCGTTTTTGGGATGATTGGTATTTTCGTCTTATTCGAGTTGATGCAGATTATTTTCCAAATGGGGCTGACAACCAAACAGATTACCACAGCAGGCGCCAATCTGTTGCCGGTTATCGGTAATATGATTTTTCCTCGGCCATGGGGCGATATTGCACTGATTGCTGTGACAGTCAGTACAATCGCCACGTTGGAAACGTCTTTGCTCCAGGCGAGTCGCACGCTTTTCTCAATGGGACGTGACCATGTGCTTGGGGAAAAATTTGGCCACTTGCATCATCGCTTCCAAACACCGTGGCTTGCCGGCATCGTTATGGGGATTGTATCCTTGCTGTTGTTTGTTATCTCCAGTTTCAGCTCAGGCGTAAACGTCGTGATGACCGACGCGATCACAGCTATTGGCTTGCAGATTTGCTTCTATTACGGATTGACGGGTTTTGCATGTGCCTGGTATTATCGCCACGATTTGCTGCATAATTTTAAAACATTTGTCATGCGCGGCCTTTGGCCTGTATTGTCTGCGATGTTCCTATGGACGATAGCCATCTATGATATTCCATTGATGGGTTGGCAGACAGACGTCATTGGCCTCGGCACTTTGGCATTAGGCCTCATCCCATTGCTCTATTATCGGTTTAAACTGAAAAGCCATTTTTACTCCGAAAATCGGGAAACCAGCCGGGTCAATCCAGTAATGCCAGCAGCAGACAATATCGTGCTCAAATAAAAGACAGAAATATAAGTGAAAAGAAGGATCAGCCGAAAGGAGGCTGATCCTTTTTTATACGCGTTAAGAAAGAAAAACTAAGACTTCACCATTGTTCAAAGGACTTGGCTCGCCAAGTTTTTCTAAGCAGCTAAGAATGTAAAAAGTTTTGTACAAATAATCCAATGCATGCGCGAAACGTTAAAACACCCAAGAAAATGGGCCTGCCAACGGACTAAATAACCGTTTGAAACTACAAATTGTGATTCATCTCGCAGGAAATATGTGAAAATAAGTTTACAATTGCGCATGTTGGGGGAATGAATATGCAGAAAAAAGTGATTGTAATCGGCGCCGGAATTTCAGGCTTGACCGCAGCTTTTTACATAAAAAAATTAGCAAAGGACGTTTCGGTGACCCTTTTAGAGGCTTCCGATCGGCTCGGCGGCAAAATCAAGACGGTTCGAAAGTCCGGATTTACGATTGAATGTGGCCCAGAAGGGTATATGGCTCGGAAACCCGCGCTGACCGAATTGATTCGCGAAGTCGGTCTTGGCGATCAACTGGTCAATTCAAAAAGCGGTAGCTATTCGATTTATGTGAATCACCGTCTGCGACCGATGCCGAAAGGATCGGTCATGGGCATTCCAACGAAATTACTGCCGATGGTGACAACCGGTCTGATCAGTCCTCTTGGAAAAATTCGTGCCGCGATGGATTTAGTGCTTCCTAGAGTTTACCAGAATAAAGATATGTCACTCGCCGAGTTCTTCGGCAGGCGCCTTGGGCACGAAGTCATTACGAATATGATTGCACCGCTCTTGTCTGGAATTTACAATGGCGACCTTGCAGATATGAGTCTTGAGGCAACGCTTCCGCAATTTGCCGGGATTGAGAAAAAGCACAGAAGTTTGATTCTCGGCATGAAGCATATCCAGCCACCCAAACAGGTCGGTGTTTCCAAAAAGAAAGCGGGTCAATTGCTCAGTCTCTCTTGCGGCATGGACGTCTTGGTCGAAAAATTGGCCGACGCAATCGATGATATCCGTCTCAATGCGCCTGTCCGTCATGTGCAGACAGGACGCGTTGAAATGGAGGATGGCACGGTTCTCAAGGCGGACGCGATCATTGTCGCTGCTGCGCCGAAACAGCTCGGTCCGCTCCTTGATTTTCCAGAGGCTTGGGCGCTGAGCCATGATAAACGGACGAGCACGGCGACGGTCGCATTGGCATTTAAAAAGAAGGACATTGCCGCAGTAGCGGGTAGTACTGGCTTTGTTGTGTCCAAAAAAGAGGGCTTGTCAATCACCGCGTGTAGCTGGATGAACCACAAATGGGCCAATGCCGCACCCGATGACTGTACGCTTGTTCGCAGCTACATCGGCACCGAAACCGATCCGAAGATGGCTGAAGAAACAGATGAAGCGATTGTGAATAAAGTGCTATTCGATTTACGGAAAATCATCGAAGTCGGCACACCGCTCTTTTCAGTTGTGACTCGGCAGATGGATAATATGCCGCAATATACCGTTGGCCACAATCAGCGTGTGCAGGAATTTGAGGCGGCATTGGGGAAAATCAGCGGTGTCTATGCGTGCGGCGCCATCTTGCATGGTGTCGGCGTTCCGGACTGTGTAGACAATGCGAAACGAGCGGCTGAACAAGCTGTAGCCGCATTGACTGAATAAGAATCCGCCCGAATATGGATTTTGCGGAGTCAAACTTTTTAAAGCAAAACGAGCCTTAGAAACAATTCGAGAGGCTCGTTTTGTTATATGGAAAGAATGTATTTAATTTTTGGGTAAAAAGTGGCGAAAGCGCTCTAGTGCTAGCGAGCAGCCGAAGCGTATTTGATTCAGTAAAGTTTTTCTAACAAGAAGCCTATGCTATTGCTCCGTTTAAGCTAAAGCTTAGCGGCCGCCATTACCTGTAAGGTTTTGAAAAAATTTTCTGAGCCATTCATCAGGAGTTGCGCTCGCTGTCTCTTTTACAGGCTCGGAAGTCGAATCGGACGATAGTGGTAGTTCGCGAATGATCAATTCCACATTTTTTCCCCAGAATTTGCTGATCTCTTTCATTGCTTTTTCGTCAAGGGTCCCTTTGAAATCAAAAGCTTTGTACACGTGCGTCAGCTCCTTTGCTCTATCCTATTCTCCTAAATTTAATGGTATGCAGGACCGCTTAATGAGGTGTTCGTGTGCCCGCAGAAAATTGGTAATTATTGCTTCAGTTGTTTTTACTAGTCATTCGTGAGCGTTTCAAGCAAACTGACCGGCTCTTTTATTGAATTTCTGAAACTTTTAGCAAACTTTGCGACACGCTTAAGCTTCATATTGTTTCCAACGGTCTTCGATTCGAAAAACTTTCCAAATAATCATCGAAAGTGTCCACAGCCCAATGAAAAGAATGACGAGTCCGTAACCAAGCCAATTGAAATTCAGCTGCTGCAGCCAGGACCAGAAACCACCCTTTAATCCGAATGTATTTGAAAAAACCTGGATCAGTTCGACGCTGCCTATCAAGAAGGCGGCAAGCACCGAGATAGAAGTAATTGTGATATTATAATAAACTTTTCGGATCGGTGTGTCGAAGGCCCATTTATAGGCGCGTGCCATCATTACAGAGTCCGTTGTGTCCATGATATTCATGCCAGCGGCGAAGAGCAACGGGAGCGCAAGGATACCAAGAAAAGGCATGGCTGACTTTGCGGCGCCAGCCGATAACGCGAGCAAAGCGACTTCCGTTGCTGTGTCGAACCCAAGACCAAAAAGAAAGCCAAGCGGGTAAACCTGCCAACTCTTGTTGATAAACTTAAAAAAAGGTTTAAATAAAGTTGAGAGCAAACCGCGCGATAACAGTGCTTTTTCAAATTTATCTTGATCAAATGCGTTATGCTTTAGTTTTATAAACATTTTCTGCAAATCAATCAGGATGACGAGATTTAATAAGGCGATTCCAATCAGGAACGTACCGGAAACGATCAAGCCAATGATGCCGCCAATATGCTCGAAAATCGGCAAATGCGCCGTTGCCCAACGAACTGACAGGCCTAAAATGACAGACATGAGAAAGACGACAGTCGAGTGGCCTAATGAAAAATAAAAGCCAACGCCGACAGGGTCTTTCTCTTGATGCATCAGTTTGCGAATCGTATTGTCGATTGCTGTGATATGGTCGGCATCAAACGCATGGCGAAGGCCGAGTGTATAGGCGAGCAGTCCGAGACCGAGAATGACCGGATAGTGGCGGGAAGCGAGAAAAAGAAGTAAGATTCCGGTAATATGTAGCATGAATGAAGCGAAATAATAAGGTAGCCAAGTTTTTTTTGAAAGTTTTTTAATTCGCATAGAAACACTCCTCATGGACGACACCGGTAGGGCTCAGTACGTCGTTTTCCTGTACGTAAAAAGATTTCAAAGAAATTAAGTATAAGAAAAACTAAAGCTTCACATTGTTCAAAAGATTTGGCTCGCCAAGATTTTCTAAAGAGATAAAAAAGTATAAGGATTTTTGCACTAAAATGCAGCGCAGGTGCTCTGGCGCCTTGCGGGAAGAGCAGGACAAGGGAGACCCCGCAGATTCTAGCCTGTCTAAGGAGGCTCACGGATTGCCCGCGGCAAGCGAGCAACCGAAGCGCAATTGTTGAAAAAGGACTTGGCTATGCCAAGTATTTCTGATTGCAAAATAAAAAGACCGCAAAAGATCCTCACATGAAATCAGTGAGCGCAACCTTCGTGGTCTCTAAGCCGTTATTTGCTGTCAATAGAATTTCAATCAATCCAGGACTTCGTGTCCCGCGTCTCTAGCATACGATAAGCCACTGGATCTGTAAACCTGAAAAATATTTTTCATGATGCATGAAAAAATTTGCGAAACGAGCTTCTTGATTGGCCACAGTTCCACGAATAGAGCGATTCGTTAGGTTAAGCTCTGTTTCGTCAGTAAAGCTGCTCATAAGAAAAACAGTTCTTATGAAAAAGGAACTGTTCGTGTCTCATTTAAATCGATGGATCTTGAATGGCATTGCTTTTTCTACTGCCAGGGATCACTTGCGGCAGTATAGGGGGGATCGAATCGGCACGCATCGCTTGGCACCGGCCATTGATTGGCAGAACTCTCGTAGGCTTCTTCTGCTCTCTGGGTGCAATCGGCTGGCGGACCAATGATCGTCGTATTTGTAATCGGTGCGATCGCCTGCTGCCATTGAGACGGATTGAGGCAATAGCTGTGGCTCATTATAGCGCTTGGCGTCAGACGGAGCATATCGGAAGCGAAAATGACCTCCGGGGTTGAAGCGTTAAAAATAGCGAGTAGGTGCGTCGAATCCGCTGTGGCTATTTCATAGTGCCACCAGCCTTGCGGAATATTTGCCACTTGACCAGGTATCACGGGGAAATTTAAGATTTCCTTGGTGAATGGGTTCAATAACGAAATCACAGCCGAACCAGAGATACAGAAAACAAGTTCCGCGGCATTCTGATGGATATGCGGCTCAATGATATTATTTGCACTCAGATAGATATCGAGAAGTGAGGTGTTCTGGAGTGTATTTAATTGATCGATGCCAAGTGAGTTAATGAAATTATTTTGATCTTTTGTGAAATATCGGTTTCTATTGACGTCAAAACTGAATTGAATATTAGGCGATGTGTAATCTAAGGAGGAGACCATAAGCACCCTGCTTTCATTAGTCTTTGAGGTAAGCCGAGATCAGCCTATTCAGAGGTACTCAATTTGTTGCGCAAAAGGGACGACCAGCTGCATTTTTTCCTGATCGAATCAGTGGGATTTTTTCTGAAAATCGTCTACAGTTGAAGGAGAAAGAGGTGATTTGCATGGGCTTTTGGCGAGAATTATTTCGTGATCGCGTGAAGGTTGGCGTTTGTACCGATTATCCAGAAGCGGCGCATTGGATTTACGTTGAAGACGGCGATAAGTCTGGGGAAGTCTATCTCGTCTTGCCAACTGGAAAAAAGAGAATCTGCCGACCCATTGCTATTCATTGGATCAATGAGCCGCGGCATTTGACCGGTTCCGAATTTACCGAGCAAAAATTGGCCGGCGCCGATCAATTGTCAGGGAGCGATACATGGATCGGGAGTGAATCGGCGAGACCAACTGCCAGCCTGACGGTTTGGGACAATGAAACGAATGAACGGATGGTATGGTCCGTGAGCTGTACGGCGGCGCAATTCCGCCATATTCGCAGAATTTTTAATCGCGCGGATCGAGCCTGAATTCGAGCGTGTGTCAAGACTCTGAGCACTTTCGTAACTAAAATGAGCGGTGCTCTGAAATCAGGGAAAGTTGCTCCTAACCATGTAAAAGTCGCACTGAATCGAAAAGTTAGAGGTCAAATCTGCAAAAATTAGACCGAATATCAGGAGATAGACCAAAACCGAAAAAAGTTAGACCGAAACGCGACAAAAAGTTAGGCCGAAAAACAAGAGTTAGACCGAACCGGGAAAAAGTTAGGCCGAAGCCCTGAAAAGTTAGACCGAAACGACAAAAAGTTAGGCCGAAAAACAAGAGTTAGACCGAACCGCGAAAAAGTCGCTCCTAAATCAAAGAAAGTTGCTCCTAATCCTGTAAAAGTCGCACCGAATTTCAAGAGTTGCACCGAATTGAGCAAAAGTCGCACCCAATCCGAGAAAAGTTGCTCCTAATCATGAAAAAGTCGCACCGAATTTCAAGAGTTGCACCGAATTGAGCAAAAGTCGCTCCTAAATCAAAGAAAGTTGCTCCTAATCATGAAAAAGTCGCACCGAATTTCGAGAGTTGCACCGAATTGAGCAAAAGTCGCACCCAATCCGAGAAAAGTTGCTCCTAATCATGAAAAAGTCGCACCGAATTTCAAGAGTTGCACCGAATTGAGCAAAAGTC
>NZ_JAFBEV010000016.1 GCF_016908935.1 Sporolactobacillus spathodeae | reverse complement strand
AGTCGCACCGAATTTCAGGAGTTGCACCAAATCGAGCAAAAGTCGCACCGAATCACGAGAAAGTCGCTCCTAAATCAAAGAAAGTCGCACCGAATCCAAACCCAATTATCGAGCGCCAGTACAAAAAATTTAATGCAGCCCGTGCGCGATCAGCTGGGCTGTGCCGACAGCAAAATTGATGGCGACAACTGTTGCGTTCATCCCGGCATGCATCATCATCGTGACCCAGATGCGACCGGTTCGTTGGTAGACATAGCAGAGGAAGAAGCCAATAACAAAATAGATCAGCGTATGCTGCAGATCCGCATGGAAGACCGCGAAAACAATTGAACTAATGGCCGCCGCCAGAATAAAAGGCATTTTCCGGCGCAAGCCGCCAAAGAAAATTTTGCGAAAAACGACCTCCTCAAGAATTGGACCGATGATGCTGACGGTAAAAATAAACAGCGGCGAATAGCGCGTTAGCTGGATGACATCTTTGGTGTGTGTTGATGCGGCCGGTTGATGAAAAAGAAAGGTATTGATGAAAACAGCCAGAGACTGCAAGGCAAACAACGCGAAAATGCCCAAAATCGCCCATAGGATCGACTCGCTAAGCGTTGCCCGGTCTGCAGCGCGAAGGTGACGTTCCGGCGCCAGCAGCAGCAGGACGGCAAGCAGCGTCAGACCGAAAATAGCTGTGTAGATAATCCCATAGCCGTCGCGCGGGTTGGGAAAAAGTTGGGCTATCGTTTTAAAAAAAGGAATCAGTGGCGAGAGTACGCAGCATACATAGAGCACAACAATTGCGGCATAGCGTTTGACCAATTGAAACACCTCGCATCAATGATAGCCGTCGCGGATCATTTCCGCCGCAAGGGCCATATTGTATTTATTCTAGCATAGTGAAGTAAAGCAAGACATACCAAGCGCCTATGCCTTCATTCTTGTCACTTGTGAAAAATAGAAGAGCAACCGAGAGCCACAGGCTACTTTAGAATCAATAAATTTTAGAGATAGAACTTGCAAAAAAATGTTAATTTGATTATTATATTAAATGGATTAGCACTCAGGAGAAGTGAGTGCTAACAAAGTACTTTACTTAACATTTTTAAGGAGGGTATTTTTCTCATGTTAAAGCCATTAGGTGATCGGATTGTAATCGAACCACAAGAAAAAGAAGAAAAGACAGCAAGTGGCATCGTGCTTCCTGATTCGGCTAAGGAAAAGCCGCAGGAAGGTCATGTGATCGCTGTCGGAACCGGCAAAGTATCCGATAAGGGCGAACGGATCGCTCTGGACGTTAAAGAAGGAGACAAGGTCATCTTTTCAAAATATGCAGGTACAGAAGTAAAATATGACGGCAAGACATATCTCGTTGTTCGTCAAGATGATATTCTTGCAGTTGTTGACTAATTTCGGACCAATAATATTTAGGAGGGACTTTTAACGATGGCAAAAGATATTAAGTTTGGCGAAGAAGCACGCCGCTCGATGCTGCACGGTGTCGATGTGCTAGCGGACGCAGTTAAGGTAACGCTTGGACCGAAAGGCCGTAACGTTGTGCTTGACAAGAAATACGGCTCACCGCTGATTACAAACGACGGTGTGACGATTGCAAAAGAAATCGAACTTGAAGATAAATTTGAAAACATGGGCGCACGCCTTGTTTCCGAAGTTGCGAGCAAGACCAATGACGTTGCCGGTGACGGTACGACGACTGCAACCGTTCTTGCTCAGGCGATGATTCGCGAAGGCCTGAAGAATGTGACTTCCGGCGCTAACCCGATGGGCATCCGCCGCGGTATTGAAAAAGCAACGGCAGCTGCTGTTGAAGGCCTCAAAAAGATTTCCAAACCGATCGAAGGCAAAGCATCGATCGCACAGGTTGCTTCAATTTCCGCAGCTGATGAAAAAGTCGGCGAATTGATCGCTGAAGCTATGGAAAAAGTTGGCAACGATGGTGTCGTTACAATCGAAGAATCCAAAGGCTTCGCAACGGAACTTGACGTTGTTGAAGGGATGCAATTCGATCGCGGCTACGCATCCGCGTACATGGTCACGAACCAGGATAAGATGGAAGCTGAACTCGACAATCCATACATCCTGATCACGGACAAGAAAATCTCGAACATCCAGGAAATCCTGCCTGTTCTTGAAAAAGTTGTGCAGCAAGGTAAAGCAATGCTGATTATCGCTGAAGATGTTGAAGGCGAAGCATTGGCAACGCTCGTTCTGAACAAACTGCGTGGCACGTTCAATGTTGTTGCTGTTAAAGCTCCTGGTTTCGGTGATCGCCGTAAAGCGATGCTCGAAGATATCGCGGTTCTGACTGGCGGTCAAGTAATTACTGGAGACCTTGGCCTTGAATTGAAAGAAACAACGATCGATCAGTTAGGTACGGCTGGCAAGGTCATCGTAACGAAAGATAATACGACGATCGTAGAAGGCGCTGGCGAATCAGATAAGATTGGCGCTCGCGTAAACCAGATTAAAGCACAGCTTGAAGAAACTACTTCTGATTTTGATAAAGAAAAACTGCAAGAACGTCTCGCAAAACTGGCTGGCGGCGTTGCCGTTATCAAAGTTGGCGCGGCTACTGAAACTGAACTCAAAGAACGCAAACTGCGTATTGAAGATGCCCTGAACTCGACCCGCGCGGCCGTTCAGGAAGGTATTGTCGCTGGTGGCGGTACGGCTCTTGCTAACGTCATCAAAGACGTGGCTGCTGTTGATGCAGAAGGCGATGAATTGACTGGCGTAAACATTGTGATTCGTGCGCTGGAAGAACCTGTCCGTCAGATTGGTGAAAACGCTGGCCTTGAAGGTTCAGTAATCGTTGAAAAACTGAAGAACCAGAAACCGGGCATCGGTTATGATGCAGCTAAAGATGTTTGGGTTGACATGATCGAAGTCGGCATCGTAGACCCGACGAAAGTAACACGTTCCGCACTGCAGAACGCTGCTTCCGTATCGGCAATGCTGCTGACGACGGAATGCGTAGTTGCCGATAAACCTGAAGAACATCCAGAACCGGCAATGCCAGCAGGCGGCCCGGGCATGGGTATGATGTAATTCAAAGTAATTGAATGGATGAGCCTGCCCTAACGGCAAGACTTACAAGATATCGTTCCGAAGGGAAAACCTTTCGCGAACGGTATCTTTTTATTTTTGGCTTTTTTACAAATTCAACCGGTTAAGAAAAACACGACATTGGTTAGACACGAAAAAGAGGCAAGGAGGCTAGTCCGCGGCGAGCGAGCAGCCGAAACGTATTTTTGCAAAAACGGGCCAAGTTTTCTTAGCGATTTGTGTTGTTAAGGACGCAGAGTAACCCAAATTTTTAACGCCGCCCCGCCAATTATTAATAGAAAATTCATAATTCATTTGTAGAATATTCGTATACAAAGGAGAGTGATTCAGATGAAAAAGCATGATTCGTATACTCAACTTTTAAAGAAAAGCAGAGAACAGATATGGAAAGACAAGCAGGCGATGGATAAAATCGATCAGAAAATTGATGAAAGACATTTGAACCGGATATTAAAACCGAAATTTGCTTGAAATAATCCCGAATCCCGGGCTGCAACCCGGGACATACATAAAATGAGATGAATTTAGAAAATCGATAGATTATTTCTATCAATCATGCCGAGAGAAGGCGCAGTCAGCAAGCAAAATTGTGATTCGCGATTCAAAAAATTCAAGCGTGACGGCTGCCCGCACCACTAAAAAATGGTAAAGTGGAAAAAGAGTCTAAAGGTAATAGTATGAGGAGTGAAGAAGATGCTGACGTACACGATCTTAGGATCCGGCGCGATGGGGTTGCGTTTCGGCGTATTGCTTCAGGATGCGGGATTCAACGTTGATTTTGTTGATATTTGGGACGAGCAAGTGCAGACAATCAAGGCGCAGGGCGGCGTTTATGTCTCACGCGACGGCGAGAACCGCCATCTTGTGCCCGCTCGAATTTTTACACCGGAAGAATACGAAGGGAATCCAGATGTATTTATTGTTTTTGCGAAGCAGATGCAATTAGCAGATTTGCTCAAGCGTAGCGCGCATTTCATCAAAAGCGATCAATACATTTTCAGCGGGATGAATGGGATGGGCCACATCGAAAAGCTGAATCAGTATTTTGATAAGAATAAAGTGATTGGCGGCACTTGTTTGATAGGAACGGTCTTGAACAAAGCTGGCGATGTCGATTTCATCGGCAAGCGCGGAGCGGGATCAATTAACATGGCTAATCAAACCGAGGAGCCGGACAATACGACCTATCAAATCGTTGAAGATTTCAAAAAAGCTAATCTTAACCCGACATTGACGAAGAATTTCCAGGGAACGTTGATGTCTAAAGTGATTTTTAATTCGGTCGTCAACACACTTTGCACACTGTTTGAAATCAAGATGGGCGAATTTATCTCATTCCCGAAGGCAGACCAACTCGGCTTGCAATTGATTCATGAAGCCTATGACGTTTGTGAGCGTGCCGGTATTCAGTTGCTGACCACCCGTCAGGAAGAATGGGAAACTGTCCGCCACGTAAGCGCAGAGACCAATCCGCTACATTATCCGTCGATGTATCAGGATATGTCGAAGGGCAGGTTGACCGAGGTTGACTATATCAATGGCTATATCTACGATCTCGGTAAGAAATACGATTACGAAGCGTCGACACACCATTTCTTGCGCAATCTTGTTCACTTGGCGGAACATACGCGTCAATTTCGCTAATTTTATAGAGAATGCCGGCAGTGAATGATTCATTGCCGGCATTTTAACGCTTACGACGCGTATTTGGATGTACCTTTTATTCATCTTGTTTTGCTCAATTGTTGGATCACCGAACGGAAAGGATTGAGTCGGCCCATTCGTGCGATGCGTAGCAAACCGTAATCTTCAACAACAAAATAGTTTTTATTATTGATAGAGAGCTCATCACCTTTTTTAAAATGCTTCTTTTTTAAATCGATATCCAGCTGTTTGACGGTATACCATGAGACACGCGAGCTGTCGACAAATTCAATAACATCTACATGACGCAGCATGTGGAGTCCCCCTTACACAAGTCTGAAATTTAATTTTATCACTAAAATGGTGAAAATAAAACGGTTTCCATTTCACCGATGAACAGCGAAACGCTTCACGGACAAGAACTCGATGTCCCATTAGTTATCAATCAGGGTAAGATAATCAGCAAATAACCGAATTATGTTGGTAAGCAACAAGGTAAAAATAAAAAAATTAAGCATAGATTAAGGAAAAAGATTTATTCTTTAATTACGGAAAAACAAGACCCCCCTTTTTTTAAGACCTCTAAAAGGTCTTTTTTTTATGAGCTTGAATGTGAAGGCGGCATGATTTGAAAAATGGGGAACAAAATGAAACGTAGAAACGTATATAAAGTTATGCCTAAGCATGAAGGTGAAACGCTATCCTTGATGCCTATGCCATAAGGCAATCCCCCCAATCGAGCGGTGTCTGAATGTCGAGCTATCGGCCTTGAGACACCCTTTTTATATGCGCTTGTTTCCTTCGGCAAGCAGTCGGAGCTTTCATTCAAAAATTCCTTCAGTAAAAGCAAAAAGTAGGCACCAATTCAGCAAAAATTAGCCAAAACCTAGGTTTTTCTTGAAGATAAGAAATAAGGTTTCATCGTTCAAAGAACTCGTCAAAGTCAAGTTTTCTAATGCGTTCACAATGGACAAGAATTCAGAGGAACTAAGTATAAGAAGAACTAAGGTTTTGCCATCGTTCAGAGAACGCATCAAAACCAAGTTTTTCTAATAATTCCTGCGCAAAAGGGGACACTAAGGGCAAATTGAAAAAAAGGGGTTTTGGCGATGCAACACGCAGGCAACCGATTATCCAAACTGGCCGTTTCTTTGCTGATGGTATTGTCTGTATTCTTTACCAGCACAGCGGCATTGGCTCAGCATCCGACTGAGCATTCATGTACGATGCCGGCGAAAATCAAAATCGTTAAATTAGCGGATCATATTTTTTATCCGGTGATTACCGGCGGTGTGGAGCAACCAAAGATTCAGGGGCAGATCAATCAGACCTTTTTGGATCACGCGAGAAAAGTACAGGAACTGGATAAGAAGTACAAGAAACAATACGAACGCGACCGTTTTATTAGCGCTGCAGGTCCTTATTACGCACAGACGCAGCCCACGATTCGTTATAATCAGCGCTGTCGGCTGAGTGTCTCCTTTGTGGATGAATCGTATACCGGCGGCGCGCACGGCATGCACCTGGAGACTGTGTATAATTACAATTTGCACAGCGGGAAACGCTTGAGCCTCAGCAACATTATCAAAAACAAGAAAGAGCGAGACAAGGTTAACAGCTACTTGAAAAAACAGATGACCCAACTGAAGCAGCAGGGACGCTACGATTTCTTTCTTGATTCTTTTAAAGGTGTAGACGTGAAAAATGGGCAGTTCTATTTTTATGATGAAGGAATTGTGATTGTTTTTCAGGAATACGAGGTTGCGCCTTATTCAAATGGGATCATTCATCTGAAAGTCCCATTCCGCGAATTCAAGACGCCGCATGCGCATCATCACCATGCAGGTTGCCATGAACCTGGATCAGGAGGCTGTGGTTCATCCACTGTGCCGCAGCACTCTCAACCCCGGGAATAAGGTATAACAGGATAAAAAAGATAAATGTAGAAAATCTGGCGTTATTAATCTTTTGTTAATAATTCTCGGCTATTCTATTCATATGGAAGCAGGAAGTAACTTCCCCCCTTTATGATTTAATCTTTGGCCCTTAAAAAGGGCTATTTTTTTTGCTTTTTCTGGCTTGCCTATTCGAAAAGGGCAATAGTCTGCGAAAGACTTCTATTGAAAAAGAGTAAAAAAAAACCTCCACGAGGGAGGAAAAAAAGTAGATCAAAAATTATTTGGATCAATATATGAAGCATCTTTGTCGGTTGCACCAGAGACGCCAGCAACAATTCCATTGCTAGTATACTGCCAGATATCAATATCATTATTATTTAATGATCCAGGTCCTTCATAGGAATCTTTTCCTCTATACCAAGATAACCATACAAGTATTTTTGAAAGTTCTACATTCTTATTTTTTGCGTAATCTTGAACATTTGTCTTTATAGTGCTCAAATTTAAATTATTTTTAAAATAACTTGGTCTAGAGTAAATGCCCAGTTTTGTATACCCATTATCAATCATTTGCTGAAGAAAATCGGTAACGTATGTAGCTATTTTACTATTACCACCATTTTCCTCAACATCTATGAAAACATAATTGGATTTACTGAATCCAGCATCGTTAAGATTTTTAGTAAACCAATTAGCTTCAGATCGCGCAGTTGATTCGTCAGTGGCCCAAAAATAGTGATAGGCTCCAACTTTTAAGGGATGTGGTGTTGCATTTAATGCACCTTGCAAGTTCGATTGTAAGAATTTGTCGCGAACAGTGGTACCTTCAGATGCTTTAATAATTACAAAACTGTAGTTTGCAGCTGAAATTGTATTGAAGGTACTTGAGTTAATTGCCCCTGATTCATTTTGATGATGTGAAATATCAAGCCCGTAACCTAAAATATTGGAGGTTGGTATATTGAATTTATTAATATCCGTTTCGAGATTATAAGACTGTATATAGCCCTCATCGCCATTTGATAGACGCACTCTAGACCAATTAACAGTACCGTTATTCATTTGAACAGCTTTTGTACCAATCACGGTCACTAAAGTTTTTTCACGTAAGGTTGCTTTAACAGACGAATTCGTATCGGCTGATGCATAAATATATCGATTATCGTATCCAATATAAGCAGGAAAATTCGATACTGGTGTATAATCAAGTACTTTCGCAGCCGTATATGCTGGTGCAGATGTTTTCACAGGCGCTGGCGCAGCTGCTTTCACCGGTGCTGGCGCAGCTGCGGCTTTTGGTGGTGTTCCATTTTTGAAGTAGCCGCCCCATGCATAACCCTTCGTGCCGTTGTAGTTGACTTTTAGATAGCCACTGCTTGATCCCGTTACGGTGACCGTGTTGTTCTTGTATAGATACTTGTGTAATGAACTCGGATGGCCGTATTTCTTTCCGGGACCCTTCCATAGATTAATAGATTTTTGGACAACGTACGCGCCGTATGATTTGACCGTGCTTTTCAGCCATTTGGCTTGCACGTAACCTTTGCGGCTACCGTATTGCACGTATCTGTAGCTACCTTTTGCGCCGATGACGGTCACCTTATAGTTCATATACAAGCTGCGGATCTTTCGATAATGGCTGCTTGCTTTGCTGCGCATAACGAGTGAGTAGGATTTCACATAGTTTGTGTATGAGCGGAAGCTGTAACTAGGCGTACTCTTCTTGATGTATTTGGCGTATATGTAACGAGTTTTCCCACCGTAGCTGATCTTTTTCCAGCTTCCCCGAGTTCCGATGACTGTGACTGTAGCGTTCCGATGTAATTTTGCAACGGTGTGAGCGCGTCCACTGGGGCTCGTATGTACTTTTGCTGTACTTACGGTGACACGCGCATGATAGCTAGATGCCGCCTGTGCGGCAGGCTGCCAAGGTCCGACAAGCATTCCTGTGATTAAGGTGAAAAATAACAGAAATACTGCCGAACGTTTTCCAAATCGTTTCACGATTTCTTCCCTCCAGTGATTAATTTTAAAAAATGCCTCCTTTCGCCACCATTTTCCATGTCAAAACGGATCTTTTGTCGCATGGAAGCGATTTTTGTCTCTATTTCTATTAATTATCGGGATTTATCCGCGAGATTTCAAGATTACTAGGTATGAAAAATAGAAAAATTTACAAAGTTTCTTGCAATTTTACAAATGCCTCAACTGCGAAAAAATTGACGGGCGGTGCAAACTCATTTAGTATAAAAGTTAGATGAATAAAGCGGATCAATTTGGAGGAGCCTGTCACCGACGGGCTCTTTTTGCATTTTTTAGGGGGGATTTAATGACGTTTATCCTGCAGCTCGCTCTAATCATAGCGGCCAGTAAGGTTGCTGGACAAATCAGTGTTTGGCTGAAGCAGCCAGCTGTACTTGGCGAATTGCTTGTTGGTGTAGTGCTCGGGCCTGCACTCCTTGGTTGGGTTTCCGATACAGAATTGATTCACATTTTCAGTGAAATTGGCGTTCTTTTACTCATGTTTCTGGCAGGCAACGAAACCCAATTGAAAGTATTGAAAGACAATAGCCGATCGGCCACCGCAGTCGCAGCGGGCGGGATTCTCTTCCCACTCATGTTTGGCGCACTTGCTGGCCTTGCAGCAGGATTGACGTGGAATACATCCTTATTTATTGGCATTGTTCTATCGGCCACATCAGTCAGCATTACGGTTCAGACACTGAAAGAAATGAATCAGCTTCAAGCGCGGGAGAGTACAGCGATTCTTGGTGCGGCTGTCCTTGACGATGTGCTCGTCGTTATCCTGCTGGCATTTGTCTTGAGTTTGTTCGGGCAAGCCTCACAAAGTATCTGGCTCGTTATGGGCGAAAAATTATTGTTCTTTTCTACAGCTATCATGCTTGCCTGGAAAGTCATCCCAACTATTCTTCGCTGGGCGGAACGTTTGCAGGTCACACAGCCGGTTGTCAGCATCGCGGTTGCTTTGGGGCTGCTATTCGCCTGGTATGCGGATTTTCTTGGCGTCGCGGGCATCATTGGCGCCTTTATTGCTGGTCTTTCGATCGGACAAAGCGAATTTCGCGACCGGATTGAACGGACAGTGGAGCCAATTGCCTACAGTATATTTGTTCCGGTATTCTTTACGGGCATCGGCTTAAAGGTTTCGTTTGACGGCCTTCAGGCCTATGGCGTGTTCATCGTTTTATTTACCGTTCTAGCGGTGCTGACCAAATGGTTCGGATCGGCATTTGGTGCCCGCGTGACCGGTTTCAATTGGCTTTCTTCATTTTGCATTGGCGCGGGAATGATTTCACGCGGCGAGGTGGCGTTAATTCTTGCGGCAACGGGCAGTCAGGCAAAATGGCTCACCGACGAGTTATACACAGCCTTGATTCTGATTATTATTTTGTCGACTTTGGCGGCACCGCCTGTGTTGAAATTGATGTTCCGGCACAAGGATAAAATGCCGGTCGGTTAAGGGGATTTAAAAAGGAGTAATGGATAGTGTCTAATCAAGCATGGATCGCAATTATTATATTTTTTATTAGTTATGGTTTCATCATCTCGGAAAAAATCCATCGCACAATTATTGCGATGCTTGGCGCCGCGGCGCTGCTGTTTTTGGGGGTTCTAGATCAAAAAACAGCGATACATTTTATTGACTTCAATACAATTGGGCTGTTAATTGGCATGATGATTCTCGTGTCGCTGCTGTCAAAAACCGGTGTCTTCCAGTTTCTGGCGATTTGGTCCGCGCAGAAAGTGAAAGGACGCCCGCTCGCGCTTCTAATCGCCTTGTCGCTGTTGACCGCGATCGGCTCCGCGTTTCTGGATAACGTCACGACCGTGCTTCTGATCGTTCCGATGACGTTCAGCATCGCGAAAAGGCTTGGCATTTTACCGACACCTTTTCTGATTTCCGAAGTTTTCATGTCGAATATTGGCGGCACCGCGACAATGATTGGCGATCCGCCGAACATTATGATCGGCAGCGCGGTACCAACACTCAGTTTCCTCGATTTTATCACCAATTTGGCGCCAGTGATTGGCATCGTTGCTGCAGCCACGCTGCTGTTTCTTAGCTTGATCTTCCGCCATGCACTGCACGCCACTGAGGAAGCGCGCGAGAAGTTGCAGCAACTTCATGCGGCGGATGAATTACGTGATAAAAAACTGATGATTCAATCGTTGGCTGTTTTAGGGCTGACGATAACGGCTTTCTTCTTTCATGGTACCCTACATGTGGAAACTGCCACGATTGCGCTGACGGGTGCTTTCTTTTTGCTGCTGCTGACTGGCGAGCAGCATTTGGCGCAAGCATTGGCGGCTGTTGAATGGCCAACACTGTTCTTTTTTATTGGCTTGTTCCTTCTTGTCGGCGGACTTGTTCAGACAGGTGTGATCCGCATGCTGGCGGCTGAGGCGGTCAGCTGGACAGGCGGACGTCCGCTACCGACGGCGTTGCTCGTGCTATGGTTCAGTGCCTTTGCCTCTGCCTTTGTCGACAATATTCCTTATGTGGCAACGATGATTCCACTTATCCAGGATATGGGTAAAATGGGCTTGGAAAACATGGAACCAATTTGGTGGAGTTTGTCTCTTGGCGCCTGTCTTGGCGGTAATGGTTTGCTGATCGGTGCCAGCGCGAATTTGGTCGTTGCGGGTCTTGCCGCGCAAAAGGGTCACCGGATAACTTTTTTCAGTTTTATGAAGATTGGCATGCCAGTGATGCTACTGTCGATCGTCATTTCTAGCATTTATATTGTACTGCGCTACTTTCTGCTCTAGTGAACGTGCGGTGCCCTTGCATAAAAAAAACGCCATAATCGGCGTTAAGAATGGCTAGAATTAAATAGAATAACCAATGTCTATGTCTAGGCTTCCAGAAGTGTCAAATCCGTCGATTGTTCCAGTACTTGTATATTGCCAGATATCGGCGTTGGTTCCAAGGGTCTCGTTGTATCGCGCCAGCCAAATTTTCGTTGCAGTTGGCCAGGTCGACGTGTGATTTTGCAAATAGCTTGTCCAGGACGAATAGTTGGAATAAACGCCTATTTTAGCTTGACCTGAGCTTGTTAATTCATTTAGAAAATAACTAATGGATGAAACAGCATTATTTTCCCACCAAGCGGTTGTAATGCCATTGCTTTTTGTAGCCTCCACGTCTTCAAAGGCATACCCATCAAAAGTATAACCGGTCTCTGCTTTTGTCTGGCTGAGAACAGAGGCGAAATGCGCAGCTTCTGCACGAGGAGTGGCGGAAGAAGTCGACGAATTGCCAATTACGTGATAGGCATGGACAGAAAGCCCGGCGTTTTTCGCGTATTTATAGTAAGTATAGAAGGTGGGATCTGTATAGGTTGTTCCTTCACTTGCTTTTAAAATAACAAAACTATAACCAGCGGATCGAAGACTGTTAAAGCTAGTTTGTGTCAAGGATTGATAATGGCTGACATCAACCCCCTTCGTTGTCGTCACCAGATCTTTGGATACAGTCGTTGGGGTACAGGAAGACGTCACAATCCATCCATTACGCGATGTGCCAATAACATGTACGTGATAGCGATTATTCGCAGTTTCCTTGACGTAAACCTTCTTAGTAACAGCTAATGTAGTCAGGGGTGTCGTGCCAGTTGCTGTACTAAAAAGCGGTGTGCTCGTATAAATCGTTTTCTTAATTAAGGTAGAGACGAGGTTATAATTCTTAATATAGCCGTATGTACCATCGACTTTAACGAGCGTGCGTTGATTGGAAGAACCAAATGCTTGGACTGACGTGCCGCTGTTCAGCGTCATTCTATGCGTGGATCCTGTTGAAGATGTATAAAGATACGATCCTGTCCATGTATACTTCGTTGACGGTGCCGTGAAATGATTGGCGGCGACGTAACCGGAATAGCTTGTGCCGATATAATGGACGAGGTACATGCCGTTTATCCGGCTAGAACTTTTCAGATAGACAGACTTACCGGCACGTAGTGAGGCAATATAGGCGCCTATCTTGGCCTGTTTATACACTTTCGAACCGAAAAAATCGGTCTTTTTGATCTTCGCAGTGGCTAGATTGTAGGCTTTGATATAACCTGTTTTCGTGCCCACCTTGACGTGATACCTGCTGTGCGATTTTCCGTAATTGATGACCTGAACGCCGCTATAAACCGTTGTGGAATAACTTGTACCCGTGGCAGTTTTGTAAAGCCTTGAAGGCATCCATGTGTATAATGAGGATGCCGCATGGGCCGGCTGAACCGTTCCATAGAAAGTGAAAAACATAAATCCGAGAATGATTGATGCAAGCAACTTCTTTTTCACTGCAGACCGTAAGCCTCCTTTTCAATGTTTAATAGATTCCAATTTTTTCTACCCTCCTTTCTTATAAAAAAATATTATAAAGATCGATTGTTAAAATTTGCTATAAAAATAATGACAGACGCATTAAAATTGGATGTCTTTTACAAGTGGTACGAAATAATCCAGCGGGTTCTTTGTGTAGCGATGATCCTTTTTTTGACTTGCCCTTGTGCGGGTGGATTGATAAAATGAAAACATAGTGCCTGTTTTCTTTTGTCGAAAACAAAGATGATTTGTCGTCCGATGTTTCAAAAGGGCGGCATCTCGAAGAATTTGCTGAAACAGTTAAATGATCTGAGTGATATTAAATAGAACGGGGTGCTTCAAAGGAATGGGACAGCCGAATAATTTGATTATCGTGATGGACTTTGGCGGTCAGTACAATCAGCTGATTGCTCGCCGAATCCGCGACTTGGGCGTCTACAGTGAACTGATGCCGAATACACTGACGGCGGCGCAGATTAAGGAGAAACAGCCAAAGGGTATTATTTTTTCCGGCGGACCGAATAGTGTCTATGGCGAGGGTGCGCCAAAATGCGACCCGGATATCTTTGAACTGGGTATTCCGGTTCTCGGCATTTGCTACGGCATGCAATTGATGAGCGTTCATTTCGGTGCGGATGTGGCACGCGCGTCGCATCGCGAGTACGGTAAAGCGGATATTTCCGCTGACACCACAAGCACGCTTTTCGCCGGCCTGCCGGCGGAACAGAACGTATGGATGAGCCATGGCGATTTGGTCAAGACACCGCCAGCCGGTTTCAAGGTTGAAGCGCGCAGTGAATCCTGCCCGGTCGCAGCGATGAGTGATGCTGCCAAGAAATTATACGGCGTTCAGTTCCATCCAGAAGTGCGTCATACGAAATACGGCATTGAATTATTAAGCAATTTTATTTTCAAAATCTGCGGCGCTGAAAAGAGCTGGTCGATGGAACACTTCATCGACGAACAGGTCGAGAAAATCCGCGCTCAAGTCGGCAACGGCCAAGTGCTCTGCGCGCTAAGCGGCGGCGTTGATTCTTCCGTAGCGGCTGCGCTCGTGCATAAAGCGATCGGCGATCAGCTGACTTGCGTGTTCGTCAATCACGGGCTGCTGCGCAAAGGCGAAGCCGAAGGCGTTGTTGAAACGTTCAAGAACCGCTTCCATATGAACTTCGTTTACGTCGATGCGTCGAAACGCTTCCTCGATAAACTGGAAGGCATCAGTGATCCAGAACGCAAACGCAAAATTATTGGCAATGAATTTATCTATCTTTTCGAAGAAGAAGCACAGAAATTAAGCGATATCGATTGGCTCGTTCAAGGCACGCTTTATACGGACGTGGTCGAAAGCGGCGCCGGCGGTTCCTCGCAGACGATTAAATCGCACCATAACGTCGGCGGCCTGCCAGAAGACATGACCTTCAAACTGATCGAACCGCTCAACACGCTGTTCAAAGACGAAGTCCGCAAGCTCGGCAGCGAACTTGGTTTGGCTGACGACATCGTTTGGCGCCAGCCGTTCCCAGGTCCGGGTCTCGGTATCCGCGTGCTCGGCGCGATCGACGAAGAAAAACTTGCAATCGTCCGCGAATCCGACGCGATTCTCCGTGAAGAAGTCAAAAACGCCGGACTCGAACGCGACATCTGGCAATACTTCACCGTGCTGCCGAATATCCAGAGCGTCGGCGTCATGGGCGACGGCCGAACATACGATCACTGCATCGCGATCCGCGCCGTCACCTCAATCGACGGCATGACCTCCGATTGGGCGCGGATTCCGTGGGATGTACTCGAAAAAATCTCGACACGCATCGTCAACGAAGTCGAACACGTCAACCGCATCGTCTATGACATCACCTCAAAGCCACCGGCAACGATTGAGTGGGAATAATGGAAAATTACACATGCAAAGTCGTTGATAATACAACGTATTAACGGTTATTGTTAATTTTCAAAGTAAAGCCCGCAACGATTAAGACTCTCTTCAATTCAAACGAATGAAGGGAGTTTTTCTTATGCAGTTGAAAGAGTTACGCAGGAATACCTGCTTGATCTTAATTAAACATTGTTTGAATGCAGTAAAGGGAGTGATTGATAGCCTGATTCTATTGCCTCCCCTCTTGCATCCAGTGCTGTAGGATACGGTTGATGTGGATTCTTTTGACCTTTTTAAAATTACGTGATTTGGAACTTCTTTTTCAGAGCATCGGAGAAACGCTAACTGTAACATCATGATTATACAGTGTCCCTTTCGAACGGCCTTTCACTACTGGGAAGACCTTCTACAACGTTGACACAAACTTATTTTGATGGTGCTATTCGATTGTGTAATAAGGATACAGAACTTATTTCTATCAAAATGGCCGATGTGAACACAACAGATATTGGATTCATGGCAAAGGCTCAAAGAACGAACAATTTACATTTGTCCCATTCTAAAGCACGAGTTACTCAAATATCAGGTCTGAAGAGCTGAACTTTCCAAACACGAAGATGATCTTGAAATTGAAGACTATCTCTACCTAAATCAGTCAGCACGCCAGTTAAGTTATTTACGTATCAATAAGATTTTGAATGAGCATGTAGCTAATTCTGGTGCCCGAAACGAGATTTTGAAACATTCCTCACACGTGCCGTCACTGCTTTGTCCAGAAGCAATTGTGCAAAAGTAATGATTTATATAGTATCTCTCGATTAATGGGGCACTGGGACACATTACTTCAGCATATTTACGAGTCTTACAAGATGATGAAACGTTCGGAAGAGTATTAAGACACATCCTCACTTATGATACTAGGTCAGTGAACTAAATAGTATGGAATCGTTATGGAACACACGTTCGATTTGTAGTATAATTTCAGTTAACTTTTACGAGGGGGAATGATCATAATTCGATTGAATATATTCAAGCTGTTTCACCATATATGGTAATGAGCGATGGAGATGTTGATGTTGGTAATAATATGAAAATAAAGTTTAATAAGATATATGACGCTTTACGGCTTGGAAAGGGATACTATGAATTGATTGGTGTGAATGAAGATGATGTAGAGGTGATATTCCGCTTTAATAATGCAGCCTTTTTGCATAACTACAGTATCGCTGATCTATTTGATATGAACTTGACCTTATATGGTATGGAATCCGGTAGGAAGAATCCAGAGCAATTGGACTTTGAGTATTACATGGACAGCTTGAGTTCTGAGCAAGTTGCCGCTTCAATTAATGAACCGTCGGAAAAGACTAAACAATTAGTTATGTTTGATATCGTACTCGCGGGAGTAGAGTCTAGAGTCTAATGGAAAAAATTAAAATTATCTTTGGTCCTTCCAGTTTCTTTACGTCTCGGATTAAGGACAACAAAATGTTGTTGGCAGAGTACGTCACCTTCTACGACCAAGTGCTTCACAATGTTGTAGAAAAGGCGGAGAAAGCTGATTTCGAGAAAAAGCTAAGAGGAAAAACGCTTGTAGGTGCAGCTAATTCTTTCTCGCAACTGACAGCTGGAGCGGTTCAGACCTTTTATGAATTAATGAGTATGCCCATTGAATCGCTAATGCCATTTACTTACAGAATCCCCCGCAGACAATTATTCAGCAGATGAAAGAAATGTACGCTGATGAAGTTGAGATAATTTCCTATTCTTATCCAGACCTGACACTGGATGTGTTGAATAAGTTTCATCGGGAATATGATCGAGAAGTATTGGGACAACATAGCGCTGAGAGAAGAATACTTGAATCTTTGTACCAGTATCATCATTCCCCTAACCATTCTAAGCCGTTAGTTTTAATGTTTTACGGACCTTCTGGTGTTGGAAAAACAGAAACAGCAAAATTCCTTAGTCGTCTTCTTGATGGCAAATTGATGCGCCAGCAGTTATCTATGTTTCAGAATCAGACCGCATATGATTATCTATTTGGTTCTTCGACCAGTCAGCGAAGTTTTGCTAGAGATATTAGTAATCGTGAAAGCAATGTTGTCCTGTTGGATGAATTTGATAAGGTTAATCCATTATTGTACAGTGCCTTCTATCAGATATTCGACGAAGGCATATACTGTGATACTAACTACGAGGTAAAGACAGAGAATATGATTATCATCTGTACCTCAAACTTTGAATCGGAATTGGAAATAAGAAGAATTATGGGGAATGCCATGTATTATAGGTTCGATTCCTTCATTAGATTCAACAAACTGTCACAAGAAGCCATGCAGAAAGTAGCATCAGGGGTTTTGAATGTAATTTGGTCGCAATTAACTAAGGCTGAAAAACATACCGTGGGTCGAAAAAGAGACCTGAAGGAGGTCTTTGTTGAGAACATCAAGCTGTACAAGAATTATCGTCATGCAGAACGACTAATGAATCAATATGTGTATTCACGCCTTGTCTCAAAACGAATCTTTCATGAAAAGTAAAATAGTTAATCTTGTTCAATGCGTGGTCGTTTCGATCGTTGAATTTATACATCAATCGTCACGCCCGTTGCCTGCAATTCGTCGAGTAGTTAAAGGGCTTCTATTGAAGTACAGCGGGGCTGGATTAAGAAGTGATTGAATCAAAGTAGGGTTTGCTAAACTAATAGATATTTTTTTAGTGAATCTATAGCTTATGCCATGGAGAATTTAAGGAAAACGAATGTATGTTCCTGAACAAATAACAAAAGTGCAGAGAAACCTGGGGCGTCTCTCAAGGTTTATCACCGTATAGATACGAATTAGGAAAAAACGGCGTTTGCTTTCTTAAATACCGGGGCATAGTGTTCTTCAACCTTCTACCAAGGAATGATTTGGGCGAGCCATACCCAACAATTGTCTTTATCCAAAATTCCACCAAAAGGAAGTAAGAAGTCTTCTGACAATGTAAGCTGATGCTCCTGATATTTATGCGATTTATTCGCCTCATGTGCAAGGCTTTTTTCAGAAAATGCCAGGAGATAGAGAGTTTCTTTTTACATATTAATTCGACAAAAGCGTTCAAAGATCATGGTGTATCACATTATTTTTATATTCAACAAGGCATAGTTAGAGGGAAAAGATATCTATTTTGAATTAGATTGTAATATTTCCCCATAAAGCCCATTGCTGGATTTATTCAGAGGGGCTTGTTAGTAAAATATCCATTGACTAAAAAAGCTAAAGTCATTTATAATTGGGTTGTTAAAAATATTTTAAACAAAAAGGTGGTTTTATGCTTATCAATAAAACTGCTGTAAAGACAGCCATGAAGAAGAAAAATATCTCTACTCAAACAGAATTAGCTGAAAGACTTAGAATGAATAAAAGTCAATTATCACAAATGCTTTCTGAAGGTTTTAGCCCTATTAAAACAAATGTATTAAAGTTAATGAAGGAATTGGATATATCATATAAAGAAATCATTATCGAAGAAACAGGTGATGGAATGCCTACTTTTTCTAACGCATTTATAGTGGCTGAACCTACAGAACAGTTGGATCTATTTGAGACAAACACTATCAATCGTTTTGATTATCGTCTAGATGAGTATGAAGATGTTAGAAATACAGTACCTCAACATACATATACTTTAGTTGAGACATTTGCAGGTGCAGGGGGATTGTCTCTAGGATTAGAACAAGCTGGATTGGATTCAATAGCTGATATTGAGCTAGATCATCAGGCTTGTGAGACTTTACGCCATAATCGCCCTACTTGGAATGTTATGGAAGAAGATATTAATGAAATTGCTAGACTGGGGATTCGTAATCATAAACAGTTTAATTTTGATGGTGAACTTGACGTATTATCGGGTGGATACCCTTGTCAAAGTTTTAGTTATGCTGGCTTGAGACACGGATTGGATGATACTAGGGGTACACTTTTTTATCCATACTCCCAATTGTTAAACCAACTGCAACCTAAGGTCTTTATTGCAGAGAATGTAAAAGGATTAGTAAACCATGATAATGGTAGAACTTTAGAAACTATGATACAAGTATTTGAAGAAGCAGGTTATCATGTTGTTTGGAATATTTTAAACGCTTGGAATTATAGTGTCGCACAAAAGAGAGAACGAATAGTAATAATAGGCATTCGAAACGATCTATATCAGAAACAAAAAAAATCTTTCAAATTTCCCAAATCGCATGTCTATAAGCCTGTCTTAAATGATATTCTACGTAATGTCCCTAAAAGTTTAGGTGCTACTTATCCTCAAAGTAAAGTTAAGATTCTTGATTTAGTACCTCCTGGTGGCTGTTGGGTTGATTTACCTGATGAAATCGCTAAAAAATATATGGGAGCTTCTTATAACTCAGGTGGGGGTCGGCGAGGAATGGCGAGAAGATTATCTTGGAATGAACCGTCACTTACACTAACTACTTCACCAGCTCAAAAGCAAACTGAACGCTGCCACCCAGAAAAAACTAGGCCCTTTACAATTAGAGAGTATGCTAGAATACAAAGTTTTCCAGATAGCTGGCAGTTTGTTGGTAGCATGGGAAATCAATATAAACAGATTGGGAACGCCGTTCCTGTGAATTTAGCAAAAGCAATTGGTCAATCAGTTATCAACTATTTAAATCAATTTTAATAAAAAATAAGTATCAATTAGATATATGCCTTTACCATTAAGGGATTTTCTACTTGATACTATTTTTTTAAGATCTTTTTATCCCATTAATTGATTTTAGTTCTTCTGCAAGATCTTTTATTGTTTTATCCAACAAATCAGTACTATCAAATTCATTGGCAATTTCACCTATTCCATCAGTTAATTCTTTATAAAAATTTTCATCTCCTGTTAGGTGATGCCAAAAATCTTTGCCAACTAAAACTGTGTAATCTTCTGCAATGGTCTTGTAGAATGCACTTAAATCACTATTTTCTCCGTAAAAAACGCCTACAACACAATCCATATTAGCTATTGGAATCCCATTAGTTCTTCCTAAATTTATTGCGCTCTTAAAGTGGTTTTGAATAGTTGTCACATCATCATAGTTTATTGTTTGCGGACCAGCTTTGATCTGACAATATTTTCTTCTACCGTCTATTTTATCAATAAATTCAATGTCCATTCCACTAGTGGTTGAACCATATCCTTCTAGTGTTGTATTAATAAATTTTTGAAGATTAGAACCAAATGATGTTGTTATTGATGTTCCTAAAACTCTTGGATAAATAAGTGCTTTTGCAATACTTTCTGGATCATCATTTCCAGTTAAGTAGTTAGCTAAATACTTATTTAAAAAGGGATTTATATTGAAATTATTAATATTTTTTAGTTTTGTCGTGTTTTTAACATGGTTTTTTGCAATTGTTTCTTTGAAAAATATTTTCGCCTTTTTGATAATATCTTCATTGCTCGTTCCAATTTCTTTTGGCACTGCATTCGCCCCGTTTTTCTTGTCGCTATATTTTTAATATACCTTTTTATTTGCCTTAAGTACAGCTCTCAAATATTTTCCATCTTCTTACGATTTCTATATATATGCTTTGGTTTATTCAAACTATATTTTTGGTTCTTGATATTATGATAAAAAACTGAGCCCGGATACATATGAAACATTTGATAAAAGTGTTCTAGACGTGATTAGGAATCCAGTTAAAAAGGAGATTGCTGAACAGCTGATTCTGAAGATACAAGAGTATACCGATAGTATTTCGGATGTCAAAAAAAATATAGAGTCAAAATTTCCTCAAATTAATGGATGATGTAAAAATTTACCTTATGAGAGATATATTAATTGTCCAAAACGTAATCGCCAAAAACTTTAGTATTTTGTTTCTCAATAGGTGGAATGTTCTTTTTCAAACGCTGATGTGTTCGGTATGCTTGTTGATGGTGATGCTCAGGTTTTGGAAGTCGTTGGTGGCCTTGAGGTAGGTAGTTTTGACCGGAGAGTGCTTTATACGTTTATTAAACGGAACAGATTGGGAGTGAAAAAGCAAACTCTAATTGGAGAGAGAATGTCTCTTTACAACGTTAATTATGATTTAAAATGAATAAAAGTTGCCAAAAATTGAATGCTTTTCTGCAAATTCCTGCTTCACTAAAACAGCTAAATATATGTGAAGAAAGAAAGTTCAGGTTTAAACCGCGTGTTAGTGAAGAGCAGTCCTTCGGTTATGAAGTGGCAAAAAAAGAGAAAGAAGACAACCACGGTGCGCAATAATAGAAGAGGTGATGAGCGATGTTTTCCTGTGAGAAACTAACAGAATTACGCGAACTAAATGGTCTCTCCCGAAAAGAACTTGCAGCTCAGCTCAACGTTTCAGAACAAGCAGTTTGGCAGTATGAAAATGAGTCAACGATTCCGAGGATCGAAGTCTTGAACAAAGTGCGAGAACTCTTCTCTGTAGACACAAAGTTCTTATTCTCAAAGACATTCCTGAATCAAACTGCATCTGAAGAAAGAGTTGCTTATCGGTCGAAGGATCGTGAATCACGGAAAAAAACAAAGCTTGAGTTAACCTATATAAGCTATATTGATTACTACATCAGCTTTTTCGAAAAATTTTTAATTACGCCTGATTCTGCGATCGCTGTACTCCGAAACAAGGCTACGGAAATGTTGCGATCCGATCCGGATCAGTCGATGGATCAAAGTATTACTCAGACGGCCAATCTGGCAAGAAAATTTCTCAAGCTCCAAAATAATAAAGATTTGATGTATACGCTTGAAATGAGTGGTATCTACATCGCTGAAAAGAATCTTGGCCCAGAAATTGATGCCTATAGTACAATCACAGACGATGGTCGCCCATTCATCATCTTAGGGAATATCAAAAAATCAGCAGTTCGCAGAAACTTTGATCTGGCACATGAGCTTGGTCACATTCTGCTTCACACTGCCATTGATATGGAAACGCTGACCAAACAAGAGCACAAGCAAATTGAGCAGCAAGCTAATCAATTTGCCTCTGTCTTTCTACTGCCTGAGGAGGACTTTAAGCGAGATTTCGCTGAATTGCCAAGACATTCTAATCCTGACTATTACATTGAGATGAAACGCAAGTATATGGTTTCGCTTGTCGCATTGGCGTACCGTGCTTATCAATTAGGCTTAATGACTTATCAGGAGAATCGCTATTTCTTTGGGCAATTGCACAAAAAGGGCTATCAAATACTTGAACCACTAGACGATCAAATGCCACCCATTCGTCCGGGCCGGGTAAAGTCCTTACTGCAGCTAATTTTCGATAAGCAAATTTGTTCTATTTCTGACTTAGAATCTAAATTTCATATCCATCCCTTGTTTCTTACGAATCTGTTTGGCTTAGACAAAGATTTCTTTGACCACTATATGCAACAGAAGAAAGAATACTTTGATTCTGCACAAGTCATTCCCATCAGGATAAATGAACGGGAATAAAAGGAAAATACAATTTGAAGAGAGAATGCCTATCTAATAACATTTGTTGTGATGTAAAATGGATAAAAAATGCTTAAAATTAAATGGTTTTATGCTAAAATCCCTGCTAGAAATGATAATCTGGCGGGGATTTTCTCTATTGATAAGCACCAATTTTATATGATCAAACACTTTTTATCATACATTGTTGTATGACCCACTTTATTTTATAAATTTCAGTTTTAAAGTCCTGTTTTGATGGAATGGACGACTACACAAGAACTTTAACCCAGAATACATATGATTAGGGTAGTTAATTAAAAGTAACGAAGGAGGGAGAAAAATGTTTCCTGGAATTGGATTACCTGGATCAGGCTTTGGCTTTTCTCCAGGTTTAGGTTTAGGTGGACCCGGATCAGGCCTTGGCTTTTCTCCAGGTTTAGGTTTAGGTGGACCCGGCTCAGGCTTTGGCTATTCTCCAGGACTAGGTTTAGGTGGACCCGGCTCAGGCTTTGGCTTCGCTCCAGGACTAGGTTTAGGTGGACACGGCTCAGGCTTTGGCTTTTCTCCAGGTCTCGGCTTAGGCGGGCCAGGATCAGGCTTTGGCTTTTCTCCAGGTCTCGGCTTAGGCGGGCCAGGCTCAGGCTTTGGCTTTTCTCCAGGTCTCGGCTTAGGCGGACCTGGATCGGGTTTTGGTTTTGCCCCCGGCCTAGGTCTAGGCGGACCTGGATCGGGTTTTGGTTTTGCCCCCGGCCTAGGTTTAGGCGGACCTGGATCAGGCTTTGGCTTTTTTCCTGGTCTCGGTTTAGGCGGACCTGGCTTTTCACATTCATGTCATCCACGTCCAAAACATCCACCGAGACCGCCTTATCCAACGCTATATTAACTCTCTAATGTTAGAAGACATCGAGTGTTGCATAAAATTCAACGCGTTTTATTTAGTGAAGTGAGCCATTCCGTGATGTAACCAATATCACCGTCCAAACTCTTTTTAACTCTGTGAAAATCTTTTGACTCATTCAAAGTTCCGCTAAATCAACGTGCTGTTCACTAGATCCGTTTGATTTGGAGATAAAAGTTGCTAAAAATTAAATGGCTTTCTCCCAAATCCCTCCCAGACTCGATGATCTTGTGGGGGTATTTTTTTTACGTCTGGTGATTGGTGATGATCTTATGTTTAAACTTAAAATATAAACTTAAATGACGCATCGTATTTTTTAGGAGAGAATATGAAACCATACAGTATGTAAGGGCAAGAAAAAAGGTGTCAATCGGCAAAGCCAGTTGACACCTTTTCATTATCTTGTTTTGCTGAAGGCAGCTTCGTCTTTGATTTCATCACGCAAACCTTCGATACTTTGCTCACGTCGCTGATTTTTTTCTTTAATCTGCTGCTTTTCTTCTTCGCTCATTTCATTACCATGTGCTTTGATAAAATCATTGGCTTCATCCATGTTTTGCAGAGTATGACCAATGTTTTTCGCAATTTTTTCCATGTTGTCTGAACGGTCATCAGGTTTTGCCATTGTGTATCCCTCCTCGTTATTCGCTTCTTATTATGCGACCAGGAGGGAGAGATATACCTTAAAAATTCGAGCACAAAAAGAGCGCATTAAAACGTTTTATATTTGAGAAATTTACCGTTTAGCGTAATGATTACACGATCGCCGTGAGGATCCTCCTTTTTACCCAAATCCATTTTAAAATCAATAGCACTCATGATTCCATCGCCAAATTTTTCATGGATCAGTGCTTTAATCGTATCGCCGTATACAAGGACGAGTTCGTAAAGGCGGTAAATAGTTGGGTCTGTCGGTGGCAAGGAAAAATTTGCACCACGGAATGGGATTGATTTCAGCTCACGTTCAACTTCCTCTGGTAATTGGAGTAATTCAGTGACCGCTTTTGCCTGATCGGGACTTAGCGTCTGCTGTCCATAAATAGCGGCTGTGCAGAATACCTCTGAACAGCCTGCCGCCTCTGCGATTTGGGAAAAAGTAAGATTTTTCTTTTCTTTTGCTTCAAGTATTAACTCTGTTGCTGAAGAATAAGCCATATTCGCAATGCCTCCCAGATCATGCTTTATAAGAGGTGTTCGAAAAGTCCGGGGAAAAGATACAAAGGACCTTCTTGCAATGTCCAGGATGGGCTAGTACAGGTGTTGCAACAGGATGTTGCATTATTAGCCTGTAAAACCTATCCTCTGTCCTCCTTTTCGAACATTCTCCATAATTAAGGGTACCACTTTGTATAAAAACTGCTGGTTTTTTGTTATAGAGTCTGACATGAAATTTCTTTATTATTAGTGTTTACAGTCTGGTCAATGCGATCGACTATCTTGATCCGTTACACGCTTTATTTTCATCATATGGAAGGCGACAAAATCGATCGGTATTAATCAATGGATGAACCCAAAAATGGAATTGATCCGCTGATGCACACATGATTATGCCGCGTGTTAAAAGATAAGCAGGTGCAGATATATAGCTACGATGAAGGCGCTGAGAGCCACCCTTAATCAATGGTTTTTTGCATAAAAATGCTATAAAATTTTGTTTGAAGAAGGCAAGGCAGCGGAAAAATTTGAAATAAAGGAACCAATGCGCAAAAATGCAGCGCAGGTGCTCTGGCGCCTTGCGGGAAAAGCGAGCTAAGTGAGCCCCCGCAGATTCTAGCCTGTCTGAGGAGGTTCACGGATCGCCTGCGGCAAGCGAGCGATCGAAGTGCATTATTACAAAAGAGACTTGACTAAGCCTAGCTTTTCTCATGAACATTGCTAAAAGGAGCAGGCGATACGATGAAAACACGCGTAACAGAGATCTTTGGAATTAAATATCCAATTGTGCAAGGGGGACTTGCTTATCTTGCTTATGCCGAGCTTGCAGCTGCAGTCTCGAATGCAGGGGGACTCGGACAAATTACGGCAGCAACGCTCGGTTCACCTGAAAAACTTCGCGAAGAAATTCGTAAAGTTCGTACGCTCACCGATAAGCCATTTGCCGTAAACTTTGCTATTGCAAGGCACGATGGGCAATATCAGGAATTGCTCGAAGTCGTTATTGAAGAAAAGGTTTCTGCAATTTCGATTACAGGCGGTAATCCCCAACCTGTTTTTGAACGGATAAAAGGAAAAAAGATTCGAACGCTTGTCCTCGTAGCTGGCACGAGACAGGCACAGAAAGCGGAACAACTCGGTGCGGACGCGGTTATGGTGGTCGGACAGGAAGGCGGCGGGCATATAGGACGCGACGATATTGGCACAATGGTTCTGACGCCGCGTGTGGTTGATTCCGTATCGATTCCAGTCTTGGCAAGTGGTGGCATTGGCGATGGACGCGGGTTATTGGCGGCCTTCGCTCTAGGCGCAGAGGGAATTGAGATGGGGACTCGCTTTATTGCGACGCAAGAGTGCATTCATGCAAACAAGAGCTATAAGCAGGCAATCCTTAATTCCAATGAGACGGATACTGTCATTATTAAGCGAACATTAGGCGCGCCAGGACGCGTCCTGAAAAGTGCATTTACTCTGGATATTATCGAACGCGAAAAGCAAGGCGCAACCTATGAAGACCTGAAAGATATAATTAGCGGAAAAGCTAATTGCAGGTATATCTATGACGGTAATGAAGCAGAAGGTTTCGGCTGGGTGGGACAGGTAATCGGTCTTATCGACACGATTCCTACGGTTCAGGAGTTATTTGATGAAATGATTTTTACAGCAGAAAAAGGATTGAGCCGAATAGATAATATTATCGGGGCGCGACCCCAGTAAAAGTTATCTGAAGTCTCTTATTAAATGCATCTTTTAATGTCCTATGGACTAATAAGTATAAACATGAGTTTACGGTTATACCCATGAGCGAAAAGCGTATTCGTATGCATCACTTCATGATTTGATAAAAAGACAAGGTGCACGCCACTATTCTGGTTAGGCGCGTGCACCTTGTCTTTAAGATGTTAGTCTGTTCAGTCAAAATCACTGGTAGCTTCTCGAACGCGTATTCCTGAGTTCCATCTCGTATTCATCTACAAGATAGGCGATGCATTCTCTTTTTTGTTGCACGATATAATCCTTAAGCAATTCTGAAAAACCGATCATATCGACTGATCGACGATAGATGCTGTAATCACATATTTTGTTTATTGTCTTCATTGAAATCGACGGCGTTATTTGCTTAATCAGCTTTAACTTTTCTTCCCGATCCATTTTGGATACTTTATCTACTTTCTGACATTTGTTACAGTCAATAGTCATCTCACAGTTGTCAGAATACCTTGAAATAATACATCTGTTCTCTGGAAGAAGTGCCTTGACTGTGGCCATGAACAGCTTACTGTAATAAGAGACACACACCTTTTCGCCAGGCACTAGCCCATTCCACATTTTATTCATATAAGTGGAGTCACTTCCTTTTCTGTTGTTCTATGGCTATATCAGAGCAAATAAAGCTATCCTACTATTTCACCGGGAATACCAGACGATCGCTTATCATATAGCTATGATGCTGTTGAAACTTATCTAATTATTTCTGATTTGGCACTTCATGAATAAAAAAACTGAAATAATTTAATCGAAAGAAACAGGAGCGATTACTCCGCCTACAATCCAAATATCTTCAGGAGAAAACATTCCAATCCCTCCTTTCACTTTAATATACATAAATTGTAGTATGTATCGCCATTGATATAATATAATATGAATATATTCATATTATATTTTTGAGGTAAAGAATATTGACTGACCATCTTGGTTCTATCCTAAAAAAAATACGCCAATCAAAAAAGTACACACAAAAGTATATATCGAGTAATCAGTTCTCACAATCTTCTTATTCAAAAATCGAATCCGGTGAAGTAACGCCAACAATCAACAATTTTTTTCATATATTAAAACGGTTGGACGTTTCTTATGATGAAGTATTACGCATTAAAGCTATATATGATTTAGACCCAAAGCAACATATTCTTAATAATTTTTCTGTTATTTCATCAAACGTGGAACTTGGAAAAATTACAGAACTTAAGAATGAGTGCATCCACTTTCTAGAAGCCAATACAGATGTTGTTGTTCAAGATATTTTGTGGATTTGTGAGTCTCTTGTTTTTGTCCATGAAGGAAAATATAAAGAAGCATGCATTTACGCGGAGAAGGTATGGAAGAGGCTTTCTAAGATGGACAGTTGGTATTTGATTGAACTTAAGTTGATAAATAATATTTTATTCTTCTTTCCCCCAGAAACGCAAATATCGATTACACAAATAGCATTAAAAAAATTGGCTGATACTTATGAAAACCTTAAAGAATATACAGTTCTCAAAATCGCCTATCTTTTAAATATTACTCTTTTATTAATGCATCAAAATAGATACAATGATGCATTAACTTATGCTGAGAAGGCGATGAGGGAGAGTGTAAATATAAAAAAAGTGGATCTTATATCCATATCAATGGTAAGAAAAGGTATTATTCTCTATCACTTAAAAAATGTCACGCAGGGATTATCACTTATTTCAAATGCGATTAATATAAATAGGATTTTAGGAAATGTTCAATTGGAAAAAGAAATCAACGAAGAATTGCATAATTTTAAAATCGTAGGCGTCAAATAATGGATATCTGCTTATGACGAAGCAGTCATGCGACAATGCTTCTATCAATCGATTTGGAGGATTTGCCAATCCGCTTTGGAGACGAAAACGGTGCCTTATTCGATTGTCTTTTTCAACAGATCAATGGGTATGCGTTCTGAATAAAACGCAAACAAATGAATCGACACCATACCCCTATGGGTATATAATATAAGCATAGTAAAGGGCACAGCCTGAGGAGTGATGCGCCAGATCTGGGGGTTCGGCAGATTCAAGAATCGCAGCTGAGAAGCTTAGAGTGTTTCACTTTTCCCGGAGGCTTACACTATTTTAAAAGGAGATCATTTGTAATGAACGATATTACCGTGTATACAACGTCGACTTGTCCCTACTGCCTAATGGTCAAAGGTTTTTTGAACAAACAGGGATTGCCATATAATGAAGTCAATGTGCAGCTTGATCAGAACGCTGCACGACGTTTGGTCGAAACTACGGGGCAAATGGGTGTGCCGCAAACCAATGTCAATGGCCAGTGGGTCATTGGCTATGATCCAACGCGAATCATGATGAATGTCATGCATAATTGCAGCCAAACAAAGAGCATTGGGGGGAATCCTCTCCAATGCTCTTTGTTTTTTTTAGAATATAGATAGACACGAGACGCTCAATTGTGAACTTTCTCGTTTTCGGTACGTATGCTTTTTTTGAAATCAAGCAGTTCTTCCTGCTGCGGTGTTATCAGATTGCGGCGGACATTCTTCTGGTTCATCTGCAGATAACCGACCATACCAATGATCAAAAACGTTAAAACCAGGCTGACGCTTCCTTCACCAAACCCTACGCCACCGACATTGTGGGCCTTCGACAGCCAATCTGAAAAAGAAGCACCAACGGGCCTTGTCATCACATAAGCGAACCAAAAGGTCAGTACAGCGTAATTGCGCGTTATGATAAATAGCAATGCTGGCAGCAGAAGCATGATCGAAAAGAGGATGCCTGATAAGAAGTAGCCAAGCTGAAAAGTTGCCGCTGACAAATCGCCCCAAGCGGTCCCAAGCGCAAACGTCGTGAGTACCGTTGCCCAGTAAAAAAATTCGCGTCGTGCTGTGAAAATGCTATGAATCGACAGCGTGTTTTCCACTCGATACCAGAGGTAAAAAATAAAGCAGAGCGCGGCAGCGAAAAACAGTGTGGAAACGAGATAGGGAATCCCGAGCACCACATGGATGACGTCAGCCGCCATTGTGCCGAAAATGCTGACCATTACAACCACTAGCCAGTAAATAGAGGCGATATAGCGCCTGACCGCAAATTGAATCAAGAGAGAAAAGAGGAGACCAAGTCCGCCGAGAGCAACCGCAACAATCGGATTGATTTGTTTGACAAGATAGTCAGAAAAAACTTCGCCCATTCCAGTAGTCACTACTTTTGTGATCCAAAAGAGCAAGGTGATTTCGGGTACTTTGCTGAATAGATAGCTGGTATTGAATTTTAATTCTGTTGAAAATAAGCGCATCGCGAATCTCCTGTTTTTAAAGAGTTGTGAACTAAAGCGGCAGCTTTTTTACATGAATCGAATCTATTATAAGAGATTAATGAAAAGGCAGCATGAGGATGCGATGAAAACTTGATGAGAAAAAATTCATATAACTCGCTTGCCCCTGGCAATAGAGATCGGTCTGATTCAGCGAAGGTTAGCAAGAAAAACGGTGAACGCTTTGATGCGTTCACCGTTTATGCGAATCAAGATTACTCTCAAAACTCCTTTATATGATTTGTATTTTTTCGATACTTTGCCGGTGATTGACCCGTATACTGTTTAAAAACCGTTTGGAAATGACTTTGGCTCGAAAAACGCAGATAGTTACTTATTGTGCTAATAGCTTTGTCTGTATAGGTTAACAATTGCTTGGCTTCTTCCATTTTGCATTTTGTAATGAAATTTTGAAGCGTAATACCATTTGTTTTTTTAAATAAAGTCGAAAGGTGACTGCGGCTATAGCCAAACTTTTCCGCCAAGAGCGTGACAGATAAGGGCTGATTGACATTCCTTTCTATATATCGGATCAATGGCAGAAACTCAGACCCCATATGGACAAGTTTCAATTTTCTAACACGATTGGTGAGATCAAAAAGTACTTCTTGGATGAGATGTTGAATCGGCCCCAAGGAATGGAACTGTTCAATTTGCTGAATAAATCGGTCGGAGATCTGAAAAGCACTTTCTGTGTCGACGCCTCCACGTATTGCTGCACGCGTGATCAGCGTTATTGAAACAATTGCTGTATTCTTCGCTTGTCTCAACGAATCTTGAGCCATTTTTCCTTCATGTGTTTGGAAGGGTTCTTCAATAAATTCTAAAATTTTTTCCAAATCACCATGTTCAACATAGCCACAGAGTCGATTCTCAACATTATAAGAATTGTTGTAGCGAAGGTTTTCGCGATTCTCATATGTTGTCAAAATCGCTTGATCTTCTCTTAGAACTTTATCTCTCGATTTTAGGATTGTTTCGGTACTGATTTCTTTTTGATTAATAAAGAAATGAATCGTTTTCAGGATATTAAGAAATCGATTTAAAGATATAACGGGAAGGTTGCTGATAAATTGTGAAAATTCTTCGCGTTCCTTTTGTTCTACGACAACATAACTTTTAATCAATTCTCTGAAATGATCTTGCTGGATGTTCATCTGAAAAGCGGGTCCTACAATGATCCGCAGAGTGGACGTGCTAGATATCTCAATAGAGCCGAAATAGGCAAAAAAGTCCGAAGCAAGATAGTCGATTTCTCGCCGACTATTTGTCAAATAGTCAATAAATTGTTTTGGTGGAAGAAAATGATCATGCTCATCATCTGAGAAGGCTTTAACAAATGTATTTCGATCGTAAAGATAGATTGGTATACCAGTCGCTTGGTAAATATGTGCCAAAATCACATAAATATTTTGCATCGTCGCTCCCCTTTGCATTGTACAACAGATTGTTTACAAACAAGTAGTAATCGTCTCTTCAAGGGAAAATGGTTTAATCAACTATAACACGTGACAAAAGTAAAAAAAAGAAAACAAATATGAAATATAAATGATTACGCTTACTTTATACTATAAATGTTTAGAAAGGAGTCTATGAACGATGAACATAAAGAACATAGTGAACCAGTTGACACTTGAAGAAAAAGCAGCATTAGTCAGCGGAGTAGACTTTTGGGAAACGAATGCCATACCAAGACTGGATATTGCATCAATATATATGACCGATGGACCTTGTGGTTTGAGAAAGCAAGGAGAAAATAGAGATCACCTTGGACTGAACAAAAGTGAACCCACTACTTCATTTCCAACTGGAGCGACATTTGGATCCAGTTGGAATCCGGAGAACATGAAAAAAATGGGGGAGGCCGTAGCAAAAGAGTGCCGTTTTTTTGGCGTAAACATGATTTTAGGTCCTGCAATAAATATAAAGCGGAATCCGAGGTGCGGTCGAAATTTTGAATATTTATCAGAAGACCCTCTGATTTCCGGAGAAATGGGCAAAGCATTTATTTTAGCCGTACAAAAAGCAGGTATTGGCGCATCAGTCAAACATTTTGCGGTTAATAACAATGAAGACTTTCGTTTCATGGGAGATTCTGTTGTAGATGAGCGTGCATTAAGAGAAATATATCTAAAAGCTTTTGAGAAAGTGGTTAAGGAAAGCCATCCGAAAACAGTGATGAGTGCCTATAACAAGGTAAATGGTGCTTTCTGTTCTGAAAACCATTATCTATTGACAGATATTCTTCGAGAAGAGTGGGGGTTTAAAGGCGCGGTCATTAGCGATTGGGGGGGAGTGTCCGATCGAATCGCCAGCCTCAAAGCGGGGATGGATTTGGAAATGCCTGGTGATTGCGCTTATTTTCGTAAACAAATTATTGATGGAATACAAAATGGAAAAATAAACGAGTCTACTTTGAATCAATCGGTATCGCGTATTTTGACACTCATCGATGAAACAAAAATAGTCGGACACGATTTAGCTTTCGATGCAGAAGAACATAATCGTATCTCGGAAGAAATCGCAGTCGATGGCGCGGTTCTTCTAAAAAATGAAGGCGCTTTACCACTGGATCGGGGTGAATCCTTTTTAATTGTTGGCGACTTGTTCAAAAAAATGCGCTATCAAGGTGCAGGCAGCTCTTTGATTAATCCAACGAAACTCACGACACCAGAAATGGCTTTTCGTTCCCGACATATTGCTTATGAATTCGTTCAAGGCTATAGAGAATCTGACGCGACAGCTCAAGAAGATTTAGAGGTAGAAGTGTTAAAAAAGGCGAAAAACAATCAGACTGTTCTCTTTTTTGGTGGGCAAACGGATTACGTTGAAAGTGAGGGGTATGATCGACCCAATATTTCGTTGCCAGCTAACCAGCGTTCGCTAATCGAACGTTTAATCAGAGCCGGAAAAAAGATTGTTTTTGTCATGTATGGGGGTTCCCCGGTTGAACTTCCATTCGAAAAAGATTTAGCTGCCATTTTAAATATGTATTTACCGGGTCAGGCAGGTGGAGAAGCAACCGTTCAATTGCTATTTGGTGAAAAAACCCCCTCAGGCAAATTGGCAGAAACTTGGGTTAAAAGCTATGATTCAGTACCTTTTGGTGCGGAATATGCGCGGTCAAAGGAGGAATATTACAAAGAATCAATTTTTGTTGGCTATCGCTATTATGATTCGGTTTCATCGGATAAGATTCTCTATCCTTTTGGCTATGGTCTGAGTTACACAACTTTTTCTTATCAGAATCCACAAGTAACACGCGAAGGACCGTCTATCCTCGTGAGTTGTGATATTCAAAACACCGGGAATTACGAGGGTGCTGAAATTGTCCAAATTTATATTAGCAATCCGGTATCAACTGTCTATAAACCTGCTAAAGAATTAAGAGGATTCCAGAAAGTGTATCTGTCAAAAGGGGAATCAAAACGGATTAATATCCGAATGCCAATACGAGACGTCGCTTATTATAATGTTGCCATCGGTGATTGGGTTGTTGAGAACGGCCAATATATAGTCTCTATCGCTGCGTCCAGCAAAGAAGTTCGACACAAGTTGCTGTTAGAAATTAATGATCAAGAGGAAGTTATCAGCCCTTATGCACCAACTAAATTGCAACATTATTTTAAACCAGACAGGCTCACGGGTGTCACGAATGAAGAATTTGATGCCTTGATTGATCGAAAACAACATACGGTGAAAAAGAATAAGGACGTTTTTACGATGGACTCGAAATTGGAGGACCTTCGCTCTTCGTTCATTGGGCGATTCTTTTATTCGATGGTTGTTGGGGTGGGAAAAAAACAATACGAGAAAGCATTAAAAATGCCTGAAGGTCCTGAAAAAGACATGCTTCGTAAAAACGGAATGTTCATCATGAAAATGATGCCCAACAATAGCCTACGTTCTATTTCTGTTAGCAGCTCAGGCAAATTCGCTTATAACCTTGCTCAAGGGCTCGTAGATCTATTAAACCATAAGTATATTTCAGGGGCTAAAAAAATGATCAACAAGATAGAAGTCCCTGATCTACCAAAAAACCAAAAAAAGGAATGAAATGTGATGAAGAAAAAAGTATTTATTACGGGTGCATCAGGTGGAATGGGGCAACAAAGTCTAAAACAAATGATTAAAGATAGAAATCTTTACGATATAACGATTCTTTCATTTGACTCACCAAAAGACAGAGCGGCTCTACAACCCTATACGGCCTACAAAGAAGTAACAATTTATTATGGCGACCTTTTAGATTATGAGCTCGTTAAAAAATGTGTAAAAAATGCTGATTTAATTCTTCATATTGCAGCATTTGTTTCGCCAGCAGCAGACTATTATCCGAAAAAAGCCATGGAAATTAACTATGGTTCAGCTCGTAATATTGTTCATGCAATTTTTGAACTCGGTCAGGAGGAGCGAACAAAGTTAGTTAACATCGGAACGATCGCTGAGACAGGGGATCGTATGCCGCCCATTCATTGGGGAAGAGTAGGCGACCCTATTAAAACAAGCATGTACGATTACTATGCTGTTTCCAAAGTGGCAGCGGAGCGATTAGTTATTGAATCAGGATTGAAGTACTGGGTAAGTCTTCGCCAAACGGGTATTATGGGGCCGGCTATGAGTAAGATTGTCGATGCCATTATGTTTCATAATTGTCTCGATAATGTATTGGAATATGTCTCTGATCGTGATTCGGGAAGATTAATGGGAAACCTGTGCCAGTACGAATTCACCGGAAAATTACCCGGCGGTTTTTGGAATCACATTTATAATATTGGCGGTGGAGAATCCTGTCGCGTAAGTACTTACGAAATGTATCAGGTTTTGTATGGAGCAATTGGGTTTAAAAATCTTGATCATGCGATTAATCCCAAGTGGTATGCCACAAGAAACTTCCATGGGCAATATTATTTGGATTCAGACAAACTGGATGACTATCTTCATTTTCGACACGATGGAATGGACTACTTTTATAAATGTTATTTAGAAAATCTAGGTGGTCAAGCTACTCTTGCAAAAATACTATGCAAACTTCCAGGCGGACAAAAATTAATGGGAACGATTATGAAGAAGATGTTCTTGAAGCAGGCCAGAAGCGCGCATGGAACCGTCCATTTTATTGAAGATAATGTAGCCGATCATATTGATGCTTACTGGGGAAGTAAGGAAAAATGGGAAAAAATCCCTAAGAAGCTAAGTGATTTCGAGCATTTTACGGATTGGAATAAAAAAGTCGTGCTCGATCATGGCTATGATGAAACCAAAGCGCCTGAATGGTTATCTATTAACGATGTCAAAGGAGCGGCAAAATTTAGAGGCGGTGAATGTCTGTCAACTAGTCTAGAAACAGGGAATTGGCAGCAAAAGCTTGAATTCAGATGCGCTTTTGGTCATACATTTGAAGCAAGTCCCAAATTAGTGTTGGAGGGCGGCCATTGGTGCCCCGAATGTGAACGAGAAAGCTGGAATTATTCTGAACGTGCAAAAGTGGATTCTTTTTTTGCGCAAGTTTGGAATCCGCTACATGATGCAAACGAGACACGCGTTTATAAGAAAGTTGTATCAGAACGAGATGTATAAAGTTCAGACGGATAGCCTTTCGGGTTGTCGGGTCAAAGGGAGACGACGGGGATGACTAAACTAGCAAAATTCTTCGGGCATCCATTATTAGACACTAAGGTAAGCAAAGAGGATGTGCAAAAAAGAGAGCAATACTTTGGTTATTTAATTGGTCCGGTTGGGGCGCTCCTTTTAAATGGGGTTCTTGCCACCTATTTAAATGTCTATTATACAGATGTGTTAAAAATGACAAGCGTCTGGGGTGGATTGTTTTTAGTTGCTTTTCCCATGGCTTCAAAAATTATTGACGTTATTGTCAATGTTTCGATGGGTTATATCATTGATCGTACAAAAACACGCCAAGGGAAAGCTAGACCCTGGCTATTTATTTCCGCTCCATTGTTAGCGCTATCAGGAATTTTGTTAGTGGTTGTTCCCCAGAGCAATCCTACGATTCAGATCATTTGGGTGATGCTGTCCTATAACTTATATTATGCTTTTGCCTATACGATTTTTAATATGAGTCACAATTTAATGGCTCCGCTCTCAACGCGTGATTCAACGGTTCGCAGTAAATTATCTGTTTTCAATCAAATTACGACAGTGATGGTAACGGGGATTCTCGTAGCGTTTATATTTCCGATGCTGGTTATGCCCGCTGTTGGTCTAGACAAAAGATTGTGGATTACATTAATTGCAATTATCTCAATTTTCGCATTGCCATTAACTTTATTAGAGTATTACTTCACAAAAGAACGCGTGACTAAAGAAGCACAAGAAAATGATAAGAAAGAAGTTCCCTATAAAACGCAATTGAAGGCTGTGTTCTCTGATAAATATATGGTCGCTGCATTAGCTTTCTTTTTAATATTTACAATCGGAACGCTAGTGAAGAACATGAGTTTGGTTTATTTCAGTAATTATGTATTGGGAACTTACAATGATGGAACCACTCAGATGCTAATTTCTATGATTGGCGGTATTCCCATGGGAATCGGTGTTTTTGCGGTTTGGCCGGTTGCCAAACGATTGGGCAAACGCAATACCCTGATTTTAGGTTCAATCATCTTTGTGATCGGTGGCGTGATTTGTTGGCTCTTTCCACGTAATATGCCGTTTTTTTTGGCGGGTCAATTTATTAAAAATATTGGCGGGTTGCCAGCAAGCTACATTTTTATGGCTCTTTTTGCAGATGTATTGGATCATATTGAGTGGAAGGTAAATTTCCGTTGTGACGGTGTGGCCATGTCTCTTTACAACATCATTGCAGTTACAATGGGTGGATTCTGTATCGGTATTTTTAATGCACTTCTCGCGGCATCAGGCTACGTTGCCCCATACTACAATAAAATTGGGAAGCTAATTGCTGTCCAAAACACATCTGTCCAAAATGCTATAACGTTTGGATTTGTTGGAATCGAAACGATTACAGGTGTGCTCATGATTCTTTTATTACTTGCCATAAACGTAGAAAAAGACAGGGTAACCAATCAACAAGAAATTACAGAAGGGCGGTAAAATAATATGTTCAAAATAGATAGATTGGTCGTCGACGGATTAGAAAAAGGCTGCATCACAGATACACCGCCAACAATTTCATTTAGTTTGGACTCGGATAAGCCAGGTGAAGAATTTTCACACGGGAACATTAAAATAAATGATTGGGAACTGGAAACGGTCGATCAAATTAATAATAAATATCAAGGCCCATTACGCCCGTATAGCAACTATTCGGTTAAAGTAATTGCCTATTCAAAATCAGACGAGGTTGCTGAAAAAGTAACTGCGTTCCAAACCGGAAGGCTAGACACTCCTTGGGTCGGCAAATGGATTACGGATCTATCCTATGATTTTCCTAAAAAAGTTTCACCAAAGCCAATGAATTTTATCAAAAACTTTGAAATCACTCAAAAAGTTAAACGTGCTTGGGTGAACTGTACGGCGTTAGGGGTCTATGAAGTTAATTTGAATGGGAAAAAAGTTGGCAACGATTATTTTGCGCCAGGTTTTACTTCTTATTTAAATCAAATTCAATATCAAACCTATGATCTTACCGATCAATTGGAAAAGAATAATTTAATTCATTTCGTCGTTGCTGGCGGATGGGCAGTCGGGTCATTCAATTATATCCGGAAAAATAAAATTAGTGCAGATAGACAAGCATTGCTTGCTGAAATTCATATTGAATACCAAGATGGGACATCACAGATGATTGCTTCAGACGGAACTTGGAAAGTTAGTCTAGACGGGAATTATCAAATGGCCGAATGGTACGATGGGGAGACTTTTGACGCGCGAATCCATTTGGACAGAATCCATTGGCAAAACGCAGCCATCACTCGGCCCCGTAAAGATCCGAAGCTTTTAGCACAGTATGGCTTACCTATTCGCAGACAAGAAACAATGACACCGAAAAAAATAGAGTTATCGCCGAGTGGTGAATGGATCTTTGATTTCGGACAAAATTTTGCTGGGGTTATTTCCGCTCATATTAAAGGGAAAGACGGCCAGAAAATTGTTTTTCGGCATGCCGAAGTTCTCGTAGATCAGGAGCTATTTGTAAAATCACTCAGAACGGCCAAGGCAACTGCAACTTATATTTGTAAAGAAGGGGAGCAGGTCTATTCACCTAAATTGACGTATATGGGATTTCGCTACGTTGGCGTTTCTGGAATTGAAATGAAGGACATTGAGTTAGAAGCATTTGTGTTGCACTCAGACTTTAGAGAAATTGGTACCTTTGAATGTTCCAATAAATTATTGAATCAACTGCAAAATAATATTCGTTGGGGGGAAAGTCCAATTTCATTGACGTACCAACGGATTGCCCGCAACGTGATGAAAGACAGGGTTGGACGGGTGATATTGCCTTATTTGCATCGACTGCTTGCTACAATTTTGATATGAGTCGCTTCTTTGATAAATGGCTATTGGATATGCGATCGGAGCAAGGGCGAGGTGGGGGTTATCCAATGGTTATCCCCAAAGCCGGTGACAATTGGCCCTCAATGGCCAATTCTTGCTGGGGAGATAGCAGCATTCTCGTTCCATGGGCAGACTATCTTGCTCGAGGGAGAATAGAAGTCCTTGGCAATCAATATGACTCCATGAAACGATTTATGAAAGCTGCCAAGTGGTGGTCGTCTTTCTTAGCAATTTCGCCTACTGACCGATATATTTGGCGATTCCCATTTCATTTTGGGGATTGGGCGGCTCCAGAAGGAAATGTGCGGGATTGGCTAAAAAAGGGCAAGTGGGTTGGGACGGCTTATTTTGCAAATTCTTGTCAAATTATGAGTCAGATCGCAAAAATATTAGGGCACAAAGATGATCAGATTTATTATCAGAATTTGCGAGAAAAAATTATTCATGCGTATCGTAAAGTCTTTACAGACGGAGAAGGGACGCTCAAACAAGAATTTCAAACCGGGTATGTATTGCCTCTGCACTTTAACATGACTAGTGGACGCGAGACGAATCAAATGACGGATCACTTAGTTCAGTTAATTGAAGAAAACGGGAATCATTTAACAACAGGATTTACGGGTACGCCGTATATTTTATTCGCACTTTCAGACCATGGAAAATTAGAAGAAGCTTATCGTTTGCTTTTACAAGATACCTGTCCGTCGTGGCTTTATGAAGTAAAAGCCGGTGGCACAACAATTTGGGAGCGTTGGGATGCTTTGAGACCGGATGGAACAGTCAATATCGGCGATCTTTCCGGTGCAAAATCGGACGAAGAATCCGGTGGCGGTATGGTTTCCTTTAATCATTATGCCAATGGCGCAGTCGGTGATTGGCTCTATAAACGATTGTTAGGGTTAGAACCCCTTTCGGGAGGGTACAAAACATTCAAAGTAGCGCCTAAGATTGGTGGCAATATCACTTGGGCGAAAGGAAGTACGATTACGCCATATGGGCCGATCCACGTATACTGGGAAATAAAAAATGGAATGTTTCATATCAAGGTTGATGTCCCTGTATCGACAAGTTGTCAATTAATTCTACCCAATCGGAAGTCAATGACTCTAATGAGTGGAAAACATGACATTCAAGAACACACTTTTTAAATAGGGACAAGAAGTTTCACAAGGCACTGAACATGTTCAGATGAAAATCTGAGTTGAAAGGATATGAATGCTGCATGAAGCTATTTATGATTGGCGGAACCGGGCTGTTAGGCAGTGAAGCAGCCAAAGAATTGATCAGCAGAGGACATGAAGTGACCTCAATCGCATTACCTCCATTACCGAGTGGAGCGGTACTACCTCCAAAAATGAAAATAGAATTTGGCAATTATCTCGAGATGACCGACGAGGAGATTGAAGCGCATTTCGCCGGTTGTGAAGGGTTTATCTTCGCTGCAGGCGTGGACGAACGCGTGGAAGGACCCGCGCCTATCTATGCGCTTTTCAAAAAATACAACATTGATCCGGTAAAGCGGTTGCTGCGATTGGCGAAAAAAGCGGGTATCAAGCATTCTGTGATCCTTGGTTCCTATTTTGCTTACTTTAATAGGATTTGGCCTGAAAAAGAATTGACAAAGTGGCATCCCTATATTCGGAGTCGGAAAGATCAGGAGGATGTTGCTCTGTCTTTTGCAGACGAAGGATTTGATGTGGCCGTTCTGGAACTGCCCTATATCTTTGGCACGCAGCCTGGACGCAAACCTGTTTGGATGTTTCTTGTGGAAAGTATTCGAAATATGAAGTGGTTGACCTTATATCCAAGAGGGGGAACGGCAATGGTGACCGTCCGTCAGGTAGGACAGGCAATTGCCGGTGCTATCGAGAGAAATAGGGGGGGACACTGCTATCCGATCGGCTACGACAACATGAAGTGGAAAGAACTGTTGAATATCGCTCATAAGTACCTGGGATGCCCGAATAAAAAGGTTGTGACGATTCCTGATTGGCTGTACGCACTGGGTGGAAAAAAATTAATGAAAGAACAGAAAGCAAAAAATATTGAGGGTGGTCTCAATATGGTCAAATTTACTGAGCTGCAATGTTCCGAACTTTTCATCGATAAATCATTGGGCTGTGAAATTCTTGGCGTGCAGCAGGACAATATCGACAGGGCAATTGGCGATTCTATTGAGCTTTGCATTGATATTATCGATCACAAGGTGCAAGCGCTAGGCATGAAAGGGGAGTAAATGTAAAGGAGCAAAGCATACGATTGACTAAGGCCACAGGTGGTATGGTTCGGAGTGGGAATAAACTTTAATCCAAAAGCTCGACAATTCTTTTAAAAAAGGATTGTCAAGCTTTTTTCACGAGAATAAAAGAACCCTTTTTCTGTATAAAGCTAAGGCCATAAATTTTGGTACGAAAGCGCGAGAAGGCTGCGGGAAAAGTAAGCCCGCCGCAGCAAGCGAGCAGCCAAAGCACAATGTTATGCGAAGTCTTTCTGATCGGAACACATAAAGCGCAACATTTTTGCTATAATTTAGGGGTATCATGATATTATCAAGTGAAAAAATTAGCCTTTAAAGGCAACGGTTGAAACAATCAGGAAAACCCAGTTTGGGGGCTATGTTTCTGTTGTCAGAAGATCAAGTGATAAATGGAGCGATGAAAATGGCTTATACAGTTGATTTTAAAAATGTGTCCACGATTGGCCTCGCGTCTTCACCTGTAGCAGAATCACTTGCCGGTTTACGTGCGAATGAAGCCCGCTACTTTATGAACAAATATAAGCATGAATTTACGGTTATACCAGCGAGTGAAAGCCAGGAGACCCTTGATTATGTGAATCGAATTTTAAAAGAAGAACGGTCAATTGAGTTTGCAGCGAAACCTTTAGAGACGTCACGTTTTCAAGTGGAAAATATCAAATTTGCCTACGTCTTTTATGAAGACGGTCTATCGGTGAACGTCATGTATACGATTGATGACTCGAAGAAGCGGGCTGTTGGGTTTAAACTTTCTGAGGGAATGGACGTGCCGAAGGAATTAGAAGGAAAGTTTAAGTTTGCGAGGCAGAAGTCTAAACTGGCTGGAACTATCCGTGGATCGTACTTTGTCATAAAAGGTGAATACTAAAGAAGGCAAGCGCTGAATGAAGGAATCCAGTTTGGAAAACGGGCTTTCAAAATTAACGGGATTACTTAAATTAAGGATAAGCAAAAGCGTAATAAAGCATTTGACACAATATCGAATTTTATAATAAAACGCAAGATACGCGAACGATATTTTTCAAAATATGACAAATTAAAAAGAATCGACCGTAGCGGCCGGTTCTTTTTTTAGAAAGTATAAAGTTTTTCGCACAAAAATGCAGCGCGCAATCGAAGCGCAATAGTTGAAAAAGGAATTGGCTAAGCCAAGTCCTTTTATATGAATGAGTGGAAGGCGTTCTGGGCCTTCCGTTAAGCAAGCGAATGTAGTTCATTCGAGCAAGTTATTCGGATTTTGCTGTTTTTCAGAAAAAAATTGATGGACGCTAAGCGTAGTGAAGCTGCAATCGGGTGCGATGACCTTTTGTTTGGCTAGGATTGAAAGTTTATTTAATAACTGAGCAAGAACGGACCGTTCCGTCTCATTGATGATAAATTCAAATCCGTATTGAAAAATAGCTGATTTTAATTCTTTCATCCAAACGACGGAACCGTGAAACGTAACAATTTCCCCGAGAATCTTTGTATCAATTTCTAAAACCATCTTTCGGTCAATGCCAAAATGCAGATCAGATAAAAAGCGTAAACCGCCTAAACCAATGTTTTCAATCAGAATACCATTTTTGCCAAGTTGCACATTATTTCCGTGAAATTGAATCAGCGTAATTAATCCGATCAAAGGGGAATCGAGATCAATTCTGAAATATTTTCTGCGGTTTTCACGCGGAGTCGATGTTCCCGTATTTTCGGGCGTAGGGAGATCAAATTTCCCTTTTTTCAAAAGTTCAGCAAACGCATCGGCGGGAACCGGCTTAGAGAATAAATAACCTTGGACAGTGTTGCATTTGTAACTTTTTAAAATTTCCAGCTGTTCTAACGTTTCCACGCCTTCAGCGACCACGTTCATGCCCAGATATTGAGCGAGTTCAATGATTGATTTGGTAATGAAATTAGAATTCTCATCTGCTGTATGGCTCAAATCGTCGATGAATGATTTATCGATTTTTAAGGTGTTGATTTTGCCTTTAAAACTCATGAGATAGGAAAGGGAGGAGTACCCCTTGCCGAAGTCATCCAGATTGATTTTAATTCCTTTCTTCCTAAGGCCATCTAAAACAGCAATTACAGCCGTATTATTTTCCAGAAGTGTCGATTCAACAATTTCAACCTCTAAATAGCCCGGATCGAGACGGTTTTTCACAAGGAGATCAGTAATATCCGTTATCATCTCCGTTTCTAAGAAACGCTTTGCGGAAATATTGATTGATATCGGAATCGCGGGAAGTCCTGCTTCTTGCCAAGCTTTGTTTTGATTGCAGACCGTTTGGCAAATCCATTGATCTATTTGCGACATGATACCTAATTCTTCGGCCAAGGGGATGAATTCATCAGGGAATACGTTACCCCATTTGGGATGATGCCAGCGAATCAATGCTTCAGCGCCTGTAATTTGATGCGTCGCCGCACAAACTTTTGGTTGATAATAGATTTCAAATTGATTCAAGGTAAGGGGGCTACGAAGATCGGAGGACAATTTGAACGTTTTATAGCTTTCGATATCCATTGTCGGCGTATGCACTTGATACTTGTTCTGTCCCAATTCTTTGGCTTTGTAGAGCGCGGTATCCGCATGTTTGACTAATGTCTCAGCATCTTCCCCGTCATTCGGAAAGATACTGATACCGATACACATGGTAATGAAGAACTTATAATCTTCAATGAAAAACGGTGTGTCAGATAGTTGGTGGATTTTTTTCGCGTATTCGATCACCTGTTCTGTATTGACGATATCCGGAAGGAGAAGAAGAAATGAGTCTGCGCTGATTCGCGCTAGAATCGTAGAAGCATCGAACAGTTCTCTTAACTTCTTTGAAAATTGGATCAGAAGTTTATCACCAATCGGATGGCCTAACGCATCGTTGATATATTTAAAACGATCAATATTGACAAACATCACGGCGAAGCGGCGCTGCAATGTCTGACCAATCACGACTTCTTGTTGTAGTTTCTCTTCGAAATGCCTTCTGTTCGAGAGTCCGGTTAATTGATCATGGTAGGCAAGATACTTCGTGTGCTCTTCCGCTTTTTTACGCTCGGTAATATCTTGAATCGATCCGACGATTGTCTCTTTATGCTGATAGTTAATTTTTTTTACATGGGCGATAACCTCTATTTCCGTCTGATTGGTCTTTATTATTCTAAAGGAAAGATAAACACCTTTATCGCCAATTTCCAAATGATTCAGAATGTCTATCCGATCCCTGTCCTCTTGGCGCACGTAATCCCAAAGATTTAAGCCGGCTGTATTCATTTTTATCCCTAAAAGTTGATATAATTTGGGATTCCCATAGATCATTTTGCCGTTCTGGATAATAAAAATGCCAAGAAAGGCTTCATTCACCAGACTTTCGAATAAAAGTTCAGAATCCTTCAAGGCATGTTTCAAGAGTACATTTTTTGTTATGTTTTCCGCAATTGAAAAAATTCCAATCACTTGGTTTTCAGACCAAGCTGGAATGAGCGTGAGATGAAATTTTAATGCGCGCCCGTCTTTATGTAAAAAGGTTGTTTTTAGATATTGTCTGTCACCGGACAGAGCCTTCGTTAACGCTTCTCTATAACCAGGAACATTTTTTGAACGCAAAAATTTTTCAACCGTACTAAGTACAATTTCTCCGGTGTCATAGCCCAGTGTCTCTGAAAATCGATCGTTCGACTTCACAATCACGCCGCGCACGTCCATATAGAAAATAATATCCGGGTTATGATCAAATAGTGATTGATAAAACAAATCCGGAGATAGTGTATTGCTGTTGTATCTAATATCCGCTGAGTCTTTTCGCGTGCCTGCCATTCTGCTGCACCTCTGCTTTGGGTTGGGGTAAATGAACAGTCATTCTCGTATTTTATATAATAGAATAATAGTTTGCTTTTGAAAATATGAAACAGGGATAAATGCACTTTAGTTTATTATATATCGGTCGATAGCATTAGCTTTTTAACAATTGATGAATAGTGAAAAAGATACTATTGACCTATAAGGAGCTGCTCTACAAATACCTGATGATTGATAATGTCAGAGTGGAAACAATCCGGCACCGTTTGGCGGATACCACAGAGAAAAAGACTAATTTTGCGCGGAAAAATGTGGTACAGACGCTCTGGCGCCTGGGAAAAGCCGTTTAGAGTAGCTATTTGTTTTGCTGTTTCGAATGGAAGAAATCACTATGATTTTGTGGATAATTTGATCAATGATCACACATCGATCACACATCTTGGTAGATTTTGATGAAAAATAGCGATCTCATCGGTTTATTTAGTCTTGGATGAATCAGAGAAGCAGCAACGTACCCTGAATTGAAAGGGTACGTTGCTGCTTCGGGGGACATTCCTCTTTCCATAGCAAAAAAAGCCTATGACACATAGTGTTTGTTTGCTAGTGAGATAGCTGCATCATGAAAAATGGGCAAAATCATCTAGCAATAATGAAATAATCAATAAAGCAATTAAGCTAAATTTGTACCGTATCGTATGATTTTCTTCGTTGTTGTTTTTTCAAATTCCTTTTCAAGAATTTCGAACACCTTAATATGTTTATAACTAGGCATTTTGTTATTCACTTCATCGACGATCGATTTGACAATGGCATCGATTTCTTCCTTGGTAGGCAGATGACCGATTATTTCCGTGATTTGTTTAAAATTAGGAAAGATTTTAGCTTTGACACAGGTTTCTCCGTGGCGGTAGTTTCCTGAAAGAATAAGGGCCTCGCTAATGAATGTCTTTTCCAAAAGCCGTGCTTCTAATTCCTCCGGATAAATATTTTTGCCATTAGCTGTTATAATGACATTCTTCATACGGCCCTTGATATACAATGCGCCGTCCTTGTCCATACATCCCAAATCACCGGTACGAAAAAAACCGTTACGGAAAGCGTTGGCTGTGGCTACGGGATCGTTGTAATAGCCAGACATGATGTTATCGCCTTTTGCAAGGATTTCGCCGACACCAAACTCGTTGGGATTATCAATGATCAATTCAACGCCGGGAATAGCCACACCGGTTGATCTAGCATTGAAATAGAAATCGTTGTTTGCTGCCAGCAGAGGGGCGCATTCGGTGAGTCCATAGCCCTGTAAAACGCGAAAGCCGAGTGCCTGGAAATCCGCGACGACAGTAGGTGATAGATCGGCCGCGCCGACAATGAATGTGTACATTTTACCCCCAAGCGCTTTTTTTACCTTTTTGCGAATAACTAGACGCAGAAGGATCGGCAAATTCCGAAAAGACTCTGAAATGGAAGCTTTTTTGAATTTTGATTGATATTTTTCAGGACAGCCTTTTGTGATCGTCGCTTGAATGCGTTTGTCTAAAAGTTCAAGTAAAGCGGGAACAACTACAAGAATGGTGGGACTGTATTCCTGAATATTATGGCGAATGGCGTTCAGACTGTCTGCATAAGCGATACAGGCGCCACGTGACAGGATAAGCAAACAGTTCAACGTACATTCGTACGTGTGGTGAAGGGGCAATATTGAAAGCGTTTTATCATGAGACGTGATTTTAACAATCCTTGAGGTTGAAAAGATATTCGAGCAGATGTTCTTTTGAGAAAGACAGACACCCTTGGAATTTCCGGTTGTACCTGAAGTGAAAATAAGAATGCTCATTTCATTCTCATTAATCGAAAGCGTGTCAATTCGACTATCGTCCGCAGGCATTGTCGGTATGTTTTCTTGCAAAGGCAAGAGTAATAGATCGCTCTTAATAAACGGCTTCAGGTGTTCGAGTATTTCTGAGTCCGCACAGACCGCTGAGCAGTCGGCAGAAGAAATGAAATCACGCATATCTTCAGGTGAAAGTTCATGGTCAATGGCTACAACAACGCCGACGGTGGCAGCACACAGATAATGCAGCCCCCATCTGTAGCTGTTTTTGCCAATGACTGCGATTCGCTTTCCAAATAGGTGAAGATTGAGAAAATGTGTGCTTAATGCCCTGTATTCATCCTTGAGTTGAGAATAAGTGATATTTTGATAATTTCCGTTTCCTATTTTTATCTGAAAGGCAGGCCTTTTTGCGTATTTTTGTGCACTGCTGTATAACAATTCCCGAAAATTTAGATAATTAGTGGCCTTATTCAGTCTTTTTGTAATCATTTTCTTGTACCCCTGATTTTTCGCAGTTTACCAATGGTTGCGTTTGCTCGGACAGATACCATGCGGCATGAGATTGTTATACCATCATATGGTTGAATGATCAACAATCAAATAATTTAAAGTCGGTCAGATGATTGAATACAGAGCGTTAATGGAGCGAGATGCGGCAGACTATCGGGCACACTCAGGTTGGAAGCACTTCAGGCGAATCCGGAAGCGTTTGCCTCAGAATATGCCATTGAGGCGGCACAGTCCATTGCTGATTTCGAAAACAGACTATCGCGGGAGCACACGAATACGGTTGGCGCCTTTGAACAGGGATGTCTGGTCGGACGATCATTACGTCGACGAATATCTGATAGCCAAGATGATTGTTGCATCGACTTGATAAAAAGAAAAGGAAGCCACCTGAAAACGAGCGGCTTCCTTTTCTTAAAAATTAATGATGGTCGACGCGATTCACGCTTGTTCCGGTCTGAAGAATTTCAACGACACTATCAAGGCAGACATCGACCATATTCTTGACGGCGGTTTTGGTGTAAAAGCCGATGTGCGGCGTCAGTAAAACATTGTCCATCGCCATCAGTTTCGTGATTTGCGGCTCGTTGAAGGGTTTGCCGCTCAAATCCTGATTATTAAACCACTCGCTTTCGAAGGCATCCAGAGCAGCACCGGCAATCTGCCCGTTTTCCAGGGCGGCGATTAAATCATCCGTGTTCACAAGCGCGCCGCGGGCAACGTTGATCAGGTAGGCATCCTTTTTCATCAATTTTAGATTGTCTTTATCAATCATATGGCGGGTCGCAGCCATCAACGGCGTGTGCAGCGATACAACATCGGCTTCTTTTAGAACGTCTTCAATGGTTTCCTGGTACTCAAGGATATTGCCAAGTTGCGGATTCGGATAGACATCGAAACCAATGACGCGCGCCCCCAGTCCGCGGAACAGTTCAGCCGCTGTGGCGCCGATTCGGCCGGTTCCGATAATGCCGATCGTCAAGGATCGGATTTCGCGTGAGATCAGGCCATTCCAGCGAAAATCCTGGTTGGCAAATCGTTTGTTAAATTGTGGCAGATGACGCGTGAGCTGCAGTGTCTGAGCAACAGCCAACTCAGCGATCGCATAGGGCGAGTAGGCAGGCACGTTGGTGATAATCAGATGATTTTTTGCCGCTTGTACAAGGTCAATGACATCGAATCCAGCGGTTCGTGTCGAAATCTGACGGATACCGAATTCGTGCAATTTCTGATAAACGACCGGATCACTGATCCGTTCTGTCTGCTGAATCGAGATGCCGTCAAAACCTTTCGCTTCATCAACAGTCGCAGCAGTCAGCAGATTGGGCGAGACCACAACCTCGATTCCGTTTGTTTCGGACCATTTATGAATTTCAGGAAGTTCATCTTCAAAGGCATGATAGGCAAGTAGTCGCATGGCAGGTCATCCTCCAAGGTGTTAAATTTGTAGTCTTGATTTTAGTTTAATGGATCAAAATCGCTCTTGTAAACGTATCCGGAATAACGCTAGTCAGCGTTAAAGCACAACAGAATGAATTGGTTCCATATTTTTGCCACGCAAGGAAACGGAGCACGCTCCCAATATATCCTGCCCGAAAAAAGCCGCACAGCAGTCATGAACGGGTATGATCGATCTTTCTCAGCGGGCGCGTGAAACCCGCTGCCCAGTGCGGACAAGCGGGTTCAGGAAGGATTCTATCTAAAAAATTCGGTTGAAACGTTTTGAAAAGCGACTTTTTATAAAAAGATTGTCGATCAAATTCCTTTAAAGGCTTGACGATAAATTTCAGCAAGTTCGCTGACAAGCGGCATTTTCGGATTAGCAGTGGTACATTGGTCCTCAAAAGCTTTATTGGCCAGTTTATCGACTGCTTTGTCGAAAGCTTCCTTACTGACGCCGTTCGCTTCGATACTCAGCGGGATCGCTAATTCCATTTCCAGTTTCTTGATCGCCTGCACGAGATTTTCGACGCCTTCTTCTGTCGTTTTGCCAGGCACACCGATGATTCGGGCAAGTTCTGCATAGCGCGCGTCAGCGATAAAATGACTGTATTTCGGGAAAGCGGCAAATTTGGTTGGTTTTAGTCCATTGAAACGAATCACATGTGGCATTAGCAAAGCGCAGCAGCGGCCATGGGCCAGGTGAAATTCATTGCCGAGCTTGTGCGCCAGACTGTGGTTGATACCGAGAAAGGCATTGGAAAAAGCCATGCCGGCAATTGTCGCGGCGTTATGCATTTTTTCTTTAGCGAGCCGGTCACCTGGATCACGATAGGAACGTGGCAGGTATTCAAAGACGAGTTGAATCGCTTTGATGCAGAGACCGTCTGTAAAATCATTGGCCATATTCGACACATAGGCTTCAATCGCATGGGTCAACACATCGAGCCCTGAATCGGCGAGCACACGTTTCGGAACGGTCATAACGAACTCGGGATCAATGATCGCAACATTTGGTGTGAGCGCGTAGTCGGCGAGCGGGTACTTCATGTCATTTTCCTTGTCGGTAATAACGGCGAACGAGGTCACCTCTGAACCGGTCCCGGAGGTTGTCGGAATCGCGACGAATTTTGCCTTTTTGCCGAGCTCAGGGAACTTGAAGACGCGTTTGCGGATATCCAGAAACTTCTGTTTGCTACCGAAGAAATCGGTTTCCGGACTTTCATAGAAAAGCCACATCCCTTTTGCAGCGTCCATCGCTGAGCCGCCGCCGAGCGCGATGATCACATCAGGCGCGAATTGACGCATCCGTTCTGTACCCTTCATGACTGTTGCTACCGAAGGATCCGGCTCAACATCTGAGAATACTTCATAGCGGACGAGATTCGGACGCTGCTCCAGAAAATGAATCACGCGGTCGACATAACCGAATTGAACCATGCCGGGATCGGTGACAATAAACGCGCGGGAGATTGCTGGCATCTGCGCTAAGTATTTGGTCGCGTTTTTCTCGAAATAAATTTTCGGCGGAACCTTAAACCACTGCATATTATTGCGGCGGTTGGCCATCGTTTTAATGTTGATCAGGTTGGCGGTGCCGACGTTTGTCGATACAGAATTGCCGCCGTAACTGCCGCAACCAAGCGTCAGGGAAGGGATGAAATGATTGTAGATATCACCAATACCGCCGAGTGAAGACGGCGCGTTAACGATGATCCGGCCGACTTTCATACGACGCGCGAATGCGTCCCGCACGGCCGTGTCATTGGAATGAATGACAGCGGAATGTCCGCTACCGCCGAAGGCGATCATTTCTTCACAGCGCTTGAAGCCTTCTTCTGTTGTATCAGCTTTGTAGCAGGCAAGGACCGGACTCAGTTTCTCGCGGGATAGCGGCGATTCTGGGCCGACTGTTTTCAGTTCAGCGATTAGAATCTTGGTATCCTGAGGGACGGTGATACCAGCAAGCGATGCGATAAAAGAAGCGGGTTTGCCGACGATCTGCGGATTGACGGCACATTTTCGCGGATCGATCACTAGTTTTTCAATGGCTTCTTTTTCCTTTGGATTGAGAAAATAGCAATTATTATCAAGCAGCTCTTTTTTCACGGCTGCGTAGATATCTTTGTCGATGATGACGGCTTGCTCTGAAGCGCAGATCATCCCGTTATCAAAGGTTTTCGACAGCATCAAATCGTTTGCGGCCTGTTTGATATCGGCAGTCTTCTCAATATAACAAGGGACATTGCCGGGTCCAACGCCGATTGCCGGCTTTCCGGAGCTATAGGCAGCTTTGACCATGCCAGAACCGCCGGTCGCAAGGATTAAGGCAACGCCGGGATGGTGCATCAACGCCTGGGTGGCAGCAAGTGACGGCCTCTCGATCCATTGAATGCAGTGCTCTGGTGCTCCGGCTTTAACCGCGGCATCGCGCAGTGTTTTCGCGGCGGCGGCACTCGATTTCTGGGCGGACGGATGGAAGGCGAAGATAATCGGATTCTTTGTTTTGACCGCAATCAATGCCTTGAACATCGTCGTCGACGTCGGATTGGTGACCGGTGTCACACCGGCGATCACGCCGATAGGCTCGGCAAGCTGAACGGTCTCGGCGTACGGATCTTCAGTGAGGACGCCGACCGTTTTATTTTTCTTGATACTGTTATAGATGTATTCGGTTGCGAAAATATTTTTGATCATCTTATCTTCATAAACGCCGCGCTTTGTTTCATCGACAGCCATTTTTGCAAGGTTCATATGCTGGTCAAGGCCGGCAAGCGCCATTTGATGAACGATTTCATCAATCTGTTTCTGATCGAGTGGGGCAAAATCTTGCACAGCTTCCTGAGCATGGGCAACCAGATCGTCGATCTCGTTCCTCACGGGTGTTTCGTGATTCTCCAATGAATGTTCTTCAATTGCCATGATTTATGACCTCCCTAAAAACTCTTGATAAGAATAGTTATTTATATGTGAAATAATTCACATATATACTGTAATGCTAAACCTCGTTTTTGTGCAAACAATTTTATGCGCCCGTCACAAGATAGTAAAAAAGTTTTGAACAATGAATGAAAGCGTTGTCATAATTAGGGATAGTAGGTACGGCGCCGACAGAGTAGGCCGTGTTATCAGCAGAGTAGCATGTTCAATCAGCTGAGTTAGGCGGAACATCAACCAAAGTAGAGGCTCATGGATCGCCCGCGGCAAGCCGAGTAGCCGAAGCGCAACTTTTGGATACGCCAAGTTTTTCGTAAAATAGCTAAAAAAAAAAATGCCTCGAGGACAGATGGGCCTTTGAGGCAGCTGGAGAAGGAGTCATTTAGTTTTTTTTGTAGAATTGCTCGATCGCTTGATCGATATAGACCCAGCCCATCGGACTAATGTGCATTGTGTCTTGAATGAAATACGGTTTACTGTCGAAGCGTGAGAAATCGGCAAGTTGGAAACCGTTGCTTTTGACTTCATGGGCGATATTGCGATAGGCGACGTCGCGTCGTGCTTTCGAAACGCCAGCGTAATCGTACCATTTGCCGTTGAACGGCACGGACACGAAAAGCGCTTTGACATGTTTCGCCTTCAGCAGGTCAAGTAGTAATTGCAAGTCGCCGTATTCTGGCGATTGATTATAACTTTCCGTATGCCGATAGCCCTTAAAGGAAGCAATTTTTCCGCGAAGATGCTGATTGTAAAGAGACGTGAGAATATGAAAGCGATTAGTATCGGTTGCGCTGGCTGTGCTCTTTTTGGCATCGGCCTTCAATTGCGCCCAGCTCTTGTCTGCTAGTGCTGGATCAGGTTTCTGGCGTTGACTTTTCTTATAGCCCGGTTTAATTCGATAAGCTGACAGATAATCGTGCAGCGTCAGCACTTTATAAGTTAGATAGCCCTGCGCGGTTGCCAGTGCCAACGTAGGTTTGGAAACAGAACCTGGATATGCAGCATTACGAAGCAGGGTCGCAAGATTATGATCGCTACGGATAAAACTGAATTGCAGCAGGCGGCGCGCGATCTTTTCTCGCAATTTAGGATTCACTGTGTGATGGAACATCAGATAATACGTTTGCTCCTTGGAAAAGTTCGGATCAAAATGAACTTTTTGTAATCCTTGCTTTGTGAACCATTCCGGTGAAAGAATAATAACAATTTTTTTCTTGTTGAGCGCCTTGCCCGTTGTTGCCAGATTGAGCGTGTGAACCAGCGAGTACATGCCGCCGCGCCCGATTAGAAAAGGCGTAAAGCCTTCCGGGTGGACCTTAAAATAATTGGTCGGATGGTATCGGTTGAGACGCAAGAGTTCCGACGATCCATAAATGGGCAGATAGCTTTTGTCTTCGAGCATTTTCTGCTGCAAGAGCATGCCTTGAAAAATATGAGGATCAAGGCTGGACGCGGCTTTCTTGACTGTTCCCGAAGGAATGAGCGCGCGCTCGATGGAAAGAGGCATTAATACAATCGAGAGCACAATCAGAACGGCAAGAATCATCGGTCCAAATCGGAAAGTCTTCACTGCCGATCAGCCAGCTTCTGGACAATCATATTTGGCGTGGCCCATTCTTCACGGTTGAATTCTGAAATCGGTACTTCAATGCCCAATTGTTCTTCGATTGCGACAACAAGGGAGATTGTGCCGAATGAATCGAGCAGGCCTTCATCAAAGATGCGAACGTCTGGATTTTCCTTCACTTCATCCGATTCACAAGCTTCTGCAAGAATTGAATAAACTTTGTCTTTAAAATCTGCTGTTATTTCTTTCATTTCTAAGACCCCCATTTTTTATTTTTGCTAGTAAAGAATGTATATGATCGGTGCGTAAGTTGGAAGCGAGCAGCCGAAGCACCTTGGCAAAGCCAAGTTTTTCTCGATTTTGCCGTTTACCAAAGAAAATTGAGTCGACCTGAGAAAATCAGGAAGCTGAAACAGATGACGTGGAACGTCACAAGAATCGCAAGCGCGTTGACCCATTTATTGTCTTTCGGAATCAAGTGATGCTTCTTGTTGAATCGCTCCCAGCGATCACAGGTGATAAAAGCAATCGCGTGGTAGATTCCGTAAATAATATATTGCAAGAGAAATCCGTGCCAGAAGCCCATCACCAGGAAATTAATCGTAATACCTATATCACCGATCAAATAGCGATCTTTCAGCCATTTCTTTTTGACCGCTGTATAAACGAAACGCATATAAATGAAATCTCGGAACCAGAACGACAACGACATATGCCAGCGATTCCAGAAATCTTTCATATTGCGGCTGAGAAACGGTAGATTGAAGTTTTCTGGACTTTTAATACCGAGCAGATAGCTGACACCGATTGCGAACTGGCTGTAACCGGCAAAGTCGAAAAAGAGATACATACTGTAGCCGTACATATACAGCCAGATACTTTGAACCGAATTGGAAGCGAGCAGCGGTGAACCGAGCCAGTATTTGTAGACCAGATAACCGATAATATATTTGTAAAGAAAGCCGATAAAAATTTTATTCAAACCTTGATAAAGCAGTGTTCTGTATTCTGCGCCGCTCGGTACGTGTTCTTCGTCTTTTTCAAAACGTTTATAGCGGTCAATCGGCCCCGATGAAATCGTCGGGAAGAAGGCAATAAAACGAAAAACGCGCCATAGTGTGACCGTCTTGATTGCTCCATCCCGAATATTCATCAGCATTTCGATCGAACGAAAAGACACGTAGGAGATGCCGAGAAAACCAAGAAAACTAAGTGCTGACACGTCCATTGACAGCTTCACAAGAAACAGTGGCAGCACAGAAAGTGCAATCATCAGATAAAAGATCGGTGCCGAATTATGCTTCTGCCGAATCGCCAGGTAACCGCGAATCAACGTAAGCTGCCAGACGAGAAAAACAAGCAAGGAAACCAATTGCAAGGGTTTCGAACCGAATATCAAAACAAGCATGAGACACGCAAGGAAATTATTATAAGCCTGCCAACGTCTGCCTCGGAGGCCGATCAGGATAACGGGTAGAAGCAGAACGCCGATTAAAACAAAAAAGCGGAAAGACGCGTAAGGAATGAATGACGTCATTGAGCGGCCTCAGCAAGCAGCGCTTTCCGATCGACTTTTCCGTTCGCGGTCATTGGAAATGTCGGCTGATAGATAAATTTACGCGGGATCATGTAGCCCGGCAATGTCTCAGCAATTTCCTTGCGTATTGCGTTTGTCAACTTGTAACTGGCATCAAACGGCGCGTCTTCAGGCACAACCATTGCAATCAAATGATCGTAACGATCTCCTTTCTTAACGGGAAGAACGAGTGCCTGTTTTACGAGGCTGCATGTTGACAGCACATGCTCAATTTCTTCTAATTCCATCCGAAAGCCATGCAATTTGATCTGATGATCCATACGGCCAAAGTAGTAAAGTAAACCATTCTTCAACAGGCCAACGTCTTTCGTGTGATAGGCTGGCAGCCCATCAACGATCGTGAAAGCTTCAGCCGTTTTCTCCGGTTGACCAAGGTAGCCTTTACCGACGCTCGCCCCGCAGATCACGATCTCGCCTTTCTGACCTTCCACCATCTCGGTACCATCCGAATCGAGAATCAGGATCCGTCCCTCTGGTTTGCACGCGCCGACCGGAAAAGCCTGATCCGACTGCAGCATCTTTTCAGTGATTTCGATCGAAGTGACAGCTACGGTTGTTTCAGTCGGTCCATAAGTATTAATGATTCGCGCTTTCGGGAAACGATCGCGCAACTTACGGGCAATCGTTACAGGCAATGTTTCGCCGCAGAACAGGAATGTATGCAGCTCCGGAAGCATCGTATCCGTGAACGACGGATCCATCAGACACATTTCCGCAAAGGAAGGCGTCGAGGTCCAGACAGTGATGCCAGAGGCAGCAAAAGAGGCGAATAATTCCTTTGGAAAACTGATCATTTCTTTGTCCACAGCCCAGAGTGTGCTTCCTGTCACAAGCGATGGATAGAGATCCATAACAGAGAGGTCAAATGAAAATGGCGCCTGATTGAGGAACACATCCTCTGATGTGAATCCGAAATCGCCAGTCATCCAGCGAACGAAACTTTCAAGCGATCGGCGCGGAATCTGCACGCCTTTCGGACGACCGGTACTACCGGACGTGTAAATGATATAAAACGTATCTTCCGCGCCAACCTGCGCATCCGCTTCTGGCTGCTGCCCCTGATAAACGCTCTGAATATGCTTTAATTGTTCGGAAGCGATAGCCTGCAAGTTAAGCGCAGGCAACGATTCTGGGCTACTCGTGAAAATCAGCCGAGATTGCGCGCTTTCTGCAATCAATGAGATGCGTTCCGATGGCACGGACTGATCGACAGGAATATACGCATGGCCCGATTTCACGCAAGCGAGAAAGAGGACCGGCATTTCTGTGCCCATATGCCCATGCACCATAATTGGCGTGCGATCATCGGGAAAAGTTTCTTCAATCCAGCGGGCAACCGCATTGGAGCGTTCGTCAAGCTGCTGATACGTCAGCTGCTCCGCGCGATGCTGAAAACAAACATGATCCGGGGTCTGTTCGGCCCATTTCTTGATTTCATTTAAAATATTCATTGAAAGCACCCCCTTAAAAGTCACTGTAAATAAATGTGCCGGTATGTGCAGCAGCAAAACCGTAAATGACAATTAAACTGAAAAGAATAACGGTGTAAAATAAGGTATGTGTCAGCCAAATGACGAGCGGTTTATGGTACCAATGTGTGACTGGATTCATAATGATTCAGCTCCCTTTTTTATGGCTAAGAATGTATAAGACTTTACGCGAATATGCGGCAAGCGAGCAGCCGAAGCGCATTTGTAGAAAAGGACATGGTTAAGCAAGGTTTTTCTTAGTTAGAAAGAATCGCGAAAATTTTACGGTTCAGAACAGCCAATTGCACTTGCGAACTCTTGACATTCGAAAGCAGAATGAGATAATTCTGACCATCTTTGGAAAATGCATTGCTGCCGTTCCAGCCACCGAGAACGCCGTGACTAGAGTTGGTACCGGCGCCCCATCCATGCCGGTTCAGATACCAGCCCATGGAATATGAAGTTCCGTGGAAACGACTTGTTAATAATTCATGAAGACTTGACGATGACATCAGACGTCCCGTTGCCAAAGCATGGTCGAAAAGGTAGAGATCCCATGACGTCGCGTACACATCGCCGCAGCCAAGCAACTGCGAGAACGAAGGTGCAAAAGCTTCAAAGGTCACTTTTCCATGACGTAAATAAGGAATTGAACGATTGGCCGATTGTTCACCGGTGATACCGAACCCGCTGTTCTTCATGCCAGCGACCGAATAGATCGATTGCTGTATATAAGCGTGCAAGTTTTCGTGATAATGTGTTTCGCAAATTTTATCTAATATAGCGCCAAGCAAGGCGTAATTCGTATCTTGATAGCTCCAGACTGTTCCGGGTTTGCTTCGAAGTTTCGGATTTAAACGGGCAATTTTCGCGACTAACTGATCGCGGGTCAAGGGTTGCATCGACTCGCTGTCCCCGCCCAGACCGGAGACATGGTCAAGCAGATCAATCATTTGCAGCCGGTTTCCATTTGGAAAATTGGGATAGAACTGAGATACGGGTGTTCTAAAGTCAATCCATCCATGCTGGCGCAGCTGCATGAAGGCTGCCGCGGTAACGGCTTTTGTCATCGAACCGATATAATAGCGGGTCAGCACCGTATTCGGCTTTCGCGTACGCAAGTCGCTGAGCCCGTACCCCTTATCAAGGACGATTTGTCCGTGGCTGACGACAACAGCGGTACCGGAAAAACCTGTCTGATTTAAGATGCGGTCAATCGCCTTCTCTTTTTTAAGAAATTTTCCTACCGCTTTTTTTCTTGCTGGCGCCTCTTTTCGCGCCATCTGTTGCTGCTTTGAAGGATGCGCTACAGCGGTCTTTGCACTTGAATGTGCGGAGACGTTGGCAGTGCCCGATGCAGCGATGAATGGCCAGATGGAATACCCGACCCATCCAAGCCCGAGCAGCAGCAAGAAGCTGAATAAAGCAGGTATCCACGCGGGCCGCTTGCCGTGTTTTTTCATGAAATCGTTCCCTCCATCTTGATGAACCGGCCAAGAGATAAACAGGAGATTATTTAAGCAGCTGTTTATTCTGCGAATCATTCATCACCAAATAATTAGTCTCCGGACTGCTAAAATTGTCTTAAATGACAAGATCGTAACCTTTTTGTTACCGATTCTTTTCAGGTAAAAATAGATAATAAAGAAGAGGAATAACATTGAGACAAATTTTTTGAAAAGCGATTGTTTCGCGTAACTCCCGCATGCGGCGATTGAAACACGAATCATTCAATGGTTGTAAGATAAATGAAGATGGGAGAGAGCTTGATGAATCGATCGCGTATGGGACGGATGCTGCTTGCCGTCGTGCTGCTCGTGCTTCTTTCGGGCTGCGCGCTGTTAAAGCAGCCTTCTGCGTTAATTCAACAGCCCGACCTGACGAAAGACAATCAGCAATTGCTGCGCGAAATTTCCGGGCTGATTCCCGAAGGAGCACATTTGGTGACACCAGCCGCTTCGACACTGAAAGGAAAGATTATGCGGCTCACGCTGCAAAAGGGGACAGCCGGGCAGAGCGCTTTTTTTTATGAGACATCTAATGGCACGCTCTACCTTTCGATAATGAATAGCCAGGGTGGGCATTGGCATCGGATCTATAATCAGCCGATTACCGCCGGAAAAGTGGTCAAGATCGCTTGGCTAGATTCGGGACCGAATCATGAATCGCAGCTTGTGATGACCGTTGAACATTTTCCAGAGAATTTGCTGTATGTGTATTCCATGAAACAAGGAAAAGTGGTCAAGCTTATCGAAACATCTTTCAATGGATGGATTTATGGCTATTTTGACAATCGTTTCAAGATACATCTGGCTTTGATTCAGACGAATCCGTACACGCGTCGCTCGCGATTTATCGATTATGCACTGGGGGGTCTACCGTCTCCAGCGCTAGACAGACGTCAGCCAGTCGCTACTTTTAAGCAGGTTCAAGGACTGATTGCATCTTCAAAGATGATGCTGGCAGTTCCTGAAATTGGCCAATTGAACGACTTGCCAGACGCTGACGCAGATGTCAATCAGATGCGCAACCAACTGCGTGCGTCAAATCGGGCGCTTGTCCGCCACCATCCATTTTCCTTGCAGCGCTTATCTTCTGCGCTGCACGCGGCGGCCTTAATTCCCGGAACAGCTCGATTCGGAGGAACGAACACCGATCAAAGTTCGATTCCCTTTTACTCGCTCAATCCACAGCGGCCAACGGAACGCTATTACAATGTATCGCATCATTTTTTTGTCGATTTTCCGATCAATACGGCGGGCAGCCTCGTTCTTGCGAATGAGACAGCGACACATATCACGTTTAATAAACAGAACACAGGAAAATCTTATTTATCGATATACTGGATTCCAAAGCAACAATGGACGCGTGGCGCGTATACCGGCTGGATTCGAATTGGCGCATCCGCGCATCAAGTTTTCGCGATTCCGGCGGCCTATAAAGACAATGCTTCGGTGATTAAATTTGGTGTTTATTCAGCTGATCAAGATGAATAGAAACAAGCAAATTGGTTTATGAAGGGGACAGGAGGAGCTCGAGGTGGCAAAGGATAAGATTCTTGTTTTAGAAGATGAATTGTCGATTCGAAGTTTTATTGTTCTTAATTTAAAATACGCAGACTTTGAAGTTTATGAGGCAGGCCGCGGCGAGGAAGCGCTCCAGCTTTTAAAAGAACATCCGGATATACGCATCGCCTTGTTGGATGTGATGCTTGAGGGGCTTAGCGGTTTTGAAGTGTGCAAAAAAATAAGAGAGAGTGGGATGAAAACCGGAATCATCATTTTGACAGCAAGGGTTCAGGAATCTGATAAAATACATGGATTGACCATCGGCGCCGACGATTATATGACCAAACCATTCAGCCCGGCGGAAATGGTTGCCCGCGTCCAATCCCTGCTTCGCCGGCTAAACAACAATGATTCGTCGGAACAGCCTGAGGCTCTTGTCACCGGAATCTTCAAGTTGACTGTAGAAGATGAACTTTTTTATAAAAATGATGAACCGATTGATCTAACGCCTACGGAATTTGAATTGATTCGAACGTTAATGAACAATGAAAACCAGCTGCTGTCGCGCAATCAGCTAATTGATGCTGTTTGGGGCGAAAATTTCGTTGGCGATCCAAAAATCATTGATGTCAATATCCGTCGCCTTCGGCAGAAGATCGAAGATGATCCGGCGCAACCGAAGTACATCAAAACGCATTGGGGAAGAGGCTATATCTGGAGTGGACTGGGCGAATGACACGACGCGTCGTTTTTTATTTCATGTTGGTAATAACACTGACCCTCTCGCTGAGCGAGGCAGTGCTGATGACCGCGGTTCATCGCTATTTCTATGACGGGATTAAAGAAACACTGCTTGAGCATGCGCAGGCTTCCAATGCCATTTATCAGAAATTCAATAAGCATGTGATCATTAATCGGTGGGGCAATCCGATGAACGAAGTGCTGGATAGCTTCGGAGTGAAGCATGCCGATCTGCAAGTTCTGGACCTCGATGGCAATATGGTGGCCGCATCAACAGGGTTGATTAGCCATGCGCAAACACCGTTGAATCATCGGCTTTTGGAGGGGCGCTCTTTCTCGAATGTGGAACGGAACACCGGTACTCAGGAAAAGGTGATGGCTGTTTATTATCCGATTCAGATTGATGGCAAACCGTATATTCTTCGCTATATTTCTTCACTAAAGCCGGTTGATCAAGAATTATTTGTGATTTACGGCGGGTCGCTTGCCTGCGCGTTAATCATTGCTTTAGTTGTATTCTTCGTCAGCTTGCGTTTTGCAGAATCGATTGTCATGCCGCTGAAACACATCATTCAGGTCTCATCAAATATGGCGACGGGAAATTTCAAGCGGCGGATGAGAGAGGATTACAAAGCGGAACTTGGCATACTGGCACGGACCTTGAATCAAATGGCCGATGAAATACAGAAGACGGAGAAGCTGAAAAATGAATTTATTTCCTCGATTTCGCATGAACTTTTGACACCGCTGACCGGAATCAAAGGTTGGAGCGAAACGATGTTGCTGAATCCGAAAATAACGAAGGAAGATCTCGACGCGGGCCTCAATGTGATCAATCAGGAAACGGAGCGGTTGAAAATACTGGTCAGTGATTTGCTCGATTTCTCGAAAATTCAACAGAATAAAATGACACTGAGACAAGAGGTCATGCGCCTAGATGAAGCGATTCGCGCGTCAGCCGCTTCGCTTCAACCGAAAGCGGAAGAAAAACCCTGCAAATTAAATCTGAAAATCAATGGGCATGGTGTCATTCTTGGTGATCGGATGCGCATCCAACAAGTGCTGATTAATTTGATTGATAATGCGATAAAATTCGCTGATCCAGATACGGAAATCACGATCAGCCTGTGGGAAGAGCAGGACGAAGCCTGCCTGAATGTTCAAGACTGGGGAGAGACCGTCTCCAGCGAAGAAATTCGACATCTGACGGATGCTTTTTATCAGACGAAAGCGAACGGCCAAGGTTCTGGCCTTGGCCTGGCGATTTCAAAAAATATTATTGAGCAGCATGGGGGGCAGCTCGCTTTTTCAAGTGATGCGCGCCAAGGAACAATCGCTGCTGTTCGACTGCCGCTTTTTATCGATTGAGTCCCCATGTACAAATTCCTCGCGGACAAAGCAAGCTGAGCTTTTTAGATTTCGCAACAAATGCCTTATCGGGCGTGCGCAACGGTTGAATGACAGTCAAATGCTCGATGGATTGAGTCAATGTCCGAAATCTGCTGTTCCGTGTCTGAAAAAGCTGATCCAGTGTCCGAATAAGGCAACTCATCGTTGAAAAAAATAATTCGAAATCGCTCAAAGCCTTGCCGCACACTCTAAATCGGACCGGATCCGCTCAAAAAAGCTGGAAAAGCGCCCGAACCGAGCCCGAAACCGCTCGAAAAGTAGGGGAAACAGTCGAAGTTATGCCCGCGTTCGAACCGAGTCTTGAACCGCTCGAAAAGTGGGGGAAACCAATCGAAATCATGGCCGCGTTCGAACCGCTCGAAAAGTGGGGGAAACCAATCGAAGTCAGCCCCGCGCGCGAACTGAGTCTTGAACCACTCGAAAAGTGGGGGAAAGCGCTCAGAGCATAGCCCCCGTGCTCGAACCGAGTTTTGAACCGCTCGAAAAGTGGGGAAAGCGCTCAGAACTTAGCCCCGTGCTCGAACCGCTCGAAATCCCACCAAAATCAAGCAAAGTCACACCAAATCTGCGAAAAGTTAGGCAGTCAGCAAAAGTTAGACCGAATCATCCAAAAGTTAGGCCGAATTTCAGGAGTCGCACCAAATTGAGCAAAAGTCGCACCAAAGTCTAGCCGCGATCTCCAAATCGGAAAAAAGAACTTGGCAAGCCAAGTTCTTCTAATAGTAGAAAAAAGGATAAATTTGATGAGAAAACGCTCTTATTTACGAACGATACGTTGAGATGAATAGCGATCGTTCGTATTTTCGTTGACTGATTCTCTCTAGGGCTGATATAATGGACAAGTACAAAAATCAATTGAAATTTGCCGCTCAGACTGGCCATTTATTTTGAACTGTATTTCATTATTCTCTATACGTTTCGGCTAGTTGAATGAAGAGGCTCCTGTTGTGGAATCCTTTCATTTGGGCGGCAAGTAATTTTGAAGAGGAGGATTTTTGTGAACGAAAATTGGTTGTCCCGTTATTTTCAGTTCTCTGAGTTAAAGACAACTCTTGGCCGCGAATCGTTGGCTGGATTGACGACATTCATTTCGATGGCTTACATACTTTTTGTCAATCCTGCGGTTCTCGGTGCATCTGGAATGGATAAAGGTGCTGTATTCACAGCGACGGCGATTGCAAGTGCGCTAGGCTGTCTCATTATGGGGATTGTCGCTAAATACCCGATTGCGATCGCTCCTGGCCTTGGCGTAAATGCCTTCTTCGCTTACACTGTTGTGCTTGGCATGAAGATTCCTTGGCAGACGGCTTTGGCAGGTGTGTTTATTGCCGCTGTTGTTTTCTTCATTATTACGATCTTCAAACTGCGCGAAATGATTATCGACGCTATTCCGCAGAGCTTGAAACTGGCGATGGCAGCCGGCATTGGTTTGTTCATCGCGTTCATCGGTCTTCATGAAGGCGGCCTGATCGTCGCAAACAAAGATACGATGGTTGCTTTCGGAGCATTGAATGTAGGTACGACTTGGCTGACAATTTTCGGTTTGATTGTTACGATTATCTTGATGGTTCGCAAAGTTCCAGGCGCGATTTTCATCGGCATGGTGCTGACTTCCGTTCTTGGTATGATTACCGGATTGATTCAGCTGCCGTCCGCGATTGTTTCGACGGCGCCAAGTCTGGCACCGACTTTCGGTGTAGCTCTGTCCCATCTCAGTGACATCAACACGGTGCAGCTCGCTGTTGTCGTCCTGACATTCCTGCTTGTGACTTTCTTTGATACAGCCGGTACACTGATTGGACTCGCTCAGCAGGCTGGTTTCATTAAAGACAATAAAATGCCGCGTGTCGGTCGCGCACTGCTTGCTGATTCAACATCGATGCTTGTCGGTTCGTTGATTGGTACATCACCGACTTCTGCTTATATTGAATCATCAACAGGTATCGCTGTCGGCGGCCGTTCAGGATTTACCGCTGTTGTTACCGGTATTCTCTTCCTGTTCGGCATGCTGTTCTCGCCGCTTCTGGCTGTTGTGACTTCTCAAGTTACGGCGCCAGCCCTGATTATCGTTGGTGTGTTGATGGCATCTGCATTGAAAGAAATTCCGTGGGATGAATTTGAAATTGCAGTTCCAGCATTCCTGACGGTTCTTGGCATGCCGCTGACTTACAGCATTTCGGATGGTATCGCGCTCGGCTTTATTGTTTATCCGATCACGATGCTCGTCGCTGGCAAAGGCAAGAAAGTTCACCCGATTGTTTATATCTTATTCGTTGTTTTCCTTGTTTTCTTCTGGGTACTCAATTATAAATAAGAGCCTCTTTTATAAAAGTTGAATTAAAAAGGGATCGAAGCTTTTAGCTTCGGTCCTTTTTTTTGCGCAAAATCAAGGAAAATTGCACCGAATTTTGAGAGTTGCACCAAATCGAGCAAAAGTTGCACCGAATTCCGAAAAAGTCGCTCCTAAATCAAGGAAAGTTGCACCGAATTTCGAGAGTTGCACCAAATCGAGCAAAAGTCGCACCGAATTTCGAAAAAGTCGCTCCTAAATCAAGGAAAGTTGCACCGAATTTAGTTGAGCCAGTATAATTGTGTAAAAAGGGTAGTTGATGTGGAGCAGTTTGTGGGATGAGAAAGGCGTTTTTCTGTGAGGGGGGCCGGCCCC
>NZ_JAFBEV010000015.1 GCF_016908935.1 Sporolactobacillus spathodeae | reverse complement strand
AAAAGATAAGAATGTATCAGATTTTGCACAAAAAATGGAGCGAAGGCGCGAGACGCCTGCGGGGAAAGCGATCCAAGTGAGACCCCGCAGATTCTAGCCTGTCTGAGGAGACGCGCGGCACCCGCGGCAAGCGAGCAGCCGAAGCGCAATTTTTGCAAAAAAAAAACATGGCGTAGCCAAGTTTATCGAGTAAAAACAACGATTTTAATAAAAAAAAACAACTTTAGCTTTAAACGAAGGCAAAGTGTAAAGATATACTTGAAAATGGTCGATAAAGAAGTGTTAAGGATTTTTAACTGAGAAGCGGAATGTTTTTCGTCGTTTCTTGCAGAGACAGCACATTCCTGCAGCGGACAGGAATATGATGGCGGGAAACAGAATGAAGCTTGATGGTGAAAGAAAAAGGGGCCATTGGACGATGAAAGCAGAATGGTTGCAAGAAATTGAACAGCAGATAGCGACAATGACCGATTTAGAGGAACATTTGCGTTTGCAAGTTGATTTATTTGGCATAAAGATTTTTGATCTAAAACTATTAAAATGGGCAAATGAACGCATTTTTGATCAAGCAGACGCATGGATTGACGAATTGCTTCAGTATACACGGCGTATGCCAAAATTGAGACGAATGCTTCAGGCGAATAAAGAAGAACCTGAAGCGTTTTTGAGAAAACAGATTGCCTTTCTTTTTAACGGCAGGATTGATGATAGGTTCCTAGATAATTGTCAGCAGGTGGCCGTAATTTGTTATCGTTATAAGATTCGACCGTCCTATTATAATGCTTGTCTCCACGGCCTAGAGCAGAAACTATGCGATATGATCCGAGAGAAATTAACCGATAAAATGCTTGTTGAAAAAATTTTTGCTTCACTGAATAAATTAGTCAGTCTTGAACAGCAAGTGATGCTGATCGCGTTTGAGAAAATGGGAAAATTCAATCAGAAAAAGAAAGAGCGGTCGATGCGCTTTAAGGCTTATCATGAACCACTGACAGGTTTGCCGAATAGTAGAATGGCACAGGACACGATTGATTTGACCGTGACGCGCTGCGCAGCGATGAAACGCTCATTTTCTGTGTACAAATTGAATATTTACCGCTTGAAAATGCTAAATCAAACATTTGATCGCAAATGCGGTGATTTTTTTCTTCAATCGTTTGCCAGTCGGATACGTGAAGTAACGAAATTGCGTGATGCGATGCTCTGTCGAATAAACAGTGATGAATTTCTGATTATTTGCCAAGACGCGATGAATTTCGGCGAGCAGAAGGAATTTGCGGAACAACTGATTCAAACCTCAGATAAGCCTTATGTCATTAACGGTAAGAAAATCTATGGCAGTTTCAATATCGGAATCGCTGTTTATCCGTCTCATGGCGGATCCAGCAGCCAGTTGCTGCTCCATGCAGATGCCGCATTAAACGAAGCAAAGAAAAAGGGTCGCAACAAATATTATTTCTATTCAGAAGCCTTACACCGGCAAATCGTCCAAAAGATGATGGTTGAAAGTGAATTACAAAATGCGTTGCTCAATCAACAATTTATTTTATTTTTTCAACCGCAGATGCGCTCTAGCGATCAGAAATTGATTGGCGTCGAGGCGCTTGTTCGTTGGGCGCATCCAGAAAAGGGTGTGATTCCGCCTGGCGGTTTTATAGCGATAGCCGAAGAAAGCGGGCTGATACGCGATATTGGGCAGTGGGTGCTTCAAACGGCTTGCTGCCAAATGAAGCGGTGGCAGGAAAACGGCGGACCGAAAATACCAATCTCAGTTAATCTTTCCATGAATCAGTTTCACGATGAAGATTTGTTAAAGAATATCACAACGGCGCTCGATGTTTCCGGACTCGACCCTCGCTATCTTGATTTGGAGATCACAGAATCCACCATGGCCAAAGATATTGAGCGCTCCAAAAATATGCTGAACGAAATCAGAAAAATGGGGATTAGTGTCAGTCTTGATGATTTTGGAACAGGATACAGTTCATTGAGCTATCTGAAAAATCTTCCGATTAACCGCTTAAAGATCGATCGTTCATTTGTGAGTGATATCGATCATAATGTCCGCGATCGCGCCATTGTCGCGGCGATCGTTGCGATGGCGGAACACCTCTGGATCGATGTACTCGCAGAGGGCATCGAGACTTCGGCACAGCTTAGGGCCGTGGCTGATTGCCGCTGTGATGCGATTCAGGGCTATTTATACAGCAAACCGGTCGGGGGCAACGATTTCGAAGCTAGTTTTCTTAGAAAAGGGCGACACTGATTGTCAGTCCCTCTTTTTAAGCGATATGAAAATATAAGGCCTTCTTCATAAAAATGGAGCGAAGGCGCGAGACGCCTGCGGGAAAAGCGAGCCAAGTGAGACCCCGCAGATTCTAGTCTGTCTGAGGAGGCTCACGGATCGCCCGCGGCAAGCGAGCAGTCGAAGCGTAATTGTTGAAAAAAGACTTGGCTACGCCAAGTTTTATCTCAACAGATATTCCAGAGTATAGATTCGTTCACAGGTATTTGATTGAAGCGAGGCCTTGGCAAATACTTGAAAGCGCGCAAGATTCAGAAGTGGAGATGAACACTTGAAAGGTTTAAGAAAGAAGAATTTCGCAGCAAATTGGCTAGATGAAGCCAAACAAGAACAAGTGCAGATTCAGGTGGAAAATGAAAAGGTTATTGCGATCATGAAGATGCTCGAGTTGACGTCCTTTGATCTACAATTACTTAAGAAGATTCGCCCACTTGTTTTTAATGAAATCAAAGATATTGCCACAAATTTCTATGCCAGGGTCTATCAAGTTGAAAATTTAAAAGAGATTATCGATACATATAGTTCCATAGAGAAATTGAGCCAGACACTGGCCCGCCATCTGATGGAAATTTTCGACGGTCGGATTGATCAAGAATTCCTTGAAAGACGCTATCATGTTGGAAAGATTCATTATCGGATCCATCTGACACCGCCCTACTATATGGGCGCTTTTCAAATTTTGAAAACACGGTTGGTTGCCATTATCTTTCGTGAACTCGAACAGCCTGAATTGTGTGCGCGTGTTCTCGAAGCGATTGATAAGATGCTTACCCTTGAACAGCAAGTTGTGTTGGCTGCATATGACGCGGCATATGAACAGAATTTGAAAATGGAATTTGAGGAAGGGCGTAATGATTTACGACTGTCGATCAGCACGATCAGCACGGAACTTGGTCAGCTGACAAACGATACCAATCAGTCTGTTGATGCGCTGAATGAACGATTGAATGCTTTTCTGCAGATTGTTGAGCAGGAGCGTGTGATTCGCGATCAAGTCAAACACAGAGCATTGAGTGGTTCCGAACAGCTGGATCGTTTACTGAAAAGCGTTGGTGAGGCGAACACATCGATCAAAGAAATGAGCCAAATGGTGATTGAGATGAACAGTGCGTCTCAGCAGATCGACCAGGTCACGCAGCTTGTTAAGGGGCTGGCTGATCAGACCAATATCCTCGCGTTCAATTCGGCAATCGAAGCGGCACGTGCTGGTGAGTACGGCAAGGGTTTTACAGTTGTTTCTGAGGAAATACGTAAATTGTCAGAGAAAACAAACCAAGCGATGTTACAAATCACCGAGCTCGTCACACAGTCGACGGAGGTTACTCAATCGGTGAATCAGTCGCTCGATAAAACGAAAGCAGTCATTCACAAAGGTGTGGCTGAATCGGGGCAAACGGATCAGCAGTTTCAAAGTATCATCCGTTCGATTGACAAAAACGTTGTTCTGTCGCAATCGGTTGAGAGACATATTAGTGAGTTAAGGAACATTGTTTTGCATCTGAATGAGGGATCAGAACATTTAGCACAGTCAGCGAAAAATCTGCTTGTCAAACTTTAAAGAGTACTTGAAAGAAAGTATATGATTTGGCTGAGGCTGTCTCAGAAGTCGACTTCGCGACTTTGAGACAGCCTTTTGATCGTTAAGAATGAGCGGTTGGACTATCGACTGAGTAGAGCCGAATATCAGCAGAGTAGGGGGAGTTATCGGCAGAGTAGCGCCCGGCATCGTCCGAGTCATATTGTAGCATGGCTTTTGCGTGAGCATGTAGCGCAGCACAGCGCCAGTGGCAACCGATCAACTTAAGCGTAATTGTTGTCATCATCCAAAACCTGAATCATTTTGCCGGTACTTGTTTCATATGATGAAGAAAGAGGTTCAGCCTGGGCTTAAATCGGCGAAGAAAGGATGCTGGCGCTGATATGAAAACAGATGATTTTAAGGCGCTTGAACGATCGATTGATGAAATTACCGAGATTGCGGAAGGCTTCGGCCTCGACTTTTATCAGATGCGCTATGAAATTTGCCCAGCGGAAATCATTTACACGTTTGGCGCGTATGGTATGCCGACACGATTCTCGCATTGGAGTTTTGGCAAACAATTCTACAAGATGAAGATGCAGTATGATCTTGGATTAAGCAAAATCTATGAGCTCGTGATTAACTCGGATCCTTGTTATGCCTTTTTGCTGAATACAAACAGTCTCGTGCAGAACAAGATGATTGTCGCACATGTTCTTGCGCATTGCGACTTTTTTAAAAATAATGTGCGCTTTATCAATACACGGCGCGACATGGTCGAGAGTATGAGCGCGACGGCCGAACGTATTCATGATTATGAGGAACAACATGGGAAGAAAAATGTTGAAAAATTTATTGACGCGGTATTGGCAGTTCAGGAACACGTTGATCCGCGCATTATACGCAAGGGCGATTGGCTTGACAATAAACCTGGGAAACCGGTCAAGAAACGCAAGAAACCGATTTCCGAGTATCAGGATTTACTCGCAATGGACGAATCTGAAGAAAAGGACCAGGCGGAAGTCAAAGAACGTTTTCCGGCTCGCCCGCAAAAAGATCTGCTGTTCTTCATCGAGGAATACAGCCGCGTGCTTGAAGATTGGCAACGGGATATTTTGACTATGCTGCGTGAAGAAATGCTCTACTTCTGGCCGCAATTAGAAACGAAAATTATGAATGAAGGATGGGCTTCTTATTGGCACGTAAGAATTATGCGGGAACTCGATCTGACTTCGGATGAGTCCGTTGAATTTGCTAAATTGAATGCCCAGGTTGTTCAGCCTTCAAGACAGAGCATCAATCCATATTATCTCGGCGTTAAATTGTTTGAAGACATTGAAGAAAAATATAATCATCCGGATGAGGAACTGATCAAACTTGGCGTTAAAGAGGGATCCGGCCGCGAGAAAATTTTTGAGGTACGCGAATTGGAATCGGACCAATCCTTCATCCGAAATTATTTGAGTAAGGATCTCGTGCATCGTGAGGATCTGTTCCTCTTTGAAAAAAAAGGCGACAATTACACCATAACCGACAAAGAATGGAAGAACGTGCGCGATCAGCTGGTATCGATGCGGATTAATGGCGGTTTTCCTTATATCGTCGTTGAGGACGGCGACTATCAAAATAACGGCGAGCTACTACTCAAACACCGCTACGAGGGAATTGAACTCGATTTACGCGACCTTCAGGGTGTCTTAAAATATCTGGTTCAACTCTGGGGGAAGCCCGTCCATCTGCAAACCGTGATTGAAGATCATCCGACATTGTTCAGCTGCGTCAAGGATGAAGTGAAACGGAAAAGGCTAGACACCTGAAGAGGGCAGAAGACGACCTTGATACATCATCATCAGATCAGGCCCAATGCGGCATTTTACGCCGATTGGGCCTGGTCTTTTTTTAAAGCTTGAATGTATAAGATTTTGCACAAAAAAATGGAGCGAAGGCGCGCGGCGCCCGCAACAAGCGAGCACATGGCAAAAAAAACAACAGCAGATTTTTACAGAACCTTTTGCAAAAAAAAAGAACCGGGTCAGATCCCGATTCTTTAATCGATTGCAGCAACAATTTTCTGATTGATTTGTTCGCTTAGCAGCAGTTGGGCGCGCTCCATTTGCTTTGCTGTTGGTGGTTGAATACCTTTCAATGGGTAATCCATACCCAAATTTTCCCATTTATAGATGCCCATTGTATGGTAGGGGAGGAGTTCAACACGCGCAACATTGTCGAGACTATTGATGAATGCGCCCAGATTGCTTAAATCTTCTTCAGAGTCCGTAACTCCCGGTACGAGCACATGACGAATCCAAATGGGCAGTTTTTTTTCGGATAGCCAACGGGCGAAAGCGAGAATATTACGATTCGTCAGACCGGTCAATTGCTTATGTCGTTCCGGATCGATTTCTTTAATGTCTAATAAGACTAAATCCGTAACAGCCGCGAGTTTCTCAAAGGATGAACGGAAATGCGGCGAGTCAGAATAACAGACACCAGATGTATCGATCGCTGTGTGAACGCCAAGCTTTTTGCAGGCCTGGAACAATTCCGTGAGAAAAGGCATCTGAAGTAGTGGCTCCCCGCCACTCACCGTAATGCCACCATGAGAAGCTTGAATAAACGGTAGATAGTCTTTTAACTCACTGATAATTTGTTCTACAGAAATATTTTTTCCGGTTCCGATGGCACGGGTGTCAACGTTGTGGCAGTATTTGCAGCGCAGCGGACAACCTTGCATAAAAACTACATAGCGGATGCCAGGTCCATCGACCGTGCCGAAAGATTCTACCGAGTGAATATTGCCCGTAACCATATCAAACCCTCCTTCTTCAAATCGACTGATGGAATGTGCGGTGCAACACTTCAAGCTGTTGTTCACGGGTCAATTTGATAAAGTTAACGGCGTATCCGGAGACACGAATCGTCAATTGCGGGTATTTTTCAGGATGATCCATCGCATCAATGAGTGTCTCTCGGTTAAACACATTGATATTAATATGATGACCCCCTTTAATCGCATAGCCATCCAGCATGGCAACCAAGTTCGTGATCCGTGCTTCTTCTTCCTTACCAAGCGCCTTCGGGACGATTGAGAACGTGTTGGAGATTCCGTCTAATGCATGGCGATAAGGAAGTTTGGCAACAGAGGAGAGCGATGCTAATGCGCCGCGTGTATCCCGCCCATGCATCGGATTTGCCCCAGGTGCAAAAGCTTCACCACGATTGCGGCCGTCTGGCGTGCTTCCTGTTTTCTTTCCATATACCACATTTGACGTAATTGTAAGAATCGAAAGTGTCGGTACCGATTCGCGATAAGTTACTGTTTTCTGAAGCTTCGTCATGAAGCGTTCGAGCAAATCGACGGCGATTGAATCCACGCGGTCATCGTTATTGCCGTATTTCGGAAAATCGCCTTCTGTCTTAAAATCGACAGCAATTCCGTCTTCGTCGCGAACGACGTGCACTTTCGCATACTTGATCGCGCTCAACGAGTCAGCGGCGACACTGAGTCCAGCGATGCCTGTGGCCATTGTTCGAAGAATCTCGGTGTCATGAAGCGCCATCTCGCTTCGCTCGTAGCAATACTTGTCGTGCATATAATGGATGACGTTCAGTGTATTGACGTACAAATTGGCTAGCCAATCCATCATCCGGTCATATTTTTCCATGACTTCATCAAAATCCAGGATCTCAGATGTGATTGGACGGTACGGCGGGGCGACCTGAACCTTTTTAATTTCGTCAATACCGCCATTGATCGCGTAGAGCAAGGTTTTGGCGAGATTGGCACGGGCGCCGAAAAACTGCATCTGCTTGCCAATCCGCATCGCTGATACGCAGCAGGCAATACCATAATCATCGCCGTATTCCACGCGCATGACGTCATCATTTTCATATTGAATCGCACTTGTTTTAATTGATATTTTGGCACAATAGTCCTTAAATGATTCTGGCAGCTTCTTTGACCAGAGTACAGTCAGGTTCGGTTCTGGCGCTGCTCCTAGATTCTCCAGTGTGTGCAGGAAACGGAATGAATTGCGCGTGACGAGCGTGCTACCATCGACAGCCATGCCACCAATCGATTCTGTCACCCAAGTTGGGTCGCCACTGAATAATTCGTTGTAATCCGGCGTGCGCGCGAATTTCACGAGTCGCAGTTTCATGACAAAGTGGTCAACCAGTTCCTGTGCCTCTTCTTCTGTTAACTGATTATTAGCCAAATCGCGCGCAATATAGATGTCAAGGAACGTCGATGTCCGTCCGAGACTCATTGCAGCGCCATTCTGTTCTTTAACGGATGCCAAGTAGCCAAAATAAAGCCATTGGAAAGCTTCGCGGGCATTAACAGCCGGTTTTGAAATATCAAAGCCGTAGCTTGCGGCCATTTTTTTAATCTCTTCCAAAGCACGAATCTGCTCGGATAGTTCTTCACGCAGGCGAATATTTTCTTCAGTCATTTGTTGACTGGTATTTTGTTTGTCCTTTTTTTTCTGCTCGATCAGAAAATCGATGCCATAGAGCGCAATCCGGCGATAATCGCCGATGATTCGGCCTCGGCCGTAGGCATCGGGGAGTCCAGTGATAATACCAGCGTGCCGAGCCATCCGCATTTCATCTGTATACGCATCAAATACGCCTTGGTTATGCGTTTTGCGATAATCCGTAAAAATTCGGTTGATGTCTTCGTTAATTTTATAGCCATAAGATTCGCAGGCTTGACGTGCCATCCGGATGCCGCCATTAGGCATCAGCGACCGTTTAAACGGCTGATCAGTCTGAATGCCGACGATTTTCTCCAGATTCTTATTCAGATAGCCAGGTTTATGTGAAGTAATTGTCGAGACGATGTCGGTATCCAAGTCAAGGACACCGCCTTTTTCCCTTTCCTTTTCGCTCAGATCGAGAATTTGACGCCAAAGTGCGTCTGTTGCCTTCGTTGCGGGGGTTAAAAAAGACTCGTCACCTGTGTACGGACTGACATTTCTAATAATAAAATCACGAACGTTGATCTCCTGTTGCCAGTTTCCAGGTACAAAACCATCCCATGCCGACTTGTCGATTGCTCCTTCAGCAACTGCTTGCATCTCTTTCATCTCCTCTAAGATGGGTCAATCACCGGGCGACTGCTTCTATTTGTTTTTAAAATCAGAATACGCATAGCCCTGTTATTCGTGCCGAACAACTTCTGAAAAAAATTTTTTTGACAACGCTAAGTCTATCAAACCAAGCAGCTTTTGAATAGATCGGATTGACTATTATTGTCAGCGGTTCGGCAGAGGATTTGTTGTTTCAGTGGCTGGCTATTTCTGATCTTAATGAAAAAACGTAAAGCTATTAAGTACAATTTTATTATATATAATAAAAAGAAAACGTTTACATTCGATGTGTGTCTATTTTGTTAAAATGTTCACACAAGCTGCATAAAAGTATGGAAAAATTGTGAAGAGACGACGAACGATGGCTTTGTGCGTGATTTAATCTGTGTGATGAAGGGTTCGAATAAAATAAAACGTGCGGACAAAGATGGCCAACACGCTCTTGATTCATAGAGAAGAGGGACAGATGCCGAGCGTTTCAAGCGCGTGACTGATTCCATCCTGGTCATTGGACATTGTTGTCTGATCCGCCGCTTTCTGCACTTGTATCGGCGCGTTGGCCATTGCAATGCCTGTACCAACCGCTTGCAGCATGTCGATATCATTATAATTGTCGCCGAAAGCGATCGTTTGCTCACGTGCCACACCGAGATAGTGACAGATGAAGGCAACAGCCGAAGATTTATTCACCGAGATGTCTGTGATCTCCAGATAAGTAGGCTTGGATTTGTAGCTGTTTGCCAGCAACTGTTTTTCAGCCAGCAATTCTTGCAGCCGTGTGATTTGTTCCGGCTCTCCCATACAAAGGATTTTATGAATCGGTGGTAATTTATTTTCCAAAATGGAAGAATATGTTTCAAATGGTGTGCCGGCAATCTGCTGTTCCTGGATTACCCATGAGTCCGATGGATCGCTAACAATCCAACGATTGAAACTATATAGGGTAAGACAAATGTCAGGGAATATACTTTGAAGCAAATGGCGAAGACTCTCAACAGCGTCCCTTCTAAGCGGCCGCTGAAAAAGAATGCGACGGCTGCCATTCGCTTCTTCGCCACTGAGAATCAGCGCGCCACCGTAGCAGACAACCGGATCAGATATGTTGAGTACCTTTTGTAGGGGGAGAATTCCGCCTGGCATGCGCGCAGAGACAAGAATAAATGGAATGCCACGTTGAGAACAGGCATGAACGCTCCCTGCTGTTCGGCGGCTAATCTGATGATCCGACTGAAGTAGCGTCCCGTCAATATCGCTGAAAATTAATTGAATGGCCAAATTTGCCACATCCCCTCTTGATTTTTGTCAGAAAGTCGTGTGCCTTTGTGTACTGACGCTGATCTTGATTCCACAACGAAAAATTATTAGTTAGGCGACTTTGCGCTCAATCACCCCTTCTGAAAGCCAACTGAATTCTGATTGACGATTAAAGGGCGGTAATGATCGGTATGCCAGCATCCAAAGCCCATTGCTGAGCGGTTGTGCCGGGTACTTGATCAGTGATAACCAGTGATACATTCTCCCATGAGGGTCCCTTATAACGGCTGATACGATCGAATTTCGCTTCCTCTGCAAGAATGACCGTCTGGCTGGAGCGCCGTGATGCAGCAAGAGCAATCTCAGCATCGTCCGCGTCATGGTAGTAAAAACCGTCTTCGGCAATTGCGGCCGTTCCAAGAAAAGCACTGTCAAAATGTATCGATTCAATCTTTTCAAGGGTACGTGGATCGGAAAAATAACGGTTTTTCGGATTAAAACAGCCGCCGATCAGATGTAGGTCGATGTCGCCGCGATCTGAGAGAATTTGTGCGGTATCAAGACTATGCGTCGTAACGGTCATTGATTGAGTGATTTGTCGGGCCATACAGGAAACGGTTGTTGACGCATTAAAAAAATAATGGCCAAATTCTTTTAAATAAGGAAGCGCTGCCGCTCCAATGCGCATCTTTTCTACGGAAAAATGAAGCAGCCGTTCTTGGTAAGCGAGAAAAGTCTGTTCGAGCTCCGGGCGTGCTAAACCACCATGGGTTCGAATAGCCGTACCTTGAGAACACAGTTTGACAATATCTCGCCGAGCTGTGTCCCTTGATACAGCGAATTGGGAACAAATATCGCCTAAAGACATACTCTGATGTTCATGTAAATAATCAAGAATGCCGATAAGCCGCTCTTGCTGATACATCCTTATCACCTTCTTAAGCTTATATAATGATAATGCGCTTACATTGGCGATAAATCAAGTGATTATAATTTTATTTGTATAAAAAGTAAGTAAGTATAAGCACTATTTTGGCGTTTTTTGAACAGCGACTAGGAATCAGCTACGATAAAAATGAAAGGGATTAAAAAGGTTTGAATTTGGCCCGCCTTTGTGGCATATCGAATAAGGAAGGTTATCGCGTGCGGATCATCGTGTTTCGGAAGTGAAGAAAAAGGAAAATGGTTACTGTTTGATTTAAAATCTACGAAATATGATGCGAGCAACAAGATCATTTGCCTGAAAACGGAGTGCGCGTTATTGATCTCGATAAGCACAGGGGGCTGAGATTTCTACCAAAGTTGACAAAGTGGTCTTTTGAGGATAAAATGAATGATGATCTAGTGTGGATGACAGATGATAATTCTTTTTTATGGATATACTGTTTTGTGTATGCTATAATGTGTATGTAAATGGTATGAAGCAGAGGAAGCTGCGCTGAATCATACTGGCTCGGTCAGAGGAACCGTGAGGATGAAAGAGAGGTAGGGCTTTCGTTGTTTCGGCGCCAAAGAGTGCTTTGATGTTTTGATGATTTTGTTTTTCATGTTAGGTCCAAAATTTTCATGCTTTGTTTAATAAAGAATGGCATTTATAATTCATGTATTATAAAAGGATTATCAATGTACTGTTACTTTATTGATATCTTTCTATAATATGTGAATTTTTTATTTCTACGGGCGGAAAGCTGAGCTTATTGTGCGGGTATCCAAAGATAAGCCTGCAGAACGCTTCCGGATAAAACATGCGCATATAAACATTTTTAGGGGGTTTTCTTTTGAAAACAGGTACAGTTAAGTGGTTCAACGCAGACAAGGGCTTTGGTTTTATTGAAGTGGAAGGCGAAAACGACGTATTCGTACACTTCAGCGCTATCCAGGGCGACGGCTTCAAGACTCTGGACGAAGGCCAAGCTGTTGAATTTGAAGTTGTTGAAGGCAACCGCGGACCGCAGGCAGCTAACGTTACGAAACTGTGATTCGTATTTAATGAAAAAAGCCGTTTCCCGTTAATTCGGGAAACGGCTTTTTTTGATCCGATTTTTTAAAAAAAGAAAGTATAATGATTTTTTGCACAAAAATGCAGCGCAGGTGCTAAAAGCGAGCCAAGTGAGCCCCCACAGATTTCGGTTTGTTTGAGGCGACGTGGCGGCGTCCACGGCAAGCGAGTGCCTAGAGCATAATTTTTACTGAAAAAGGACTAGGCATTGCCAAATTTTTCCCAAAAAAAGTCGAGACATACGCGCGGATTAATATTGATAAAACTAAGCTTAAACCGCATTTCAATTTACATCCAATCGCTTGATTTCTCTTACGTCGCCCGTGTTCATCCATTGTCATCATTTGTTTAACCAGAGAGTCCGGCAAAAAAACTGACAGCTTTTTGCTTCAATGCTTATTACTGGATCTTGCGTCAAGGATCTTTTATTATACATACTTGAAAAAAGAATACACAAAAAGTAATGGAGGACAATGATTAATGACACAAATGGATGAAATTCTGGCTTTTAATAAAGCATTCATCGAGCGAAAAGCTTATTTACCTTATAAAGCACCGAGCCGCCCAGTCAAAAAAATGACAATTGTGACCTGTATGGATTGCCGGCTAATTGAACTCCTGCCACAAGCTATGGGACTAAAAAATGGTGATGCAATCATGATCAAATGTGCCGGTGGAATAATTGATGATCCGTATGGCAATACGATGAAAAGTATTCTTGTGTCGCTTTACGAGTTGGAATCAGAAGCAGTCTACGTTATCGGGCACAGTGATTGTGGGATGCATGGTTTGACTGCAGACAAAATGATTGCTGACATTGAGAAAAGAGTCAACGATTCTGTCTTTGCTCGCGTTGCCGAAGATGGAAAAGATCTTCATCAATGGCTGAATGGTTTTCAATCGCTTAGCGATCAGGTTAACTCAAGCGTTGCTGTCGTCAAGAACCATCCGCTGCTGCCGCCGAATACGCCAGTGTATGGGCTGATTATCGATCCGGCGACTGGTGCACTGACCCTAGCCGACTAATATTTTCCTCCTTTGAGCCTTCCTAACATTTTCCAAGCGCTGTGCTGCATATAGGATTTCATTGTGGTACAAAATAGGGTTACAAGGGAGGTGAAACACATGGCAAATTCAAATTCCAATCAATTACTCGTGCCAGGTGTAGAACAAGCAATTGATCAGATGAAGCAGGAAATCGCCAACGAATTTGGTGTCAACCTTGGACCAGATACGACATCCCGTGCAAACGGTTCAGTTGGTGGAGAAATTACGAAACGTCTAGTCGCTCAGGCTCAATCGCAATTTGGCGGCTATCAGAAATAAGCTGAATCCGAAATGAAGTAAGTACGCTATGGTTCGATAACCAGTAAGGAGAACGGATATTTTCAAGCCGTTCTCCTTATTTTCCGTTTACTTCTCTGCCCGTACCCCTTGTTCTATTTATAGGCCATGGTTCATAAGCTTTCAACAGGAATAAGGGATGCTATCGATTCCGAAAAGGGGGAGGACCTTGGTATATCGCTTACTGGCTTTAGACATCGATGGGACTCTTTTGAACAGCAATGATCGTCTTGATCGCCAGACAAAGGAGGCCGTTGCATTTGCCCGCAAGAAGGGAATTATGGTGACGCTAGTTTCGGAAAGGCATTTTCATTCGGCGGCAAAAGTCGCTCGTGCCCTGAAGCTGACTCAGCCGATTATCACACATAACGGGGCGTTTGTTTCATCTTCCTTGGATAATCCGGTTTACACCAGTAAAATTGATCATAGTGTGTTAATTCAACTGGTTGAGTTTTTGGAAACCTATCCGTGCCAGATTCAAATTTCCCATGAACGGCTATCGGTCAGCAATCGCCCGCGGCAAAAAAACTTGATTGCCAAAATGACAATCGGCATGAATGAGCCGCTTTTCTATCCAGTAACGTATGTTGATACACTCAGTCAATATCTGCTGGAAAATTACGAAGGGGCGACCGATGTCAAAATCAAGTTGAATGATGAAAAAACGATGGACACGATTGAGAAGTCGATGCATGATTATTTTCCATCGTTGGCAGCGACGCGCGTTTCACCGCAAGATATTACGCTTGTTCGTCAAGGGACGTCAAAATTCAATGGCTTATTATTTTTTGCCGGCCAAATGGGTATTCCGCTTCATGAAATCGTTGCCGTCGGTGATGGCTCTGAAGACGCGGAAATGATTGAAAAAGTTGGTCTCGGCGTTGCGATGCGAAATGCCGTACCAGAAGTCAAAGAAAAGGCAGACTGGATTACGCGATCGAATAATATGGATGGCGTTGCTTATGTTGTCCGCGAAGTCTTTCGCAAACAATTGCGTGTGCATTAATACTAAAATTGTGTAATCAAATACGTTGATGAAACTCCTCATTCGAGGAGTTTTTTATTTAAAGATAGGCTCTGTTAAATATTAATGTTGATTTTCCCGAAAAAAAAACTATGTGTGAGACGCCTGCGGGAACAGCGTGCCAGACGGGCCTCGCAGATTATTGCCTGTTCGAGGAGGCTCGAGGGTAGCGCCCGCGGCAAGCGAACACATGACAAATAAATGATTGAAAACAACAACAGACTTTAACAGAGCCTAAAGATCAGCTTGCTGAGGCTGAGTGGATAATATTCAAACTACGGTGATTTACTTGCTCACAGAGCCGAATTCGCTCAACCTGCATGTATCCTCAACTCACCGATGATTGAGAACGTGTGATCGGTTGTGCTAAAATGGAAGAAAAAGGACAGGGACGAAGAATCATGATTCGATTTATTCATGCAGCGGATTTGCATCTCGATCGACCGTTTGAGGGATTATCTGATCTGCCTGCATCGATCCATGAACGAGTGAAAAACAGTATTTTTGAAGCACTGGATCAGCTGGTGCATCATGCAGTCATGGAAAAAGTTGATTTTGTGATTCTTGCTGGTGACATCTTTGATGATAGCCGGCGCAGCATCCGCGCACAAAAACAATTTATTCGGGCGATGGATGTGCTGAATCAATCTGATATCCCGGTGTGCCTTGTATTCGGCAATCATGATTATCTGGATAACCATTCGAAACGGCTTGACTTGCCGGCAAATGTGCATGTGTTCCCGGAACGGCCTGAGCCGTTTCGGATTGAAACGGCTTCTGGAGAAATAGCGGCTGTCTATGGATTCAGTTACCACCGTCGTCATATCAGCGAGGATATGGTCAAGTACTTTAAAAAGGACGGCAATGCGGATTATCATATTGGCATTCTCCATGGTGCTCAGCGGATGGCAGCTTCCGAGGATGTTTATGCGCCGTTTACGATCGAAGATTTACGTGCGAAAGCATTCGACTATTGGGCACTCGGTCATATTCATAAACGTGAGTCACTCGCAAGTGATCCGCCGATTGAGTACAGCGGCGATATTCAAGGACTGTCGATTAAGGAAACGGGAGAAAAGGGGATCTCGCTCGTCGCACTAGACGCATCAGGGGCCCATGTGCAGTTGCTTCCGACCGCGAGTATTCTTTGGGAAACTGCCGAATTATCTATCGCACCGCCGCATCTGAACCTGAACGACATTGATGAAGCGCTTAGTCAGGTCAGAGAGAAAAACCGTTTGCGCGATCGCGCAGTATTTCTCCGCGTTAAGGCAATTGTGACGAAGGCGGAACAAGAAATGGATGTTCTCGAACAAGAGATCAGTGATTTGATCGACGCCGGAAATGATGCGGAAGTTGATCGCAATAACTTTGTCTGGCTGCTTGACGCTTCAATCGATATTAAACCGATATGGTCCCATGAAGAAATGCTTGCGCGCCCGAATTTTATCGGCGACTTATTTCGGACGATTGATGCCCAGACTGATTTGGAGCCAGTTGTCCAGCCACTGCTTGCCCATCGCCAGGGCAGAAGATATCTTCGAATGCCTGATGACAATGAAGCGATGGAGATTCGGCAGAAAGCAGAGCAGATTCTGGCTGAGGCCTTGCTGCGCAAAAATTAACGGAATTTTTGGCAGAACACAGCAGATTGGCGCCTTTACGTCGAAAGGCAAGGGTTTCAAGGACTCTGAAAAAAGAAGGTGTTACATGATGCGGATCAAGAAGCTGGATATCAATCAATTCGGTTCATTCGAGAAAAGAAGCATTCGTTTTCCCGACTCGCCATTTGTGATTGTTTACGGGGAAAACGAGGCCGGAAAATCGACATTGATGCATTATTTGCTCTGTGTTCTTTTTGGATTTCCTCAGCGAAGCACGTGGATCAAATGGGGACGGGATTGTTCTGAGGAGCGGTTCGGCGGCGCTGTTACATTTGAGACGAGTGACCGAGAGATATACCGAATGGAACGACTATACAGCAATGGAAACACGCCGTCACTTCGCGATATCAGCGGCAATGATATTTCAGTGGCTGAATTTTTTGCTCACTTTGATCGCTATCTTTATGAAAATGTGTTCTGTTTCGATCTAGATGGGCTGCAAGGTATCGAACGATTCCGTCCGGAACAATTGAATAATTTGCTGCTTGGCGCGGGCATGCTCGGCAATCAGACAGTGTCGGATCTAGAACAGACACTAGATAAAAAAATGAATGCATTGTTTAAGAAAGGCGGAAAGATCCCTGATATCAATAATCTTTTTCACGAACTGGATTCAACTGAAAAGGAATTAAAGAAATGGGAAGAAAAACTGGATGCTTTTCAAGAACTTCAGGAAAAAATAAAAAAAGATCGCAAAACGCTGGTAACATTGGCTTCAGACAAAAAAGCAGAGATGAAATGCTACGAAAAGTGGAAAATATACAGTCGACTGATTCCGCTTTGGGCTAGCAACCGGGCACTCTCAGAAGAGCTTGAAAAAATGATGGGTCTGCCGGATTTGTCTTCGGAATGTCTCGAACAGCACCGTGCACTTTGTGATAAAATTCAATCACTGGAGGAGGATCTTGCAGCGCTTCGAGAAGAGAAAAGTCTGTTGGAAGAACAATTGAACGCGGTTCGTCATCAGCCGATTTGGTGTAATAATGAATCGCGCATTGTGGCGTTAAGCCGGGCTGCCATTATTGATGAACAGAATCAGATCGCGCTCGGTCAGCTAAAAAACGACCAACAGCATGCAACCTCAGAATATTCCGTATTGATGGCGCGACTTGGTAAAGGCTGGACCCCTGAACGTATTGAAGTAGCATCTATTGACCTTAGTTTTCAAAAGGAACTGAGCCATCGGATGGCGTCTTGGAAAGAAAAAAAATCCGAAAAAGAAAATGCTCAATCTGAAATACAGATGCAGCATGAACGCATGCGACAGATGAAGGAGAAAATGGATGTCCTGCAGCAAGACAGGTATACTGAAACTTCTGATCGTCGCCAGAATTTGTCAGCAAATCATTCGTTCAAGTCGGCCATTATCATGCCCCTAGCGGTTGTCTCTGTCATCCTTGCCCTCGTAGCCGGGGTGATCCTTGGAATAGCGGCAGCGCTCTTTACTCTTGCAACAGGGCTTCTCTGCATGTTTCTCGCTGTTTTTGTTGCCGGAAAGAAGCGCCCGTTCATGGACGCAAACACTGCTGCATTCGCGCAGCAGCGCCAAGTGGAGCGGGCGATGCTTGCTGATCAGTTGGATTTAGCGCAACGCACGCTTACGCGACTGGCTCAGCAGCAGGAGAAGGCGGAGCAGGAACAGCTACAACAGACACGAAATTTATCGGACTGGCTGCATGTACACGGCTATCCTGCAACCGATGATTTCGAAAGTATGCCGGCGCTCGTTGCACTGCTGATTGAATCCCGAAAAGCAATTGATCAGCTCCGCGGGCTGCAAACTGAAGCTGAGGAACGCCGCGCAGAACATCAGAACTTTCTCCAGACTCAGGATAAGCTCGCTCGTGATCTTGGCGTATCAGGTGCTGATGTGCGATCCATGGAGCAAAGGCTGAAAAAGGAAAAAGAAGCGGAGAATAAACGTCTTGCACGCGCCAATCAGCTTGATTTTTATATAAAGAAAATAACGCTTGGCGAGGAACGTCTTCAGAAACTGATGGAGGAAAAAGCGCGGCAGCTCAAGCAGGCTGGCGTGGCAAGCAGCGAGGCCCTCAACGAACGCGCCAAACAGGTTAACCGGCGTGAGGAGTTGCTGGACAAGCAAGGACGGCAGCAATTGCAAATGTATGAGATCGCAGGTGGAGAAGCATCGTTCCATGCCTGGATTGACGATTTGAAATCGGCGAAGTGGGATTCTTTTTCAAAAGAGGAATTCAGCAGCCGATTAACAGCGCTCGAACAAGAGGAAGATACGCTTCGAGAGCGTTTGATTCAAGAGGAGTCGACCTTAAAAAGTCTTGAGTCGGGTGACAGCTATCGAGAAACAAAGGATCGGTTTGCTGCACTACAAACGGAACTCAAAAATAAAGCAGATAAGTGGTGCGCCTATCAGACGGCGCGGTGGGCGATTCATGAAGTCAAGAACAAATATCGGCTTGAACGCATGCCACAGGTACTTGAACGGGCGGGACATTATTTGGAAGCCATCACTTGTGGCACTTACCATAAGCTGGAATTGACGGATTCAGATGGATTTATTGCTTGTCGACAAGATGGACATCGCTTTTTTGCATCGGAATTGAGCCGTGGAACTGCAGAACAGGTATATCTGTCGCTTCGGTTCGCTTTGACGGATATGTATCGGTTTGGCCAAGAACACCTGCCGATTATCGTTGATGAGGGTTTTGTCAACTTTGACGAGCAGCGCGCGGAACAGACTTATCAAGTTCTTTCCCGTCTGTCTGCGCAAAGACAGATTATCCTGTTCACCTGTCATTATTCGGATTATTTGGATCAGCATCCCCAATCGGTGCTTGCCCTGTCTGAAATAAAGAGACGTGTGCTCTGAATTCGTTGCCTCTTTTCGGCACGGATTATGAAAAATCTTCACGAACATTCACGGCATGCAGCTACATGGTATAATTTCAAGTAAAGCAACCCGCATGAAATCTGTAAACTATAAGGATGAGTGGATTATGGGTGAACCAATTTTTCAAATAAACCTCGTGGAAGATGAAGAAAGTCTGTCTTCTTTACTTCAAGCCTATATGGAGAAGGAAGGCTGGAACGTATCCGTTTTCCATACCGCAGAGGAAGCAGTCAAATTTATGCATAATGGTGTACATCTTTGGATTCTCGATATTATGCTTCCTGGGATGAACGGCTACGATTTAATTAAGAAAATAAAAGAGAATCATTCGGAACAACCAGTTATTTTCATCTCGGCACGCGATCAGGACTTGGATAAAATTATCGGTCTCGAACTTGGCAGTGATGACTACTTAGCCAAACCGTTTATGCCCAGAGAATTAATTATTCGTGTTAAAAAATTGCTTCACAGAGTCTATGGGAGCGGCATTCATGAAAACCGGTTGACGATTTCTAAATATCAAATTGATGTGGTCAAGCGCAAAGTTTTCGATGAAGGCGAAGGTGCTATCGAACTGACCACCAAAGAATTCGATGTATTGCTCTTTCTCGTTGAAAATGCGAACGTCGCTAAATCAAGACGTGATATTCTCGAAGAGGTATGGGGAAAAGATTATGTCGGATCCGATCGTGCGGTGGATGACGTTGTTCGCAGAATTCGACGAAAATTAAATCGGTTATCGCTCGAAACCGTATACGGTTCCGGCTACAGGGTTGTGTCTTGATGTTCCGGCTCAAATGGACGTTGACGAAACGAATCTGGCTCTCATTTGCCTTTCTTATTTTCTTGATGGGGCTGATCATGGCTGTTGTTTACCCTTTCTTGATAAAAAGTGCGCTGAGTGAAGATGCGTTTGCAACGATTGAATCGGTGCAAAGAAACGGCTATCAATTTCCAGGCGATTACAGCTTTGGCAATGCAAAAGACGGGGCGCTACGTCAGCAGGATGAAAAAGTTGTCGGAAATCTGCAGGTCGATCAAAATAATCAATTGGTTTACGGAAATCCGATTGCCCCTTCGATTTACCGGGAAATGCTACAAAAAGCGAAACATCAGAACAGTGAATCCGGTCATTATACCGTGCAATATAAGGGTGCAACACTCTATTATGTCATTAAACGGATCGATGATAATTCCGGAAACGGCTATTACATCTCTTTTATGTGGGATACGTATCCAAATACGTTGATGCATATGCTTTGGTGGCGGATGATTTTTATCTTCATTATGGTTGGAATTCTCAGTTTGGTTATCGCTTTTTGGCTGGCAAGGTATTTGAAACGTCCGCTTGATATTCTCGGACGTCGTTTTGAGGAAATTGCACGGATGAATTGGGAAAAGCCTTTTGAGTGGAAAGGCGATGAGGAATTCGAACGATTATCTTCACAATTCGAAAAGATGCGCCTGAACTTGATCAATTATGATCATGCGCAGAAAGTTTTTCTCCAGCAGGCCTCACATGAGCTAAAAACACCGATTATGGTTGTGCAAAGCTATGCCCAATCTGTCAAAGACGGCATTTTCCCGAGAGGCACGATCAACGATTCCATGGATGTCATTATTCATGAATCAGAGCAGATGGAGAAAAGGGTCCGCAAGCTGATCTATTTTACACGTTTTGATTCGCTGCGTAATCAGCAAATGAAATTGACGGAAGTTGTGTTCGGCACGCTCGCTGATCGCATCAAGCAACGTTTTATAACCCAACGCCCGGATATTAAAATTCAGGTTTCCGGTGAGTCCGTTCGTCTTTGGGCAGACTTGGAGCAGATGCAAGTCGTCCTTGAGAATTTGGTTGAAAACGGCTTACGCTACGCAAAGCAAAATCTTTGGCTTGCAGCAGAACAGAGGAATGGAATGACCACGATTACAATTAAAAATGACGGTCAGCCAATTCCAAATTCTGAGAAGCAAGCGTTGTTTGAGCCTTTTAAAAAAGGAAAAAAAGGCCAATTTGGTCTTGGTTTAGCGATTGTCAAACGGATTATCTCGGCACATCAGGGGAAAATTGAGATTAACAATCTTGACAATGGGGTTGCTTTCGTTATTCGCATTCCGAAAAAACCGGATCAGCGGAGAAATGATGGAGTTAGAGGAAAGGGAGGATGGAAGTGAGCGGTATTGCATATTGCAAGGAGGGCGATCGGGTCCACGAATTTCTGTTAATTAAGGATGTCAGCAAGGGGACGGCGAGTAATGGGAAACCTTTTCTGACCCTTATCCTTCAAGATAAAACGGGGGATGTTGAAGCGAAACTCTGGGGCATCTCTAATGAAGATGAGAAAAATTATAGTGTTGGTGCGGTGGTTTTGATTGAGGGTGACATGACCACATTTCGCGGTCGTAATCAACTCAAGATCCGAAACATTCGCTTGGCGAACGAACAGGATGAAGTCGTAAAAGCCAATCTTGTTATGTCGGCACCTTTATCGGCAGAGGCACTAAATGAAAAAGTGACACAATATCTTTTTGAGATTAAAAATCCAGTGATTCAACGGTTAACCCGATCGCTGCTCAAAAAAAATCAAGAGGCATTTTTCGATTATCCAGCTGCGATGAGCATTCATCATAATTTTCTTTCCGGATTAGCCTACCATGTTTGCTGCATGCTTGATATGGCAAAATCTGTCGTTCAGCTTTATCCTGAAGTGAATCAAGATCTGTTATATGCTGGCATTATTTTGCACGATATGGGTAAATTGAAGGAATTATCCGGTGTTACGGCCACGACTTATACGCTTGAAGGCAATATGCTTGGCCATATTTCGATAATGGTCGACCAAATTGGCGAAGCGGCACGGGAACTTCAACTGGAAGATAAGGAAGAAGTGCTCCTGCTCCAGCATATGGTGCTGAGTCACCATGAGAATCCAGAATGGGGCAGTCCGAAGGCACCGTTGTTTAAAGAAGCAGAAATCCTTCATGTACTTGATGATTTGGATGCGAAGATGAACATCATGACGCGTGCCTTACGTAAAACACGCCCAGGGGAATTTTCTGAACGGCTCTTTGCTATGAATAACCGTAGCCTGTACCGACCCGTTTTTGAAACAGAAAACGAGTAAATAGAATACACGATGCGAAGGGTGCCTGAAAATCGATTGTAATCGATGACTCTAGGACACCCTTTTAGATAAAGCATAAGGTTTATCGCTTCCTGAACCAGCTCGAATTTGCCTGGCGATGGTTTCTGCACCCACTCAGTACTGATGACTGAGTTCAGCCGCTGGTGGCTCTATCATTCCATAATAAGAATAGGGAACTTCTATGTTTAAAAACAAGAAATTAAGTCGGAAAGAACAAGAAGATGCCATTTTAGAAAAAGTCTTTAATCTTATTCTTGATGAACAAACACAAGATGAGGAACGCGATGCGTTAATTCCTTTAAAAATGATGTTGTTTGTTCATTCGTTTATTACCCTGTGTTCGCCCTTTAATAATAGGCTCTGTAAAATTTCAATGTTGATTTGCCGAACAAAACAATGTGTGAGAGGCCTGCGGGAACAGCGTGCCAGACTTTCCTTTGCAGATTATTGCCTATTCGAGGAGGCTCGAGGGTAGCGCCCGCGGCAAGCGAACACATGCCAAATAAATGATTGAAAACAACAACAGACTTTAACAGAGAGCATCCCAGTGCTAATAACTGTGATGCTTTTTTTTATGGACTTTAAACTTATTTTTCCAACGCAGCTTTCGTTAGTGTTGTGGCAAAATTGAAGCGGCGCTTGCAAAACATGTGGTTCATTTTTGCATACTTGTCCCGTTTCAAACATAAAGTTAACTGACAGGTAAGCCAATCTGTGAATTTCCAAAAAGGAGATGAAGGAAATGAAGCAGATCAAACGCTCGCTTTTTGCATTGGCGTTGCTTTTTCTGCTATTTATCGGGCAGCAATTCGGTTTGATCGGTCCACTCCTTACCAGGATGAGCCATATTGCTTGGTGGGTTTATCTTGTTATTGCCGGTATTCTCTTCAGTGGCTATCAAGCTTATGCATTGACGAAGCAAGATCAAGTCATTGATGACCAATGGAACGAACAGCAGGGAGATGTTTATATGAAGCGGATGCAAGATGAAAAAGAACGGCGCAAACAGGCGAAAAAAACGAAAGCAATTTAGACCCGCTTTCGCTTTTTTTTTGAGAATGGATAAGATTCTGCACGAAAAAATGCAGCGCAGGTGCTCTGGCGCCTTGCGGGAGAAGCGAGCCAAGTGAGCCCCCACAGATTCCAGCCTGTTTGAGGAGACGCGCGGCGCCCGCGGCAAGTGAGCAGCCGGAGCATAATTTTTGCAATAAAAGACTTGGCGTAGCCAAGTCTTACTTAACATGCTTGAATGAAACATGGCATCGTGTGACCAAAAAAGATGCCTCAAGCTCGAAAAATCGGCTTTGAGACATCCTATTTCTAAAATGGGGTTGATTCAGTTTAGAAAATGACTTATTGAGCAGTTGTCGTCGTTGAGCTACTGTTGAACAAATTTTTGAAGCTCTTGTCGTTGACTTTGATGTTTGCTTTTTTAATCAAACTGTTCATGACAGCAGTTTGAGATTTTTCTTTGCTTGCAAGATAAGCGTCTTTTACGGAAGACTTCAGACTATTATAATCATCGCGCTTGCCTTCAAGTTTGATGATGTGATAACCGCCATCACTGCTTGCGTAAACCGGTGCGCTAATCTGTCCGACTTTCAATTTCATCGCGGCATTGCTGAAGGCTGCAACCATTGTCGACTGTTTGAACCAGCCAAGTTCGCCGCCTTTAGCCTGTGAACCTGTATCAATCGAATATTTTTTGGCGAGCGTGGCAAAATCCGCGCCGCTCTTCAGTTTCTTTTCGATCATCTGTGCCGTTTTCTTTGACTTCACAAGAATATGGCGTGCCTTCAGCTCAGTCAGCTGAATTTTATTCTGGTTGTAATAGCTTTGCAATGCTTTGTCGGTGACTTTAACTCCAGCTTGCTGCGCCTTTGTCATCATTAGCGAATCTTTAATTTGTTTTTTGAATGAACTTTTCGTCAGGCTGTTTGAAGATAGAGCTTGTTCAAATTGAGCTTCAGTAGAGAATGTTTTGCGAACCTGATCGTATTTGGCATTCACCGCTTTTTGCGACACAGGGTAGCTCTTCTCAAGCAGTTTTTCATAAACAAGGTTCTGCAGCACGGTTTCGCCGCTCTGTTTCTTTAATGCATCATAAAATTCTTGTTTGGTGATATTGCCGCTCTTGGTTTCAACAACGGCAGCGTTATCACCGCTGTTGCCACAAGCTGCAAGGCTTGATAGGCCGACAACCGCGGCTAAAATAATGATTAGTTTCTTCACTCTGTCCACTCCTATTATATTTGTCCCCGTATAAAAACCTTCGCAGGAACATGTATTTATCCGTCGCATTGCTTGTCCGGAATTCGATGATTGTTTTCCTGCTCACGGCTTCATCCTTGTTTATTTTAACCGAAAGCACAAACAAATGCGAGGAAATGCAAAATAATGGGTAAATAAATTCCTTTCTGATACTTTCTCATGACAGCCATTGAGAGGCAGACGTCTGCGCGAGTGGCAGACACGAGAGAAAATCACTGCTCGCAAATTGCTGAGTAAATGATCTATAATATATGAATCGTAAAGCCATTAAGTGCTTGATCCATGATTGCCTCCTTTTGGAATAATTAATAAGAAAAAATAGCGAAGGCGCAGGATGGCCTGCGGGAAAAGCGAGCCAAGTGAGACCCCGCAGAATTTAGCCTGTCTGAGAGACGCGCGGCGCCCGCGGCAAGCGAGCAGCTGAAGCGCATTGTTGCAAAAAAAGATTTGGCGAACCCTATTTTTCTTATTCAGACCATGAAAAAAACCTAGCTTTCCTATCTAGGAGTTCACCAATGGGTATCTGTTTATTCAATTTTGACGGATATAGTTTAAAATTTGCTTAACGATGAGCGATGAGGGGAGCCAATATTTGTGAATGAAATGAGACGATCCTCAAGGATCAGAAAAAGTTCGAGTCTATGGCGTGCCGCCTTCTTTACCTTGTTGTTCTTGGTGGTGGCGACTGTAGGAATTGCCCTGTATTATTTGTCGTCTGGCTTTTCTGGCGACAGTGGAACACCGCAAAATTTTAGCGATCGTCAAACGAATCGGGCGATTTTCAGTGTTCAGGCAAATAAGGAGCAGCTGCAAAGCTTGATTAATCAGCAAATTGCGGACAATCGTGATAAACGGCTGAGTTATCACGTGGCAATTGGCGATCAGGTTGTCCTTAAAGGAAGCTATAAACTACTGTTTACCGGTATCCCATTCTCATTATCCTTTGAACCAGTCGTCAGTAATGGTGATATTATTTTGAAAGAAACCGGTGTGCGATTGGGTGATGTCAAATTACCGGATGAAGAAGTACTTGCCTTTCTCAAAAGTGGCACAAAGTTCCCCAAATGGGTGGCCATTCAGCCGGCTAAAAAGCAAGTCTACCTGAATCTGACTCGTGTTCAGGTGCAGAAAGGACTGTACCTGCGGGCGGAGACGATTAACCTGCCGCAAAACATTGTTTCTTTTTCCGTCCATCAGAAAAGCAAGTAACCCAGCAAGATGAATGAAATAGACCAAACCATTAACCTTAAATAGTATCTAGGAGGGATCGATCATGAGAACTTTTGCTCAGAGTCTTGAGAAATATGCGGAATTAGCTGTGTCTGTCGGTGCCAATGTTCAGAAGGGACAGAATGTGGTCATTAAGGCACCCGTTGATGCGGGTCCGCTTGTCCGTTTAGTGACGGAAAAAGCGTATCTTCGCGGAGCGCGGCAGGTTTATTTTAATTGGACGGATGACGGACTCGATCATCTTCGGCTGATGCATGCCTCAATGGAAGAAATAAGCGTTTACCCACAGTGGAAAGCGCAGTATCTTGAAAACTTGGTTCGTGGCGGGGCGGCATGCATTGATATTCGAACGACGGGCATTGGAGTGACTGACGGTATTGATTCTGCGAAAGTAGCTGCTGATCAAGATGCCTATTGGAAGGCGCTCCATACGTATTATGATTTTCGCATGTCTGATCGGGTGAGCTGGACGATTCTAATCTATCCGAGCACTGAATGGGCGAAAAAAATGTTTCCTGGGAAAATCCGTGAATCGGCGATAAACGATTTATGGTCGGAAATATTCAACTTCACGCGCGTTAATCAGCCAGATCCGGTGGCTGCCTGGAAAATGCATTTGGCGAATCTAGAAGAGAAAAAGTCGGTTCTTAATCAGAAGAAGTTCCGCAAATTGCATTACAAAGGACCAGGCACGGACCTTGAAATCAGTTTCGACGCGCAATATCATTGGGACGGCGGCGCTTCTGAGACGACGGATGGTGTGACTTTCGTGGCGAATATGCCAACCGAGGAAGTGTATACCTTGCCGAGTAAGACCGGAATCAATGGCACCGTGCGAAGCACGCGACCGCTCGTCTATGCGGGAACACTCATCGAGGGTATAGAACTGACGTTTAAGGATGGCCGGATCACGCAGCTACACGCCGATGCTGGTGAAGAGGTGCTTCGTCAAATCGTTGAGACAGACGAAGGCGCGCATTATCTTGGCGAAGTCGCGCTTGTAGCTAATGATTCGCCAATTTCTGCTTCAGGCAAAGTTTTTTATACGACGCTATTTGATGAGAATGCCTCTTGTCACTTAGCAATTGGAAAAGCTTATCCGACATGCCTCGATGGGGGTACGGAGATGACACGTGAAGAATTAAATGCCCATGGTGCTAACGACAGTCTTGTTCATGTTGATTTCATGATCGGATCCGGGGAACTAGATATAGATGGGCAAAAAGAGGACGGCAGCTGGGAGCCAGTGTTCCGCCAGGGATTATGGGCTTTCTGATTTGGTAACGCTCTAACGCCTTGCGGGAAAAGCGAGCCGAGTGAGCCCCCAAAGATTCTAGCTTGTTTGGGGATGCTCGCGGTACACTCGCGGCAAGCGAGCAGTCGAAGCTAATTTGCTGAGAAAATTGAAAAATTCAATTGAATGAAGTAAAAAAATTAAGGCTTCGCCATGGTCCACAAAGGACTTGGCGAAGCCTTAATAGCTCTCTCAGAGCGAAGGTGGTGTTTGTTCTTCGCCCGGCTTTTTTTCCGGTGCCTGTTCGGTCATTTTATTACTCAATTTTTCTTTAGCTGCTTCAAGCTGAACCACGTTGTTTTTAATTCGGGTCAAGTAAGGCTGGATGTCTTCTTTCCAATCCTTAAGCAGATTGCCAATGTCAGAAACCGTCGATTTTAAGACAGGAACGCTATCCTCTTTAAGGGCCATCACTCGTTCTTTGACTGCTGAAAGATTGTTCGCTGCATCCTTTAATGGCTGCTGGAAGTTTGATGCCTTTTCCTTTAAGTCATTACGGAATTCTTCGCCCCTTTTCGGTGTTGTTAGCAGTACAGTTGCACCGCCAACCACGCCACCGATAATCGCGCCTAACGTATAGGAAAGAAATTTGCCCATTTTAAGTTCACCCCAATTTCCAAATTTACGCTTCTTTATATTATTATACCCTAGCAACCAGGGATTATCACCCAATAGGTGATTAAGGATATGTCGGTTTGAAGCAAAAAATAACCCCCTCTTTGATTGGAGAGGGGGTTATACAAAACATATTAGACAGTGATCTCAGATTACCGAGCAGGTGTCGCAGCAATTTTGATAAAGCCGGCGCGTTCGCCAATCTTGATAACTAGCGGATAGAGCGCGGCAAAAAGAATCAAATTCACGGCTGCAGTTGGAAGAACCATGCCAACGAACATTGCCAGGAATAATGCTGCCGGAAGATTGGCGATCAGAATTGCCGCTGTCAGAAATATCGTTCCGCTCAGCACAGTTCCGAGTCCAGCAATCACGACGCTCAGCGCATATTTGGCTTTGCCTGTGGCTAAACGCGACACCAAAGTGAAAATCAAGAAAACGACGGAAGCCGTAATTGTTTTATCAATGACATTTGGAAAAAAACCGCCAGGAAGCGATGTTGTCAATCCAGCAAGAATTCCAGCAACAAGTCCAATCACAAGAAAGCTTTTCTTGTCGGCAAAAAAGACAAGCGCCAAGAATAGCATAACAAGTGAAAGATCGGATTTCATCCCAAAGATAATTCCAGGAAAAACAGCATGCAAAACGGTTCCAATGGCAAGAAACAATGCGACAACAATCAAATTTTTCAACTTCATAACACTAATCTCTCCTCAATCTATCTAAGCTCTTATTCCTCCGGCGGTGCCCTTATGGCCTGCCGCGAGGTGTAAAAATACTATACACTCTCATTCAGAAAAATGCAACAGATTTCAGTGCATTTTCATAGGAAATGATTTTCCTGTCACAAGACGGGGCAGAAAGTCTGCTTGAATATCCATTGCAGACAATTATTTTTCGAGATTTTCGGCGATCGATGCCGCCATTGCTGTCCGATCGTCATTGGAATAGTCATCCATATGGCTGGTAAATGTAAAATGGAACGTGTCCTCCGAACCGTAGCGTGGAATCAGATGGATGTGATAATGAAGAACCGATTGGCCGGCCGGTTCGCCATTATTATTCAGCACATTGAGCCCAACTGGATGAAAGGTCTTCTTTAGGGCAGAAGCAATCATTGGGACACGCTTGTATAATTTAGCGGCAGTCTCAGCATCCAGTTCGAAGATGTCTTTCTTATGATTTTTCGGAATGACGAGCGTATGACCTTTTGTCACTTGTCCTAAATCAAGGAAAGCAAGTACATCGTCGTCTTCGTACACCTTGGCACAAGGGATTTCGCCCTTAATGATTTTGCAAAAAATACAATCGTTCGCTTCTGACATGGCAAACATCCTTTCTGAACTCACTCATAAATTGTCTCTATTTTATCACAATTCTCATTCGGAGCGAACGTCTGCCTGAAAGCAGACGGCAAGCGCTTGCTTCGATGGGGAAAGGTTCAGTACAATAGAAGCGAGAGGAAAATAATGATTGGTTAATCATGATGGGGATCGTTTGATGACCAGCCGAAAAATGAATAGAAACGGGGAAAATGATGACTTACTTATTTGCTTTTCTCGCCCTAACGCTTCAGCCATCTATCTGGAAACATTACGGCAAGAGTCGTTTTTTCTTATTTCTTCAAGGTGCGCGCTTTGCAAGCGGGCTGCTAATTGTTTTTGTTTTGACCTACTTCAGTCTAATTGACCAAAGCTGGCAAGCATTTTTCAGTATTGGCACACTTTTTCTCGGTATTTTCATGCTGCTTGATTTGATTTTTGTCCGTGTGCCCTATGGAAGCGTCACGCCTTTAATCGGTGCGCTTTGCTTGCTTTTTTTCAGCTTCATCCATTTCTTGTACCCGCTGATGCAGACCAAGGCGGAATATCAATTTATTTCCGGACGAACAACGATTGTGACCAAAAAGGAAGAGTCGATGGATGAACAGCATATACCTGTAGTTCCTGAACCTTATGCCCGTTATAAGAGTGAGAAACTACTTGGGGAAATTGCCCATGTTTCTTACTATGAACTCGGGCATACATCACTGCAGAAGATCGATGGCACGTTGTATTGGGTGACGCCGATTGAATTGAATGGTTTCTTTAAATGGCTGAAAAGCGGTGAGGTGCCTGGTTATATCAAGATGAGTGCGGAAGATGAAAACGCGAATGCCGTGCTTGTTCGTTCAAAAATGAAGTATGTGCCATCTGCTTATTTTAATGATAATCTGAAACGGCATGTCCGTCTCGCTTATTCAAATCCTGTTTTATTCGCGGCAAGTTTTGAACCGGATGATTCTGGCAAGCCTTACTATGTTATGCCTTATGGTTATTATCAGAAATTGCGGCAGATTCCTAATATTAAAGGTGTGATTCTTATCGATCCGGAGAACGGTTCGATGAAACGTTATCCGATCGATAAGGTGCCAACTTTTGTCGATCAAGTCATTCCATCGAAGGTTGCGGAAATGTGGAATCAATGGTACGGCGAGAATGTGCATGGTTATTGGAATAAGCTGCTGGCTCAGGAAGATATTAAAAAGCCAACAGCCTGGTCGCAATCTGATGAAGTCAACGGGGTTTTTGACCGTAGACTTCGATTGAACTGGTTCACCGATTTTACACGGCCAAAGTCAGGCAGCGGTGCGATGGTTGGCTATTCAATGCTCAACACGCGTACTGGAAAAATGACGTATTATTCCGGAGCCAATGGCTTGCTTAATGGAAAATCAGCAATGAATATCGCTGAGAAGACGTTCAAGCAGAATCGTTATAATGCTGGCATTCCGACACTCTATACAATTTATGGTCAAGAAACTTGGGTCGTTCCGCTGATGGATTCCAATGATGTGCTTCGGGAAATGATGTTGGTGAATGCGAAAAACGAGAGTGTTTACAGTGCCGAGACAGATAAGCAAACACTGTTCGATAATTATAAGTATATTCTTGCCACAAAAATGACCAATGACACGTCAGTACCGACGGATCATGCCCACTTGAAAACGGTGAAAGGGACCATAGACAAGATTTATAAGTACCAAGATGATCAGACACATCAAACGTTGATTGAATTTATGCTTCAGGGATATAAAAGAATTTATACGGTTTCTTCTGATCAGAATCCTTATGCTGTTTTTCTAGAGAATGGCGACAAAGTGTCGGTTGTCTACACAGACACTTCTGAAGTGATGACTATTATTCAGAAACTGAAGATTGAAACAACAAAGTAGAGTCATTTGACTCAATAATGAACCAATCAGCGGTTAAATGAGGAAGGCGATTTCATGGTAGTACCTATTTTATCCGTCAATCAGCTAAGCGGCGGTTATTCACGGCAGCGTCCTGTACTTCACGACGTGTCTTTTGATATTAAATCTGGAGAGCTCGTCGGGCTTGTCGGTCTGAACGGTGCAGGGAAAAGCACGACAATCAAGCATATTCTCGGCTTGCTTGAGCCTTTTAGCGGCGAGGTTCGGATTGACGGGCGGACACTTAAAGAAGATCAGCAGGCCTGCCGGCAAAAGATGGCTTATGTCCCCGAACTGCCAGAATTATATGAGCAAATGACTCTGGAAGAACATCTGCAGTTGACCGCGATGGCTTATCATTTAGACAGACAGACTTATCAAGAACGCAGCAAACAGCTGCTTGACCTATTTCATATGGAGAAGCGGCTTCATTGGTTTCCTGTTCACTTTTCGAAAGGGATGCGCCAGAAAGTGATGATTATGTGCGCCTTTCTCGCACATCCTGCGCTCTACATTGTCGACGAGCCGTTTGTCGGTCTCGATCCGCTCGGCATTCAATCACTACTCGATTTAATGGTCGCAATGAAAAAAGAAGGCGCGGGGATTCTGATGTCGACGCATATTCTGTCGACAGCTGAACAGTATTGTGATCGCTTTATCATTCTGCAAGATGGGCAGATTGTCGTCCAGGGAACAATGGAGGAAATTCGCGAGAAGTTTGGACAGAAGGATGCCTCATTGCATGAAATCTATCTGGCGGTTGCACGAGGTGAAAATGAATGGAAGCAATAAACCAGTTATGGAGAAGCCGCTGCTCAGAAAACTTTAGAAGACAGCTGCGCTATTGGAATCTGATCGGCAAAAATAGTGGTCTGATGTTTTTTGTCTATGCGATGATTCTTGCTGGTGCTTTCTATTATAAAAAATGGCTCGACAGCCTGCCCGCTCATTTTCCCGGTGGTTTGCTTCTCACTTTGCTATTCACTCTTTTGGTGGTTCCGTCGCCTATCCGCACTTTTCTCCAGCGTGCCGATTGTGTTTTCCTATTACCTGCCGAAAGTGAACTGAACAGTTATTTTGTGAAAAGTTGCTTGTATTCCTTTGCCATGCAGAGCCTACTGCTTTCCGTTTTCCTAATTATTAGCGCGCCGCTTTATTTTCAGCAGTCGGGAAACAGCGAGACCGCTTACCTGATTGCGGCGCTCGCAATTTTTGCCGCAAAAGGCTGGAATATCTATTGCCACTGGAGGGAACAACGAATTGACGAGACGAAACCGCTGATTATCCTGCGTACGTTCTTATCTTTTTTATTACTTTTCGCGGTTCTCAATGGTATGCGCTGGGTCGCCTACTTATCGTGTGCGGCGGTAATGCTCGTTATTTCTTTTCTGTTGTTTGAAAAACAAGCGGCGCGCGGTCTGCTGAGCTGGGAACGATTAATTGCGATGGAAACGCGGCAGGAGATGAAATTTCTTCGCTTTGCCAACCTTTTTACGGATGTACCGAAGCTCCGCCGGCATGTGCGACCGAGAATTTGGCTCACGCGCTTTGTGCCGGCACGCGGTTTTGATAGAAACGAGGTATATCGGCAGCTTTTTCTCAAAACATTTATCCGTGCGGACGACTATTTCGGTATTTATTGTCGGCTGAACATCATTGGCTGTCTGACGGTTTATTTTGTTTCTATGGGTATATGGACGTTGTTTCTTATCGCTTCTCTTGTTTATCTGACCGGTCTGCAGCTGTTGCCGCTTTGGCGCTATTCATTTCCACAGGCGCTTGAAGGCATGTACCCGGTGAAGAAGGTCTATAAAAAAAAGGCATTCACTCGCTTAATGGCTGGGTTGCTCGCTGCTGAAAGTGTGCTCCTCAGCATTTCGGGGCTGCTGGCGGATTGTAGTCTTTTGAACCTACTCCTTTATCTTATTTCCGGGCTTGGCGTTAGCTTTGTATTTGTTTTCGGCTATGTGCGGCATCTCTTTGAGAAAGAGGGAACGCAACGCTCATGAGTTAGCCCACGTGCCATGGAAAAAATTGCGGTTCAGTACGTTGGATTTGCAAGGAAGCCGAATAATATGAGAATAACTTGGCGTAGCCAAATCCTTTTTTGCATTAATTGCGCTACGGTCGCTCGCTTGCCGCGGGCGCCTATGCTACGTCTTATACACAAAATTATTTATTGCATGCGCGTAAAAAAGAGGTTGTCCACCGTGTGGGGACAACCTCTTTTTTACTGACTAGATTTAAGCGAAAACTGGATCTTTTAATATTTTGGTTAACTTTTCTAGGTGATTCTGCTCATCGGCAATCATGTCTTCCAACTTGACGACGAGTTCAATCAAGCCTAATTCCTGTGCCTGATTGCGGCGTTCTTTATAATTTTCCAATGTTGCAGCTTCAGCAGCCTTCGCGCCTTCAAGCATGGCTTTCGCATCGGTTACTTTTTTGACCGGAGCTGGCACTGTAACGGGTTCACCGCCTAGATTGAATACTTTTTCCGACAGGTATGCGGCATGGCCTAATTCATCAGGAATTTCCTCTTCAAAGAAAGGTTTGAGAATCTGATAATTGAGACCAGAAACAGTTGTTGCATAATAGTTGTATTGAATAACTGCTGAATATTCACCAGCCAGGTCCTTATTCAATCCATCAATTAATGCCTGAACTTTTTGATCCATAGGGCAACACTCCTTGGGTAATTAATATATAATGTATTTCCGTTCCCTATTTATAATAAACCTTATTAAATAATTATAATAAAAAAATGCCCCGTATTCACTATTTCTTCACATTTGCAGAGAGTCCATCAGACCGGAGACGGAGAAAATAACGGGTTACAGTCCCTAGAAAAGGAAAAATGGAGCCTGTATAGTAGAAATTGTTAAAGGCTCGTATTCACCGCTCAACTTAGCTGTTTCAGCAGAAAGGGTGATGCTTATGTCATTAGGTAAGGCAGGAATGGCATTAGCTATTATTTGTATTGGTATTTATTTTTTTCTGCAAAATTTGCATATTATTTCCCCGGGAATGATGTCACAATTTGGCAATTTTATTCCTTTGATAATTATTGCTTTTGCTTTGTTACTTCTCTTGGCCCCGCTATTGCACGGGCACAGACCACATATGTTTTGGGGACTCTTGCTTGGGTTATACGGCAGCTTGCTGCTTGCTGATCAATATGGCAAACTGACCTTTCACTCGCAAGACTTCTGGAAATTATGGCCATATTTAATTGTTTATTTTGGCTTGTCGCTTCTTTTTGGACATACCCATGCGATTCATCACAGAAAACGCTTAGAGGGTAGGGTGCACCATAAAATGAGCAGCGATGGAGGAGCGGCTTGGCGATTAACAGAAAAATTTGTGAACGAGGCAACTTTCCGCAGTGATAACTGGATGGCACAGTCACTTGATGAGCACGTACGGATCGGTGATTATCTTTTTGATTTTACAAAAGCGTTTATTCCAGATGAGACGATTCCCATTCATTTGAGTGGGTGGCTTGGCGATATCAAAATCACCGTGCCTGAGGACCTGGCTTTCCAGATGCACTTAAAAGCAAAAGTCGGTGAAGCGAAGATAGGCAATAACAAGCAGAGCGGCATGCTCAAGAATATCAGTTATAAAACGGCCAATTATGACGAAGCGAGCCGTCGTCTGGATTTTGATTTCGATTTTCAGGTCATTGACCTTAGAATTAATCAGGTGTAACGATGCTGAAGGATCAATTACAGACATTAAAAAAGCAACTCATTGCCGCTGTCTTTACTTGTTTTGGCCTATTTCTTTTTTTACAAATTTTATTCATTTACTATCCAGTGCACAATCAGTGGACGATTGGCAGCCTCGCTGCTTTTGCTGCCTTCAGTCTGCAAGCTTTGGTAGAATTATGGCTTCATACGAAGGCGTATCATCGATTGCGAGAAAAAATGGAGGCGATTGATGTCTTCATTCAGACACTGACCTCAGGAAAACTTTCAGCACGTCTCAGTGTCAGTACTGAGGGCGCGTGGAAGCCTGTCGAACAATCATTGAACGAATTGGCAGACAAGCTTGACACTCAGGTCAAATCGCTGCAGCGGCTTGTGGATGCGAATGTGACCATGATGAGTAAAATTAAAAATGAGGCGGTCACTGAAGAACGGCAGCGACTGGCGAGAGATTTGCATGACGCGGTCAGCCAGCAGCTTTTTGCTCTATCGATGCTTGCCTCAGCGGCTGAACGGACAATTCAGACGAACCCGAAGCTTGCCGCTGAGAATATTGCTGACGTGTCTGATATCGCTCGCAAAGCACAAGCGGAAATGCGCGCGTTGCTGCTTCATTTGCGTCCCGTACATCTTTCCGGCGAATCACTGGCTCAAGGACTGACCCAATTGATTGAGGAATTGAATGGTAAAACACCGATGCACTTTGAAGCATCGATCAGTCCGATCGACGGTTTATCGAAAGGCGTCGAAAATCACTTGTTTCGGCTTTGCCAGGAAGCACTGTCGAATGCGCTTCGCCATTCAGAGGCAACGATGGTCAAAGTGTCGCTGACAACTATAGATCAAACCCTCGTGCTCAATATTTACGACAATGGACGCGGGTTCGACCCGGAAACAGATAAAATTTCATCTTATGGACTGAAAACGATGCGTGAACGTGTGGAAGAGATCGGCGGTCATTTTTCGCTGACGACACATGCGGAAGAGGGAACATCGATTTGGATTCGTGTTCCCATTCAAAGGGAGATGACATGAGTGGATAAAATCAAAGTCATGATCGTTGACGATCACGATATGGTTCGCAAAGGGCTAAAAGCCTATCTTGCTAGCGAGCAGACGATTGAAGTTGTCGGCGAAGCCAAGAGCGGTCATCAGGCGTTAGCGATTTATAAAGACTTGAATCCAGAAGTGATTCTGATGGATTTGATCATGGATGATGGGAATGGAATTGAAGCAACGAAAGGTATTTTGGATGAAAGCCCGCAAAGTAAGATTATCATTCTCACCAGTTATTATGATGATCGGCAAGTTTTCCCGGCAATTGAGGCCGGCGCAATGAGTTATTTGCTCAAAACTGCATCAGGCGATGAAATCATCGAAGCGATTTATAAAGCACATCGCGGAAAAAATGTGATCGATGGCAAGGTTGCTCAGAAGCTTGTTGCGGGTGTTCGTCATACCCTTCACGATCAGCTGACGTCGAGGGAACGCGAGGTGTTACAGTTGATTGCGGAAGGTAAAAATAATGCCCAGATCGCTGAAACGCTATTTATCGGTATCAAAACGGTCAAGACGCACGTCAGCAGTATCTTCAGTAAATTAGAGGTTACAGATAGAACACAGGCGGCTGTCTATGCTTTTCAGCATCATTTGTTTGACTAGAGGACGGAATCCTATTGACAAATTTGTTAAATTTAAAGTATAATAGTCTCAAAGTTAATCAGACTCTCTGAAGGGGAGTAGCCGAAAAAGAAATGTCGTCACTACGGGAGCAATCCCCGGCATTCTTTGGCAGCGTCTGCTGCTAGGCGAGACCTTTGCCTCGAACGGATGAAAAGGCAAAGGTTTTTTTTGTGGGCAGCCTTTCCACCATGAGTTGGAGGGGCTGTTTTTCTTTGATTCTAAGCGCGGAGGCTGATTGAATGGAATTTTTGAACATCGACTTTCTGACATCGCTGCTCCTTATTGTTGGTATCGATCTTGTTCTGGCCGGTGACAATGCCATTGTTATTGCGCTTGCAGCTTCGAAATTGGAAGAAAAGCAGCGCAAGACTGCGATCATCATTGGGACGATCGGTGCGATTGGCATTCGGGCGATTGCCACACTTGTTGTCGTTTGGCTGCTTCAGGTACCTGGTCTGCATCTAATTGGCGGCCTGTTGCTCGTCTGGATTGCTTACAGCCTGCTTCTTAATCCTAAAGAAGAGAAAGGAATTGAGGCGAAGTCAAGTCTTGGTGCAGCTATTGGCACCATTGTCATGGCAGACGCGCTGATGGGTCTCGATAACGTATTGGCAGTTGGCGGTGCAGCGTCCGGACATTATCTGCTGGTCATTATCGGTTTATTAATCAGCATCCCGCTTGTCATGGGTGGCAGTGTTTTGTTTCTAAAACTTGTGGCACGTTATCCTTGGATCACTTTTGCCGGTTCTGGTATTCTTGCCTTTACCGCGGGAAAAATGATTTTTACCGAACCGTTTATTCGCACGACGCTAGATGAAATCATCTGGCTCAAATGGCCAGCCATCCTTTTAATTGTTGGTTCCGTTGTTTTTGCGGGGTGGAAAAAACAGCGAAAATCTGCAAAAACGGTCCTGAAAACAGAGTCTGTCTAAGAAGCAATGATTGTTTTGGTGTATAGCAAATAACGTGTGTGTTATTCATAGTAATTCGTGTTTGAGGAGGTCAATCGTTTTCATGGAAATTTTCACACTTGAATTTTGGTCATCTTTTATCGTCATCGTCGGCATTGACCTTTTTTTAGCCGGTGACAACGCGATTGTGATTGCGCTCGCCGCTGGCCGTCTGCCGCACGAACAGCGGAAAAAAGCGGTGTTGCTGGGCACAATCGGCGCCATCGCCATCCGTATTATTTGTACGGTGAGCGTTGTCTATCTGCTTATGGTTCCTGGTTTGCATTTTGCCGGAGGATTGGCGCTCATTTGGATCGCCTATAAACTGCTTGTTCCTCAAGCGGGGGGTGCCAAACAAATTAAGGCAGCGACGGGTATCTGGGCAGCTGTCCGCACGATTATTGTCGCCGATGCCCTGATGAGCCTGGATAATATGTTGGCAGTTGCCGGTGCGGCAAAAAGCGACCCGTTCCTTGTGATCTTCGGTCTTCTTGTTAGCGTCCCACTTCTGATGGGTGGCAGTGCGATCATCATGAAATTGATTGACCGCTACCAATGGTTGATTTATGTTGGATCAGGGATTTTGGCGATGACGGCAGGGGAAATGCTCTTTTCCGAAGGCTTTGTCCATCGTTTATTTGAGGGAACGGCCGATTGGGTGGAATGGCCAATCGTTCTTGTTATTATTGCCGTTGTCCTCGGTCTTGGCTATATAGAGAAAAAGAAAATGAATCAGCCGCAGAAACGGAATCAGGCGGTCTGAAGCGTTGCGTCTAGAAAAATGAAATAGCGATGTGCGCTCATAAATAAGGCGTCTGCAAATCCGTTCAAACCGGTTTTGCAGACGCTTCTTTTATATATCGCAGTAGCTCGCGCCCAATCGGAGCGTAATTTTTGCAAGAGCTATGTTTAAATTTAATGTTTGTTTCTTACCAATAAGCAATGTGTGCGCCGCCCACGGCAAGCGAAAACATGGCAACAAACGTGTAAAAACAACAACAGACTTTAACAAAGCCTTTGCAAAAAGGACTTGGCTAAGCTACGTTTTTCATGTATTATTTATCATCCTGGTTTACTCGCAAATCCTTATTTAATCGCGCAAAATAATCAAGGATGAAGTCATAGAATTGTCTAACGATCGGCGGATGATAGTGCTCCTGATTCCAGGCAAGACTAATTGTTCGATAGCAATGGGGGCGGGTGATTTTTAGCGGGACAATCGATGCGTCTTCAACGGCATGAAGCGTCAGCGAAGAGAAGAAGGCTATGCCGAGTCCTTCGCGGACAAGGCCGCGTATGGACAGAGAATCATCCACTTCAAAGGCAATATCTGGTTGAAAACCAGCCATTCGGCAATATCGGTCAGTCGTTTCACGAAAAGCGCCGTCCGCTTTCAATACAAAAGGCTCGTGAGCGACGTCGCGCAAATCGACGCTTGTTTGCTGAGCGAGCCGATGCGATTTTGGAACAACGACATAAATTTCGTCATTGAGCAGCAGCACACGGTTATACGGATGATTCTCGTGACCCGGATAAGGGGAGATGCAGATATCGACCTCACCGCTTTCCAGCTGTTGGCTGATCAGCCGTCGGGAAATCTGTTTGACACGGAACCGGACAAAAGGGTGCTGTTTGCGGAAACTGCTTAATAAATCGGGGATAAGCGGTGTGCGCATCACAGCGAGCGATATCGAATCTTCCTTGACATTCGCTAAATCGCTGACCTGTTGCTTCGCTTCCTGAAGAAGGGAAAAAGCAGCCTCCGTTTTATCGAGAAAAATTTTGCCATAGCGATTAAGCTTAATCCGTCGTCCTTTTCGTTCAAACAGCGGGACGCCAATTTCTTCCTCAAGGCGCCGTATTGTTTGACTAAGCGAAGGTTGAGCAATTGAGAGAATATGCGCCGCACGTGTCATATGTTCCAAATGGGCGACGGTCTGAAAATATTTAAGCTGTAAAAGATCCATCTTTTCACTTCCCGAATTTTTTCAATAAGCTTTATTAAAAATCAGCTACCGTCCAAGAAACTAGCTTCGCCAACTTCGAAAAGAGAAACATAGCCTGCATATTAAACAAGGCACGGTAATTCATAGGTTTGATACTATCTTTTTATAATAATATATATATTTGTTTTGATAAACAATACGGACTATCATAGAAACTGCAATTAAATGCGCCACTTTCATAATGGGCGCATTTTCTATCTTCTCACTTTTAAGCATTCAATTTCACTGGAATAGATCAAGTAAAGGCAGGCTTTTTTTGTGCAGCGACCTTTGTGGAAGAAAAATCTTTACGTTTGCTGGTTTGGCTCATTTGCGACTGCAGCGGGAATGAGTCAAATTATCCCATTTCTGCCCCTCTATATTGCGCAGCTCGGGATTCACAGCACGGCGGCTATTGAAAAATGGTCGGGGCTGATTTTCGGTGGAACGTTTTTAATTTCGGCTTTGGTTTCCCCGCTCTGGGGGAAACTGGCTGATAAATATGGACGTAAGCCGATGTTGCTGCGTGCCAGCCTTGGCATGTGTCTCGTCGTTTTTTTTATGTCATTTGTTCAAAATGTTTACGAATTGCTGGCTTTGCGGATGATTATGGGTCTGGTCTCTGGATTTATTCCAGCATCGATTACGTTAGTCGCTACACAGACGCCAAAAGAACGTTCCGGATGGGCGCTCGGCATGCTCTCGACCGGTGCGGTATCGGGTATGCTGATTGGTCCGCTTCTTGGTGGCTTTCTCTCCCAAATCATGGGCATGCGCTTTGTATTTATTGATACCAGTATCATGCTAGCTTGCGCCTTTCTGGCAGCCTTTTTCTTTGTCGAAGAACATTTTCAAGCACAAACAATCAAGCAGCCGACTTTTCGTGAAATGGTTGGCATGACCCCGCATTTTGGCTTGATTCTTTCGATGTTCCTGACAACGTTCATGGTTCAGCTAGCAAATATGTCGATTCAGCCGATTATTACGGTATATGTGCAGCTCCTTGATCCCCATTCGACAAATATGGCTTTGATTTCAGGGATCGTTGTTGCCGCCTCTGGCCTTGCCAGTGTCCTGTCAGCACCGTATCTAGGCAAACTTTCTGATCGAGTCGGTCCACGGCGTGTTCTGATTTTTGCACTGATCTTCACCGGTGTTGTTTTCATCCCGCAAGCTTTTGTCTCAAATCCATGGGAATTGACCATTCTCCGCTTTATTCTCGGATTGGCGACAGCGGGTATTTTGCCATCGATTAATTCAATTGTTAAGAAAATGGCTCCTGGGCAAATCACCGGCCGTTTATTCGGCTATAATCAGTCCTTTCAATTTATCGGGACGCTCGGCGGATCGTTGCTCGGCGCTCATTTGGCTGCTGCGTATGGTATTCCTTTCGTCTTTTTTACAACGAGTTTTCTCCTGTTTCTTAACGCCGGTTGGGTTCTTGTGTCTGAATATCTTTCCAAGCGGAAAGATCGACAGGCGCATCTGCCTGCTCATAAACTACAAATTCACTAAGCACCGACCCGAAAAAAGGAGACCGTCTACTTGCCGAGACGGTCTCCTTTCTTTTTACGTGAAGTATGTGTAAGATTTCAGAGGCGCTAATTTTTCGAAAAACTAAGGATCAGCCGTTTTCAAAGGACTTGGCTGCGATAATTTTCTTTCAAAGCGACAAGGGGCAGGCATGACGTTCTGATAATCTCATTTAATGAATGCTGCGTTTTTTGAAACGGCCGCCTTTAACATCATGAATATCGCTGATGGCAAGGAATGCATCCTTATCGATTGAATCAACAATATTTTTGACTTTAGCCTCTTCTAGTCGGCTAATCACAGTGAAAATGACGTTTTTATCGTTGCCGGTATAGGCGCCTTCACCATTTAAATAAGTGACACCGCGCCCGAGTCGATCATTCAGCGCGTCACCTATTTCCTGATGCAGATCACTGATTATCCAAATTGCTTTTGAAGACTGAAGACCTTCACTGGTGATGTCAATCATTTTGTAAGCAATGAAATAAGCAATTAGCGAATACATCGCTGAATTCCAATTGAAGACGAAGCCAGCAAGAGCAATGATGAAGATGTTAATAAAAAGCACGACTTCGCCGACAGAGAATGGTGTCTTTTCATTAAAAAGTATCGCAAGAATTTCGGTTCCGTCCGATGATCCGCCATTTCGGACGACGAGACCGACACCGATACCCATAATGATGCCGCCGTAGACAGCAGCGAGAAGCGGATCGCTTGTGAAACGGTGGATCGGGCCGAACAATGTCGTCATAAATGATAGCAAAGCAACACCGCAGGCAGAGGTGATTGTAAATGTTTTTCCCATCGATTTATAACCAACAATAAAAAAGGGCGAATTAATTACAATTAAGAAAATACCAATTGGCCAGCCGGAGAGATGCGCGGACATAATGGAAAGACCGACAACGCCACCGTCGATTATGTTGTTCGGGACAAGAAAAATTTCAAGCGCAACGGCTTCAAGTGTGACGCCGATTGCGATCAGCAGAATTCTGGCGGCAAATTGAGCCGCGGGCAAGGGTTGATGCTGTTTGCTCTGGATGGGCGGATGAATCGTTGAATCATTTTTATTCATGAATATGCTGAACCAGCCTTTCCGGACAAAGTTATTTGTTACTCGCCTTTGGTCTTGTGTAACAAAGGATTGCAGGTGACGCGAGTCAGGAAATTTCCTCGCGAGTCGGTGGTGCCATGAAAGCCATACTTGCCGGATGCTCAATATTTTTTTCGAGAATGCGGTCGATTTCAGACATTGTTTCCTGATCCAGATGAAAATCATCAATCTGCGCGGCTGCTGCTATCTGTTGCGGATGCCGTGCACCCCATAGGGCAATGCCATTTTTCGTCTGATCAAGTACCCATCGGACAGCTAGGTCGAGCACTGTTTTCCCAAAACGTTCTTTAGCCAGAGTAGAGAGCTCCTGCACCGCTTGAAGATAATGCTGGAAATTTGGCGCTTGAAACTTCGGATCAGCCTGCCGCAAATCATCGCCGGTAAATAGGCGTGCGGCTGTCATTTTTCCGCTTAGCAAGCCGCGGCACAGGCTGCCGTAGCAAAACGCTGTCAGCTGATGCTGTTTCACATAAGGCAGAATCTCCTGTTCCATTTCTCTCTCGAAAAGATTATATGGTGGTTGAACAGTGTGCAGCGGTGCCGCCGAGCGGAAGGCATCCATCTGACTGACAGAAAAATTGCTGACGCCGATTGCTCGAATCTTTCCCTGACGATACAGGTCTCCGAGTGCCTCAGCGGTTTCCTCAACAGGAACAAGCGGATCTGGCCAATGCACTTGATAAATATCAATATAGTCCGTTTGCAATCTTCGCAGCGAATCGTCGATTTCTTTCAGCACACGTTGTTTGGAACCGTTGCGAAAAACATTTGTACCTTCCCAGTCGAGGCATACTTTTGTAGCAAGCACAATTTTGTCTCTGTGGCCGTATTCGCGGATTGCCTCACCAACGACTTGTTCGGCATGGCCTTGTCCATATGCCGGTGCTGTATCAATCGTTGTAATGCCACTGTCTAGCGCCTGGTGAATGGTTCGGATTGATTCACGATCATCCGATCCGCCCCACATCCATCCGCCAATCGCCCAAGTACCGAGAGCGATGCGTGTCGGATGAAGATCAGTGCCTTGAATTGTTGTTGTTTCCATAAGATCGCCCCTTTTTTTTCATCTATAGTTATTATAATAATTAAAAAGATTTAAAATCAAAGAATAACTATTCCCGGGTAGGGGCAGTGGAAGGATGCCTTCATAAATGAGCAACGAATTTAAGAAACGGGGGAAATTTATTTGCGACAAATTATTTGTTTTGGTGATAGCCTGACAGCTGGTTGGGACGGCAGTCACGTCACACCACGATTAAATGAACGGCTTGAAAATAGGCTTGGTTGCGCCGTGATTAATGCAGGCGTTCCGGGTGAGACAACTCGCCAAGCGTTGCGACGAATTGATGAGGAAGTCGTTCATCGCTTCAAAAACGGCGTGACCGTGTTGTTTGGATCCAACGATGCTTCTTTTCATAAAGGCATTCCGATTGATGAATATGAAGCGAACTTATTAGAAATCGCGCGTCGTCTGAATGATGTTCCTGTTTTAATGATCACGCCGCCACCAGTTATTGAAGCGTGTCAAATTGGGAAAAGGAAGAACGCACGCCTTGCCTGCTATGCCTCTGTGGTGCGCAAGGTTGCGGCAAATTTGCAGCTACCGCTTGCTGATTTTCATCAATTAATGGAGGAGCAGCAAAGGCTTCAAAACTTACTTCTTGCGGACGGGCTTCATCTTTCGGATAGCGGCTATGATTTGCTGGCGCAATTAATTGAAAAGTATATGTTGGACATGCTGAATAAAAAATGATTTCGTGCTCCTTTTGAATTTTTTGCTTCAAAGTAATTTTGTTTTGACGAAAAGAGTCAGGATGACGTGAATAATACGGCACTTTTTTCGAAAAGTGCTTTTTGAGTTCCTGCTTCTTTTTCTATATGCTGAATACGCAGGAACAAGAAAAAACTTATGCGGCAGCTAAGAGGCGGCCAATTGTATCTCTTTATGTTACGTGTTGCTTGTGGCACATCCTATTCGGGGAAGGCTGTGCTACCTGCGACAGCGAACATGCGCGCAATAAAGAATACACCAGCTGAGCGATTAACTGCGGTCGTAAGGAGAGTGAGGGTTGCAAGCAGATAACTGGCGGACAGCACACAAGTCATTTACAAAAACAATTGGATTGAGACAGAGGAACAATCAGAAAAAGGGAATAAAAGGGGTGAAAAAGGGAGCGTATTGCTCCCTTTTTCAAGAGATAAGAAAGATTTTTTGCACAAAAATGCAGCGAGGTCCGCTGGCGCCTTGCGGGAAAAGCGAGCGACTGAAGCACATTTGATACAAATAAGGACCAGGTATAGCCTGGTTTTTTTGATAAAATGCATCATTATTTTCATCAAACGGTCTTTTGTGTAAAATGGATAGATGTAACAAAGCAAAGCAAGTATTAGAGGTGAGTTATCGTGTTGCTTGATGGACAGTGCGTGGTGCCAGCGGTAAATAATATGAGAAGTTTTGAGAAGCTGCTGCAACAACCGTTTCGCAATCTTATTATTCTGGATAGTCATCTCTCGCAAATCGGTACGATGGTTAAGATGGGCAAGGAGAAGGGTAAAAAAATTTTCTTACATGCCGATCTGATCCAAGGCTTGAAAAGCGACCTGCCAGCCGCTGAATTTATCTGCCAGAATTTACGTCCCTATGGACTGATTTCGACGCGAAGCAGTGTGCTTGATGTCGCAAAAAAAAGAGGCCTAAAGACTGTTCAGCGGATTTTCCTGCTCGACTCGCGTTCTTTGGAAACAGGCTATCGCTTGCTCGAACAGGTACAGCCGGATATGGTTGAAATCTTGCCTGGGGTCATACCGGAGATGATTCGACAGGTGGTGAATGATGTGCGCGTTCCGGTCATCGCAGGTGGCTTGATTCATTCAGAACACGGTGTCTGCGCGGCACTTGAGGCAGGAGCAACCGCTATCTCCACATCGAATACGAGTTTATGGACGTTTGATGCCAAATAGAAGCGTGAATCAGCAAACAAGTCCATGCAACATTTTTTCAGCATAAAAAAATTGAACAAATTATTATTTTTTTGTGGCATTTAATTGACAACGCTTACAACGTTGTTTATTATAGGGATGTCAAGTTAATGCTCCACCACGGATATTGAGAGTGAACTGTCCACGGCAGGAAACAGGGCTTCTTAACCGCCCGTCTTCCATGTTGTGGCCTTTTTTTGTGCTTATTTACGAAAAAAGTCGGCTGAGTCAATTGGAAAACTTTGAAATGAAAACGCTTTATGAGGAGGGCTTTAGATGTCAGGCTTTTTGGGAGAATTAATTGGTACAATGATATTGATCATATTAGGCGATGGCGTGTGCGCGGGTGTTAGTCTGACTAAATCGTATGCAAAAAATTCCGGTTGGATTGTTATTACATTTGGTTGGGGACTCGCGGTAGCGGTCGGCGCCTATGCCGTCGGGCGTATCAGTGGCGCTCATCTGAATCCAGCATTGACGCTTGGTCTTGCCGCCATCGGCGATTTTCCGTGGAATAAAGTTCCGGCGTATCTTGCCGGTCAATTAATTGGTGGATTCCTTGGTGCTTGCATTGTCTATCTTCATTATTTGCCGCATTGGAAGGAAACAAAGGACGAAGCGGTCAAATTAGGAATCTTCTGTACGGGGCCAGCAATCAAACTAACGCCTGCAAACCTGCTAAGTGAAATCATCGGTACTTTTGTGCTTGTCGTTGGCATATTGGCGATTGGTGCCAATAAATTTGCCCTTGGTCTTAATCCGCTGATTGTCGGCTTCTTAATTGTTGTTATCGGCATGTCGCTAGGCGGAACAACCGGTTATGCCATTAATCCTGCCCGAGATTTTGCGCCTCGTCTGGCTCATGCGGTGCTTCCGATTCCTGGAAAAGGGAACTCGAATTGGGGCTATGCTTGGATTCCTGTCTTTGGACCGATCATCGGTGGCGTCTTCGGTGCCTTCTTCTACCAAGCCTTTTTTCTCGGCCATTTAACAACGGCTTTTTGGATTTTTGCTGCTGTTATTGTCTTGGTCATTGTGGCTGCAATTCGGAGCAGCAAGCGTTTTTCGGCAGATGATGAAATGTCCGGGCATAAAAAAATTACGGCATAAAGAATTACAACTGAGGGGAGAAATAGAAAAATGGGAAAATATATTTTAGCATTAGATGAAGGAACAACAAGCGTCCGCGCAATGATTTTTGATGAAATGGGCCAGGTGAAACAAATGGCTCAGAAAGAATTCAAACAATATTTTCCGAAATCCGGATGGGTTGAGCAGGATGCAAATGAAATATGGGGCTCCATCTTGTCGGTTATTGCTGACGCATTGTCGACCGGCGAAATTGATCCAAAGGAAATTGCCGCCATTGGTATCACGAACCAACGTGAAACAACTGTTGTCTGGGATCGGCATACCGGTCATCCCATTTATCATGCCATTGTCTGGCAATCCCGACAGACAGCGGATATCTGTCGACAACTTAAAGATCAAGGGTTGGAGGAGACGTTCAAAAGTAAAACAGGTCTTCTGCTCGATCCCTATTTTTCTGGTACAAAGATAAAATGGATTCTTGACAATGTAACGGGAGCCCGCGAGAAGGCGGAAAGAGGCGATTTGCTTTTCGGGACGATTGATACATGGCTTGTCTGGAAGCTTTCCGGCGGTAGCGCGCATGTGACGGATTATTCCAACGCCGCTCGCACCTTGCTCTATAATATTTATGATTTATCCTGGGATCAAGAATTGCTTGAAATTATGGGTGTTCCAAAATCAATGTTGCCGGAAGTCTGCCCGTCCTCTCAAGTCTATGCTAAAACGGTCAGCTATCATTTCTTCGGTGAAGAGATACCGATTGCTGGTATCGCCGGTGATCAGCAATCGGCGCTTTTTGGGCAGACCTGCTTTGAGCAAGGCATGGTAAAAAATACGTACGGTACCGGTTGTTTCATGCTAATGAACACAGGCGAGCAGGCTGTTCATTCGAAAACCGGACTGCTAACAACGATAGCCTGGGGGCTAAATGGAAAAGTTTCATATGCTTTAGAGGGCAGTATCTTTGTTGCCGGATCAGCGATTCAGTGGCTGCGTGATGGGCTGCGAATGATCAAGTCTTCGCCGGAAAGCGAAGAATATGCCAAGAGAGTAGAATCTGCTGACGGTGTCTATCTTGTGCCAGCTTTTGTCGGTCTTGGGACGCCTTATTGGGACGCAGATGCACGCGGAGCGGTTTTTGGATTGACTCGCGGCACGACCAAAGAACATTTTATTCGTGCGACGCTGGAGTCGCTCGCCTATCAGACAAAGGATGTCCTGAACGCGATGGAGAGCGATTCGGGCATTACACTAAAAAAGCTTCGTGTTGACGGTGGTGCTTCAATGAATGACTTTCTCATGCAATTCCAGAGCGATATTCTTGGTGTTTCAGTAGGAAGACCGACAAGTAGTGAAACGACGGCACTTGGCGCAGCATACCTTGCGGGTCTTGCAGTTGGTTTCTGGAGTGATCAGAAGCAACTTGCTGAAATCTGGCAAGTCGGAAAAGCCTATCATGCTGAGATGGCGCCGGAAGTACGCAGTCAGTTGTATCGTGGGTGGACGAAGGCTGTGGGAGCGACACGCGTCTTTAAAAATTGATTTGAAGCAATATGATGGCAAATTTGTGACAATCCGCTTATTCTAGTTATAAGAAGTAGAAATAATAGTTTTTGCGAACAGGTTCATAATTGGTCATGGTTCTGTAAAGACCGCAAAAAACGCCGCGTATCGATTGCTCTATATCATGAGCAGGATACCCCAAGTGTTGCTTGCGGTCTTTTTATTTTTTCGCTTTGATTTTGCGAGAGTTTAGGATAAAAATAAATTTTTTCAGGAGGCAAAAGAGATGTCTTTCTCAACTTTGGAACGCACGCAGCTTTTCTCTGAAATGGCGCGTCAGCCACTGGATCTTTTCGTGATTGGTGGCGGAATAACAGGCGCGGGTATTGCCCTCGATGCCGTATCGAGAGGGCTTCGAGTCGGTCTGGCCGACATGCAAGATTTTGCCGGCGGAACATCCAGCCGTTCAACGAAACTGGTTCATGGAGGTCTGCGCTATCTGAAGCAATTTGAAGTGAAGATAGTTGCGGAAGTTGGTAAAGAACGTGCCATTGTCTACGAAAATGCGCCGCATGTGACTAAGCCGGAAAAAATGATGCTGCCGATTTATCAAGGGGGAACGTTCGGCCGGTTCTCGACAGCTCTTGGATTAAAAGTATATGACTTTCTCGCCGGTGTAAAACGAAGCGAACGACGCGTAATGCTGAGTCGAAAACAAACTTTGAACAAGGAACCTTTGCTGAAGAAGGAAGGACTTAAAGGCAGTGGCTATTACGTTGAATACAGAACGGATGATGCACGACTCACTATTGAAGTCATGAAGGAAGCCGCTGCACGCGGTGTGCAAGCGATTAATTATGCCAAAGTTGAGCGGCTGCTTTATGACGCAGGGCATCGTATCATTGGTGTGATTCTCGTTGATCAGCTGACGAGACAGTCCTATAAAATTTTGGCACGCAAAGTCGTCAATGCAGCTGGGCCCTGGGTCGACACCATTCGCGAGCAAGATCATTCGAATAAGGGCAAGCATTTGCATTTAACGAAAGGCGTGCATATCGTGATCGATGGGCAACGATTTCCGATGGAACAAGCCGTTTACTTCGACACAACGAACGGCGACAAACGAATGATTTTTGTGATCCCGCGTGATGGAAAAGTTTACGCAGGGACAACAGATACGACATATGTCAGCTGGCCGATCGATCCCAAGCCGACAGCTGAAGACCGAGATTATATTCTGGATGCGATCAATGGTATGTTCCCAACCGTCCATCTAGGGCCTGACGACGTTGAGTCCAGTTGGGCGGGGGTTCGTCCATTGGTACAAGAAGAAGGTAAGTCGCCGTCAGAGATTTCAAGAAAGGATGAAATCTTTATATCGGAATCAGGGTTGATTTCGATTGCCGGCGGCAAATTGACTGGCTACCGCAAAATGGCGGAGCGAGTGGTCAACGAGGTAACGGGAGAACTGAAGGCTGAGACCGGTATCAATTATCCGGATTGCCGAACGGAAAAGCTTGAATTATCCGGTGGGCATTTCGGTGGTTCCGCTCATTTCCAAAGCTACGTTGCGGAGAAAATTAAGGAAGGGATAGAGGCAGGGATTGGTGCACGAGAAGCCTCCGAACTTGTAGGAAAATATGGAACAAATGTGTCGGAACTCTTTCATTATTGTGCGATCAATCATCAGGAAGCGGAGCACTATCATTTGACATCTGCTCAACTGGCAACCGTTCAATATGGTATTGAACATGAGATGGTCGTCTCACCGGTTGATTATTTCACGCGCCGAAGCGGGAAAACGTTGTTTTCGATTGATGAAGCGAAAAGTCAGGCAGAACCCGTGCTGGCCTATCTTGCTGATCGATTCAATTGGACATCGGAACAGAAAGCGCAATACACCGCCGAGCTTGAAGCGTCTTTTGCTGAAGCAACGGGATCGCCTGCGTCGAAGGCGATTGCCGGGCAGTGACGAGACAGTCAGAGAGGACTGGGAGCTTCCGCAGACTATTGGCCTGATTGCGGTTTCGTACAGTCGAAGTGAATTTCTAGCGCAAAAGGACTTGGCTACGCCAAGTTTTTTTGTGCTTTCAAGGTGAGAACCAGGCAGTGCAATTTTAATGCGGCTATAGCATCGACAGAGTAAGCCCGGACATCGACAGAGTAGGCCGGGACATCGACAGAGTAAGCCCGGGCATCGACAGGGTAGGCCTGGGCATCGACAGAGAAGGCCGGGACATCGACAGAGTAGAGCGCGGCATCGACAGAGTAGAGCGCGGCATCGACAGAGTAGAGCGCGATATCGACAGGGTAGAGCGCGATATCGACAGGGTAGGCCGGGACATCGACAGGGTAGGCCGGGACATCGACAGGGTAGGCCCGGACATCGACAGGGTAGGCCCGGGCATCGACAGAGTAGGCCGGAACATCGACAGAGTAAGCCCGGGCATCGACAGAGTAAGGCTCGGCATCGACAGGGTAGGCCTGGGCATCGACAGAGTAGAGCGCGACATCGACAGGGTAGGCGGGAACATCGACAGGGTAAGCCCGGACATCGACAGAGTAGGCCTGGGCATCGACAGAGTAGAGCGCGACATCGACAGGGTAGAGCGCGACATCGACAGAGTAGAGCGCGACATCGACAGAGTAGGCCCGGACATCGACAGGGTAGGCCCGGACATCGACAGGGTAGGCCGGACTATCGACAGAGTAGAGCGCGGCATCGACAGAGTAGGCCGGGACATCGACAGAGTAGGACTCAGCATCGACAGAGTAGGCGGGAACATCGACAGAGTAGGCCGGACTATCGACAGAGTAGGCCGGACTATCGACAGAGTAGAGCGCGGCATCGACAGAGTAGAGCGCGGCATCGACAGGGTAGGCCTGGGCATCAACAGGGTAGGCTCGGACATCGACAGAGAAGGCCCGGACATCGACAGAGTAGGCCGGACTATCGACAGAGTAGAGCGCGGCATCGACAGAGTAGAGCGCGGCATCGACAGAGTAGGCCTGGGCATCGACAGGGTAGGCCTGGGCATCGACAGGGTAGGACTCAGCATCGACAGAGTAGGCGGGAACATCGACAGGGTAGGCTCGGACATCGACAGGGTAGGCGGGAACATCGACAGAGTAAGCCCGGACATCGACAGGGTAGAGCGCGACATCGACAGAGTAGGCTTTGGCATTGACAGAGTAGGCCGGAACATCGACAGGGTAGGCCCGGACATCGACAGGGTAGGCCTGGGCATCGACAGAGTAGGCCCGGACATCGACAGAGTAGGATGAAGCATTAGCAGACGCTGCGCCCGTGGCAAACATGCAGCCGAAGCACATTTGATGCAACTAAGTATTAGGCGATTTTGCCCAGTCTTTTATACGCTTGAGAGTGTATTGGATTTCGATTTCAGAGGAATTAAGTATAAGAAAAAACTAAGACTCAGCCATCGTCCAAGGACTTGGCTTCATCAAGTTTTTCTAATGAAAAATTTCAAAAAAACGAGCTTTGCGCAGGTACTGGGGCAGGCTAGGACACGTATAGTGCTAGAGAAAGAACATTCTAGTCAAAGGCTGTGAGAGAAACAATGCAGGAAAAAACAACACGCCTTGAGTATGATTTTCTTGGTAGTCTTGAAGTTGCCTCTGATGCGTATTATGGAATACAGACAAAGCGTGCTGCAGAAAATTTTCCGATCACCGGTTACCGCATGCATCCAGAATTAATCCGCGCGCTGGCTCTTGTCAAAAAAGCGGCTGCACGAGCCAATATGGCCTGCGGCACACTTGATGCGTCATGCGGGCAGGCCATTGTTAAGGCCGCAGAAGAAATTATTGATGGGCGCCTGCACGAACAATTCCTTGTCGATCCGATTCAGGGCGGTGCCGGAACATCGGCGAATATGAATGCCAACGAAGTGATCGCGAATCGGGCGCTTGAGATTTGCGGTTTAAGAAAAGGCGATTACAGCCGGATTAGTCCGAACAACCATGTCAATCAATCACAGTCGACAAATGACGTCTTTCCTACAGCGACTCGTTTGGCGGCGATCACGCTGACCCGTCGATTGCTTCAAGTGATGCGCCAAATGTGCCAAGAGTTTGCAAATAAAGCAAAAGCATTTGACGACGTTTTGAAGATCGGTCGGACGCATTTACAAGACGCCGTTCCGATCCGTCTCGGCCAGGAATTTGCCGCTTATCAGGCTGTCTTTTCTCGGGATATTGCGCGAATCCAAAGAAGTCTGCAATCACTTTATGCGATTAATATGGGGGCAACAGCGATAGGCACAGGGTTGAACGCTAGTCCCGATTACCGGATTGAAGTCAAAAATTTTTTGATCCAAGACACTGGTTTTCCACTGTCTTTGTCAGCTGATCTCGTTGATGCCACCCAGAATACGGATGCTTATACAGAATTGTCGGCTGCATTGAAAATCTGTATGATCAATATGAGTAAAATTGCCAATGATTTACGACTGATGGCTTCAGGCCCGCGCGCAGGTTTGAATGAAATCATGCTACCGCCGCGTCAGCCGGGTTCTTCGATCATGCCCGGAAAGATTAATCCGGTGATGGCTGAAGTCATTAATCAAACCGCTTTTCAAGTGATTGGTAATGATCAGACGATTTCGCTAGCTTCAGAGGCGGGCCAGTTTGAACTCAATGTTATGGAGCCTGTTCTTGTTTTTAATTTACTACAGTCTTTGACGATTATGGCGAATGCGTTTCAAACTTTTACAAAACACTGCCTGGCGGGCATCACGGTCAATAGGGAACGTCTTGAAGCTTTTGTTCGCGGCAATATTGGTATTGTTACGGCGCTTGTTCCCGTTATCGGCTATGAGAAGGCATCTGAAATCGCAAAAGAGGCCTTGAGAGAAGGACATTCCGTTCGCGATATCGTCAAAAGGCGGCGCTTGATTACAGACAAACTGCTTGACCATTTGCTTGATCCACACCATATGACGGAACCGAAGAAAAAAGAATGAGCGAAACCATAGCCGATCCGGCGAAGTCGCGGATTGGCCAGTCTGCCCCTTGTTTGGACAAGCTGGCTGATCAATTGCTGTTTATACCCCAGTAGGGTATAATGAGGAAATGGAGGAGATTGTATGGAAGAAGAAAAGGATTGCTGTCGCTGCGGCGAGTTGGCTGCAGAGGGTTGTGGCACGGATGAGCAAAGAAAACCGGCAGAACCACGCACGTCTGAAGAAAAGCAGAAAATGATTAATCGCTTGAAACGAGTGGAGGGACAGGTTCGCGGCTTGCAGAAAATGATAGCTGAGGATCGCTATTGTATCGATATTTTGATTCAATTGTCGGCGGCGCAGGCGGCTCTACAGAAGCTTGGCTTCTCTGTTCTTGAGCGCCACACAAAGTCCTGCATCGCCAAGGCGGTCGAAGAGGGCCACGGTTCAGAATCGATCGATGAGCTAATCAAAGTATTGAGGCAATTTTATAAATAAATAAAGATGGAAGGAGCGCAGTCTATGAAGAAGGAAATGCAGCTTGGCATTACCGGTATGACTTGTGCTTCATGTTCTTCTCGGATTGAAAAAGTGCTAAATAAAATCGATGGGGTTGAAGCAAACGTCAATCTAGCTCTTGAACAGGCAAAAATTTCTTGGGACAGCGATCAAATAAAACCGAGGCAGATTTCTGAACGGATTGAGCGTCTGGGTTACGGCGTTCGACAAAACAAGCTCGAGTTTGCGATTGGCGGCATGACCTGTGCATCTTGCGCGGCACGGATTGAAAAAGGGCTCTTGCGCATGGATGGGATTGTTTCCGCACAAGTCAATCTTGCGACAGAAACCGGGACGGTCGTTTATCAGCCGGGAATGACGGAACAGGAAGCTATTTTTGATAAAGTACACCAATTGGGTTACCAAGCGTCGGCACATGGAGCACAGGATGTGGATGAAAGCGAGAAACTATTGCGGAAAAAGCGCTATAGATTGCTAATTTCTGCGGTTTTATCGCTACCATTGTTCTATACAATGGTGATGCATCTCCCGTTCCATACGGGTTTGCCGATGCCGGCGCTGCTTATGAATCCATGGTTTCAATTGGCACTCGCCAGTGTCGTGCAATTCTATATCGGTTGGCCGTTTTATCGCGGTGGCATACGCGCGCTGCTGAATAAAAGCGCCAATATGGACGTACTCGTTGCACTTGGAACAAGCGCCGCTTACGTTTACAGCTTGGGACAAGTCATCCTGTATGCACTTGGCCGGACAGCTGTACCTAATCTATACTTCGAGACCAGTGCGGTACTGATTACGCTTGTTTTGCTCGGTAAGTACTTGGAATCGCGGGCTAAGAAACGGACAACGGCTGCGATTGGCGAATTGGTTGAGCTTGGGGCCAAAGAGGCTACGCGTGTAGATCCGGACGGTATCGAACATAAAGTAGCTATCGACGCGGTTCGTATTGGTGATGTGCTGAAGGTGCGGCCAGGTGAGAAAATTCCGGTTGATGGCATGATAATTAGCGGCGAAGCAGCGATTGATGAGTCAATGATAACGGGCGAACCGATCCCTGCAACCAAAAGATCGGGAGACAAACTGATCGGGGCGACGCTCAATACAAATGGAACTTTGTTAATGAAAACAGAACGTGTCGGCGAGGATACAGCGCTTGCCGGAATTGTTCGAATTGTTGAAGAAGCTCAGGGCTCCAAAGCGCCAATTCAGCGGCTTGCTGATAGTATTTCCGGTGTATTTGTGCCCATTGTCATCGGAATCGCGCTGCTTGTATTTGTCGTCTGGATCTCGGCAATCCGTCCCGGCGAGCTAGTGCCGGCGATGACAGCGGCGATTAGTGTGCTGGTCATTGCTTGTCCCTGTGCGCTTGGTCTTGCAACACCAACCTCAGTGATGGTTGGCACGGGAAAAGGAGCGGAATCTGGGATCCTATTTAAGGGCGGTGAATATCTGGAGAGCATTCAAGATATTCAATCAATTCTTTTTGATAAGACAGGAACGATTACAAACGGGCGTCCAGAAGTGACCGATGTGATTTTATTCGGCAAGATGAGTGAAGAGGATATGATGACTTTAACTGCCTCGGCAGAGAATCAAAGTGAACATCCTCTAGCACAGGCTATTGTTTCCTATGCCAAAGAGATGGCGTGGCATCTGCAGCCAACCGATTCTTTTGAAATGCTAACTGGCAGTGGCATTACGGCGCAAGTGGGCGGACACCGGCTAATTATAGGCTCAAGGCGTCTGATGATGAAAGAAAATATCGTGATTCGTTTTGCGCTTGATGATGCCATTCGTTTAGAGAATTACGGGAACACGGTTATTTTTATCGGAATTGATGATCATCTGGAAGCCCTCGTGGCTGTTGCCGACACGATTAAAGAATCGTCTCAGGCGTCGATCAGCAAATTAAAAGCACTCGGGCTCGGGGTCTACATGATAACGGGCGATAACGAGAAAACAGCTCAAGCGATCGCCCGAAAAGCAGGGATTGATCATGTCTTCGCCGAGCTTCTGCCTGAAGAAAAAGTGGATAAAGTGAAAGAATTACAGCAGCAGGGCTATAGGGTAGCAATGGTCGGCGACGGTATTAATGACGCGCCTGCTTTGGCAGCGGCCGACATCGGTATTGCCATTGGCACTGGGACAGATGTAGCGATTGAAGCGGCAGATATTACGCTTGTCGGTGGAGACTTAAGCCACATTGTCAAGGCGCTTGATTTGAGCCGGAAGACGATGCGTAATATTCGCCAGAATTTGTTCTGGGCACTTTTTTACAATGCGATTGGCATTCCGGTTGCCGCGCTTGGGCTACTTGCCCCTTGGGTTGCTGGTGCAGCAATGGCATTCAGTTCGATCTCTGTTGTTGCCAACAGTCTGCGACTGAAGCGTGTCAAAATTTAACAGCGTTTATTTGAATGAAGGAGGTGAAAACAATGGCAGAACGTCAATTGCTAGTCCAAGGAATGAGTTGTGGTCACTGCAAGATGGCCGTCAGCGGTGCATTGAAAAATCTTGACGGTGTCTCATCGGTTGCTGTTGATTTAGCGAGCGGAAAAGTTGATGTTGCTTATGACGAAGGCAAAGTTGGTTTTGAACAGATGAAAAACGCTGTTGAGGACCAAGGGTATGATGTCGTTAAGTAAGTTATATTTGAAAAAATAAAAAGATGGCACTTGGATTTTTTCAAATGCCATTTTTTTTGCACACTTTTTTGCAAATTATCTGAATCGGCTAATCATTTGGGGGATGCTTTTGCACTTCAATATTTTTTAATTTTCGAACCCAGTAGCTTTCAATAGAATTATAGATAAAGACTATTTATAATATTAAGTAAAAAGAAAGCGCATTATTTGTCGATCAATGAGAGGCGGAATGGGGGGAGAGTCTCATGTTTTCAGCAAATGAGAAGAAAAAGTTCGGTAAGTTAAAAAAGGGTTTGATCGATATTGTTGGTTCAGAAAACATAGACGATTCGACGAGCGGGCGCCTCGTTTATTCTTATGATGCAACGCCGAACTACCAGTCGTTGCCGGATGTAATCGTTGCTCCGGGAAGTGCTGAAGAAATGGCGGCAGTTTTGAAGCTGTGCAACGATATGGAAACGCCTGTTTATGCCAGAGGTTCCGGAACGAATTTATGCGCGGATACGTGTCCGTTGAAGGGTGGCGTTGTTCTGCTTTTTAAACGGATGAATCAAATACTGGAATTGGATAAGGAGAACTTGACGATTACCGTGCAACCCGGCGTGATAACAAAGGAAATCTGCGATTGTGTGGAGGCACAAGGTTTGTTCTATCCCCCCGATCCAGGGTCAATGGCGATCGCAACGATAGGTGGCAATATCAGCGAGAACTCCGGTGGTTTGCACGGCTTGAAATACGGCGTGACTCGAGACTATGTACTGGCTCTTCAGGTCGCACTGCCGAATGGAAAACTAATTCGTACAGGCGGCAAACTGACTAAGGATGTCGCTGGCTATGATCTGACGCGTTTGTTTATCGGTTCTGAAGGAACACTTGGCGTGATTACAGAAGCAACGTTGAAACTGATCCCGAAACCGGAATCGCAGAAGACTATTCTGGCGCTTTATCAGGATCTCGAAGCAGCCGGCCGCTCGGTTTCTTCAATCATCGCGAACAAAATGATACCTGCTACATTGGAATTTCTCGACCAAGATACACTGAAAGCTGTTGAAGGTTTCGCACATATCGGCTTGCCGACTAATGTTCAGGCGATTTTGCTGATTGTTCAGGATGGTCCTGCAGAAATTGTTGATCGTGATATTCAACGGATTGCGGAAATCTGTCGCGAGCAACAGGCTGTTGATGTGCAGCTTGCAGCTTCGGAAGAAGAGGCCCAAAAATTAGCCACAGCGCGTCGAACCGCGCTAAGCGCGCTTGCTCGGCTCAAACCAACGACAATTTTAGAGGATGCGACCGTGCCACGTTCGGAAATTGCGAAAATGGTTCGGGCAATTGCTGATATCGCTCAAAAATATGATTTGCGTATTTCTACATTCGGACATGCCGGCGATGGCAATCTGCATCCGACATGTTTGACCGATGCGCGCAACACTGAGGAAATGGAACGTGTCGAGAAGGCTTTTGCTGAAATCTTTGAGAAAGCAATTGAGCTGGGCGGCACATTGACTGGTGAACATGGCGTGGGTGCTACGAAAGCGCCCTATCTGAAATGGAAACTTGGCGAAGCGGGTCTTGAAGTGATGCGCGGCATCAAGCAGTCAATAGATCCGAAAGGCATTATGAACCCAGGAAAAGTATTCGCGGATGTTTCAATAGAAAGGGAGGCGACGGCAAAATGATGACAGAAACTGAGAAAAAAGCGATTCAAAATGATTTTAAAGAACAGATGGATTATGACGAATTGCTGAACTGTATGCGCTGCGGCTTCTGTCTGCCGTCATGCCCGACCTACATCGAAACCGACCAGCAGGAACTCTACTCGCCGCGCGGCCGTATCGCATTAATGAAAGGCATTACAGATGGTGTGATTGAACCAGATGAAGAAGTGACGCATTCACTCGATCTCTGTCTGGGTTGCCGTGCCTGTGAGACCGTCTGTCCGTCCGGTGTAAAATATGGCCATCTGCTTGAAGACGCTCGAAGTATCATTCAGTCGCATAAGAAACAGTCGGTTCCAGTGAAAATGCTGCGAAGAGGAATTTTTGACGAATTGTTCCCGAATCAAAACCGGCTGGAGCATGTGACAAGCTTGCTTGGTTTCTATCAGCGAAGTGGATTGTCAAAAGTCGTGCGCAAGGTTGGTTTTATGAATCTGTTTCCAGAGAGTATGGCAACCATGGAACGGGTGCTTCCAGAAGTCCCGAAACGTAAAGAAATCAGAGAACGTCCGAGGTATTTTGAACACGAAGGAGAGCGTCAGGCGACTTGCGCAATGTTCACTGGCTGTCTCATGGATACGGTTTTCTTCACAACGAATAATGCAACCATTCGCCTGCTACAGAAAGCTGGCTGCGATGTCCTTGTTCCAGAAAATCAGCTCTGTTGTGGCGCACTGCACGGGCATAACGGGGAACTCGAGCGGGCGAAACAAATGGCGAAACAGAATATCGCAGCTTTTGAGCATTCCGGCGCTGATTACATTGTCACGAATGCGGGCGGTTGCGGCGCATTTTTGATCGAGTACGATCACCTGCTTGCTGATGATCCGGAATGGGCGGATCGCGCCAAGAACTTCGTTTCAAAATTGAAAGACATTTCTGCCGTGCTTGTGACCCTTGAATTTCATAAAACGCACCGGCTGAAATTACCACAACAGACAGTCACCTATCAAGATTCCTGTCATTTGCGCAATGTGATGCATACCTATGAAGAACCGCGCCTTTTGCTGCAATCGATTGAAGGAATTCATTTTGAGGAAATGGAAGGCGCCAATACGTGCTGTGGATCGGCGGGCGATTATAATATTGTTGAACCCGAGATGGCGATGCAAATCCTTGATCATAAAATGGAGCAAGTAGTGAAGACAGACGCCAAAACAATCGTGACCGCCAATCCCGGCTGCTTGCTAGAGATGAAGGTTGGCATTGAACGCAAACATCGGACGGGTTCGATGCGAGCAGTGCACATTGTTGATCTTTTGCTTGAAGCTTTGGATGGCTGAACGGCTGTTGCAAAGGATTATAAGCATGTAAAACGGGAACTGCTACTTTTCGGCTGTTCCCGTTTTGTCTTTTTATTTATTGTTTTTTCGTGCCCGTTCTTCAAGTTTTGAGACGGGCGCTGACGGATCGCCGGGTGCTCGCCCGGAAGGATTGACACTCGAAGCTGTCTTCCCCGAATTTGAGCGGTATTCTTTACGTCTTGCTTCAGACATAGACACACCTCCTGTTTCCTATTATGTACAGGAGGTGTGTTTGCTTATGCATCTTCAAATCAGACGCTTGGTCATATTAATATCTGTGTCAACAAAACCGAGCTTCTGGTAAATATGGTGGGCACGTGTATTATGCGCGAAAACGTGCAGGCTAACTTTTTCAAGGCCAATATGTCGGCAGTAGTCGAACAGACTGAGCAATGTCGCCTGACCGAGCCCGTTGCCACGATAGGGTTCGAAAATTTCAAAGTCATAAATAAAAGCTTCTCGTGAGCGAGTTGCCAACGAATAATGAAGCCAGATGATCCCGATTTTTTGTTCAAAGCAATCAAAAAGCGATAAAAAGTAATGATTGGGCGTATCTAAACCAAGGGGCAGTAGATTCTTAAATTCAGCTTGGGCACGCGAAAATGCTTCATTTGGTAACCATGTGCCCGCACGTTGTTTCTCAACGGCGTATTCGCGTATGCTATGCTGCATATAAGGCACAAAGTCGTGCGGATGCATCGGTTTGAGTGAAACAGACACAGTCATCCCCCTCTTTTCATCTGGATACAAATTATCGAAATTTCTGCTTTTATTCTGGAAAAGTGGCGCGCAAATTACGGGCGAGATCCAGAAAAAAATCAGGATCGTTTTCAATGAATCGCTTCAAATGTTTGGCTGTCTGCCAAGCTTGAGCATATTTCTCTTGATCAATAATTCCTTCGTCCAAGGCCTCAGTCAGTTCATCTTGATCAACCAGGTAGAGATCATGGTTGGGAAAGAGAATTAAATCTAAGTAGAGATCATCAAACCACAGGATCGCCGCGCTATCCTTTCCTTTTCGAGCAATCACATCGAAATAACATTGAACAAGCTGTCTTTTTTCATCGAACATCGCTGTGACAACATATTGAGCAGCGCCTGAGGGAAAGAGTTGCAACCAGGAATAGTCGCGATCAACGGTTTTCGTGCGTGTTCCACCATAAAAGACAGATAACGGCGCTTTTACGGCATCAAAATGTATTAGTACGGCTTCACCATGGAATGTTGGCCACATAAATTCTTTTTTGGAGAGATGACTTGAAATAATTCGACGCCAGCCGCGGCGATCCGCATATTTTCTTTTCATTTTAGTCAGTTTCACAGAATCACCTTCTATCGACTACTCCTCTATTGTATCCTAAGCTTAAGCGTATTGGGACCTGAAAGTCTCGGAATACACGATGAATTTTCTAATTAAATAATTATATGGGTATGCGCTACGGAATAGCCAAGATATTTCAAGAGAAATCGTGCTATGATTCAGTATAGCTGAAGAATGCTTACTTCAAACGATCAGTGTGGCGATTTAGAAGGTAACGACGCAAACAAAAAACAAGACAGGCACGCCGAACCGCTTCGCAGCAGAACGGACGTGCCTGAAAAAACAAATTTTGGTTGTTCATAAGAAGCGCCGATTAGTCAATAACAGGAAGTATTCTCGTTTCCTTTTTCATTTCAGAATGGCAGAGCGGACATGTTGGATGGCTGTCAAAAGAGAAGGCATCCCTCATCCAACCGGAACACGAGTCATTGGTACATGTCCAAATAGCGGTTTCTGCTTCAGGAACCGGTTCTTGCGGGCCACGATTAAATCCCATCGATCAAAATCCCCTTTCCTGTTAATTTTTCTATTATAACATTTTTTAATCGATAAAGGAAAAGAAAGCACTTTCCGACAATTAATCAGTAATACCTGTTTGCTGGATAATGACTGATACCTTGCAATGGAAACGGGCATGACGATAACGCTCGGGCCATGATTTTCCATCAAAATGATAGGTGAAACTTCTTACCTTATCGCCAATTTGTAGCGGATCAATGCCTTTTTTTTGTATTTTGCGTACGAGCTGCCGGGCGTCAGACGCTAGCCCTTTTTCCATTATCCTTGCGACTTGCGGTGTTTTTACTTTGCTCACAGAACCAGGATAGGCCTGGCGTACTTGACCGATAACATGGATCGTTGTGTAAATATCTGGCGAGGCACTATTGCCATGCCGTACCTTATAGTTTACTGAAGTCTTCACATTGCGCAGTGCAATATGCCTTCCTGGGCGATATTCAAGATCGTAAACACCCAGAGTGAAATTCTGATAGAGCATTTTAAAAACAAAGACCTTAGAATCTGGAATGCGCATTGCAAGTTTATCATGATTGAATAACGCTAATCCGCGCATCTCAAGGTGATCACCGTTCTTTTGGATAATTGGCATAAACGGATCCATATAGGCGCCAAAGTAAGCATATAAAAAAGATGACAGATCGCTATCCGGATAATTTTGGGTATTATTTTGCATGATCATATCTTGTGCATAACGCGAGACCGGAATTTGCGTCTGATAATCGGTTGCTTTGAGCAGCTTTTTACAACTGCCATCGACAACTGCAAGCGTCAGGTCGCGAGGAACGTCTGGATCACGATTGCGAAAAGACATTTGAATCGAGAGACCATGTTTGGCCATTGGCAGATTAAATAACATCAGTCGAATTTTCCCGGCCTGGATCGCTACCTGTCCTTCGGATTGAAGTCTATCGACCAATGATTTTCCATTATACGTCTGGACGCTGAGCGAGCGAATTAAGGACGCAGTTGATGGCAGCCCAGCCCCCTGACCGCCCTGGTTGCCGCTTTGGACAAAATTCGGCATTGTGACGGTTCCGATCACTTTATTGTGGCCAATGTAGTCATAACCTTCTGCTTCAACAATAAGGATATCGTCAATGATATGCGTCGGTACGCAGCCGGCAAGCAACAGACAACTGAGAACGCCAACCATTACTTTTCGTCTCATGCGGTTTCTCCAGTAAATAAGTTTTTTAACCATTGGCATAGGAAAAGAAGTGGAATATAGCAATAAATTGCAATAAATCCGATTATGTTAAAGAGACGAGTCAACATCATTACTTGTTGCCCATCTCGAATGAGATAGGCGGTGACAATCGTAAGAATTAGGATCGCGATTAAAGAGTATTTCTTTTTAATCTTCGGGAAGGTGAACTTGATGCCGCGCGTGAGCACCCAGGAACAAAGGCTGACCAGTGGAATTAGGCTCCAAAGCAAGATAATGGAAAAAATGATATCCACATGTTCAAAAAACGGAAATTTTATGCTCTTCCAAAAAGTTAGGGTTGGCCAAATTGTTTTTTGCACTTCACCTTGGCTGTAATAGACGATGCCAAGAATGATAAAGATGAGATAGATGTACAGGGTTGTCAGCAGACTGAAGTATGCCCATTTTTTAGCTTCTTCCGGTTTTTTAATAAATGGATAATAAAACAGAATAAATTCAAAACCGACATACACATGGGTATTCATAAAAAAAGAAAGAAAAATTTGCTGTGGACGATGCTCCATTATCGGTAGGAGGTTGGAAAAATGGGCATGCGGGACGACAAAGACATTAGACAGAAACAAAGGGAGAAGATAAATAAAATTAATCAGACTGACACCGACGATATTACGGAAACCACCCATGACAATATACCAGACGATCAGGCAGAAGAGTACAGAAAAAACGAGTGTGGATAATTGTGGAAAAATTTCAACCTGAAGCAGTTCAATTAAACTGCGTAAATAGGTGACAGAGTAGAGAAAAACGTAAATCGAAACAATTAAATTCAGCATACTGCCGATCAGTTTGCCGAAGATACGGCGTTGTATGGAAAAAAGATCGGCTTGCCCATATCTTCGTTCCTTTTCAAGTAGACGTAGAATCAGCCACATCACTGGAAATGTGGAAAGGCCACCTAGGAGCACAGCGATCCATGCATCCTGCTGACTATCTTTTGTAACGAGCTGCTGAATGAAAACGAATTCAATGGCGATTTGCATCGTCTGAGTCAGAAAGAAAACGGCCATCGGACCGGCTTTATGCGTGTCGTTAATCGGATTTGCCTTTGCCATCATCTACGTCTCCTTGAATGATCGTCTGTTCGCTGTCCTATTCATCGATATCCGGCGACTGTTTGCCTACTTTTTCTCGGGCACGCTGTGGATTGGTACGGTCGGCGTCGCCCGTTCGCAAAAATTGTGGGCGGCGGTTTTGAAAATTAAACGGCAAGCGGATATAAGCGTCTTGCATATCGGTCACGCGCAACGGATAAATCGGTTCGATGTACGGTCTACCAAGAGAAGTCAGCTTAATCAGGTGGCAGACAAATAACATGAAGCACAATGCAATTCCAAGTAAGCCGAGAACTTCCGCGAAGAGGATGAAAGGAAAACGAATAAAACGGATGGTTGTTGCCATTCGGTAATTAGGCGTGATGAAGGCGGCAAGCGCCGACATGGCGATGATGATCAGCAGAATATTGCTGGCAACTCCTGCTTGAACAGAAGCGGTGCCAATCACAATACCGCCAACGATACCCATTGTCTGACCGACTTTTGTCGGAAGGCGTGCGCCCGCCTCACGCAAAAGTTCAATCATAATTTCAAGAAGAAGGACCTCAATCACCGGATCATAGGGCACTGAACTCCTCGAAACAATTAACGCGCCCATCAAATCTTTAGGTACCAATTGATAATGATACGTTAGCACAGCGACATAAAGCGAAGATGAAACGATTGAAAAAGCAACAGCGAATAGCCTCAAGAGACGGTAAGCGGTAGCGATTGGCCAAACGAGAAAATAATCATCAAAAGCAGCGAAAAATTCAACGATGGTCGAAGGCATAATAAGTGCGTTGGGTGATCCATCGACGAGCACCGCTACTTTTCCTTCATAAAGCGCGCCTGCCACGCGATCGGGACGTTCCGTATCAATAAATTGCGGAAATAATGAGTGATTATTGTCGCCGATATGCAAGGCAAGCATCGTCGCGTCAATCAAGCTGACAACTTCAAGATCAGAAATACGCTGGACAACAGTATTTAAATTTTCCTTATTCGCAATGCCGTCGACAAACAGCACACAGACGCGTGTCCGCGATATTTTTCCGACGCGCAGTTCTTTTATCTGGAATTGTGGAATTGGCAGCCGTTTCCTGATGAGGTTTATATTCGTGTCGATCGATTCAACAAAACCTTCATGCGATCCGAGAATACTTGTCTCAATCTCAGTCTGCTCGACTTGCCTGCCTTGAACTTTTATTGAAGGAATAATTAAGCAATCCGGCTTGTTCTCCGATTCTTGAATGACAATGAATCCTTCAAGGAGTTTCGATTGAATCACCGACAATTCTTTCGTACGGATGATTTCCTCGAACGGTAGTATCGTCTGAACATCAGACAAACAATGCACCTGGTTGCTGTATAAATAAGGAAAAACATCACGATGCACATAATCGACATCAACGAGTGTCTGCATGAAGGACACCCAACAGGAAAAATGTGGTCCTTTATGGTGAAAATGAGTAAAATCCGGGTTAACTTTTAATTGTTTCAATAAATCAACGATACTTTTTGCCGGCGTTTGCGGATCGGTTTTCTTCAGTCGCCTTTTTTTCCAAAACATGTGTCTCGCCTCGCTTAATTGCCATCTGAGTGCTCAGAAATTTGTGCCTTTTTCTTTTCTACTTTGCTTTGCTCGAGATAAATAACAACAAAAGGAATCGTATTTGGAAAGAAGATTAGTACATAGGCCAAAGCGGCAGAGAAAGTATCGATCCGGAAAATCACAAATATAAAAAACAGACCCATAATTGCAAAATTACTAAGAAACAAACAGATACTAAGCATCTCTATACGCCACTTTTCTAGGCAGGTTTGGCTTGCGAAGCAAGGCAAACCTCAAATTCATTGCGTTTGGTTATTTTTCCCGAAGATCGGATGATTATTCCTCAATCACGGACTGAATTGGGTAGTGTGGTCATAACTGGCGAACATCTGTCGAAAATAAGAGAGTGGACTCTGAATTCACTTTTCTTTTCCGGCACTATTGTGTTAAAGTGAGAGATGTGAGTTTTTTTTTTATTAACTAAGAACTGTTACATTGGAAGGATCAACCGATGAAATCTGCATGGAGAGTTATCAAAGAACAATTAAGCAGCCTTTACTTGATTCGCCGGCTGTCGCTCTATGAATTAAAAAGCGAGAACAATAATAATTATCTTGGAATGGCTTGGATTGTCATCAACCCAATGATCCAAATTTTCATCTATTGGCTTGTTTTTGGAGAAATTCTTAACAAGAAAGCGGTTATTGTTGAAAACGGGGAAACGGTACCCTATTTTGACTGGCTCGTAGCCGGGATCTTTATTTGGTTCTATTTGCAACCAGCGGTTATTCAGGGCTCAAAGTCCGTTTATTCGCGCATTAAATTTATCGCAAAAATGAATTTTCCAATGAGTACAATTCCAACCTATGTCATCTTTGAAAAATTTTATCAGCATCTGTTGTTAACGGTGCTTGTTTTGATTTATTTACAGTTTACACCGTATAAAGCCAGTCTCTATCTCATTCAATTGCCTTATTTTATGTTTGCTTCTTTGGCATTTCTTGTTTCGATCTCGCTGATCACGTCAACCTTTTCTACGATTATTCGCGATGTGCATCAAATTCTGATTTCCTTCATGCGAATGATTTTTTATTTGACGCCATTTTTGTGGGAGCCTTCGCGGTTGGCCAATCTGCCGCATTTTGTCCATAATATTCTGCTACTTAATCCGATGTATTATCTTGTACAGGGCTATCGATCGACGATGCTTGGCATCTCCTGGTATCCTATCGATCATCTGTCGTACACAATTTACTTTTGGTTAACAGTATTGTTAATGTTTATTCTCGGATCTAGTGTTCACTTGAAATTCAGAGACCATTTTGTCGATTATTTATAAGGCTTATAAGGTGGGAAACACATGCCAAAATCAGTTATTGTCCATCATGTGACGAAGACCTATAAAATGTACAGCAAGAATTCCGAAAAACTGCTCGATCTGCTTTCACCGCGCAGCCATGGCAAATCGTTCTATGCGCTTCAAGACATTAGTTTTGATGCGAATGAAGGCGATGTGGTTGGTATTATTGGCGTGAACGGTTCCGGCAAATCGACACTGTCGAATATTATTGCAGGGATTATTCCGCCTACCTCCGGATCTGTTGAAGTTCATGGCGAAACGGCTTTGATTGCCATACAGTCCGGTCTAAAGGGCGAGCTCAGCGGCAGAGAGAATATCGAATTGAAATGTTTGATGCTCGGTTTTAATAAACGCCAAATTAAGGAAATGACACCGCAGATTATTGAATTTGCCGATATCGGTGATTTTATTGATCAGCCAGTAAAATCGTATTCGAGTGGGATGAAATCGCGGCTCGGCTTCGCTATTTCAATACATATTGATCCGGATATACTTGTTATTGACGAAGCCCTGTCTGTCGGTGATCAGACATTTGCTGATAAATGCTTGGATAAAATGAACGAGTTCAAAGCGCGCGGAAAGACCATTTTCTTTATTAGCCATTCGATTACTCAGATGAAGGCATTCTGCGAAAAGGCGCTTTGGATTCAATATGGACAGGTTGAGCAATACGGCCCGATGGAAAACGTAATGCCTGAATATGAGAAGTTTATTAAGAAGTACAAGAAAATGACTAAGGAAGAGAAAAAAGCTTTTCAGAACAGCGTACGCCAAAAGCGAATGATTGAAGCATAAGCAATGTTTTGTTAAATAATTAAGTTTCGAGTGCTTCAAAAACCGAATGGCTGAAGCAGCGCCCGCGGCAAGCGAGCGACCGAAGCACATTTGCTATAAATAAGGATCGGGCGGAGTTTTTGGTTTTCTGAGAAGATAACAAGCATATGATTTTGTGCGAAAAATGTAGCGAAGGCGCGAGACGCCTGCGGGAAAAGCGAGCCAAGTGAGACACCGCAGATTCTAGCCTGTTCGAGGAGGCTCACGGATCGCCCGCGGCAAGCGAGCAGCCGAAGCGCATTTGTTAAAAAAAGGACTGGGCGAAGCTATAATTTAAAGAAAAAATAAATATATTTATAGATGAATTGACTTCGTTGCATCGTAAGTTTGTGACTGAAGTCACTTTTTTTTTGAAAAAAGGAATCTTTTATTATAAAATTGCAGTATAGTATTATTATAAACGCTTACATGAAAACGAATAGGCGATGACATGAATCGCTCAGGTACACGGAATGGTGTATCTGCTGTTTAAGAAAATAAAATACTGTGCATATTAAAAGAAGAGCTATCGATGAAAAAAGTCATGGGCGCCCAGAAAGGAGGAAGGGGCAGTGCGCAACAGCAAAAAAATGAAAGCGTTTGCTGCCTGTCCCAAGCAGATGATACAAAAAAATTTATTGCGCGTGGCGGTCGAGAATCGGAAAAAGTATTTAATTCACTTGCTTCAGTCCCATCAAGTCACAAGCGAGCCGCATGAACTGAGTACGTGGACGCTTTCTGAACTCGAACATGAATGGAAACGATATCAAGCACGCTGCCAACAGGATATTGGTTGATTGACAGTATACATGCTGCCGTACAATGTACGCCCATACGATCGGCGCATGATGTATAATTGTGAGGAATCAACGCACGACTCAATTTGCTGTCAGTTGGGGAAAAAGAGGAAAGCCAGGTGATTGGTTGAATCAAAGTTTGTCATTCAGTGATTATTACGGTAATGAAGTACGCCTTGCGCTTGGTAGCCGCCCATTTTCAAATCAGCCGAGACATGTCTGGGTTATCTGCCGATTTCACAAGCAGTGGCTGCTCACTCGGCACAAACGGCGTGGCTTAGAATTCCCCGGCGGCAAGATTGAACCAGGAGAAACTGCAGAGCAGGCAGCCTGCCGAGAGGTTTATGAAGAGACAGGCGCGCACGTCGCTACGCTTTACGGCTTGGGACAATATCAGGTAATCGGTCGAAATGAATCCATAGAGAAGAATATCTATTTTGCGGAAATTGATACGATTTCAGTAAAGGAGGACTATCTCGAAACAGATGGCCCTTTTCTTCTCAATAAGTTTCCGGAGTATCTGGAAAAGGATAGACGTTTCAGCTTTCTTATGAAGGACAAGGTGCTGACGGCTTCGATGCATGCCGCGCGTGAAGCGTTCTGGATTGATCGCTATCGAAACAGTACAGAAATTCAACCCGGTCCTACATAAAAAACTATCAAGCGTTCAAAAGTTCTCAACGTAAAAAAAGTACCGCGCGATTGTTGCGCGGTGCTTTTTTATGTTTATCTTGTCATTATTTTTCAGCAGGAGATGGGTCCGGCAGCCCGAATTTCATCAGAGGCCTCCGGAAAGTTTTTGAAATTGCTTCTGAATTGGGTGACCAGATCTTTTGCCTGTTTCGAATAAGATTCTTTGTCGTTCCAAGATTCCCAAGGAAGCAGGACGCTTTCGGGAATGCCTGCGCACGTTTTCGGAATATGCAGGCCAAAAATAGGATCGGTTATTGTCTCCGCTTCAGCGAGTTCGCCGCTTAACGCCGCGTCAATCATCCGCCGTGTGTAGCCAAGTTCCATCCGCTTGCCGACACCGTAAGGACCACCAGTCCAGCCGGTGTTGACGAGATAGGCGCGAACATTGTGTTTTTTAATCCGTCTGCCGAGCAGCTCCGCGTATACGGCGGCTGGACGAGGCATGAATGGCGAACCAAAGCAGGTTGAGAATGTCGCTTCCGGATCAGTCACACCACGTTCTGTACCCGCCAGCTTGCTTGTGTAGCCGGAGAGAAATTGGTACATCGCTTGTTCCGGTGTCAGAATACTGATCGGCGGCAGTACACCGAAGGCATCCGCGGTCAGGAAAATGATACTATCTGGCTGACCACCGATGCTTGGAATAATCGCGTTTGGCACATTATCAAGCGAATAGGCGGCTCGCGTATTTTCTGTCAGCGCGCCATTATCAAAGTCAGGCTTACGATCATCATAGTGAACAATAACGTTCTCAAGTATTGTACCAAACTGAATACTGTTGTAGATTTGCGGTTCTTTTTCTTTAGAAAGACGAATCGTTTTCGCATAGCAGCCACCTTCGACATTGAAGACGCCATCGTTTGACCATCCATGTTCATCGTCGCCGATCAATTCGCGGCCAGGCGCATTTGAGAGCGTTGTTTTACCTGTGCCGGATAAACCGAAGAACAAGGCGACACGGCCACTTGCATCCTGATTGGCAGAGCAGTGCATCGGCATGATATTTTCTTGCGGCAGAAGGAAGTTCATGATCGTGAAGATTGATTTTTTAATTTCGCCGCCGTATTCTGTGCCGCCGATCAAAACAGTTCGATGTGTGAAGGATATAATGATAAAGGCCTCGGATCGTGTCCTGTCAATTACCGGATCTGCCTTGAATCCCGGTGCGGAAAGTACCGTAAAATCCGCTTGGTGCGTTTTCAATTCACAAGCATTCGGTACAATGAATAGCTGGTTGCAGAAGAGGTTCTGCCAAGCGTATTCATTGATCACTTGAATAGCCAGCCTGTGTTTCGGATCCGCGCCAGCAAATCCTTTGAAAACAAAACGTCTGTCAGTCCGGCTCAAATAGCGGACCATTTTCTGGTAGAGATTCATAAAAACGGTTTCATTTATCGGCTGATTGCGAGTCCAGTCGATTGTATCCGCTGTCAATTTGTCTTTTACAAAGAATTTGTCTCTGGGGGAGCGGCCGGTGTATTTGCCTGTTGTCACTGCCAGAGCTCCTTTGTCCGTTAAAACGCCTTCATTTTTTTCAAGCGCTTTTTGAATTAATTCTGGAACTGAGAGATTAATAAACGTATCCTTTGTGTTGAAAAGTTCCAAGATGGACGTGTTCGGTACCGTGGCATTCATAACAAACATCCCTTTCTAAAATAGAATTTGTCTATTCAATGAAAATAGTATAACACAATTAAACTAATGAAACACAATAAATTTTCAATCAAAAGGATAGAAATTATGTTAAAAATTTCACAAAGTAAATTGGCCAAAGAAAGAAAACGCTTTCATACCTTTATTATATACTGATGTATTCCTTTTGTTAACTTTCGCAAACTGTACTTCTGTGAACATTGCTTGTGTTTTGCAGAAGTACCAACGGGTCTTACATTGACAGGAATAAATCCCTGTTGTATCATGTGAATTAATAATACGGCTGCTCTTATTCCGAGTAGGCGGAGGGACAGGCCCGATGAAGCCCGGCAACCGGTCGCAAGCGATACGGTGCTAACCTGCAGGAAAATTTATTCCTGATAATAAGAGGCGCGCGACATGCGAAGGAGTAAGCCTACCCATTTTTTTGCGGGGGCTTTTTTCATGCCTTGAAAACAAGCGGCGGGTTCGGGTACCGTGTGATTGATAGCTGACGCGAAATAATTTTTTGCTCGGCATGCCGGAAGAGTATTTTCCTCTTCGGACAGTTTTTTATCAACCTCATATAATGTTTGAAAGGCAGGGTGAAGATTTATGGCAGGAAATGATTCAAGAAGGCTTTTTACATCAGAATCCGTAACTGAGGGGCATCCAGACAAAATTTGTGACCAGATTTCAGATGCGATTCTTGATGAATTATTAAAGGGTGATCCGAATGCGCGGGTTGCTTGTGAAACAGTGGTTAATACCGGATTGGTCCTAGTAACCGGGGAAATCTCAACCTCTACTTATGTTGATATCCCGAAAGTAGTTCGTCAGACGATTGAGAAGATAGGCTATACAAATGCTAAATATGGCTTTGATGCGTCGAATTGCGCTATTTTGACATCAATTGAAGAACAGTCTGCTGATATTGCGCAAGGTGTGAACCAGGCGTTGGAAGCTAGAGAAGGCAAAATGACGGAAAATCAAATTGAAGCGATTGGTGCCGGTGATCAGGGTTTAATGTTCGGATTCGCTGTCAACGAAACGCCAGAATTGATGCCGCTGCCGATTTCCTTAGCGCACCAATTGGCGAAACGACTTGCCGATGTCCGGAAAACAGGCGAAATCAATTATTTGCGTCCAGATGGAAAAACACAAGTGACTGTCGAATACGATGAAGCGGGTCATCCGGCGCGTGTCGATACAATTGTTGTTTCGGCCCAGCATGATCCGGAAATCACTGAAGCGCAAATCAAGAAAGATATACGCGAAAAGGTCATTGCGCCGACTGTTCCAACTAAATTTCTTGATGAAAATACAAAATATTTCATTAACCCGACAGGCAGATTTGTAATTGGTGGACCACAAGGTGATGCAGGGTTAACAGGACGCAAAATTATCGTCGATACGTATGGCGGCTATGCGCGCCATGGTGGCGGTGCGTTTTCTGGAAAAGATGCAACGAAGGTTGACCGTTCCGCCTCATACGCTGCGCGTTATGTTGCCAAGAACATTGTCGCGGCGGGACTTGCGGAAAAATGTGAAGTCCAGTTTGCGTATGCGATTGGCGTGGCGCAGCCGGTGTCGATCTCGGTCGATACTTTTGGAACCGGAAAAGCAAGCGAGCAGCAGCTTGTGGCGCTGATTCGCCGCAATTTCGATTTGCGTCCAGCAGGAATTATTAAGATGCTCGATCTACGCCGGCCAATTTATCTTCAGACGGCGGCATACGGACATTTTGGCCGTACAGATATCCTATTGCCGTGGGAGAAAACCGATAAAGCTGAATTGTTGAAGCAGCAATTGGCTGGCAGCGTAAAATAATCCCAAGGTTTTATAAGATGCTAGTGACACGTTTAACAGCATGGTAAAAAAAACGATACAGCGGTTCGCTCTTACAAGATGAAGAGGCGGACCGCTTTTTTGAAAAAGCTCTGTTTCATTTAATATTGTTTTTTGATAAAAAGATAGCGCAGATTATCGCCTGTTTGAGGAGGCTCACGGATCGCCCGCGGCAAGCGAGCGACCGGAGCAGTTTAATGCAAATAAGCACCAAGCGATCGCCTGTTTTTCTAAAAAGATAAGGAATAAGGCTTTTTTGTAAAAATAAAGCGCAGGTGCGAGACGCCTGCGGGAACAGCGAGCCAAGTGAGACCCCGCAGATTATCGCCTGTTTGAGGAGGCTCACGGATCGCCCGCGGCAAGCGAGCGACCGAAGCAGTTTAATGCAAATAAGGCGATCGCCTGCTTTTCTAAAAAGTAAGGCATAAGACTTTTTTGTAAAAATAAAGCGCAGGTGCGAGACGCCTGCGGGAACAGCGAGCCAAGTGAGACCCCGCAGATTATCGCTTGTTTGAGGAGGCTCACGGATCGCCCGCGGCAAGCGAGCGACCGGAGCAGTTTAATGCAAATAAGGCGATCGCCTGTTTTTCTAAAAAGTAAGGCATAAGACTTTTTTGTAAAAATAAAGCGCAGGTGCGAGACGCCTGCGGGAACAGCGAGCCAAGTGAGACCCCGCAGAT
>NZ_JAFBEV010000014.1 GCF_016908935.1 Sporolactobacillus spathodeae | reverse complement strand
TTAAGACGTAGAAAGACTACAGGGGGGAAAAGCCTAGACCAGTTGGATCCATTCCAATGAACAACTAGAGGATATCACGCAGTACCCGAGCTGAACAGGGATTACTATTAACTTCAAAACTAATAATACGAGGGGGGATAATCATGAAAAAGCCGAAGCTGTCAAACAAAATGCGGCATGGGGTCACCGTCCTCAGTCTGACCTTGTCGTTCACCCTGCTCATCAGCGTCGTTTCCGGCTCCACAACTGTCCGTGCGCAAGTGCAGCCGGCAGCTGTTCATTTTACACCTGTCTATCGATCGGAAAATGGACTAGCCATGCAAATTAACGCACATCGGTTGCAATCTAGTCGCCAGTCACTTGCTTTTGATTGGGATTTATTCCGGTTTGCGAGAATGTATGCAAAAGATCTGGCAAAAGGAAAAGACATTCATCTTGATGCAAAAAAAACAGAGACATTCCTTAGGGGCTTGGGACGCAGTCCCAGAGACACCGGCTGTCTGGTGATTCGTGGTACGGAAAGTTCCCCATTTCCTAGCAATTGGTGGGGAACAAAAAATGGTAAGTTAATAGAAAACAACAAGCAGCCGACTGCTGTCGGTACAGGCCATGTATCAATTGGTGGAAAACATATCTGGGTTATTCTCTATTCAACATTCAGGGATGTAAGGGCGCACTGACACATTTTTTTGTATTCGATATTTGTTTCATTAGCCGTTCCTCTGTAAGAATTGTTATAATTAGAAACGTTCATGCTTCGAACATACTTGAGATTGGGGGGGGGATTGGTGCGAAAAACGAATAGTATTATTTTTGTTATGGCACTCATCGTATTTGCTGCCACATTTCTGCTCAGTCTTGTCAGTTTTCCAGGTGTCAATTCGGAAACTTCATCGCAAAGCCGCGAGCAGCTCCCCAACAGTCTTAAAAGTGAGCAAACACTGAAAATTCCCTCGAGTAGTGTCTACACACTGATGGGCAAAAAAGAACCAGAAATAATCCGTAAACTTGGCAAGCCTGAACGCATTGATCCGACAAATTACGGTTACCAATGGTATATATACGGCGTCAATACTGAAAACTATTTACAAGTTGGCATCGATTTGAAGACAGATCGTGTCACAACGCTCTATGTGTTGGGGAAAAATCTAAAAACCGCTCCTTTTCAAATTGGTGAATCATCGCAAAAGGTTTATCAAAAAGCGCCAATTTCAGATGAAGTGGCAATGACAAGTGCCGGGTCGAAAATAGATTTTGAACTAAACGAGGAAGATATGATGACTCGACCGCTACTGAAGTTGGGCAAGTATTGGATTCAGCTGAATTTTGACCGTATTTCCGATAAGTTGGTCGGTATTCGCTATCTGAACGCATCGGTTTTGGCGATGCAGCACCCTTATTCGATGACTTATACGGGTGCGTTGCCCAACCAGCCGAAGGTATCCGCAACCGCATGGAATCGGATTAATAAAGCCAATGATCAAGAGATATTTGATATCAGCAATCTTTTGCGCTATCGAAATAATAAGCGTCTGCTTACTTGGAATACAAACGCTCAAGAGGCGGCTTATAAACATAGCAGAGAGATGAAAATCAAAAACTATTTCTCGCATGGCTCAAAGTGGTCAGGGAATTTGCAAACCCGGCTGCAGGCGGAAAGCATTCGTTTTGAAATGGCCGGAGAAAATATTGCCGCCCAATATCCAGATGCACCGGCTGTTTGTCTCGGCTGGCTCAATAGCCCGGATCATCGCGAAAATTTGCTCAATAATTCGTTCACTTCTCTTGGCGTTGGATCGTATCAATTGTATTATACTCAGGATTTTGTGCTACCGATGAATTGATTAGCAAATGTATTTTCTGGTTTTATGCACATGTTCCGTTTGACTGATTATGATAGTTACAGGATCAAACGGAAGGAGTGCTGACGGTAATGCCTGCTGAAAAAACAAGCGATACAGTGAAGCGGTTTAAGCTATTTGTTAAAAGCCACCCAGAAATTGTCGCGTATGTGCATCAAAACAAGCTAAAGTGGAATGACGTATTCGATGATTGGGCGATTTTTGGCGAATCCCCTGAGATTTGGAAGTCTTACGGCGCAGATGTGAAAGAAACGGCACAAACGAAGGAAAAAAGCGAAACGACACCTGCTGAAAAGCCATCTAAAAACAGCGGCTCAACGCTCTCATGGAATAAAATATTGGAGACGATTGATACACTGGACACCACGCAGTGGCAAGAACGTCTAGACACGCTTAGCAGTGCCCTTGGTGGCCTTCAAACATTCATTGGCCAATTTAAACAACAAGAAAATAGTACGGGTGCGGCATCCACACCGCCCAATCCGCCAACAGCTAGACCGTATGCAGGTCGCACGCAGCGTGTTTACAATCCGCCAAGGCGCAGCAACAGACGGTCCGGTTTTTTCAGAAAGGATTGACGGAACTGATGCGAAGAGACATTCAGCTCTATTTAGATGAACATATGGATCAGAAGTTATTTGTACGCCTGCATCCAGAATGGTACAGAAGACTCAGCAGGGAGCCTGGTCAGCTGAACAATCTCAAATCAGCGGCGGATGTTTTCTATGGGCGGACGTTCCCGCAAAGAATCGATCGATTGAATGAGCAGGCTGGGCTTCTCTCACTACTGATGTCGATGATGCAAGCCATGGGCAGTTCCCAAAATCAGGGATAATAAGCGAATGGCAAGTGACTGCTAATGGAAGTTTTCGTCCTTTTGTTGTACTATTTATGTAACGTGGAGGTGCGGCTATGATTGCAAATTTAGAAAATAACCAAGTGCTTGATCACGCCGAAAGCCTGGCCGGGCTGATCAGCCAGTCTGAACCTTTTCGCCATTACATCAGTCGGCGGCAAGCGGTTGCCCGCAGCGAACAAGCACAAAAACTAATTCAACGCTTTTCAAATATAAAGGTCAAGTATGAAGAAGTTCAGCGATTTGGTCGCTATCATCCGGACTTTAAGAAAGTTATCCAGGAAACGATGACGGCTAAGAGAGAAATGGATCTGTATCCCCTGATTGCTGAATTTAAACAAGCAGAAAAAGCGATGCAGGATTTCCTTGGCGCGGTCAGCGCTGAACTGGCAGGTTCCGTCTCCAAATCGATCAAGGTGCCAAATGGCGATCCTTTTTTTGACCACGGATGCGGCTCAGGCGGCAGCTGCAAATGCAGGACCCATTAACACCGGGTTCCTGATCGGCATGTTTGTCTAGGAACAGAAATAGGATGGGGTGAAGCGGCACATGCCTGAATTTAAGAGGGACAGTCTGATTATCTGGCTGTACAATACAAAATATCTGCGCGTTTTGAGACGCTACGGATATGTGCATTATGTTTCGAAACGAATGAAGTACGCAATCATGTACTGTGATCATGGGCATTCAGAGAGTGTGATCAGTCAGCTCGACAAACTGAAGTTTGTGAAACAGATTGATCGTTCCCCTCTGCAGGATGTTCGGACAACCTATGAAAAGGGAAAAAGCATTCAAGAAGAGAAAGATGAAATTTTTAATTAAAAGCTATGTTTAAATTTTATGTTGTTTTTCTGATAAATAGGTAATGTGTGAGACGCCTGCGGGAACAGCGTGCCAGCGAGACCCCGTAGGTTATAGCCTGTTTGAGGAGGCTCGCGGTGCGCCCGCGGCAAGCGAACACATGGCAATAAATGATTAAAAACAAAAGCAGATTTTAACAAAGCCTAATTAAAAAATCTTGTGCTTATACACGATCAAAAAGTGAAATTTAAGAACTGTTTGCTTGATTTATACTCTTTTCGTGTGAATCTGCTTGTCCGTCAAAAGGCAAGTCTTGTTTGCAGAAATAATTGATCGATTGTGGAAGAAGCAACTTGTTTGGCTGCAGAAAAAAACCCGCAGATTCCTGCGGGCTGTCTTAATGCATCCATGATGCAAGACAATGGGAGAGGAGAAACCGGCGGAAACTTATGGGGAAACGTAAGCATCCGCGGTTGGGTCAACATCTCAAAGGATGCTACCAGACATTAGTTTTGACAGCATCTGAAGATTCTATACATAAAGACTGTCAGCCTGCCTATTTTTCGGTAATCAATAAAAAGAAGGGCACGCAGGATAAGGCTGAATGTGCCAAGCATGCTCCATTTGCTGCATGGTCTGTGAAAGGAATGATTTTGTGAGAGTAATTGCCGGGGAGAATAAAGGTAGGGCACTTCACACGGTCAGCAGTCAACTGACACGGCCGACAACCGATAAAGTCAAAGAAACAATTTTCAATATGATTGGTCCTTACTTTGATGGTGGTACAGTGCTTGATCTTTACGCGGGAAGCGGAGGCCTGGCCATTGAAGCATTGAGTAGAGGCGCATCAGAAGCGGTGCTTGTCGACAAAGCTGCCGCGGCCTGCCGGATGATTCGGGAGAACATTCGGAACTGTCGCTACGAAGATCGAACCTCCTTGCTGCATATGGATGCAAAACGCGCTTTGGAGACATTAGCAGATGCATCGCGACAGTTTGATTATCTTTTTCTTGATCCGCCTTACGCACACCAGCAAATGACACGTGATATCAGCTTCCTGATTGATCATCATATGCTCCAAGAACATGCGATTTTGGTTGCTGAATACGAGGACACTATTCAGTTGCCAGAGACGTTTGCAGGGGGACTGGTTCTGTGGAAATATCGAACCTTTCAAGGAAAGACAGCTGTTTCGATTTACCGTTTCGAATCACAAGTGACAGAAGGGTTGCAAAATGAGTGAGCGGACAGTCATTTACCCCGGTAGTTTTGATCCAGTTACATACGGACATCTGGATATCATTACAAGGGGATTGAATGTTTTTGATAAAATCATTGTTGCTGTACTGAATAATTCGCGCAAAGACCCGCTTTTTACTGTAGAAGAACGGGTGCGGTTGTTGAAAGAGGCCACGAAAAACTTTGATTCGGTCGTTGTTGACAGTTTTGATGGTTTGCTTATGGATTATGCAAAGAAAAAGCATGTGTCGGTCGTCCTTCGGGGATTGCGGGCGATATCAGATTTTGAATATGAGCTACAAATCGCGGCAATCAATAAAAACCTTAATCCGGAAATAGAAACATGTTTCATGATGACTAGCAACAAATATTCATTTCTCAGTTCGAGTATGGTGAAAGAAGCGGCAAGATACGGCGGTACGGTCTCTAATCTCGTAACGCCGTCTGTGGAAGCTGCATTGAAGGAAAAATTTGGCGACAGGCAAATTTCTTCTCAAAAATAAAGAATGTCTCTAATTTTGCATGAAAAATGCAATGCAGGCTCACGGATCGCCCGCAGCAAGCGAGCAACCGAAGCGTAATTGTTGAAAAGGACTTGGCTACGCCAAGTTTTTCTTAATAATGATCGGCTTTTCCAGAATGGAACAGCTGGATCAGTGAAATAATGACAAACAGGATTAACGCACCGACTGTCAGCCAAGGCCCGATTGCGAAAACATAATCTGAATAATGATTGATCGGGCGCGCGAACGTTGAGACTGCATCTGAGGTTAGCTTACTCTCAATCGCAAATGCATGATAGCAGACAAAAGCAATAAAGGCTGAAAAAACTGCCTGAATCAATCGACCGAGCAGAAAGGGTTTGACACTTAGCCCTGCCTGAGAAAGAATACTGATTGCCTGAGCTTGGATTGAAAAACCGCAGAATCCAAGTAAGGCACTGGCGAGAACGACGCGTTCGATCATCGGCGCTGATGTCTCGCCTATTTGCTTGGCTCCAATCGTTAATTCGAATATGCCTGGAATCGATGCACTTCCAAGCGCCGGACTCAATCCGGCTAAGCCAAACAAATGAGTCAGACCGGCGCTTAGCAATGACACAAAGCCGATTTGCACAAGCAGTTGGTAGGTCATCGAAAAGAGAGCAATAAAACCACCAACGGCGAGCAGTGTTGTAACGGACGAGGTGACTGCATCGCCAAGCATTTTCCCAAACGGATGGTAATTTTCAATACGTTCGCGATGCATCGCGTTTAAGGCTGATGCCAAGCGCGATGATTTTCGAGTGCCTTTTCTTATTTGCGATGAGCGGTCTGCCTTATAGCAGCGCATGACCAAACCAACGCCAATATTACCGAGATAATGGGCGATCGCAAAGACAATACCAAGTGCGATCTGACCAAAGAAGCCAACAGCTGTGACACTGAATAGGAAGAGCGGATTGCTGAAATTGGTAAAACTTGATAAGCGCTCGGCTTCTACTTTTGTCAATTGTTTTTCCTGATAGAGGCGAGCGGTCATTCGCGCACCAGCCGGAAATCCGGAGACCATTCCCATCATTAGCACAAAGCCGCCGATGCCAGGGACGCGGAACAATGGGCGCATGATCGGTTCGAGGAGGGTACCGGCAAATGTGACAACGCCGAAACCAATCATCAGTTCTGAAAGGACAAAAAAGGGAAAAAGTGCGGGGAAAACACTTTTCCACCAAATGAGCAGTCCGCGATAAGAAGCTTGCACCGCTATGTCCGGATATTTAACCATCAGCAAAGCAAGCAGCACAGACCCGGCTGCTAGCAGATAGGTGACACCTCTAGATTGTTTCATGAATGGCTCCTTTGGGTTTGTTCAACCTGTGTCCGGTCATTTAGCCGATCCTGAGTCAAGCAGAGTGGAAAACCTGCGGCTGAATCGACGGATGATATAAAAGGTGCTTTAAAGGCTGGCATTAAAGTTTTTTAAAAAGTAAGCGATGTTTAAATTTAATGTTGTTTTTCTGACCAAAAAGCAATGTCTGAGACTTCTAAGGGAACAGCGTGCCAGAAAGATCTCGCAGATTTTGCTTGTACGAGGAGGCGCGCAGGTAGCGCCGCGACAAGCGAGTAGCCGAAACGCATTGTAGCAAAAAAGACTTGTCGAAGCCTAGTTTTATCGTTCATTTAAAAAAATGAGTGTACGAGCTTGTCTCTAAACTATATGATTTACACCAATCCCTAGACCTGTTAAACAGGAAATTAGCGCTTATGTTCGCGAAAATCGCTTGATTATGCGATAATGACCGACATACAAAGGAAAACCATAGCAGATGATTCACAGAGGGGTGCAGCGATGAAGAAAAAAACTTGGGCTTGGCGCTGGGTGGCGCTTTTTTTGAGCATTTTGCTGATTGCCTGCTATTTTATCCGGCTCCCTTACTTTGTTCAGAGCCCTGGCAAGGCACAGTCAATGGCCGGTATGGTTAAAGTAAGTGGCGGACAGAAAATACATGGCACATACAGCCTGGTTTATATTTACCTTGGGCAAGCGAATATTTACGAGTATTTATGGGCGCGGTTTGATGGTAATAAATACACGACACTGGTGAAGCAAAAAGCAGTTATGCTGCCCGGTCAAAGTGAGAAAGACTTCAATTTGGTTCAGAATAATTATATGAAAAATGCGCAGCAAAGCGCTGCCTATACCGCGTATAAAGCAGCGGGACTGCATCCTCATGTGACAGCGGAAGGGGTGCTTATTCTAGGTGTGATGCCGACGATGCCAAGCGCTAAAGTATTGAAAAGCGGCGATGTGATCATTGGACTGAATAATCACCGTATCCGTACTGTAAATGATTTGGATTGGCGTGTACGGAAAATGAAACGCGGCAGCCACTTTTATTTGAGCATTCTGCGTCAAAATCAATTGCAGCAGGTTAAAGTGACGATTGCCAAATTTCCAAAGTCTGTAGCAGCTTCGGGAAAAAATCAGGGCATTGGCATTTATCAGGATAATTATTTCAAAACAGCGGTTTCGCCGAACGTATCGTTTTCGATTAGCAATATCGGCGGACCTTCAGCCGGATTGATGATGGCGATCGATATATACGATCAGCTGAACCATAAGGACTTGGCAAAAGGACGAAAGATTGCCGGGACAGGGACCATTGATCGCAACGGTAATGTGGGTCCTATCGGCGGGATCGAAGAGAAGATTGTTGGAGCCAATCAGTCCGGAACAGATATTTTCTTTGCGCCTGTCGCCGATCATGAGTATCGAGATGCTGAGAAAACGGCGCGAGCGATTGGTTCATCGATGAAAATCGTTCCTGTCCAGACATTTCAGGATGCTATTAATTATTTAAGCAAAAATCATTGATGGTGCTCAGACGGTTTTGCCTGCAAAAAACTGCCTATCGTTTATTAATGCAGGTATAGAATAAAAACTGGCGGATGATAATAATTTTGAATTTATGAACCGTAGCGAACAGGTGGATGACCTGTTTCGGTCGGCGTCTCTCCGCTTCGACCGGAGAGAAAATCATAAATTTGAGCCGCACGCAAATCCGGTGTAAGCTCTTCAGGATGATGCTGCCGGATTTTGGCAATAAGCGGAATAGCGAATGACTTTCGAAGCTCTGATAGGTAATGCTGACCAGTTGCACTCATACCGAGCAGCCGAAGATAAGCCGGCTGCTGGACCGCGGCTTCTTTGGCTTCGCTTTTCAACGTATGTGTCAAAATATGCGTGCAGAGGCGTTGGATCCGCACCCATGTATAGCGCTTTGTTTTCACCAGACTGAGAAATTGTTCAAATGTCTCGGATTGACCGATGTATTTCAATAATCGGTTTTCCACACCTTCTTCAGCTTCAACTATTTGTCCGAGTTGGTCGGCAGAGGAAGAGAGAATGCGGTATTTGAGATAGGGGAAGAAGGTTTCCCAATCGACGAGTCGCCCTTTCTTCTTTTCCTCAATCAATAAGGACAGAGACGTCTCCGGCAACTTGCCGCGTAGCTGTTCGAGCGTTGATCCGCTAAACAAACAGCGCCTGATGCTGGAAGCGCTGGCGATGGAAGCGTCTGGATCAAACGCAGCATCGTTATGTCCTGCTTCCTTTCGTTTGAACGTGACGGGTACCATGCTACTTTTGTTCCTGTGGATTGCCTGAATATAGTGAAAGCCGAGGCTGTTGTTCGGCTGCCTGAGATCGACAAATTCGCTACCCGATTCAGAAATGACCGCTTGATAGGCTGCTGCGTGTGCGTTCGGATAACTGATACCTTGACTTAGAGCTGCTGCTAAGGCATCCTGATAGAGCTTGCGATGGTTCTTAACTTGTTCAATACTGTTCAAAAAAGGTGCGATTCTGCCGAGTTCACTGCCAAAAACAAGATGGCTGACTTTCAGATGGCTAAGAAGGGCAACTGCGCCGCCGGCAAATGTATCTGCCCGCCCGACAGCGTAAATGTATGGTAATTCGATGATCAGATCGACACCTGCAGCAAGGGCCATTTTTGTACGCTGCCACTTGGAAATAATCGCGGGCTCGCCGCGCTGCGTGAAGTCGCCGCTCATCACGGCAATCAGGACATCTGGATGAAGCTCATGGCGAATTTTTTTTACCTGATAGAGGTGTCCGTTGTGAAAAGGGTTGTATTCTACGATAATTCCTGCGGCACGCATTGACGATTCCTTCTTTCGCAGCTTTCTATGACGGCTGTTTTGTCAAGCATTGCCATTTTATCATATTATTATTTTGATCAACAATGGCGGCGAACAGTCACTTGTTGTGTGCTATGAGTAGCGGGGCATTTGCGCAAATGGCAGATCGGCCTCTCTGTGGATTGACAATCGCTTCAGCAGATATTATAATAACAAATGTTGTCTAGAGGTGGTTAATTATGTCTTTATCCTGGTCCGTCCCTGAATTGTTGAAATATAAAGATGAGGGACTGAATTTTGACGAAGAAGTTGTATTGCCTCTGGAATTGTTTCGCTCGGATCCTGAAGTTAGACGGGTTTCACCCTGCGAAGTGAAGGGTGTCGTTGAGTTTTCAAAACGCTCGCTGACTTTTCACTTGCATATTAAGGGGACTATGGTCTTACCATGTGCCGTTACTTTGGTGGATGTGCCGTATCCTTTTTCAATCGATACTTCAGAAACATTTTTGCTTTATGGATCAGAACCCGATTTTGAATCAGACGATGATGTGCATCCGGTTGAGGATGAGCAGATTGAATTGATTCCTTATTTGGTGGAAGCGATTCTGGTTGAAAAACCGATGCGTGTAGTCAGCGATCAAGTGAAGACCGAAAAGGATCTTTCCGGTGAAGGTTGGTCACTGATGAATGAGCAGAAAGCAAAACAGCAAATTGATCCAAGGTTGGAAAAACTGAAGAAGTTTTTTGGCGATTAACTAGATTTCGAGGAGGTGTGAACCGTGGCAGTACCGAAAAGAAGAACATCGACCACTCGCAAAAACAAACGGCGGACACATTTCAAACTGGCTGTTCCAGGCATGGTTAAATGTGATAAATGCGGCGAATATAAATTAGCTCACCGTGTATGTCCGAATTGCGGCTCATACAAAGGTGAAGAAGTCGTAGAAAAATAAGATTTGTGTTGATCAGGAAGCCCTCGGGCTTCTTTTTTTTTGCCATGTTTCAATTTTATGTCGTTTTCTGCAGATTACTCCCTTGAATGAGGAGGCTCCCGTCCTGCCCGCGGCAAGCGAGCAACCAAAGCGCAATTATGATAAATAAGACTTGACTAAGAAAAGCTATTCTCAGCTAAAAAGAATATGGCTTTAGCGTGAAAAATGGAGCGAAGGTGCGAGACGCCTGCGGGAAGAGCAGGACAAGGGAGACCCCGCAGAATACTCGCTTGTTTGAGGAGGCTCCCGTCCTGCCCGCGGCAAGCGAGCAGCCGAAGCACAATTATAATAAATAAGACTTGACTAAGAAAAGCTATTCTCAGCTAAAAAGAATATGGCTTTAGCGTGAAAAATGGAGCGAAGGTGCGAGACGCCTGCGGGAAGAGCAGGACAAGGGAGACCCCGCAGAATACTCGCTTGTTTGAGGAGGCTCCCGTCCTGCCCGCGGCAAGCGAGCAGCCGAAGCGCAATTTTGATAAATAAGACTTGACCAAAAGAAGTTATTCTTAGCCGAGGCTGTCAGAAAATTAATGATTCTATCAAACCTATCAAATGCATATTGATGGAATCAGAGGTTGGAAACGTATCCGATCTAAGAGAAAAGAGGGGAGACTGATATAAATATGCCATCGATCAGGCAGGACGCATGGTCGCATGCGGAAGATGTCAAATTGGCAGAAATCATCCTGGGCTGCATTCAAGAAGGCGGCACGCAGTTAGCTGGATTTGCTGAAGCAGGTGCGCTTCTCTCACGAACCCCGGCAGCATGTGGCTTTCGCTGGAATTCAACGCTTCGACAACATTATTCTGAAGAACTAATGAAGGCAAAGGTATCAAGGAATGCTTTAAAAGGAAGGGGCAAAGCAAGAGAAGTGACCGAGGAAACCTCAGCGGATGCTCGCAAAGGACGTGCAATTCTTCAGGAACCGGAAATTGATCAGATGATTGCGTTCCTGAATCGTTTAAAGAACAAGCAGTCCGGGGAATCAGATGGAGAGAAGTTAGAAACACTGCTGGTCAGACATGAGCAGCTTGACCAGGATTACCGTAAATTGGAAAAAGAGCACAATGATTTGAAACGAAATTATGCTTCACTTCTGCGCGTTCTGAACCTTGTCGATCGTGCGCGAAAACAAATTCCTTTTGAAGAGAATGTCCTGACCAAAGAAAAAGGTGGAGGAAGATAAGCGAAGCACGATACTCTTTTGGCGACTACGCGTATGTAGAAAAAGGATGTCTCAAGTCGATATCATCGCTGAGACATCCTTTTCTATATTCTGTTTATGGGACATCATGCTTGGGACAAATAGTGGATAAAGATCTTTGTAAAAATCTTTATAAAAATATATTTGCTGATTGCACATAATAAAAAAGGAATTTACGAATCAGACGGCGAATTTCAAAAATAAAGTGGTGCAAAGTGGGGGATTGTGGTAAAGTAGGACACATGGGAGGCGGGGTCATCCATGTTTATGGGCGAGTTTAACCATAGTATTGACATGAAGGGACGCCTCATTCTGCCTGCTAAATTCCGCGAGGAGCTGGGGGAGACTTTTGTTATCACCAGAGGATTGGACCAGTGTCTTTTTGTCTATCCGAATGATGAATGGAAAAGGCTAGAGGAAAAGCTGAAGAGTCTGCCCTTTACAAAAAAAGACGCGCGTGCGTTTACCCGCTTTTTTTTCTCCGGAGCAAGTGTTTGCGAATTGGACAAGCAAGGAAGGGCATCAATAAGCATGGGCCTTCGTGACTATGCACATTTGCAGAAAGAGTGCACAATCATTGGTGTCTCCACTCGGATCGAAATATGGGATCAGGAGACATGGGCCAGCTATTTCCGCCAATCTGAAGCCTCCTTTAGTGATATTTCAGAAAGTTTGCTCGATCTGGATATTTGATGAAAAAAGTGCTGCATTACGGGAGTTTGGTTTAATGTTCAATCATGTGACAGTAATGAAAAATGAAGCGGTTAACGGTCTTGCGGTCAAACCGGACGGGCTTTATGTTGACTGTACATTAGGTGGCGGCGGTCATAGTGCCGAAATCTTAAGACAATTGACGAGCGGACATCTATTTGCCTTTGATCAGGATCGGGACGCGCTTGCGGCAGCTTCGGAACGGTTGAAAGAATTTTCTGGGAAAGTCACTTTTATTAAATCAAATTTCAGAAATTTAGAAGAAGAACTTGCAGCCAAAGAGGTACACCAGGTCGATGGTGTTCTATTCGACTTAGGGGTCTCTTCCCCGCAATTTGATCAAGCGAGCCGTGGCTTTAGCTACCAGCATGCAGGACCGCTCGATATGCGTATGGATCAGGAACAGGCGCTCAACGCGGAGACAATCATTAATGAATGGTCCTACGAACAACTGGTTCACATTTTCTTTATGTACGGCGAAGAACGGTTTTCCAAATCAATTGCGCGTGTGATTGAAAAGGCGCGTAGTGAACGTCGGATTCAGACGACGGATCAATTAGTTGAATTGATTAAAGAGGGCATACCGGCACCGGCGCGACGAAAAGGCGGTCACCCGGCAAAAAGGGTTTTTCAGGCACTTCGAGTCGCAGTTAATGATGAACTGGGAAGCTTTGAAACAGCACTTCGCCAATCGATGCGTCTTCTGACAATAGGCGGAAGACTTTCCGTCATTACCTTCCAATCTTTAGAAGACAGACTTTGCAAACAATATATTAAAAAATATAGCGAGGCACCGGAATTGCCCCCGGGTTTTCCAGTGATTCCTCAAGATCAGCAGCCACTTTTGAAACGAATCAGCAGAAAGCCGATTTTGCCTTCAGAAATGGAACTAGAATTCAATCATCGTGCTCATTCAGCAAAACTTAGAATTGCCGAAAAAATCAGAGCTGTTAAGGAGGAAGAGTTATGAGTCAGACGCAACGAGTTCTAAATGGTCAAGAATGGACAGCACCAAAAAAACAGGTTCGCCAGGAACCGGTTATTGTTCCTCGCAGGATTACGAAAGGCGAGAAAATGCTTTGGGTGATAGGCGCACTAATTATTTTTGGATTGTCTCTTGCCGTTGTTGCAAGTCAGGCCAGACTCTTTTCCGCTGCACGAGACGTTTCGATTCTTCAGAACAAGTTTGAAAATCAGCAGAAAATCACGCAACAGCTGAAATCGGAATCAGATAGTCTCGGTTCCCCAGAACGTATTGTTAAATTTGCTGAGACAGAACTCGGCTTGAAATTGAATGTCGATAATATCAAGGTGCTCCCTTAAGGTGGTATTTTTCTATGCTTCTTCAGAAAAAAAATTCGATAAGCAAAATGACAGGATTTGTCGGCATAATTATTATGCTGACATTTTTTGTCATTATAGGTAGATTTGTCTATATTGCCCAAATGAAAGAAATAAAAGGCCATCAACTGATTCCACTCGGCGAGAAACAATGGTCTGAAGTCAAATTAATCGATGAAAAAAGAGGCACAATTTATTCGAGCAACGGACAAATTCTGGCAGAAGATGTACCAGCGTACACGCTCTATGCGGTTATCTCATCGAAAGCGACGAACCGGGTGAAGAATAAAGAAAAAACAGCCGCAGAACTAGCACCAATTCTCGGTATGAGCCAATCTGATATTCTTAATCAGCTAAATAAGCATGTCTATCAGGTCGAATTTGGTTCCAAAGGGCGGATGCTTAGCTATTCGATTAAGAAAAAAATTGATCGTCTGCATTTACCCGGCATCTATTACATGACTGAATCCCGACGTTATTATCCCGAACAATCGAGCGCAGCATATGCTATTGGCTTTACACAGACGAATCCGAACAATAATGAGCAGAAAGGTGTTTTCGGGATCGAGCAATATCTAAATCGCTATCTGACGGAAAAAGATGGGTCGGTCCGTTACTACCGCAGTTTAGGGGGGGTACCGATACCCGATCAACAGCAGCACCTAACACGTGCGTATCCTGGCGAGAATGTCTATCTAACCCTGAACACGCGAATTCAGACCGTCCTCGATCAATCTATGGCGCAGGTTAATCAAGAATATAAACCGACAAGCATGGTTGGCATCGTCTGCGATCCAAAAACGGGCGCGATTCTAGGAATGTCGACTTATCCGAATTTCAACCCGAATAAACGCGATATCAAGCAGTTTAGTGATCTAGCAATTGCAGATCCTTATGAGCCTGGATCGGTCATGAAGACATTTACTATTGCCTCAGCGATAGATGCGGGTGTTTTCAATGGCAAAGCGACTTACCCGTCAGGAAGTTATCAGACTGACGGGGGGACGATACATGACTGGAACCGTTCCGGATGGGGCTCTATTGATTTTGACCAGGGCTTTGAACTCTCTTCCAACGTCGGCATGTCGATACTGGTTAATGATTACCTGAAAACCGAACGATTTTATAGCTATCTTAAAAAATTTGGCTTCATGAGTCAGACAGGGATCGATTTACCCGGCGAGGGTTATAGTCACGTGAATTGGCAATATAAAATTGATCAACTGGAAGCATCCTTTGGTCAAGGTTCAGCGTTTACAGCGATGCAGATTGTCAAAGCCGCCACTGCAATTGCCAATAACGGGAAAATGATGCGTCCTTATTTGATCGATAAGGTAGTCAATCCAGTTACGGGAAAGGTAACGCTTCGCAATCGTTCGAAAACAGTCGGTTACCCGGTTTCCGCCGCGGCTGCCAAGCAAACACGGGCGCTCATGCGCAAGGTTGTAAGCAACCATCATGTTGTCGGTAACTACGGAGCAACCGGTGTCGCTTACGATCTTCCAGGCTATGATGTGATTGGCAAAACCGGCACGGCACAAATTGGTTCTAAGAATGGATACCTTGTCGGGAAAAACAATTACGTCTATTCTTTCCTTGGTATGGCGCCGGAGAAAGATCCAAAACTAATCGTTTATGTCGCGGTTAAGCAGCCGCATTTAAAACCGACTGATCTCGGGGAAGAACCAGTTGAAGCCATTGTTCGTCCGGTCATGACGAGCAGCTTGCAATATCTTCAAGTTAAGAAAAAAATTGCTGGCAGCAGCAATTTGGTTCGTCCAACCGATCATAAGCTTACCAACATGACCGGCATGCCGATGGATGAGGCTGCCCAAAGATTAAAGGACAAAGGTTTTGATGCTGTTACGGTCGGCGATGGAACGGTCCGTTCGCAAATGCCTTATTCTGGCGAGCAACTGGTTGAGGGTAGCAAAGTTATTTTATATTCCAGCGATAATCCGAAGATGCCGGATATCAGCGGCTGGTCACTTGCTGATGTGATGAAACTTGCGGAAGCGGCTGGTTTGAAACTGACGGAACAGGGTGATGGCTATGTTCTCTCGCAGAACCCGGCAGCCGGCACCTTGTTGAAAAAAGGCGATTCACTTTCCGTTCATTTCCGCGCTGACGCAGTTCCGGATCAGCAATCGATTACGACAAATACCAATAGCGGAACGAGTGATGTATCTTCCTCATCCGTGCAGCCTTAATAGATTTGACAAACGGCTCCCAGCCTGGGAGCCGTTTGTCCTTTTGATTGCCGCATTATAGAGCGCGTTCTAATTTTCATTGGCCGATCATATGGGTAGGACAAGGAGATGGGAGGGCTTATTTTGCGTGTATCCAAGGTGACCGTAAAAAAAAGACTATTTTTGATTCTCACAGCTGGTCTCTGTGTTTTTTCTATTTTTATCACCCGGCTGGTTTATATCCAAATCATTAATAATCGCTCGCTAACAGATAAAGCGTTGCAAGAGTGGGGACGTGATATCCCTTATGAGGCGGAGCGCGGCAATATTTTGGATACAAATGGGAAAATTATTGCGACTAACGTCAGCAGTCCCTCTGTGCTTGTTGTCCCGAGGCAGATCCAACCGGAACAACGGCAAGCAACTGCCAAAGCACTCGCGCAAATTTTGGGTATGCGTCAATCCGTGGCCCTCGAGAAAATCACAAAGAATGAATCAATTGTTCGGATCACACCACAAGGGAGAAAAATTTCAAATGAGAAGGCAGCTGCGATCCGCTCACTTGCGCTCCCAGGGGTATTTATCGCTGAGGACTTCAAACGCTATTATCCGCATGGCAATTTTCTGGCGCATGTCCTCGGTTTTACCGGCATTGATAATCAAGGACTGACCGGTTTGGAAGCTTATTATAATAATGGCTTAAAGGGTACAAACGGACATGTTTCATTTTATGCTGATGTCCGCGGCAACCGGATGAAAAATCTTAAAGATGAATATACGCCTCCCGTAAGTGGAGCAAGTCTGGAATTGACCATTGATTCGCGTGTCCAGCATATAATTGAACGTGAACTGGACAATGCCGTGGCGAAGTATCATCCGGACAATGCATTGGCGATCGCTATGGATCCGAATACCGGAAATGTTCTTGGCATGTCATCCAAACCTGACTTTAATCCGGAGAAATACCAGACAGTTGCACCTGAAGTCTATAACCGTAATCTGCCGATTTGGAAAACCTATGAACCAGGATCAACATTCAAAGTCATTACATTGGCGGCAGCACTACAGGAAAAAGTAGTCAATCTGAACAAAGATCATTTTTACGATTCTGGAGCGATTGAAGTAGCTGGTACGCAGCTCCATTGCTGGAAAAGAGGCGGGCACGGTTCAGAGACATTTTTGCAGGTCGTGCAGAACTCATGCAACCCAGGCTTTGTGGCTTTGGGTGAACGGCTCGGAAAACAAAAACTTTTTTCTTATATTCATAAGTTTGGATTTGGGTCAAAGACGGGTATTGATTTGCAGGGTGAAGCCAAAGGGATTTTATTTAACGAAAATAAAATTGGTCCGCTGGAACTTGCGACGACAGCATTTGGTCAAGGTGTTTCTGTCACCCCTATTCAGCAGATCGCGGCGGTGTCGGCTGCCGTCAACGGTGGCGTTCTCTACCAGCCGCATTTAGCTAAGGCCTGGATCAATACGGAAACCGGACAGACCATCAATCGGATTGATCCGGTTGAACAACGACGGGTGATTAGTCCGGGAACATCGAAACAAGTCCGCCAGGCTCTAGAAAGTGTGGTTGCGCTAGGGACTGGACGCAATGCTTATGTGGATGGTTATCGGATCGGAGGGAAGACGGGTACAGCGCAAAAAGTCGATCCAAAAACGGGTGGGTACATGCAGGGAAATTATATTTTGTCATTCACAGGGTTTGCACCGGCGAACAATCCAAAGATTGTTGTCTATGTGGCAATTGACAATCCCAAAAATACGGTTCAGTTCGGCGGCACGGTCTCTGCTCCGATTGCCGGAAAGATTATTGGTGACAGTCTCAGTGCCATGGGTGTGCCGAAACAGGTAGGCGGTCTTGAGAAGGCGAATAAATGGCCGGACACACCGCCAGTTGAAGTGCCAAATCTGATTGGGCAAAAAAAGGATGATTTGGCAAATGATGAATATGCACTGAAAATAAAGGCAGTTGGTAGCGGAAATACGATCATAATGCAATCGCCGCGTGCTGGTGTTAAGGTCAAACAAGGTTCAACAATAATGATATACTTAGGTGACAAAAATAAAGCGGGCGATTAAAATAAGCAATGGACAGAAAAAGCCGGAAATGCCATAATTCCGGCATTTCTGTTATACATACCTTAAAAGGTGTGCTTTTTTCACGCTTTTGCCTGTCACATGAAATGACGGGCAGTTGCTCATGATAAGAAAAGAGCTAAAAAATATCTGCTCGCTAGCAAGAGTGAATGATTAAGGACGTGTTTTTATGAAACTGGCGGAATGCCTCGCAGCGTTAGCTGATTATCGGAAAATGGGAGACGCGAATCCTGAAATTGACCGACTGACCGTCGATTCACGGCAGGTCAAACCAGGCACGCTGTTTTTCTGTATTAATGGACATACATTGAATGGTCATAAATATGCTGAGCAAGCGGAAGCGAATGGTGCTTCCGCGATTATTGCCCAGGAAACAATAGATGTATCCATTCCGGTTATTTATGTCAGTGACACACATCGCGCACTGGCGATGATAGCGGATCACTTTTATGGTCAACCAAGTCATCACTTGCATTTAATCGGGGTGACGGGCACAAATGGGAAGACAACAATTACATATCTCATCAAGAAGATTCAGTCCGCGTGCGGGCTCGCAACCGGACTCATTGGCACGATGGGAGCAAGTTTTGGTGATTACCAAGTGTCGGTCGCTAATACAACACCAGAAGTTCATTTGGTTCATGAGTATCTGGCTCACATGGCGGAAGCCGGTGCTGAGTCGGTCGTCATGGAAACTTCGTCGAATGCATTATATGATGGACGGGTTCATGGCTGTGATTTCAATATTGGTATTTTCACGAATCTGACAGAAGATCATCTGGATTTGCACGGGACCATGAAGGATTATATGTATGCAAAAAGTCTGCTTTTCTCGCAACTTGGCAATGCCTATGGGCAACCGGAAACGGTTAAAGCGGCAGTGCTTAACGCAGACGACCCGGTTTCCGAAGTGTACCGGCATATGACTGCTGCCCACGTCGTCACGTATGGCATTGACCGACCAGCAGATTTTACAGCCAGTGAAATCTGCATTACGCCTCATGGAACGACTTTTTTGCTGAACAACAAAGGTCAGACCTATCCGGTGTCCATGCAGCTGATTGGCAAATTCAGTGTTTATAATGTTCTTGCCGCTTTGGCAGCTTGCTCTTTAAAGGGCTTCGATATTGGACGGATGTTAGCGGCAATCGCGGAAATTAAAGGTGTATCCGGACGCTTTGAAACAGTGAACGCAGGCCAGGACTTCTCAGTGATTGTTGACTACTCGCACACGCCGGATAGTTTGGAAAATGCTTTGACGACAATCAAAGAGTTCGCCAAAAACAAGATTATTACTGTGGTTGGCTGCGGCGGTGATCGCGAGCGCGGCAAACGGCCGATTATGGCGAAAATTGCAGTGGATAACAGTGATTTGGCTATTCTTACTTCGGATAATCCGCGAACAGAGGATCCGGAAAGTATTCTTGCAGAGATGGAGACCGGTGTGTCGGGCAGTGATTATCAGAAAATAACCGATCGTCGTGAGGCGATCCGCTTTGCCGTGCGCATGGCTAAACCTGGCGACATTGTTTTAATTGCAGGGAAGGGACACGAAACCTACCAGATTATCGGTACAGTCAAACATCATTTTGATGATCGTGAAACAGCAAAACAAGCGATTCTTGAAAAAAAATAACGCATTCACAGACACTAACAAAGGGGAATACAGCATATGAGTATCGGTGTAGATATTGTACGCGGCCAGGCGATTCAGGTTAAAGGGAATGGCGATCAGCTCGATCAATTAAATATTATGACAGACAGCCGCAAACTGGTTGTCAACGGTTTGTTTGTACCGCTAGTTGGTGAAACATTCAATGGCCATCAATTTCTGATGAAGGCGATTGAAAACGGGGCAAAAGCTGCGCTATGGATGGAAAGAGAACCCATTCCCGAAGCACTTCCAAAAGATTTTCCACTATTTCTTGTCGGCGATACGCTGACTGCACTGCAAAGCATGGCAAAAGCTTATCTGAACCAATGTCGTCCGAAAGTGGTTGCTGTTACTGGCTCAAATGGAAAGACAACAACAAAGGACATGATATACAGCATTGTCAGCCGTGTTTTCAAAGCCTATAAGACGCAAGGAAATTACAACAACCATATTGGTCTGCCGCTCACGATTCTCTCAATGCCGGCAGATACCCAAGTATTGATTCTCGAAATGGGCATGAATCATTTTGGCGAGCTCACGTTTCTCAGCCAGCTCGCGAAACCTGATATTGCAATAATTACCAATATTGGTGAATCACATATTGAATTTCTCGGCAGCAGAGCGGGCATTGCCAAGGCGAAACTCGAAATGACAAATGGTTTGAAAAAGCATGGATCGCTGATTATTGACGGTGACGAACCACTCCTTAACCAAGTGAAAACGAATGCTTTCCAAATTATCAAATGCGGCTATAATCCAGATAACGATTGGAGTATTACTGACGTTAAAGAAGGAACAGACGGCTACCGCTTTTCGTTGAACCATGGATTGAACGTTTATACTGTTCCCGTTCTTGGCCGTCACAATGTCAAGAATGCCGTCTACAGTCTGACTGCTGCTCGATTGCTGAATATAAATCCGCAGTCAATTATCACTGGATTGGAACACCTCAGTCTGACGAAAATGCGTTTTGAAAAAGTGGCCGGTATCAGCGGATCGCTGTTGATTAACGATTGTTATAATGCCAGTCCAACTTCAATGAAAGCCTCGCTTGAGACCTTGAAGGTACTCCCTGGCTTTGACAAGCGAGTTGCTGTCCTCGGCGATATGTATGAACTTGGTTCCGATGAAAAGGCGCTCCATCGAAGTGTCGCCGATGTGCTCAAAGCGCCGATCACGCATGTGATCACTATCGGCGGCCGTGGTGCCTGGATCGCCGAACCATTATTGGAAGCTGGTGCGGCGGATCTCACAGTGAAGTCCTTTCAGGAGAAAGCAGACGCGCGCGCCTATTTGGCTTCGCTTCTTGATGCCAGCACAGTGATGTTGTTTAAAGCATCACGAGCGCTTGCGCTTGAAGAATTGGTGAACGATTTAAGTGAAAGCAAACCGATCGATCACTAAACATGCCAAAATTGATGCATGTTGGTGTTAATGGTTTGATAGTTATTGTTAAGGAGCGTAACGATTCATGACATTATTTTATTTGTTTGGTTTAGCCATTTCATTTCTCTGCACGCTTATTTTTGCACCTTTATTTATTCCAATGCTGAGAAAATTGCATTTCGGTCAGTATATTCGTGAAGAAGGACCAAAAAGCCATATGAAAAAGGCGGGGACACCGACGATGGGCGGCGTCATTTTTCTTGTTGGAATGATTGTCGCAGTCATTGTAATGGCTAAATATCATTTTGCCACCCAGGATACGTATATGCTGCTTTTTGTCACCCTAGGGTTCGGACTGGTTGGATTTATCGATGACTTTATTAAGATTGTGATGAAACGGAATATGGGTCTGACATCCAAACAGAAGATGCTTGGCCAAATTGTCATTGCGGTTATTTTCTGGTTTTTTGTTACGCGCTATGACTATGCCACATTCCTGAACATCCCAGGAACGAGCTGGACGATTGATTTACATTGGGTGTATCCACTCTTTGCTGTCCTGTGGCTCGTCGGCTGGCCCAACGCTACCAATCTCACCGACGGTATGGATGGCCTCTTGTCGGGTTTGTCTGCCGTTGCTTTTGCGGCATACGCGACCATCGCCATTGCCATGAATAGTCTTGGTGTTGCTCTCTTTTCAACAATTATGCTTGGCGCGGTACTTGGTTTTCTGATTTTCAATGCGCATCCGGCTAAAGTGTTTATGGGTGATACCGGATCGCTTGCGATTGGCGGCGCGTTAGCTGGAATGGCAATTCTAACGAAAACGGAATTGCTGCTCGCCGTCATTGGTGGTGTATTTGCTATTGAAACGTTATCGGTGATTATTCAGGTGATATCTTTTAAGACGACAGGCAAGCGGGTTTTTAAAATGAGCCCGATTCACCATCATTTTGAACTTTCGGGCTGGTCCGAATGGAAGGTTGTCACGGTCTTCTGGCTTGCCGGTCTTGTGCTGGCGATTATTTCAGTCTATCTGAAAGTGGGGATGCTCTAATGAAGAAGACAACAGCTTATGTGAATAAAAATGTACTTGTACTCGGTTTAGGCAAGAGCGGCTACGCGGCAGCCAAACTGATGCATGAGCTTGGTGCTTTTGTAACGGTGAATGACAAGAATAATATGGATGGTCAGCCGCATGCGGAAGAATTGAAAGCACTCGGGCTGACGGTTGTCGGTGGCGGTCATCCAATCAACTTGTTAGACGGCATTGATTTGATGATTAAGAATCCAGGAATCCCCTATTCGAATCCGCTTGTCAAAGAAGCCGAAGCTCGGAAAATCCCGATAATTACAGAAGTCGAAATCGCTGGAGAACTTTCGTTGGCCCCGTTTATCGGCATCACAGGATCCAATGGCAAGACGACGACAACGATGTTGATCGGTGAGATGATGAAGGGATCAGCGAAACAACCGATCGTTGCTGGCAATATCGGAACCGCGCTGACTTCCGTTGTTGAAGAAGCAACGGCGGATAATATTATTGTTGCCGAATTATCAAGTTTTCAATTGCTTGGCATTCGCACATTTCATCCGCATATTGCAGTTGTGTTGAATATTTTTGATCACCATCTTGACTATCATGGGACGGTGGAGAACTACGCGGAGGCAAAAGCACAGATTACGGCAAACCAAACGGCAAACGACTATCTGATTTACAATGCGGATAGCGAACGTGTCGTCGATTTTATTGCAGACAAAACAAAAGCAATCAAAGTGCCATTCAGTACACAGCGTATTGAAAAAGAAGGTGCCTATGTCAGAGATGGCGTCATCTTTTTCAAAGATCAGCGGATTCTTGCTTGTAGCGAAATGGGGTTGCCTGGCGCGCATAATTTGCAGAATGCATTAGCGGCGATTGCTGCCAGTGCGTCATTTGGTGTGCCGGCAACATCGATTGCTGAAGTACTTAAAGCCTTTACCGGCGTCCGTCATCGGCTTCAATTTGTCGGCAATATTCAAGGGCGAACGGTATACAACGATTCAAAAGCGACCAATATCTTGGCGACTTCTCAGGCACTCAAGGCATTTCCAGGCAAGAAAATTGTGCTGCTTGCCGGCGGCCTTGACCGCGGCAATTCTTTTGATGCGCTTGTTCCTAGTCTGAAAGCTGCAGAAATAAAAGTGGTCTTCCTATTTGGCGAGACGACTGAAAAATTAAAGAATGCCTGCGAGCAGGCGGGCATTCAATCCATTCATTGTGTCCGCAATGTTGAAGCAGCTGTACCGGAAGCGTATGCTGTTTCGGAACCCGGTGATGTGATTTTGCTGTCTCCTGCCTGTGCTAGCTGGGATCAATACAAATCTTTTGAAGTGCGCGGTGACATTTTTACTGAGGAAATGAATAAGTTTAGATAAGGACAGGCCGGGTCAATTCAATCCGGAATCATGCCTTGTCTGAACGGAGTGTTGCGCATGTCGGAACGTCGATCAACGCCGGATCGGCTTCTGCTTTTTGCCACTTTTGCACTACTTGTGATAGGACTTGTGATGGTTTATAGCGCAAGTGTCGTTTCTGCCTCCAATAAATTTGGAGATGCCCTTTACTTTCTTAAAAGGCAGATGCTTTTTGCTGGTGTCGGCGTTGCGCTGTTACTAGCGGTCATGAAGATTGATTATCATGTCTGGCGCAAATACGCGAAAATAGGTCTTGGCGTTTGTTTTCTGCTTTTACTGATTGTCCTGATTCCAGGTGTCGGTTTGGCGCGTGGCGGTGCGCGGAGTTGGCTCGGCATCGGTGCTTTTTCCATTCAGCCGTCTGAATTTATGAAGTTCGCATTGATTATTTATCTCGCCAAGCACTTGACGGAGCGGCAGAACAAACTGGATCGCTTCGCCAGAGGACTGCTCGTTGAACTTTCACCAGTACTTCTTGCTTTTGGGTTGATTATGCTGCAGCCGGATCTTGGAACAGGCATGGTTCTTGTTCTAACCTGCCTGACGATGATTTTCGTTGCCGGGGCGCGGATCAAACATTTTCTAATGATGGGGCTCGCCGGTGTTTGTGGCTTTGCCGCGCTGATCATTTCGGAGCCTTATCGAATGAAACGGATCACTTCGTTTCTTGATCCGTGGCAGGATCCCAATTACACCGGTTTTCAAATCATTCAATCGTTACTGGCGATTGGACCTGGGGGCTTATTTGGTTTCGGTCTCGGTCAGAGCCGACAGAAATATCAATTCTTGCCTGAAGCACAGAATGATTTTATTTTCTCAATTATTTCAGAAGAGCTTGGTCTGATTGGGGCTGTTTTTGTCCTTCTTTTGTTCTGCTTGCTGCTGTGGCGTGGCATATTGATCGCCATTAAAGCACCCGATTTATTCGGTACGCTGCTCGCAGTCGGCATCACCGGCATGATTGCGATTCAGGTCATGATTAATATCGCTGTTGTTACAGGTTTGATACCGGTCACGGGCATTACGCTTCCATTTCTAAGTTATGGCGGATCTTCGCTGACATTAATACTCGTTTCAATTGGTATTCTGCTCAACATCAGCAAATGGACAGATTGATAAATAGCTAATTATTCCCTGTTTCCTAAGAAACAGGGTTTGCTTTTTACGCCACAACTTTTAAAATAATAAAGTAGCAGATTTATTTTACGTTAATAAAGAAGTATAAAGATTTCAAAAGAATTAAGTATAAGAAAAACTAAGGCTTCGCCATTGTTCAAAAGACTTGGCTTGCCAAGTTTTTCTAATCAGCTTGGCAAAAGTGCCGGCAGAGAGCGAGGATGAAACACATGGCACGTAAAGTAATACCTCTTGAAGATCGCCTCCCTCAATTGAAAATGGAACGAAAAAAAAGGGCCAGTCGGCGTTTCGCGTTCTATACACTCATATTCTTTCTGCTTATGCTCTCTGTCATTTTCTTTCAGTCACCGCTCAGCCGAGTGAATCAAATTCGGATTAGCGGTGAACAAATTGCGAGCGAAGCGAGCATTTTGAAGGCAAGCGGTATCTCAAATGCGACCCATATTTGGGATGTGCATGCGCAATCGATCACACGCAAGCTGCAAAAAGTGCCCAGTGTAGCGCATGCAACAATTACTGTCTCTTTTCCAAATATTGTCACCATACGTGTTCAGGAGTACGGACGTAAAGCTTATTTGTTGTGGCAAGGGCGCTACTACCCAATACTGGAAAATGGGTCGAAATTATCCATGCTTCCGAAAGGCAAACTGCCGATGGATGCGCCCGTTCTGATCGGTTTTAATCAAACAGAGGCATTGAAACGTGTGGCTGAAGGACTTTCTGACGTCCCGCGGGCAATCATTCATAATATTTCTGATATTCATTACATAGGTCACGCGTCAAGCGGCAATGACCTGATCCTGTACATGAATGATGGCAATAAAGTTGTGGCCAGCACACGAACATTTGCTACCAATATCCGTGTTTATCCAGAAATTGCCGCTAACCTACCGAAAGGCAAGACAGGAACGATTCATTTGAGCGTTGGGAGCTATTATGTGCCAGACTCAAAACAGGTGGGAAAATAGTCTTACGGCTTATTGATTACGGTGAATATTCTGGAAATATTTTTCGGGAGAGACTTAATTATGTCTTTTCTACTCTATCAACTTGGTGTAGACTATACATTAGTTGCCATGGTTATGTCATCCTTTGTTTCGTAAAAACTATTGTTTCAAGTATTGAAATTTAATTAGAAACAGCCGATACATCAAAAAGGATAAGTTTTTTTTAGATTTTGAGCATGTATAAAACTAGATTGGAATCAAATAATGCCTAGCGTCATCCAAAGAATTTGGCGATGTCCGTTTTTTCTAGCAAGTAAGAATGTCTATGACTTTGTACGTAGAATGTGGCTAGGGAAAGCGAGCTAAGTGAGCGCCCAGAGCGTTATTGTTGCAAAAAAGGACTTGGTAACGCCAAGTTTTTTCTAACAAAAATAAAGGGATATGTTCCGTTTTGTAGAATACAAAGAAATAGGATGTATTCTATTTTCTAGGAACAGAGATTAATGGGTTGAACGATATGGTTCATGACATTGAAATCTTGCAAACAAAACACTGCAACCGAATCCAAACATCCCTGAATAGAGAAAAAAGAAAAGAGAATAAAGGGGGTGCCGCAGAATGAACAGCAAAGATATTTATGTGAGCCTGGATATCGGCTCATCCAGCGTTAAAACAATTATCGGCGAGATGGCCGGGGGAGCCTTCAACATCATCGGTGTAGGTGAAGCGGCTTCCTCTGGAATTAAAAAAGGATCGATTGTGGATATTGATGCCACTGTTCAATCGATTCAACAATCCGTCGAGCAGGCGGAACGAATGGTTGGTCTGACCATTAAAAGCGTGATTGTTGGGATTTCAGGAAATCATATCCAATTAAGGGACTGTCATGGCATTGTTGCAGTAGCCAATGAAAATCATGAGATAGGCGACACCGATATTGCCCGAGTCATTGATGCGGCACAAGTGCTGTCAATTCCTCCGGAAAGAGAAATTATCGATGTGATTCCTGAACAATTTATTGTTGACGGAGTCGATGAAATCCGTGATCCACGCGGGATGATTGGCGTACGCCTGGAAATGGAAGGCACGCTAATCACCGGATCGAAGACGGTGCTACACAATGTGCTGCGCTGCGTGGAACGGGCGGGTCTCCGTGTTTCGGATATTTGTCTGCAGTCTCTTGCTTCCGGGGCTGTCGCTTTAACCGATGATGAGAAAAATCTTGGCGTCGCGCTTGTCGATATTGGCGGCGGCGCGACAAATGTTGCCATTTATGGGCAAGGTTCCCTTCTTTCGACCTTCGAACTTCCGGTCGGTGGTAACCACATCACAAAAGATATTTCAATAATTGAACGCATCCCGACGGATGAAGCGGAACAAATCAAGGTGAAACACGGCACGGCCTATTATAATTCTGCATCTGATGAAGACTCTTTTTCTGTTTCTCAAATCGGTAGTGCCAAAAAACAAAATTTGACTCAAATTGATTTGGCTGAGATTATCGAGGCCCGAATGGGTGAAATTTTTGATATAATCGGTGAAGAACTGGAACGAATCGGCATTTATGACCTTCCAGGCGGTTTTGTACTGACTGGTGGTGTTTCGGGTATGATGGGCATTCTCGACTTGGCTGTCCAAAAACTCGGTAGCAACGTCCGAATTGCTGTACCGGATTATATCGGTGTGCGCGACCCGAAATATACGTCTGGCATTGGCCTGATTCAATTTGCCTATCGAAATGTCAAAATCCAAGGCAAGGAAGTTGCCTCAGCCATTGATTTGGACGACCATTTCGAAGAGACGTCAAAACCGCAGAGACAGAAGAATACGCCGGCGTCAAAGAATAACGACCGGCAAAGCGTCTCGAAACGTTTTAAACATTGGTTTAATATGTTTTTTGACTGATTTAGGTAGAACAGGCGGCATTCTTATGAAATAGGTTCGGGTTACGTGAATCAGACGAAGAATGCTTGACATCAGCACAGTCTGATCCGTCTCTACATTATATGTTTTATTGTTCTAGTGTAAAGATAAAAAAATGAAAAAATAACAACCTCTGAATGGGAGGAAATGAACGATGCAAGAGTACGATTTGCAAGCGGATCGCTTGGCCAATATTAAGGTGATTGGTGTAGGCGGCGGCGGGAATAATGCAGTAAACCGAATGATTGAAAACGGCATTCAGGGTGTTGACTTTGTCTGTGCCAATACGGATGCTCAAGCACTCAAATTATCAAAAGCGAGTATGAAAATGCAGCTAGGCGAGAAACTGACCCGTGGTCTCGGGGCAGGAGCCAATCCTGATATTGGCAAGAAAGCGGCTGAAGAAAGCCGTGACCAGGTTGAAGAAATTCTCTCGGGTGCGGATATGGTCTTTGTCACAGCAGGCATGGGCGGCGGCACCGGGACAGGCGCTGCACCAGTGATCGCCGAAATCGCTAAAGAAGCAGGCGCGCTGACGGTCGGCGTGGTCACGCGTCCTTTTACTTTTGAGGGAAGAAAAAGGGCAAAGCAGGCGCAACTCGGCATTGCGACACTGAAAGAAAAAGTGGATACGCTGATTGTTATTCCAAATGATCGGCTACTTGAAATCGTTGATAAAAATACGCCGATGCTTGATGCCTTCCGTGAAGCGGATAATGTGCTGCGTCAAGGTGTTCAGGGCATCTCCGATCTGATTGCTATTCCTGGACTGATTAACCTTGATTTTGCCGATGTCAAAACAATCATGACCGAAGGCGGGTCGGCGCTGATGGCAATCGGAATCGCTTCTGGTGAAAATCGAGCCGCTGAAGCAGCGAAAAAGGCAATTTCCAGCCCACTTCTTGAAAAGTCGATTGATGGTGCAAAAGGGGTGCTGATGAATATTACCGGCGGCAGCAATCTCAGTCTGTACGAAGTCAACGAAGCCGCTGATATTGTGGCCACAGCGGCTGATGAGGAAGTTAATATGATTTTCGGTTCCGTGATTCGTGAAGAGCTTGAAGACGAGATTGTTGTTACCGTGATCGCAACAGGTTTTGACGAAGAGGTACATACGGGTCACGAGGCCGATGTATCGAGCCGCCGTCGAATCAGTCCACAGCAGAAGGAAGAAACAGCAAGTACTGTAGCTCCGGATGCTCGGAAACCAAAGGAAAACGCAGTGCATGTGCAACCCGCGCGACGGACACATAGTTTTTCAGAGGATGATGAGACATTGGACATCCCAACGTTTCTGAGAAATCGTCGTAATAAAAATCAGTAACAGCAAATTATGAATTGAATTTTCTCTCATTCAAACAGATTTTTTATAAAGAAGCAGCACAGGCGTTGCGACAACGTCGGCGCTGTTTTTTTTATACGGCTTAAGAAAGTATAAAGATTTCAAAGGAATTAAGCATCAGAAAAACTAAGGCTTGATCATTATTCAAAAGAATTGGCCCACCAAGTTTTTCTAAAAAAAAAGAATGTATAAGATTTTTTATGAAAAATGGAGCGAAGGCGCGAGTCGCCCGCCGGCAAGCAAGCAACAGAAGCACAACTTGCTGAAAAAGGACTGGCTCGCCAAAGTTATTCTCATCTATGTTTAAATTTATTGTTGCTTTTCAGACCAAAAGGCATCGCAACCTTTCCAGCCCCATCTTCATCTTCCTCCGACAAAACTAGTCAAAAAAACAAAAAAAACCCGGTCACAGTATGACAGACATTAACAGACAAGCGCAATTATACTAGTGCTAAACATGTATAAAGAGGGTGAGCAATTGGTTGTCTACCTCGATGCGATTTGGCTGCTCAATTTGCTGATCGATGCCTGCCTCCTGAAATTAACCGCCTTTATGCTCAAGCGCGACATCCATTGGTGGCGTTTGTGGCTCGGCGCGCTGTTCGCATCGCTGATCGTTGTCCTACTTTTCACACCCATTTCCTTCGTTCTCGGCGGTCCGGCAGGAAAGCTGGTCTTTTCCATGATCATCATTCTGATTGCCTTTGGCTACAACAAGGCCAGTGTTTTTCTGCAGAACCTTGCTGCCTTCTATTTCTCTGCGTTTGCCATCGGTGGCGGACTCTTTGCTCTTCACTATTTTATGCAAAATGAATCGTTTTACGCCAATAATCATTTCTTGACAACAATGAACTACGGTGATCCGATCAGCTGGCTATTTGTAGTCTTGGGATTTCCATTGCTCTGGTATTTTTCTAAGCGTCGGATCAATCAAACCGTTATCCGCAAATGGAACCAATCAACGCTCGCATCGGTCAACATAACAATTAATGATCATGTGGTTCAGGCGAAAGGAATGATTGATAGCGGTAATAAACTCTGTGATCCGCTGACTCGTCAGCCGGTCATCTTCCTCAGCCGCGACGCTTGTGCAGACGAGTTTCCTGAGGTGCTTTTTAGCCAGGAACAGGCATCAGAAGCTACCCAATGGATAGAGACGCTGTCTGAAGACTGGCAACTCCGCCTGGCGCTCATTCCCTATCAGGCTGTCGATGGAAAAAAACAGTTTATCTGGGCGTTCCGGCCGGATCAACTCACATTGATTCACGAGGGTCATGTGTATCAAACGAATCGCGTATTGATTGCACCAACAAGTCATCAGCTTAGTTCCACAGGTGATTTCAATTGCATTCTTCACCCGGATCTGCTTCTGAATGGCAAAAGTGCAAAGACCGCTTCCTGACAATCCTAGCGTATGCTCATCTGGCTGAAACTGAAATAGAAAAAGGATCGCTGTTTAAAGAACATGTGCAAGTTGCTCAGACAAAGTTGTTTTATTCAATGTTGCTTTTATAACCAAATATGCAATGTGTGAGACGCCTGAGGCAAGCGAACACATGGCGATACACGATGAAAAATAACAGCAGATATTAAAAAAAGCCAAGACAAAAAGAATAAGGAGATGAATCGGATGAGAAAAACTTTTCGGAACATATGGAATAAACTTTTGCGCCTTCTGCATTTGAAACCTGAGGAAATTTATTATATTGGGGGAAATGATGGTCTGCCCTCGCCGCTGACTAAAGAAGAAGAGGCGGAAATGATGGAGAAGCTGCCATCTGGCGATCCGAAAGTTCGGGAAACATTGATTGAACACAATCTCCGTCTCGTTGTCTATATTGCGCGTAAATTCGATAATACCCGAATTAATATCGAAGATTTGATTAGTATCGGGACAATCGGTTTGATAAAAGCGGTTAACACGTTTAATCCGGAAAAGAAAATTAAACTTGCAACTTATGCATCGCGATGCATTGAGAACGAAATATTAATGTATTTGCGCCGTAATAACCGCACGCGTTCAGAAGTATCGCTTGATGAACCGCTCAATGTAGACTGGGATGGTAATGAATTGCTACTCTCGGATGTTCTGGGTACAGAAAATGATATCACGACGCGGCGAATGGAGCGGAAGGTGGACCATACCTTGCTGCGACGGGCGATGTTGATGCTAAGCGACCGTGAAAAAGAAATCATGATGCTACGCTTCGGACTCGAAGGAGGAAAAGAGAAAACGCAGAAGGATGTCGCCGATCAGCTTGGTATCTCGCAATCGTATATTTCACGACTTGAAAAAAGGATTATCAAACGATTAAAAAAAGAATTTAGCAAAATGGCCTGATACCAGTACTTGTTCGATCCCGGCAGAAATTGTCGTGCATAAAAAGACCATCAACGGAAATACTTGTGCTTGTAACCAATTGAAAGTTCGTAGCGATTCGGCGCTTCATTGGACCGCTTGATGAGCTGGAGATGGTGCAAACGGATGAAATTTCGATAAAGAAGCGTCTGAACAAAATGGCACAGACGATGTTTTTTTCGAAGGCATTCTTTGAAAGCAAGCGCAGGTAGTGAGGGGGCCCTTTATGGCACGGCACAAAGTTGAAATCTGTGGTGTTGACACAGCAAAGCTTCCTGTGTTAACAAATGCAGAAATGCGCCAGTTGTTCACCGAACTTCAGTCCGGGAAAACCGAAGCCCGCGAGGAACTGGTCAACGGAAATCTACGATTGGTATTAAGCGTGATTCAACGTTTTAATCATCGCGGAGAATCTGTCGACGATCTGTTCCAGGTCGGTTGTATTGGGCTAATGAAATCGATTGACAATTTTGATTTAAGCCAGAATGTACGTTTTTCAACTTACGCGGTACCGATGATCATTGGTGAAATCCGCCGCTATTTGCGGGACAATAATCCGATCCGCGTTTCCCGATCGCTGAGGGATATGGCCTATAAGGCGCTTCAGGCTAAAGAACGCTATGTCAGCAAGCATTCGAAAGAGCCGACAACTGCAGAACTTGCGAAAGCACTTGATCTGCCAGTCGAAGATGTCGTTTTCGCGATGGATGCGATTCAGGACCCGGTCTCGCTGTTTGAACCGATATACAGCGATGGCGGTGATCCAATATTTATTATGGATCAAATTAGCGATGAGAAACATAAGGACAGAGAATGGGTTGACAATTTAGTGCTCAAAGAAGCAATGGCTAAATTGCATGAGCGCGAAAAAAGAATTGTTGCCATGCGTTTTTTTTACGGCAAAACGCAAATGGAGGTTGCTCAGGAGATCGGTATTTCGCAAGCCCAAGTGTCCCGTTTGGAGAAAATGGCGATTAAAGAGATGAATCAGGATATTGGTCCTTGAACGCTTGTTGATTCAAGCGTTTTTTTTACGCTTGAAAAGATAAGATTTTAGAGAAATTAAGTTAAAGTCATTTTACTTTCCAGGTTACAGGCTATTCTTTTTTTATTCTCAATCGACTCTCTGCCCCATATATTAAAAAGAGACAGACTGGGGGAGGAAAATAAATGCCAAGAATTTCTGATTTTCAGACCAAAGAAATCGTTAATGTTGAAAATGGGAAGCGGCTCGGTCATATTGGCGATCTGGATGTCAATCTGACAACGGGAAAAATTGAGAATCTGATCATTCCCGGTTCTGGAAAGGTTATGGGCCTGTTTGGACGTGAAAATGATATTGTTGTGCCATGGAACAATATTGTCCGGATCGGAGATGACGTTATTCTCGTTCGCTTCTACCATGGATCCGATGCGTCGATATCTGAAAGAGACAACAAATAACAAGCGCTTTAATGTGAGATATGGTAGAATAAAGTAAGATTTTAGGCGCTTGATTTGCTGAAGGAAGGGCAAAAAAGGTGAAAGATGTCTTTTCGCTGAGGAAGAAGACAGCGGTTTACGGTGCTCCCGTTCAAGCTGCGGGAAACCAAACAATAATGGCGGGATTTTCTTTGCGAACAGGCGGGAAAAGCAAGCCGCCTTGGTCAACTTTAAATCTTGGTCTTCATGTTGGTGATATTCCGGAAGATGTGATAGCCAATAGGTCTGTGCTTGCTGATTCAATTGGCTTTCCATTGGAACGCTGGATTTGTGCGGAGCAGATACACGGTACGGAAATCGCTGTTGTTACAGAAACGCAGGTCGGTTCCGGCGCAAAAGAACTGGAAACGGTCGTCAAAGGGGCCGATGGGTTAATGACGACATCTCCTGACGTGCTTCTTGCTCTTTGCTTCGCAGACTGTGTCCCTGTTTATTTTTATGTGGAAGATCCTGCAGCCATTGCGATTTTGCATGCGGGATGGCGTGGTACAGTCGGTCAAGGCGCACGGAAAATGGTTGATTTACTTGTTGAACAACTGCATCTTTCCTCAGCGAAAAAGATTCATGCGATTATCGGTCCTGCAATTGGACAGCAAGATTATGAAGTGGATGACCGAGTGTTCCGTGAAGTAACAAAGCTTAAACCGAAACTCTGGAATCAGGCGGTTACGAAAACAGAAAATGGACATTATTTGCTTGGATTGAAGGAATTAAACCGAGCAATTTTGCTTGATTCAGGGCTTTCATCCGCACAGATTGAAATGACGGATTATACAACTTATCAGTGTCCGGAACTGTTTTTTTCGTATCGGCGGGACCAGGGATGTACGGGACGGATGATCGGTTTTATAGGTTTGAAAGCGGAAGGTGAGTCGGCACAGTGACAGTGGCAGTTAATTTGAAACAAGTTAATGAACAGATCCAGCAGGCTTGTTTGCGTTCTAAGCGGAATGTGTCAGATGTGACAGTGATTGCAGTGACGAAATATGTGAGCGTTGAACGGGCAAAAGAAGCGCTGGCTTGCGGTATCCACAATCTCGCGGAAAACAGGCGGGAAGGATTACTCGAGAAGCAGACTGAAATTGCAAGGGATCAGGCAGTCTGGCATCTTATCGGCACGCTGCAGACGAGAAAAGTCAAGGATGTTATCGGCAAAATTGACTATTTTCATGCACTTGACCGGTTGAAACTAGCAGAAGAGATTCAGAAACGAATGAGCGACGAGCGATTGAAATGCTTGATTGAAGTGAATGTGTCCGGTGAGGAAAGTAAACATGGTCTCTCAATAGGTGAGCTGGATTCCTTTCTCACGCGGCTTGCTGATTTCCCAGCAATTGAGGTAGCCGGATTGATGACGATGGCACCAAACACGGCAGACACCGATTTAATTCGCAGTGTTTTCCGCCGGCTGCGCGAACTGCGGGACAGTATACAGGAAAGGCAGCTTTCTTATGCGCCTTGCACAGAACTCTCGATGGGCATGTCACATGATTACCCAATCGCCGTTGAAGAAGGCGCGACGTTTGTGCGGATTGGCACCGCACTTGTCGGTAATGAACAGAAGGGAAGCTAAAAGGAATGAGCCTGAAATCGACTTTTAAAAGATTTTTTGATCTTGAAGAAGAAACGATGGTTCCCACTGACAATGACGACAATACGACAGAACGTTTCGAGAGCAGCCACAATCGCGAGGATAGAAAAGTGATAGAAAAAGGCGGCCGAATTGTTGCTTTGCAGAATGTCCATCAGCAAGGTAAGGTTGTCCTCGTTGAGCCGAAAAGTTTTGAAGAGGTTCAGGAATTTGTCGGTTATTTGAAAAGCCGCCAGACCGTGATCTGCAGTCTGCAAAGTATCGACAAAGCTTCAGGACAGCGTGTTCTTGATTTTATGGGCGGCACATTATTTGCCCTTGACGGTCAAGTGCGTAAGATTGGAAAAGATACATTTCTGTTTGCTCCTGATCATATCGACATTTCCGGAATGATCAGTGATTGGAAAACAGAGAATTAATGAATTCAATGAGGTGAATTATTTGTATCTAGTTGCTGTTATCATCTCGAAAGCCATCTCAATTTATTCATGGATCTTAATGATCTACGTTTTAATGAGTTGGGTACCGAGTATTCAGAATTCCCAAATTGGTTATTTGTTTGCCAGAGTATGTGAACCCTACTTGTCGCCTTTCCGCCGCTTTATTCCACCGCTTGGCGGCGTATTGGATCTATCACCGGTCATTGCTTTCCTCGTGTTGCAGTTTGCTTCGCGCGGCATTATCCAAATTCTTCTGACGTTCGGGTGAGGCGGCTATGTCTGTTTTTGATCACTTCAGGCCAGAAGAAAGGCCGCTGATTGAACATTTCCTTGATTTGAAGGAACAAACGACGCGCCGCTTCACAAGCCGGATCACAGATTTTCTTGATCCACGCGAACAATTTATCTTGAATTCAGTCATCGGTCAACAGGATGATGTGCAATTGCTTTTCTCAGGAGGCTATCCGGGAGCAGAGAGACAGCGGGCTTTATTGCTGCCGCCATACGCGGATGATGCTGAGGAGACGTTCGACATTGCTTGCCTTGAGGTCGACTATCCAAGTAAATTTGCGACATTGAGCCATCCGCAACTGCTTGGATCGATTCTCGGAACCGGCGTCGATCGGCGAAAGATCGGTGATTTGCTTTTTGTGGATGGACGGGCTTTATTCCTCTGTGCGCGTGATGTCGAAGCATATCTGACAATGACCATTGACTCTGTCGGTCGTCAAAAGGTTGCGTTGCATCCGATTGAGGCAGCGACATTACCAAAAGTTACAACGAATTGGATTGAAGAGACGGGTACTGTGTCATCGTTAAGACTGGATACTGTGCTTTCTGAAATTTATCATCTTTCGCGTTCGAAAGTTTCGGAACAAATTACGCATGGCTTGGTCAAGGTCAATTGGCAGGCTGTGGAGAAGCGGGATTTCATGCTTGCAGCCGGCGATATGCTCTCCTTAAGAGGGTTTGGGCGGAGTAAAATATTATCTGCGGACGGCTTGACAAAAAAGAACAAAATTCGGCTTGTTTATGGTAAACTAGATTAGACAAGCAGAGTATTTGAACTTATAATTTATTCTTTTTCCGATTTGGAGGTGACCGGCTTGCCATTAACGCCATTGGATATTCATAATAAAGAATTTTCGCGCGGTTTTCGCGGATATGATGAAGACGAAGTGAATGATTTTCTGGATCAGATTATTAAGGATTACGAGACGCTGATTCGCGAGAAAAAAGATTTGGATCAGGCGGTCAAGAATTCCGAGGAAAAGCTCAGCCATTTTTCTAATATTGAGACAACGCTGAATAAAAGCATTCTCGTTGCCCAGGAGACAGCGGAGGACGTGAAGGCGAATGCCAATAAAGAGGCCAAGCTAATCGTCATGGAAGCCAAGAAAAATGCTGATCGTATTATTAACGAGGCGTTGGAGAAGTCGCGCAAGATTACATTGGACATTGAAGAATTGAAGAAAGAGGCCAATGTCTATCGCACACGATTCCAAATGCTGATCGAAGCACAGTTGGAACTCTTGAAAGGGACTGACTGGCAGAAGTTTTCGGTTACTCAGGAACCGGAGGAAAGCGGTGAAGCAGATAAAGCGGGCAGTTTAGCTCCAGAAGCTTGACGCGCCTTTATGATTTGCATATACTGTTCTTAAAAATAAACAGGAAGTGTCGATGAGAGGGATAGTAATTTCCACTAAAGAACGCAGCGAACCGGAGGATGGTGCGAGTCCGGTGTTCCATTGGAAATGAAGATCACCCTTGAGAAATCAGGCCTGAACGCTTAGTTAGTAAGGTCGGACGTTACGCTCGCGTTATTGAGCGACTTGAGTGACAGTTTCTAGAAGAAAATGTTATTAGGGTGGTACCGCGGTCCTTCCGTCCCTTTGGGATGGAAGGACTTTTTGATCGGTAAAAAAGAATACGACTTTTGGTGGAAGAATACCGGGCAGGCGCTCTGGCACATGACTGCTGCAAGCGAGCAACCGAAGTGCATTAATTGTGAAAAGGACTTGGCAACACGAACTTTTTCATACCGGTTAAGAAGTTATCTGAAAGGGTAAAAAAAATGCAGCGAAGGTGCGAGACGCCTGCGGGAAAAGCAGGACAGGGGAGACCCCGCAGATAATTGTCTGTCTGAGGAGGCTCCCGTCCTGCCCGCGGCAAGCGAGCAACCGAAGTGCATTAATTGTGAAAAGGACTTGGCAACACCAAGTTTTTCTAAATAGAATTTTTTCAAATAACGGAGGCGTTAAACCATTGGATTATAAGAAAACATTATTAATGCCCAAGACAGATTTCAAGATGAAGGGCAGCCTGCCGACAAAAGAACCGGCGATGCAGGCCAAATGGGATGAAGAAAAACTATACGAACGTTCACTGAAGCAAAATGAAGGAAAACCAAAATTCATTCTGCATGACGGGCCACCATACGCAAACGGCGATATCCATATCGGCCATGCTGAAAACAAGACAATTAAAGATATCATCAACCGCTATAAATCAATGACTGGTTTTCAAACCCCTTATGTGCCCGGATGGGATACACACGGACTGCCGATCGAACAGCAGCTCGCTAAGAAAGGCATTGACCGCAAAAAAATGTCGGTCGCAGAGCTCAGAGAAAAATGCAAAGAGTACGCGCTTGGACAAGTTGAACGTCAAAAGAAACAATTTAAACGGCTTGGTGTCCGCGGCGATTGGGATCACCCATATCTAACGCTGCAAAAAGAATTTGAAGCGGAACAGATCGAAGTTTTCGGTGCGATGGCCAAAAAGGGCTATATTTATCAGGATAAAAAAACGGTGTTCTGGTCCCCATCTTCCGAGTCCGCACTGGCTGAAGCGGAAATCGAATACAAGGACGTTAAATCGTATTCCATTTTTGTTGCTTTTAATGTCACTGATGGTAAAGGTGTTCTAAATACGGATGAGAAAGTGATCATTTGGACAACGACGCCATGGACGCTCCCAGCAAACTTGGCGATCTGTCTCAATCCGAAGTTCAATTACAGCGTTGTACAGGCAGATGGCACGAAGTACGTGGTCGCTACTGACCTTGCTGAATCATTGAAGAAAACTTTTGAATGGGAACATACTGAAGTGCTCCGCACATTCACGGGTAAAGAGTTAGAAGGTGTGGTCTGCAAGCATCCGTTCTATGATCGTGATTCTGTTGTTATTCTTGGTGATCATGTCACGCTTGATGCCGGAACTGGCTGTGTGCATACAGCTCCAGGCTTTGGCGAAGACGACTTTAATGTCGGCAAAAAATACGGCTTGGCTATCCTCTGCCCAGTTGATGATAAAGGCTGTATGACGGATGAAGCACCGGGTTTTGAAGGTATGTTCTATTCTGACTGCAATGAGCCGGTTATTGAAAAATTAAGCAATGTCCACGCGCTACTGAAAAAAGGTATGTTTACTCACTCCTATCCGCATGACTGGCGGACGAAGAAACCGGTTATTTGGCGCGCCACAAAACAATGGTTTGCCTCAATTAAAGCATTCCGCAAAGAAATTCTTGACGCGATCCATGAAGTTCATTGGATCCCGTCATGGGGCGATGTGCGGATGACGAATATGATCAAGGACCGTGAAGACTGGTGTATCTCTCGTCAACGTGCTTGGGGTGTGCCAATTCCAGTTTTCTACGGTGAAGACGGCCAGCCGATTATCACGCAGGAAACCATTCATCATGTGGCTGAATTATTCCGTGAATACGGATCCAATATCTGGTTTCAGCGCGAGGCAAAAGATTTGTTGCCGCAAGGATTTACATCGGAACATAGCCCGAACGGTGAGTTCCGCAAAGAGACTGATATTATGGATGTCTGGTTTGATTCTGGTTCGTCACATCAAGGTGTGCTTACGACGCGTCCAGAATTACAGCGACCAGCGGATCTATACTTTGAAGGTTCCGATCAGTATCGTGGCTGGTTCAACTCTTCCCTATCTACAGCAGTTGCAGTCACAGGTCACGCACCCTATAAAGCAGTGCTCAGTCACGGTTTTACAATGGATGCTAAGGGCATGAAGATGAGTAAGTCATTGGGCAACGTAATTGATCCGATGAAAGTGATGCAACAATTCGGAGCCGATATTATCCGTCTTTGGGTCATTTCAGTCGATTATCAATCGGATGTGCGCGTGTCGAATGAAATCCTTGCCCAGGTTGCCGAAGTGTATAAAAAGATACGCAACACTGTACGCTTCATGCTCGGCAACTTAAACGATTTTTCAGTTGAAAATCAGGTCTCTGTGGCTAAGATGCCGGAATTGGAGAGATATATGCTTGTTCGCCTTAATGGGCTTATCAAAACATGTCTCGATGGCTATGAATCGTATCAATTCCTAAACGTTTATAAATCCATTCAGAATTTTGTTTCGACTGAATTGAGCGCTTTTTACATGGACGTTGTGAAAGACGCACTCTATGTTCAGCCGAAGAATAGTTTGGTACGCCGTTCGGCACAGACTGTGCTTTATCACACGGTCGTTGCACTGACTAAATTGCTGTCGCCAGTTATTCCACATACATCAGAAGAGGTTTGGAAATTTATTCCTGGCACTGAGGCTGTTTCTGATTATGTTCAATTAACGGATATGCCGAATCTGATCGATGTTCCTGATACCGACCGCTTAACCGAAAAATGGGCGAAATTGATGGCTGTTCGAGATGATGTACTCAAATCGTTAGAAAAAGCCCGCGATGCGAAATTAATCGGTAAATCTTTGGAAGCAGCAGTGACGCTTTATCCTTCTGAAGAATTTGGCTGGCTGACAGAAGAAAAGGCACTTGACAAATTCTTTATTGTTTCTGTATTAACTATCGCAGAACCGGGAACGACTGTACCCGATCAGGCAGATACGTATTCAGCTGGTTCTGTAGTCGTAACTCACGCTGAAGGCGAAAAATGTGAACGCTGTTGGGCGATTTTGCCGTCGGTTGGCTGTGACACAGAGCATCCAACACTTTGCGCCGATTGCTGTGAAACCGTGCGGCACGATTATGCAGGCGTCAGCCTTGACTAATTCCGGTCAGTTTTGCCAGAACCTTTAAATTTTGGACTGTCTAAATCCCTCTATTTGTTCCACACTAAGAGTGCCGGGACAAGGAGGGATTTATTTGTTTCGATACAGAGGCATAAGGAAGCAATTGTTGAAACGGAAGAGTTGGCTGGAACAGAAATTGAAAAGCGACCAGGAAACGGCTGAAGAACTTGGTTCAATAACCGATTTTGCAGGCGGTGAATTGTCTACCTATGATAATCATCCGGCAGATACAGCGACGCAGCTATATGATCGAGAAAAAGACTTGGCGTTTCAAAAAAGATTCCGTGATGAATTAACAGATATTAATGACGCTTTACGTAAAATGGATAAAGGCGTGTACGGTCTTGACGAAAAAACTGGAAAAAGAATCCCGTTTAAACGACTGCAAGCGCTGCCGACTGCGCGGACCGCTATAACTGGGGTCCCGCCAAAGCATCATTATAAGCAACGACCTGTTGAAGAATCAGTGATCGCTGATATGGAAGAAGAAGGGATTACTAATTTTCAATCGGACGGTTTTGATGAAACCAATGCGTTTGACCTTGTCGCGCAGTATAATGAATTACCGACAACATTTGAAGACGCGCCTTATCAGGAAGATCAGGAAAGTCTCGGTTTTGTCGAAGATATTGAAGCGATCGCGGCGACCGGCATTGGCGGCTATACCGGTGATGAAGAGGTCGAGTATATCCGTAATAAATACATTGGCCATCAGCTGACAGATGACTAAAAATTACCAGCCTGCTCCCTAAAAGGGCCGGCTGGTTTTTTTAAGAGATAGGAAAGTATAAAGTTTTTCGCAAAAAAATGTAGCGAGGTGCATTGGCGCCTGCGGCAAGCGAGCAGCCGAAGCACAATTATTAAAAGAGGATTTGGCTATGCCAAATTCTCCTCATCATTAATCAACCACGATAATTGATAAATTGTAGTAGCCTCGCTGAAACATGCCAAGGCAATCATGCTTCGTTCTGCAGTTTATGATAAAATGCTAAAAGGAATTGTTTTACATCAGTGAACCTTGCAAAATGCGTGATTATTCATGAGAATAGGGGAATTTAAATGATCTATTATCTTTTAGCATTATTGATTGTACTCTTAGATCAGATATCAAAATGGCTTGTCGCAACAAAAATGGCGATAGGCGAAAGCATTCCAATGATACCGAACATTTTCTATTTGACCTCACTGCGAAATAAAGGTGCGGCATGGAGTATTCTTGAAGGCCAATTCATCTTTTTCTTCATAATCACAATCGCAGTTCTGATAGTTGTCATTTATTATTTGCAAAAGATAGGCCGACACGATCGGCTACTCGGGACGTCGCTTAGTTTAATCATCGGTGGGACGATTGGCAATTTTATTGATCGTATCTTCCGTGGTGAAGTTGTTGATTTTATTCATGTCTATATTATTCGCTATAATTATCCGGTATTTAATTTGGCGGATTCGTCGCTTTTTATTGGTGTCGCGCTATTGCTGCTTTACCTAATTCGCGATAGCTTGAAAAAGGATCGAAAGGACGGAAATTGATGGCAGAGTGGGAAAAGGAGATTCAGGAATGTGAAGAAGGACAACGAATTGACCGCTGGGCAGCTCAAGCTTTTCCGTCGGAATCACGAAGCCGTCTGCAGGAATTGATTCGTTCGGGACAATTAAAAATTAACGGTCAGACGCAAACGATGGTTAGTTACAAATTGCGTTGCGGCGATCATGTCCTATTCGTAATCCCTGACCCGAAACCGCTTGAAGTGGCGCCGGAAAATATTCCGCTTGATATTGTCTATGAAGATTCGTCTGTACTTGTCGTCAACAAACCAAGAGGGATGGTTGTTCACCCTGCACCTGGTAACACGAGTGGCACGCTAGTTAACGCGTTGCTTTATCATTGCCATGACTTGTCTGGCATCAATGGCATCTTGCGACCGGGGATTGTTCACCGGATTGATAAAGACACATCGGGACTTCTAATGGTTGCGAAAAATGATCAAGCGCATCATTCGCTCGCACAACAACTTAAAGATAAAACAACGAAGCGGCTTTACTACGCAATTGTACATGGCGTCATCAGTCAGGATAAGGGCACGATTAATGCACCGATTGGGCGTGATCCGAAAGACCGCAAAAAAATGGCAGTGACTCGATCCAATAGCAAGCAAGCGGTGACACATTTCAAAGTGATCGAGCGTTTTTTGAACTATACCTTTATCCAATGCAGGCTGGAGACGGGAAGGACGCATCAAATTCGTGTCCATATGGCTTATATCGGCCACCCGCTTGCCGGTGACCCGAAGTATGGACCGAAGAAAACGCTGCCGATTGAGGGACAAGCCCTTCATGCGGCAGAAATTGGCTTCACTCATCCGGAAACCGGACAATTTTTATCATTCCATGCAGACCCGCCGGAGGATTTTACACATTTGTTGAAACTCTTGAAAACGCAGATCAACAGCTAAGATTTTTTGTTCGATAAAATACGAAGCGTTTTGTCCTAATTAAATAAAATATATGATTTTTCATGAAAAATGGAGCGAAGGCGCGAGACGCCTGCGGGAGAAGCGAGCCAAGTGAGACCCCGCAGATTCCAGCCTGTTTGAGGAGGCTCACGGATCGCCCGCGGCAAGCGAGCAGCCGGAGCATAATTGATGCAAAAAAGGACCTGGCATGAAAAGATAAGATTGTATATGATATTGTGGCTAAAATGCGGCACAGCCGAAGTGCATTTGATGGCAAAAAAGGACGAGGGATTGTCTGGTTTTACATAGCTTTTTTAAGATTTTTCATTGACAGACAAGCCGGCCTTTGTCATAATTAATGAGATGAAAAATTAATAATGTTCCTTTTAAATTAGTCCCGAGAGGCTAAGAAGGGTGATGATGAATGATAAAGTCATTTACCAGCACAACGGTCTCTTGCTTGAAGAAGCAAGATTTTTTTATGGCCGGAATGAAGCGGCAGGTGTCAAGAAATTTGGACGCGAAAAAAATCATGGATGAAAAAGCGGTGGCGCGGGCATTAACCCGACTTGCCCATGAGATCATTGAGCGCAATGAAGGCGTAGAATCTGTGGTGCTAATCGGTATTAAAACACGGGGCATTTACCTGGCCGACCGACTGGCACAACGGATTCATAATATTGAAAAGCGTAGCGTCACAGTTGGTGAACTGGATATCACACTTTACCGAGATGATCTGAGACAAAAAAAAGAAGATCCAGAGATTCTCGGCAGCGATATACCCGTGTCCATTGAGGGAAAGACAGTTATTCTTTGCGATGATGTCTTGTATACAGGACGCACAGCGCGCGCGGCAATGGATGCATTGATGGATATCGGCCGCCCGCAGCGTATTCAGTTAGCTGTGCTTGTAGACAGGGGTCACCGTGAATTACCGATTCGCCCTGATTACGTTGGAAAGAATATTCCTACAGCGAAGAATGAACTGATTTCCGTGCGACTAGACGAGGCCGACGGTGAAGACAGCGTGTTGATTTTCTCGACACGTTAATCGATTTTTTACTGAAAAAATGAATGATTATCTTTTAAAGGCAGTCCAGAGAGACTGACAAAGAGTGATAAAAGAAGATCACGCGTTTCGTTTGCGCGCCCAAAACCTCTTTGCCAGTGTTGGCATTGAGGTTTTTTTGATGCTATTTAAGTTTTATGAAGCCTTATTACACTCATGCAGGATAAACTTGGCAAGCATTCTGTTAAATGGATGAAAGGTAAAGGTGCAAATTAAATCTGAGGGGGTATTTTCCATGGCAAATTTGCTTCGCTTAAATGATCTTTCCGATTTGGAGATCTACGGTATTCTCGACCAGGCTAACCACTTCCTAAAATTGTCTCCGGATGAATGGCAGCAGGCTCCCGCTTCGGAGTTGGTGGCCAATCTTTTTTACGAGCCGAGCACCCGGACACGTTTCAGTTTTGAGACTGCCGAAAAACGGCTTGGTTATCAGGTGCTGAATTTCAGCAGCCAGACGTCGAGCGCGAAAAAAGGTGAGACACTGTATGATACCGTTAAGACCATGGAAGCAATCGGCTGCCGTGCGGTTGTGATTCGTCATCCACAAGAGGGATACTATCGTGAATTGCTCAATGCCAATGGAATCGCGGTTCTCAATGCTGGAGATGGCGCTGGTGACCATCCAACCCAAGGATTGCTCGACTTGTTGACTCTGCAGCAGGAATTTTTGATTTTAGAAGGATTGACTGTGGCGATTATTGGCGATTTGCGCTACAGCCGCGTCGCCCGTACGGACGCTGAAGTGCTGACGCGACTCGGGGCTCATGTGCTTCTTTCCGGACCGGATGAATGGAAGAATGAGGCGCTACCAGGTGATAGGGTATCCGTTGATGAGGCGATTGAACGGGCAGATGCTGTGATTATGCTTCGTATTCAGCATGAACGTCATGAATCAGCGATGGCGATGACCAAGGAAGAATACCATCAGCGCTACGGACTGACCCGTGAACGTGCCGCCCGGATGAAACCGGAAAGCATTATCATGCATCCCGGTCCGATTAACCGCGGTGTGGAAATGGACAGCGACCTTGTCGAGTGTGAACGCTCACGCTATTTCAAACAAATCCGCAATGGCGTAGCGGTTCGAATGGCCAGCTTGCAATGGACGCTTCAGGATGGAAGAAAACCGCAGATAATTTAAAGAATGGTTCCGGCGGTGACGCCGCGCAAAATAAAAGGAGAGAATACGTGTTGAAAAAACAACTTGTATTGGAAAACGGCGCTGTATTTATCGGCGAAAGTTTCGGAAGCACGAGAGACTCAAAAGGCGAAGTAGTCTTTAATACTGGAATGACAGGGTATCAGGAAATTATTACTGACCCATCCTACTACGGACAGATTGTCACGCTGACTTACCCACTGATTGGCAACTATGGTGTCAATCGTTCTGATAATGAATCAGGGCGGCCAAGTATTTCAGGGTTGGTTGTTCGCGAAGCAGCAAAGACACCGTCGCATTGGCAGAAAGACAAGACACTGAGCGACTGGTTAGCAGAATATGATATTCCCGGCATTGCCGGCATCGATACCCGACGACTGACGAAAATTATCCGTCAGTACGGAACACTCCGCGGGAAAATCACAGATATATCAGCCGATTCGCGTGAAGTCACTGAAAGTCTGAAACAATGGCCGTTGCCGACGGATCAAGTCAGTCATGTATCAACGCAGTCGGTTTATGTGACACCTGGGTCTGGACCGCGTATCGTCCTTATGGATTTTGGCGCCAAGCAGGGAATTCTTCGCGAATGCATCCGTCGCAGCTGCGATGTCGTGATTGTTCCCTATGACACTTCAGCGGAAGATATATTGAAGTTGCATCCGGATGGGTTGCTGCTTAGTAACGGCCCTGGTGATCCAAAATCTGTACCGGAAGCGATTGAAACCGTACGCTGCCTGCTCGGTCAGCTGCCGATCTTCGGCATCTGTCTCGGTCATCAACTATTCGCGCTTGCCTCAGGCGCGAATACGGTGAAAATGCGCTTTGGTCATCGCGGTGTCAATCATCCAGTTAAAGATTTGCGAACGGGTCAATTCGATATTACCTCGCAAAACCATGGCTTTACAGTTGAAAAGGATTCCTTGGAAGGTACCGATCTTGAAGTGACGCATCTTGCTATCAATGATGGAACAATTGAAGGACTGCGCCATACTAAATATCCTGCTTTTAGCGTCCAGTATCATCCCGAAGCCTCGCCAGGCCCGGATGACAGCCAGAAACTCTTTGACGAATTTATCAAGATGGTGAACGAGAGCAGAAAGGAAGGTGCCCGTCGTGCCTAAGCGTAAAGATATCAAAAAAATTCTTGTGATTGGTTCTGGTCCGATTATCATCGGTCAAGCCGCAGAATTCGATTATTCAGGCACACAGGCGTGCCAGTCGCTTCGAGAAGAGGGCTACGAAGTTGTCCTTGTCAACTCTAATCCGGCAACAATCATGACCGATACCGACATTGCGGATCGGGTTTATATTGAACCATTAACTGTTGAATTTGTCAGCAAAATCATCCGCAAGGAACATCCTGACGGTCTGCTCGCGACACTCGGTGGTCAGACAGGATTGAACCTCGCTGTTCAGCTGCATCAGAGCGGGATTCTTGAAGAAATGCACGTTCAGTTCCTTGGGACGAATCTTGACACCATTGAAAAAGCAGAAGATCGTGAGAAATTCCGTGATCTAATGATTGAACTCGGCGAACCGGTTCCACCAAGCGAAACGGTGACAAATTTGGAAGAAGCGCGTGCTTTTGTTGAAAAAATTCATCTTCCGGTGATTATCCGTCCCGCTTTCACACTTGGCGGCACCGGCGGCGGTATCGCTTCGACAGAGGAAGAATTTGAAACAATTACCGAAAATGGACTGAAATTGAGCCCGGTCCATCAAGTCTTGCTTGAGAAGAGCATCGCCGGTTTCAAGGAAATTGAATTTGAAGTGATGCGAGACGCCAATGATGGAGCAATCGCCGTCTGCCCAATGGAAAACATCGACCCAGTTGGCATCCATACCGGTGATTCGATTGTCACTGCTCCGTGTCAGACGCTGAGCGATCGCGACCTGCAAAATTTGCGCAGCGTTTCGTTGCGAATTGTCCGCGCGCTGAAAATCGAAGGCGGGTGCAACGTACAGCTGGCTCTGGATGCAGCGAGCGATCAATACTATATCATTGAGGTTAATCCGCGGGTCAGCCGTTCCTCCGCGCTGGCATCAAAAGCAACCGGTTATCCGATTGCTAAAGTAGCCGCAAAAATCGCTGTTGGCTATCATCTTGATGAAATCAAAAATGCGGTGACGGGGACCACTTATGCTAGCTTTGAACCGACCGTTGACTATGTCGTTACGAAAATCCCGCGCTGGCCGTTCGATAAATTTGATACGGCGAAACGGACACTCGGCACACAAATGAAAGCGACTGGTGAAGTGCTGGCGATGGGTCGCTACTTCGAAGAATCGCTGCTCAAAGCGGTTCGCTCACTCGAAAATGGCACGATGCATCTGGAGTTAAAAGAAGCCGCTGCGATGAATCTTGAGGCGATTCGTGAAGCGATTGATAAGAAAGACGACCGCCGTCTCTATTTTATTGCTGAAGCGTTACGCAGAGGCGAATCCATTGACGCGCTTTGGCAGCGAACACAAATCAATCCATTCTTCCTTGAAAAAATCGCCAATATTGTGCGAATGGAAAAGGAACTAAGCGCACATCCACAAGATAAAAAAGTATTAATTCAGGCGAAAAAACTCGGTTTTACTGACTGGAAAATTGCCGATTGTTGGAAACAAACGGAGCGCGAAGTCTGCGATTGGCGCAAGGCTGCAGGGATACGTCCGGTCTATAAAATGGTTGATACATGTGCCGGTGAATTCGAATCGGAAACGCCCTACTACTACAGCACTTATGATGAAGAAAATGAATCGGTCGTTACCGAAAAAGAAAGCGTGATTGTGCTCGGTTCTGGCCCGATTCGTATCGGACAAGGTGTCGAGTTTGATTATGCAACGGTTCATGCGGTTTGGGCTATCAAGCAACAAGGTTATGAAGCAATTATGATTAATAATAATCCAGAGACGGTGTCGACAGACTTCAGCGTCTCCGATAAGCTTTATGTTGAACCGTTGACAATTGAAGACGTGATGCACGTGATTGACCTTGAAAAGCCGAAGGGCGTGGTCGTGCAATTTGGCGGCCAGACAGCGATCAATCTTGCATCGGGACTTGCCGCACGTGGTGTAAAAATTCTTGGGACAACGCTTGACGCAATGGATCAAGCCGAAGACCGCGACCGATTTGAACAATTACTTAATCGTCTGTCAATTGATCGCCCAGCAGGAGCTACTGCTTTTTCTACTGAAGAAGCTGTCAAGATTGCCAATCGGCTTGGTTATCCCGTGCTCGTTCGCCCTTCTTATGTGCTCGGTGGACGCGCGATGGAAATTGTCTACCACGAAGACGCACTTCGTCATTATATGGAAAATGCAGTACAGATTAATCCAGAACATCCTGTGTTAGTTGACCGCTATCTCGTCGGCAGCGAAATTGAGCTGGATGCCCTGTCCGATGGCAAGGATGTTTATATCCCAGGTATCATGGAACATATCGAGCGAGCTGGCGTCCATTCGGGCGACTCGATTGCGGTCTATCCGCCTCAGAAACTGAGCGAATCGATAAAAGCAGAAGTGGTCGAAACAGCGGTGAAAATCGCGCGCGGGCTCGGTGTCGTCGGTTTGTTAAATATTCAGTATGTGATTCAACACAATCATGTTTATGTCATTGAAGTGAATCCACGTGCTAGCCGAACGGTACCGTTCCTTAGCAAAATTACCGGTGTGCCAATGGCAAAAGTGGCGACACAATTAATCCTTGGCGAACAGTTGGCGGATCTCGGCTATGTGACCGGCATCCATCCAGAACCGCAGCGCGGTGTCTATGTCAAAGTTCCGGTATTCTCCTTTGCCAAACTGCGCCGTGTGGATGTTACACTCGGACCAGAGATGAAATCAACCGGTGAAGTCATGGGTCAGGACACGACCTTGGAAAAAGCGTTGTATAAAGGCCTGCTTGCCAGCGGGATGATGATTCCATCGCACGGTTCCGCGTTGTTTACGATTGCCGATAAGGATAAGGAAGAGGCTTTAGATCTTGTTAAACGCTTCTATGATATCGGTTATACGATACTCGCAACCGAAGGAACGGCCAAGATGATTGCCGATCGTCAGATTCCGGTAACGACGGTGAATAAAATCGGCGGCGCGGCACCAAATCTGCTCGATGTCATTCGCCACGGTGGCGCTCAATTCGTTGTCAATACGTTAACTCGTGGCCAGCGACCAGCGCGTGACGGCTTCCGCATTCGTCGTGAATCCGTTGAAAACGGCGTTGTCTGCCTGACATCGCTCGACACAACGGCGGCACTGCTCAAGGTACTTGAATCGCTTGCTTTCCAGACGGAGTGCATGGCTCAGATGGATGATCGCACGGCCTCTGGCTTAATCGGAAGTGGATCGGGTGCGCCGCAATGATTCAGGAAAAAATGCAGATAACGGCTATTCGCGGAATTGCCGATCAGATCATTGAAATGAAATTAAAAGGTACACTATCCAATCAGGTGACCGAGCCGGGACAATTTGTTCACATTAAACCGTCTGGCACGGCGCAAAATGGTACAGCATTGCTTCGGCGCCCGATCAGTATTTGTTACACAAATAAAGAAAAACAGGAATTGACGCTGATTTTCCGCCGCGCTGGGATCGGCACAGAGCAAATTGCAGCCAATCAACCAGGGGATAAACTGGATGTTCTCGGTCCGCTTGGGCATGGCTTTCCAGTTGAAGCCGTTGCGCCCGGCGGCTCAGCTGTACTGATTGGTGGCGGCGTCGGGGTTCCGCCGCTCTATGGTTTGTCACAGGCGTTGACTGCCCGCGGTGTTACTGTGACGCATTTGCTCGGTTTTCGTTCTGCTAAGGATGTATTTTACGAAGAAGCGTTCGCTGCACTCGGAACCACTTATATTTTTACCGAAGATGGTAGCAGGGGACGGCAAGGGCTTGTAACTGAACCGCTGGGGGAGTTGTCGTTTGATGCAGCCTATGCTTGTGGCCCGCTGCCGATGTTACGGGCTGTGCAGCAGCTGATTGTAGACAAACCGCTGTTTCTCTCGTTGGAAGAGCGAATGGGCTGCGGCATCGGTGCTTGCCTCGCGTGCGTGGTTCATACGATCAATCCCGAGGACAAAAAAGGCTATCGCCGCGTTTGCTGCGATGGACCGGTCTTTCGTGCTGGGGAGGTCGAGTTATGCTAGGGGTACATTTGCCAGGCTTGGCTTTGAAAAACCCGGTCATGCCTGCGTCAGGATGTTTTGCTTTTGGTAAAGAATATGGTGCGCTCTACGATCTGAATGTACTTGGGGCGTTGGTTATGAAGGCGGCAACGCTGAAACCGCGTTTCGGTAATCCGACGCCGCGCGTAGCTGAGACGCCAGACGGCATGTTGAATGCGATTGGACTGCAGAATCCTGGCGTTGATCAGATTATTGCAGATGAACTGCCACGTCTTGCTGCTTTTGATCTGCCCTTAATCGCCAATATTGCCGGCAGTGAGATGGATGACTATGTCCGCACTTCAGAAAAAATGTCGGCGCAGCCACAGGTCGCGGCTTTGGAACTTAATATCAGTTGTCCAAATGTCAAACATGGCGGTATTGCTTTCGGCACCGTGCCGGAAGTGGCGGCGGAACTCACAGCGAAAGTCAAAGCCGTCTCGCAGAAACCCGTTTATGTCAAGCTCTCGCCAAATGTCACAGATATTGTCGGTATGGCTGTTGCTGTTGAACAAGCCGGTGCAGATGGTTTATCGCTGATTAATACGCTGCTTGGCATGCGAATTGATTTGAAAACGCAGCGACCGGTTCTTGCCAATCTGACTGGTGGGCTGAGTGGACCGGCGATTAAACCAGTGGCCATTCGAATGGTTTACGAAGTCAGCCAAAAAGTCTCGATTCCGATCATTGGTATGGGTGGGATTGAGAATGCTGACGATGTCATCGAGTTTCTGCTTGCGGGTGCCAGTGCGGTTCAAGTGGGCACTGCCAATTTTGTCAACCCGTTTGTCTGCCCGGATATTATTGCAGCATTGCCTGACAAACTTGAGCAGATGGGTGTGGCTGACATTAATGAACTCGTCGGAAGGAGCTGGAAATCATGAGTAGCAACGAAAAAATCATTCTCGCACTGGACGTTCCTTCAAAAGACGAGATGCTTGCTTTGTTAGCTAAGATCAATGCGCCTGGCTGCTATGTAAAAGTCGGGATGGAACTCTATTATCAGGAAGGCGCGGACATTGTTCGCGCGTTAAAGGCCAGTGGCTATCGTGTCTTTCTTGATTTGAAGTTGCATGATATTCCGAATACGGTACGAAGGGCGATGCGCGGCTTGGCACGTGTTGGCGCCGATATGGTTAATGTTCACGCGGCAGGCGGATCAGTGATGATGCGCGCCGCAGCTGAAGGATTAGCAGAAGGCGCAGTTGGCAAGCGACCGATATGCCTTGCTGTGACGCAGTTGACGAGCACCAGTCAAGAAATGCTTGAATCAGAAATCTTAATCCAGCAGCCGATAGTCGACGTGATCCAGTCGTACGCATCGCTTGCTGCGCGCGCCGGCATGGATGGCGTGGTCTGCTCGGCTTGGGAAGCAGCGGCGATTAAAAGAGCAACGTCGTCTCAATTCCTTGCTGTTACGCCTGGCATTCGTCTCGCCAAGGACGCAGCAGGGGACCAGAAACGCGTGGCAACACCGGGACGGGCACGAACGCTCGGCAGTGATTATATCGTCGTCGGACGTAGCATTACTGCCGCTTCCGACCCGGCAGCCGCGTATCGGCAAGTGGTTGAAGAATGGGGGAATACGGAATGGAAAACAGACAATTAATTGCAAGGCATTTATTGGCTATTCATGCGGTCGTCCTGAGTCCTGACGAACCTTTTACATGGGCTTCCGGGATACATTCGCCGGTCTACTGCGATAACCGGCTCGTACTTGGCTATCCAGATGTACGTGGTGATGTGATTGCTGCATTCGTCGATTTAATCAAAAAGCATTATCCAGACGTTGAAGTGATAGCTGGAACGGCGACCGCCGGCATCCCACATGCCGCATTGATTGCTGAGGCATTGCATCTGCCGATGGCTTATGTACGCTCATCCGCGAAGTCGCATGGACGGAAGAAGCAGATCGAAGGGATTATCGAACCAGGGCAGAAAGTTGTTGTGATTGATGATCTGATTTCGACTGGCGGCAGTGTGCTGACTGCGGTTCATGCGCTTGAAGAGGTCCAGGCAAATGTTCTTGGTGTCGCCGCGATTTTTACTTATCTGCTGCCGAAAGCAGATGTGAATTTTTATGAAGCCGGCGTTGCGCTACATACACTGACTGATTTTGAAACTTTGATTCAACTCGCAGTTAGCGAAGGGCATATTTCTCAGACACAGCTTGACCAATTAAAGAAATGGTACGCCGACCCGACTTCAGAAGCTTGGCGTGCTTAATCCAGCTAGTCGTTATCCGAGCTCCAGTTCAAGGGGCTCTTTTTTTGTTTGGCTCTGTTAAAGTTGTTGTTGTTATTAATCATGATCTTGACAGTTTATTGGAATCCTATATAATGAAACGTATTCGCTTTATTGCTTTAAAGCGTATTTGCAGCACATAGAGAGAAAGGAATATAAATGATGGGTACAACAGAAGAAAAAAAAGGCTCGCTGAAGCGCGGGTTACTGCCACGGCATATTATGCTGATGGCGATGGCTGGAATGATTGGCACAGGTATATTTAAAGGAAGTGGCGATACATTATCAATTGCCGGACCAAGTGTCACGATTGCCTACTTGGCTTGTGGGTTGATCTTATTTATTGTTATGGTTGCTTTGGCAGAGATGGCGATTGCTTATCCCGGGTTGAACATCCAGCATTTGATGCATAAGGCCTTTGGCTTTCGCATCTCAATCATGATCGGCTGGCTGTACTGGATCAACTGGATGATTGTCACTATTGTCGAAATTCTTGCGGCCGGAAGTTTTCTAAATTACTGGTTTCCACACATTCCTTTATGGATACTCGCCGCTATATGTGGTCTATTTATTGTTTCGATTAATTTATTTCAAGTCAGCCTATACGGTGAATTTGAGTTCTGGTTTGCAGGAATTAAAATTGGTGCGATTATCGCGTTTATAATTCTTGGTTTATTGATCTTATTCGGGGTGATTCCGAGCCCGGTCGATCCAATGAAGAATATTTTCGGCTATGGCGGATTTTTCCCACATGGGATTAACGGAATCATTTCGGCACTTCTTGTTGTTATTTTTTCATACGGAGGTTCCGAACTGATTGGTCTCACAGTAACCGAGGCAAAAGATGTGACACATGTTCTACCCAAAGTTATTAAAAGCGTTGTGTCGCGCGTGGCGATGTTCTATATTTTACCAATCATCATTATTTGCGGCATGATGCCTTGGAGCAGTGTATCAGCAACGAAAAGCAGTCCTTTTGTGCAAGTATTCGCGGGAGTTGGCATGCCGGGTGTGCCCCATCTGATGAATTTTGTCCTGCTCACAGCCGTACTGTCTGCAGCGAACTCGGGCATTTACGCAACGACACGGACGCTCTATTCAATGGCTGAGCGCGGCGAAGCGCCAAGATTTGTACGCAAATTGTCAAAAAAAGGCGTACCGCTTGGCGGAATTGCGCTGACAACGAGCTTCTTAGCAGTTGGTATCGTCTTAGCCTATCTTTCACCCGCGCAAATTATTAACCAGTTAATGAGTATTCCGGGCTTTACAATTTGTCTTGTATGGATTGCGATTTGTGCAGCAGAATTGAAATTGCGTAAGAATTATAAGAAACTCCCATTTTTCAAAATTGCCGGGTTTCCTTATGTGACCCTCATTGGTTTGATTTCATTGTCGCTCATTTTCATTTCGTTTGTGTTGAACCGTGCAAACTTAATTGGAACGCTCACTTGTCTTGTTATCATGGCGTTTTTAGTGATCGTATCCTTCTTGGTCCATCCACAAGCGAATTCAGAAAATCGTGACCTGTCTTAATTGCAATTAATTAAAACGAAATAGATACTCAGGGAAGACACAAAAGGGAACGTTCTTGACGGAACCTAGCCGAGAGTGAGACAATGAGAGTCTGGTGAAAACGGACGTAAAACGGGCGAGTAACAGGCCCGTTTTTTTTTGAAAGTGGGGGTTTATTGATGGCATTCGATGGAATTGTCACGCATGCGGTCGTTCAGCACCTGCAGGCATTTGCTGGCGGTCGTATCACAAAAATTTATCAGCCGACGGCAACAGATCTAATTTTCCATCTCCGTTCGCGTAGCGCGCGCGGTCGATTGTTGATCTCGATCAACGCTGCGTTCGCTCGGCTGCATCTAACCGAATTAATGGAAGGAAATCCACAAGAGCCGCCGATGTTTTGCATGTTGTTACGCAAATATTTGGAAGGCAGTGTGATTGAATCAATCAGTCAGCCTGGCTTTGAGCGAATCGTGAATTTTGATTTGCGCGGTCGCAACGAATTCGGCGATCTAACGCAAAAACGGCTGATCGTTGAATTGATGGGACGGCATAGCAATGTCATTTTGACTGATAAGGCAAGCGGACGAATCATCGATAGCATGAAACATTTAACGACGGCTGTGAATCGTTATCGAGTGGTGCTTCCAGGAGAGACCTATGTCGCGCCGCCGGATCAAGGGAAACTCGATCCGCTACAGATAACGCCTGATGATTTAATACGCCGCATTGAGTGGAATTCAGGAAAAATTGATCGCCAAATTGTTGGCATTGTCAGCGGCTTTTCACCGCTAGTTGGCCAGGAGATTGTTGATCGCGCAGGCTTTGCAACTCCGGATGCAATTGCTTCGGCATTTGCCGAACTGCAACAGGCACTTCGAGCCAATGCTTATCATCCGGAGATTATCAGTCTGAAGAATGGCAAAGAAGATTTTCACGTGCTGGAGATGACACATTTAGATGGAAAAAGGCAGCTTTTTGACGACGTTCACGCGATGCTTGATCATTTCTATGCAGTTAAAGCAGAAACGGATGCGGTCCGTCAAAAAGCCGGCGATCTTGGCCATTTCATCAGCACGGAGCTAAAGAAATACAAGACTAAATTGCTGAAATTGAAGCGGACGATTCAAGATGCAGAGAAAGCCGATCACTATCGATTATCCGGCGAATTGCTGACTGCGAATATGCATGTCTTAAAAAGAGGCATGCGTGCTGTAGCTGTTGTTAATTACTATGATCCCGAGCAGAAGGAAATCACTATCAGTCTTAATCCGAACCGGACACCGTCCGAGAATGCCCAGGCCTATTTCAAAAAATATGCCAAAGCGAAGACAGCCAAGATAGTTGTTCAAACGCAGATTGAGGAGACGGATGAAGAAATTCGTTATTTTGACGGGCTCGCGCAGCAAATTGAATCCGCTTCTTTGAAAGATATCCGCGAAATTCGCGAGGAACTTGAAGAGGGCGGTTACTTAAAAAAGAAAACAGTGCGTGGCGCCGCTAAAATGAAAAAAAATAAGCCGGAGATTGATCAGTATTATGCGAGTGATGGCACCGTCATGCTCGTCGGTAAAAATAATAAACAAAACGACTATTTGACAACGCGTCTGGCTGGACGTAACGAGATTTGGCTGCATACAAAAAATAGCCCGGGGTCGCATGTTGTGATTCGTTCAGAGAATCCAAGCGAAGCCACGCTAAGAGAAGCGGCAGTGCTAGCGGCGTTTTTCAGCAAATCACGGCTGGGTAGCGGCGTGCCTGTGGACTACACTCGGATTCGATTTGTCAAAAAACCAAGCGGCGCCAAGCCTGGCTTTGTTATCTATACTGATAATCGGACGCTTTATGTGACACCGGATGAAGCACTTGTTCTCCAATTAAGAAATATGCCTGCGCACCCTTAATCGCATGGATAAGCGATTTATTTTTCAACGTGACTTGATTCGCCGCCCTCATTTTGTATAAAATGGAAAGTGGAAGTGATTTGATGAACAGCATGACAGGCTTTGGCATGGCCGTCGTTTCGGAAGGACAGATGTCGGTTCGGGTTGAATTGAAATCGGTCAATCATCGATTTTTCGATCTAACGATGAATTTGCCGCGTGCTTTTTCCTGCTTGGAAGAAGCCATCAAAAAAACCGTGCGATCGCATGTTGAAAGAGGCGCATTGACACTGTATCTGACGATTGACGGCGGGACAACGATCGGGCCAAATGTGCGTACGAATTGGTCTGTCGTCAATCAATACGTTGCGTCAATTAAAGAAATGCAGGAGCGAACCGGATCGGAAAACACGATATTCAACGCATTGCCGCTTCTTCCAGGTGTTTTTTCAATGGAGGAAGCCGGATCTGATGCAGCGCTAAAAGCGGCGCCACATATCCTGCAGGCAGTCGAGGACGCTTGTCGGCAACTGTCCGAAATGCGTGCGGCTGAAGGACGACATCTGTGTGCAGACCTTCATGAGAAAATCGCTGCGCTAAAGGAACAACGGGCGAGCCTAGCGCGCCTTGCACCGGCTGTGCACGAGAAGCATAGCGAACGGCTCCGTAAACATATGGAACAATTTTTAAATCATCAGGCGGCTTTGGATGAAGCACGACTCCTTAATGAAGTCGCAATATTTGTTGATAAGGCGTCGATTGATGAAGAATTGACTCGCTTAGACAGTCATTTGCAGCAGTTGGAAAATTCTCTTGATCCGGATACTGACGCGGCACCTGTTGGACGGAAACTTGATTTTTTGATTCAAGAAATGAATCGGGAAATTAATACGATAGGGGCAAAAGGAAACAGTACGGCAGTCAGCCAATCTGTTGTGCTGATGAAGAGCGAACTTGAGAAAATCCGCGAGCAGATACAGAATGTTGAATAATTGAATTTGGGGGAAGTGAGTGTCGGGTGACAAAACTGGTCAATATCGGTTTTGGCAATATGGCTGCATCGAATCGGATCGTCTCGATTATCAGCCCCGAATCACAGCCGGTGAAACGCTTAATTAAAATTGCCAGAGACAGCAATAAATTGATTGATGCGACTTACGGCAGGCGAACACGGGCCGTGGTGATCATAGACAGTGATCATATTATTCTTTCATCTGTTCAGCCCGAGACAATTTCTCAGCGGGTCATGCAGCAGAGTGAAGTCGAGGAATGAAGAACAGTTGGAGGCATTGGAATCATGAGTTTTAAAGAAAAAGGATTGCTCGTTGTTCTCTCCGGTCCTTCAGGAGTCGGAAAAGGAACGGTGTGCAAAGCCTTGCGCGCACGCGGGACGCATTTACAATATTCGATTTCCGTCACCACGCGTAAACCGCGGGAAGGCGAGAAAGACGGCATCCACTATTTTTTCAGAGACCGCGAACAATTTCAACAAATGATTCGTGAAGACAAGCTGCTTGAATGGGCGGAGTATGTCGGCAATTTCTACGGAACGCCTGTGGATTACGTTCGCGAGACGATCAATGCCGGTCAGGATGTCATTCTCGAAATCGAAGTCCAAGGCGCGCTGCAAATCAAGCGCCGTTTTCCGGAAGCTACATTTATTTTTCTTGCACCGCCAACTCTTGGCGAATTGAAGAAACGGATCATTGGTCGTGGCACAGAAACTGCCGATTTAATTGAAAGCCGGATGTCTGTCGCCAAATCGGAGATGGAACTGATGGAGAACTATAATTATGTCGTTGAAAATGATCAGGTTGAAAAAGCGTGCGATCGAATCGAGTCAATTGTACTCGCTGAACATTGCCGTGTAGACCATATCATTGAAAAGTATAAAGATAGTGAAGGAGCTGATTGAAAATGATGATTTATCCGTCAATTGACAGCCTGCTGGAGAAAGTAAATTCCACTTATACACTCGTTTCGCTTTCTGCAAAACGCGCGCGCCAGCTTCAAGATGGGACCGGCCATTTGATGTTGCAGCATCCGCGTTCGTCGAAACTTGTCGGACAGGCGCTTGAGGAAGTTAGTGCTGGACTGCTCAATTACAAAGTCAGCAAGTAAACGATGATCGGATAAGCAGCAGCCGCAGTCAGGTTGTTGCTTTTTTGCTATTTATAGAAATACAGCAGGAATTGTGCTCGTATCGGCGGGCAACAGGAGGAGATTGCCATGGGCATAGCCGGAAAAACGGTTATTGTCGGTGTTACCGGCGGAATTGCGGCATATAAAGCGGCAGAACTGGTTCGCCTATTGGTGAAGGCAGGGGCATCTGTCCATGTCGTTATGACGAAGGCAGCGGAACAATTTATCGGCGCGGTGACCTTTCAGGCATTGACAAGGCACCACGTACACTGTTCCGTCTTCACGGATGAAAAAGAAGGACAAATCGCACATATAGATTTGGCAGATCATGCCGACCTGATTGTGATCGCACCGGCCACTGCGGATACGTTGGCGCGCCTGGCCGCGGGACGTGCGGATGATATGCTGACGGCGGTCGTGCTGGCTGCCCGCTGCCCGGTGCTCGTAGCCCCCGCGATGAATAGCAATATGTACCAGCATCCAGCGGTGCAGCACAATATAAAGCTTCTGGCCGACTACGGCTATCACTTTATCGGACCGGAGAGTGGCAAGCTAGCTTGCGGTTGGACGGGCAAAGGACGTCTCGTTGCGCCCGAGGCGATTGCTGCACGCGCCACTGAATTTTTTATGGAACAGCAGGAAAAAGATGCACCGCTTAGAGGAAAAAAAATACTGGTCACTGCTGGACCGACGCGGGAAGGACTCGATCCGGTCCGTTTCTTCAGCAATTTGTCAACCGGAAAAATGGGCTATGCAATCGCCGAACAGGCGGCTCGGCTCGGTGCCGATGTGACGTTGATTTCTGGTCCGGTGCAGCTTGATGCGCCGCCAAATGTGACCATTGTGCGTGTCGTTTCGGCATTGGAGATGCGCGCGGCCGTACTTCGTGATTATCAGAATGTCGATGCCGTCATCCAATCTGCTGCGGTTGCCGATTACCGGCCGGAAGAGGCTCATGCGCAGAAAATAAAGAAGCAGGACGGTCCGTTACTGGTTCGGCTCGTGCGAAATCCAGATATTTTAAAGGAACTCGGATTGAAAAAGGAGAAACAGATTCTGATTGGTTTCGCCGCGGAAACGGAAAACCTTGAAGCCAACGCCAAGCGAAAGCTAGAAACGAAGCATCTTGATCTGCTAGTTGCTAATCTCGCCGCAGATGGGTTCGCGACAGATACGAATAAGGTGACTTTTTATTTTGCCAATGGCAGATATGAGCCGCATCAACGGCTACCGAAACATGAGGTCGCCTCAAGAATTTGTGCAGCCCTTGCTGCTCTATTTGAAGAGAGTGAGTGCCAGTGATTGCCGAAGTCTTTGTCGACATTCCAGCGGCTCCGGTCGATCGCGCCTTTGATTATCTCGTGCCGGAAGACTGGATCGGCACGTTGCAGATTGGCATGCGTGTTACGGTGCCTTTTGGGACGACACGCCGGCTTGGTTTTGTAACCCAGTTGAAAACAGAAACGGCTTTTGAGCATTTAAAAGCCTTGGATGCACTTATTGATCCACAACCTGTGCTAACGGACGAATTGCTTAATCTCGGGCGCTGGCTTGCTGACACCACACTCTGTCCAACTGTCGCCGCCTATCAAGCGATGCTGCCTGCTGTTATGAAAGCAGAATACCGCAAGCAACTGATTATTCTAGATGAGGCGCGGCTAACACATGATTTTCCTGAATTGCAACGTGTATTTGCGGGTGTCGCACCAGAATGGGAGACGTTGGTCAAAGAAGCGCCGCAACTGTTGAAAAGCCTGCAGAAAGCATTGAACGAAAAAGTTATCATCGTTCGCCAGGTTGTCAAAAATCAAGCTAAGATCAAGGAATTGCCAGCATGCCGCCCCGCGGTTCCTAAAGAGAAATTGCACGCCGCTCTGGAGGCGCTCGATGCGCGATCACAGCGGCAGAAGGATGTGCTTGCTTTTTTTGAGCAGCATGCTAGCGATACTTACATAGCACTAAAAGAATTAACCGGAATGCATCAGCTCAGCCGCACAGCAATTCACCGTCTCTGCGAAAAAGGGTTGCTTGAGCTTGGCAAAATCGAGGCGAAACGGGACCCTTACGCGGGTAAGGCGCGCAACCAAACGCATAAGCTTCCACTGACACAGGAACAGCGTGCCGCCTTGACGCCGATTGACACAGCCATTACGCAGGAGGAATCCCGTGTCTTTCTCTGTCATGGCGTCACAGGAAGTGGGAAAACTGAAATTTATTTACAGGCGATCGAGCATGTAATCACGAGTGGCAAACAGGCTATTGTTCTTGTTCCGGAAATTGCGCTAACGCCGCAAATGGTCGAACGCTTCAAACGGCGTTTCGGCGAAGCGGTTGCCGTCCTCCATAGCGGCCTGAGCAAAGGTGAAAAATTTGATGAGTGGCGGAAAATTCGCAACGGTCAAGTGTCGGTCGCCGTCGGTGCACGATCTGCGGTATTCGCGCCGTTCCAGAAGCTCGGTTTGATTATTATAGATGAGGAACACGAAAGCAGCTATAAACAAGAAGATCAGCCGCGTTATCATGCACGAGACGTGGCCGTTCATCGGGCGCGTCAACACCACTGTCCGGTCGTTCTGGGGAGCGCAACGCCCTCACTTGAATCGTTTGCCCGCTCGCAAAAAAAGGTGTACACGCTGCTGACTTTGAAGGAACGGTTTAATCATCACCCGCTGCCGCCTGTTTCGATCGTCGATATGCGTGAAGAGATGCGCTCAGGCAACCACACAGTTTTCTCAGGCACACTCTTTGAAAAATTAAAAGAGCGCTTTGTTCGAAACGAGCAAACCGTTCTCTTTTTGAATCGCCGCGGTTTCTCGACATTTGTCATGTGCCGCTCTTGTGGCACGGTGATCAAATGCCCACATTGCGATATTTCACTGACGTATCACCGCGAAGGGAATCTACTTAAATGCCATTATTGCGGCTATCAACAGCAAGTTCCGGAGACTTGCCCCTCATGCGGCAGTGATTCGCTACGTTATTTTGGCACAGGAACGCAGAAGGTTGAGGCTGAGTTGGCGCGGCTGTTGCCCGAAGCCCGCGTCATTCGTATGGACGTTGATACAACTCGACGAAAGGGCGGTCATGAGAAACTATTGCGTGCTTTTGGCGATCAGCAGGCGGATATTTTGCTTGGCACTCAAATGATTGCCAAAGGCCTTGATTTTCCAAAAGTGACGCTTGTCGGCGTACTTGCCGCTGATTCCATGCTTCATCTCCCGGATTTCCGCGCTTCAGAGAAAACTTTTCAATTGTTGACCCAAGTATCCGGGCGTGCAGGGCGGCATGATCTCCCTGGAGAAGTGATCATACAGACTTATACACCGGAGCATTATGCTGTGGTTGATGCTTCACAACATGATTATTTGCGCTTCTATCAGGAAGAAATGCAGATTCGCTATCGTCGCGGCTATCCGCCGTTTTATTATCTGGTTCTGATTAATCTGACCCATCCGGAGCCAGCGAAAGCGGCGGAAGCGGCCGAGCGGATCGCTGCGGCCTTGCGCCGGCATTTGTCGCCCGACGCGCTGATATATGGACCCGTTGTTCCTGCAATCGCACGGATCAAAGATAGATATCGTTACCAGTGCATGGTAAAATACAAAAGAGAATCAGCGCTTTTGCCGCTGCTACGAAAAATTAACAGCCATTTTCGTGAAACTGGGAAAAACGGACTGCAGCTGTCGATTGATCTGAACCCAGTAGTTCTGATGTGAGGATCCGATCAAGTGCAGTGCAAGATAGAGGATGATTATCTAATGAAAATCGTTTTTATGGGAACACCAGATTTTGCGGTACCTATTTTGGAAAATTTAATCAGCGAACCGTCCTATACAGTTGTTTGTGTGGTGACACAACCGGATCGGCCTAAAGGGCGTCGGCACGTTCTGACTGCACCGCCAGTCAAAGAATCAGCGCTTCGCCATCATATTCCGGTGCTTCAGCCGGAAAAGGTACGGCGAAAGGATGCTGTCGCCGATATTCTGTCGTATGCACCGGATTTATTGATTACGGCCGCATACGGGCAGATTCTGCCACAATCGCTACTCGATGGGCCAAGGCTTGGTTGCGTCAATGTTCATGCATCGCTTCTTCCCGAATATCGCGGCGCTGCCCCGATTCAGCAGGCGATCATTGATGGTAAGGAAGAAACCGGCGTCACGATTATGTATATGGTTAAGCAGCTTGATGCTGGCGATATGCTCGCTCAAGTCCACGTGCCGATTAATGCCGATGAAACGTTTGGCGGATTGCACGATAAACTCAGTGCTGCAGGAAGCCAACTGTTGATGGAAACATTGCCAGCAATTGAGGCAGGAAGCGTTCATCCTGTTCAGCAGGAGGAATCGCGTGTCAGCTTCGCACCAAGCATTCAGCACGAAGATGAAGCCATTGTTTGGTCGAAAAGCGCCAAGGAAATCCACAATTTAGTTCGTGGATTGAATCCTTTCCCTGGTGCCTATACTTCTCTAGATGGTAAAGTATTTAAAATATTTTCGGCCCAACAAACCGGGCTTCAGACAGAGGAAGAACCGGGCAAGATTACCGCGTTTGATCATGCCGGCATTCTCGTCGCGACCGGATCGGGGGAAGTGCTTCGCATTACCGAATGTCAGCCGGCCGGCAAGAAACGGATGCGCGCCACTGATTTTCTAAATGGCAGCGGCCGCACGCTTCAAACCGGCATGCAGTTTGGAGTAAACCGATGAACAAGATAACAGCGCGTGAACAATCGCTCGATCTTTTATTGGCGATTTTGAAAAAGGGATCCTATAGTCCGATCGTTTTAAATGAAGCTTTATCAAAGAATACCTTCAGCACGCATGATCGAGGGTTAATCACAACACTCGTCTACGGCGTTCTGCAGCGGAAAATGACGCTCGACTATGTCTTATCCCTTTATGTTGCGAAAGAGAGAAAGCTCGACACTTGGGTACGGGTGCTGCTCTGGCTTTCCATTTATCAGAAAATGTATCTCGATCGCATCCCGGACCATGCCCTCGTGAATGAGGCAGTAGAGATTGCGAAGAAACGTGGCCATCGCGGAATCAGTAACCTAGTAAATGGTGTACTCCGTCGTTTGATCCGTGAAGGCCTTCCTGATTTCAACGCAATTCAGCCAGAGGAACGGCGCGACGCGATTCAGAATAGTCATCCTGAATGGCTGCTTCGTCTCTGGCGCGAGGAGTGGGATCTTGAGACGGCGCGGCGCATTGCTGAGGCAGATAACCAACCGCCACTTGTTTCCGTACGCGTCAATCGGACACGCCTGGATCCGGATACCTTAATCGACAAGCTGCATGAAGTAGGAATCGACGCAAAATCTAGCACGCTTTCGCCAGATGGACTTGTTCTTGCAAGCAGCGGATCAATCGCTGCGTCACCTTTCTTTGTATCTGGACAGTTGACGATCCAGGATCAGAGCTCGATGCTTGTTGCCGATGCCGTGGCACCCGAAGCCTCAATGCTCGTGCTTGACGCTTGTGCCGGTCCCGGAGGAAAAACGACGCACCTTGCTGAACGAATGGACGGGAAGGGGCGGATTATTGCACTCGACTTGCATCCGCACAAGACGAAGCTGATTGATGAGGCCGCCAAACGGCTCGGGCTCGATTCATGTATTGAAACACGAGCACTGGATGCGCGTAGAGCGGCAGATCAGTTTGCATCTCAGTCTTTTGATCGCGTTTTGCTCGATGTCCCTTGTTCCGGATTTGGCGTCATTCGACGGAAGCCGGAAATCCGTTGGGAGAAGAATCCGGAAGACATCGCTCAGCTTGTCAAAGTGCAAAAGGAAATACTCGAACGTACCGCACCACTTGTCCGACCCGGCGGTTTATTGATTTACAGTACATGTACAATCAGCCGAGCGGAAAACGATTGGCAAATTAGTCAATTTCTTGCGGAACATCCGGAGTTTGAGCCGGATTCGGATTTTGCTCAGCATTTGCCGGCCAGTGTCAGAGAGCGCGTGCATCCGCTGGAAGGCTGGCTTCAGCTGATGCCGTTTGATTTTAATACGGACGGTTTTTTTATCGCCTGTTTGCGCCGAAGTGAAACGGGACAATAAGCATCTAACCTGAGTGAAATCTGGCAGTGGAGGGAAAATCATGAGAGCTGTTTTTGGCAGTGATGTCGGCAGGCAGCGAAGCCATAATGAAGACAGTGTCAATGTCTTTTATAAAAATAATCAGCTACTCGGCGTCGTTGCTGATGGAATGGGGGGACATGCGGCCGGTGAGGTAGCCAGCGGCATGGCGCTGAAGTTCGCTGAAGAGAAATGGAATCAGCTCGAAGAACCACTGACAGAAGATGCAGCTGTTACTTGGCTGAACCATTTGGTGCGTACGGTGAATGTCCATCTTTATGATTATTCAGAAGCCAATGACGATTGCCGTGGAATGGGAACGACGTTCGCAGCTGCGTTATGCAGTGAAGACTTTATAGTGATTACAACGGTTGGCGACAGCCGCGTTTATTCTTGGTTGCAAGGTTCTGAAGCACGGCAAATTACCGAAGATCATACGCTTGTCAATGAATTAGTCAAAAGCGGTCAGATCAGCCGCGCCGATGCTGAAAGTCATCCTGAGAAGCATGTTTTGATGCGTGCGCTTGGTACTGAGCCGACAATTGCGCTTGACACATTCACTCGTGACTGGAGCGACTGCTCTCATCTGATCCTCTGTTCGGACGGATTGACGAACAAGCTATCCAGCCTACAGATGCGCGCGATTATGGAAAGTGAAGGACCCCTTGAAGAAAAAACTGAGAAAATGATTCAGGCGGCAAATGAAGCTGGCGGCGAAGATAATATCAGTCTAATCATCATCTCTCATGATTCGGATGGTGAAACGCGATGATAGGTAGACGAATTGGTGGGCGTTATCAGATTCTTTCCCGTCTCGGCGAAGGCGGCATGGCGCTCGTCTATAAAGCAAAGGATTTGATTCTTGATCGCCTAGTCTCTGTAAAGATTCTCCGCTCCGATTTAGCGAGCGATGAAGAATTTGTCAAACGTTTTCACCGAGAAGCTGAATCTGTGGCTAGTCTGTCCCATCCGAATATCGTAGCTATCTACGATATCGGTGAAGAAGATGATCTTTATTACATCGTCATGGAATATGTACACGGCATGAGCCTGAAAGAATTTATTAAGGACTATTCACCGCTCGCAATCAGCGAAGCGGTACCGATCATGAAGCAAATTGACGCGGCGATTGCGCATGCTCACGCCCACGGCATCATTCATCGAGATATTAAGCCACACAATATTTTAATCGACGAATCTGAGCACGTTAAAGTCACCGACTTCGGTATTGCGATGGCGGTCAGCAGCGCAACGATCACGTTTACACACTCAATAATGGGATCTGCCCACTATTTGTCGCCAGAACAGGCGAAAGGCGGAAAGGCGACCGTCAAATCTGATATTTATTCACTTGGTATCGTGATGTTCGAATTGCTGACTGGACGTGTTCCTTTCCCCGGCACATCGCCAGTATCTGTCGCATTGAAACAGTTGAAAGAACCGATGCCTTTTCCGCGTGATTTCCGACCAGAAATTCCGCAGAGTTTGGAGAATATTATCATTCGGGCATTGGCCAAAAATCCAGGCGATCGTTACGCCAATGTCGCTGAGATGTATGCTGACCTCAACACGGCTTTGTCTCCGGAACGAAGCGGCGAAGAACGGCTTGTTTTCCCAGATGAAGAGACGGTCGAGGCGGATGCGGAGAAGACGATTAAAATTCCGCCGCTGAAGACGGAAAACGATCCGATTACTGATCAAGCAGTGATAGAGGCTGACAAACCGAAGAAAAAGAAGAAATTACGCGCCAAACGGTTGTTGACAATGCTTGGCATCCTGATTTTACTCATTACAACTGGACTGATTATTGGTCTTGCCGTCCTTCCGAAGCTATTTTATGTGGCGAATGTCCAAGTACCCAATGTCGTTGGGCAGAACTATATTCAAGCCAAACAGATTGTGACGGATCATCACTTGAAAGTCAAACGGATTGCGCAGGCTAGTAAAAATGTGCAAAAAAATTCGGTGATTAAACAGAATCCAGAATCTGGAACTGAAGTAAAGGCGGGTTCAAAGATTATTCTGTTTGTAAGTACGGGACAGAGTACGATCAATGTAGACAATTATGTCGGTTATGATCGGGATTCTTTGCTAAACACGTTGCCGGATGTAGGGTATAAAGATGTCGTTTGGCATGCAGTGGATTCGTCCACCGTTCCAGAAGGCCAGGTGATCAGCCAGAGTCCGATGCCAGGAAAACGGGTCGTCCCGTCAAAAACGGTTTTGAGACTGACCTATAGCGGCGGCGAACCTCAAGTGACGGTGCCAGATCTCAGTGGCAAAACAAAAAATGAAGTGGTTCGCATGCTCAAAGCGGCCGGATTAAGTCCTGAATATATGCCTGGCGATTATTCAGATAGTGTTGCCAAAGGAGAAGTAATCAGCCAGGAACCGGTGGCAGGCAAGCAGGTCGCGAAGGGGACAAAGATCGTTGTGTCCTTCTCAAAAGGGAAGAAGCAGGCGATGGCGGAAGTCGATCAGCCGATCAAAGTGGTTTATTCTGCAAATTCCAACGCAAATGCAGGTTCCAATTCACAACCTTCTCACGTGCAGATTTACTATACGGACGCCAATCATCATGATTCACTCTTTGCCGATGAAGAAATTACTGAAACGAAAACCTACACGATTCCTTTTCAACTCTTGCCGGGAACCCAAGGAAGTTACCGAATTGTGATTGACGACAATAAGGAGAAAACAGGGACCGTTGATTATCCGAACGGACAGTAAAAGAAACAATCATTCAGCAAATTATCTCGCGGAAAAAAACAAAAGGGAGCCATTCGATGCCAGAAGGAATAATCATTAAAGCCCTCAGCGGATTCTATTATGTAAAAAATGGAGAGAACGTTATTCAATGCCGGGCAAGAGGGATCTTTCGCAAAAAGAAAGTGAGCCCGCTCGTTGGCGATTCAGTGGTCTTCGAAGCAGAAAATCCGATAGACGGCTATATTCTGTCCATCAACGAACGGAAAAACGTGTTGAATCGCCCGCCAATCGCCAATGTCGACCAGGCTTTGCTGATTTTCTCTGTTGCTGAGCCGGACTTTGATGACGGCCTTTTGGATCGCTTTCTCGTTCATATGGAGAGTCACCAAATTTCGTCGCTGATTTGTCTTACCAAAATAGATTTGCTAGGTGTTGAAGCGCGCGAAAAGCTATCGAAACGGATCGCGCCTTATCAAGCAGCCGGATATCCGGTACTCTTGACATCAAGCCTTCATCGCGATGGACTGGAGGATGTTTCAGGACTGATACGCGGGCGGATCAGTGTGATTACCGGGCAATCCGGAGTGGGAAAATCATCCTTGCTCAACGCATTGAACGAACAGCTTTCGATTGATACTCAGGCGATTTCTCAGGCGCTTGGGCGTGGTAAGCATACCACCCGTCATGTTGAACTTCTGCCGGTTTGCGGTGGATTCGTTGCCGATACGCCTGGGTTCAGTTCGCTTGACTTTGCAGAAGTGGAAGCAAATGATCTTGAAGATTGTTTTCCTGAATTCCGGACGCTTCGTGATTCCTGCCGATTTAGAGGCTGCACGCACATTGCTGAACCAGACTGTGCGGTAAAAACAGCACGTGATCACGGCCAAATTAGTGAGGCACGGTATCAACACTATTGTATGTTTTTTCATGAAATCAGTCAGAGAAAAAAGGTTTATTGAATTGAAGAAGGCAGGCGATTGGTAGTGAAGCTGGCGATTGTTGCCGGGGGACCGGAGACGCTGATTCCAGATTTACTTGATCCAAAGTATGAAAACTTTCAATGGATAGGCGCAGATCGCGGGACTTTTGTCCTTTTAAGTAAAAACATTAAACCGATCAAAGCATTCGGGGATTTTGATTCCGTATCGAAAGTGGAGTACCACGTGATCGCAGAACAGGCGGTTGACTGCGAGACTTTCCCATGTGAGAAGGATAAAACGGATTTGGAACTGGCAATTGACTGGGCGCTTGCCAAGAAACCGCAACAATTGCTGATCTTCGGCGTGACTGGTGGGCGCCAAGATCACGCCCTTTCCGCGGTTTATTTGCTACTTAAAGCGAGTCGCAAAGCAACGCGCATGCAGCTTGTGGATAAAAAAAATAGTATCGAATTATTGGATTCAGGCATATACCATTTAGAGAAGGAGCCCAATTACCCCTACCTCTCTTTTCTGGCGATTTCCGGCAAAGTCACAGGGCTAACGCTTCGAGGAGTGAAATATCCTCTGCATGATGCGGAACTTGTGTTAGGTTCCAGCTTGTGTATCAGCAATGAGCAAGCGAGCAATGTATCCTCAGTTTCGTTTGCTTCCGGGCTTTTGCTCATGATGCGCTGCAGCGATTAAAGCGGTAGGACGGCTTTGGTCTAGATCCAATCGTCCATTCATATAATCTAGAAGCACGTGATAATGGTTGACGGCGCTTGACAACAAGGAGGAGTAGCCATGAAATTTTACACGATTAAACTGCCGCGTTTTTTAGGTAGTATTGTTAGAGCCCTCCTCGGTTCCTTCCGGAAGGGGTAAGGACGCGGCAGATAAAAAAGGTGCCCCGCACGAGCGCGGGGCACCTTTTTTACGAGATTGAAATCTTTGATTTTACACGAAAATTAACTGCACTTGTTTCCAGAAAGTACTTCTCATACAATTGGGTCCATTTGATGATTCTGCGATCATTTCCGCGGTACTAAAAGTACAAAAAAACCGCCGGCTGTTTCCAACCAACGGTTTCGTTGCATTAAACGCGTTCGACTTTTCCAGCCTTCAGCGCTTTAGTTGATACATAAACGCGTTTTGGACTGCCGTCAACGAGAATGCGAACTTTTTGCAGATTCGCTTTGAAAGTACGTTTCGATTTATTTTCAGCAAATGAACGATTCTGACCAAATTTGGTTGTTTTGCCTGTAACGAAACATTTACGTCCCATTCAAGATACCCTCCCTGCACAAACATTCATTAAGCAATAATTTTATATTACCATGCACAGGAAGAGGAAGCAACCAGAATTAATAATTTAGACTCAGTCAAGCTGAATCTTTCCAATTTAAAACGGCTAGTGTAAAATTAGTAGGAAAAGTGGGTTGTCGGGAGATTGCGGAACGTGTCCGTGAATGGCTTGTTACAGCAATTGATAAGAAAGAATGAAAAGAAACAGTTACATTGCTGATGAGAATAAGGTTCACAATCTGAAGGGAGTACGAACATGATAGCATCGACGAATAATTACGGACAAATTGATATTTCCATGGATGTCATTACAAAGATTGCTGGCGGAGTAGCTGTCTCATGTGAAGGAATTGTTGGCATGGCATCGAAAAACCAGTTGAAGGACGGGTTTGATGAACTGCTGAAAAAAGAAAATTTCAGTCGAGGTGTCGTCGCTTCTTTTGATGAAGACGATAATTTATTGATTGACATGTATATTATTGTCAGTTATGGCACACAGATTTCCAATGTGGCCATTGAACTGCAGCATCGCGTAAAAGAGGCGCTGAGTGAGATGCTCAGTCTCCAGGCGGTGGAAATCAACGTTTATGTACAGGGGGTTCGCCTGGCTGAAAAGCCGGCGGATCAGGATTCAGAAGATTGAAAAGGAGTATAGATTGATGAAATATCGCAGCGTTTTTGACATAATCGGTCCGGTAATGATTGGCCCATCCAGTTCACATACCGCGGGTGCTGTACGAATCGGGCGGGTGGCGCGTCATTTATTTGGCGCACAGCCGATGGAAGCAGCGATTACGCTTTACGGATCATTTGCTGAAACGTATCAGGGACATGGGACGGATGTGGCGATAATTGCCGGTTTGCTCGACTTCGAACCCAACGATCCGCGCTTGCCTGATGCACTTGAGTTGGCCCAAAAAGAGGATTTGAAAATCTCATTTATAGCCGATAAAGAAACGGAGACAGAACATCCAAATACAGTCCGAATACGCTTATCCGATCAGCAAAGTGACATTGAAGTGGTGGGGGTGTCGATAGGCGGCGGAAAGATTGAGATAATCGAAGTCGACGGTTTTAATATTTCGCTGTCTGGCAGTAATCCGGCTCTGTTTATTCTCCATCAGGATAAATATGGCGCGGTGGCGGAAGTTGCTTCACTGATCGCAAAATACGAAATGAACATATCCTATATGGAAGTCTCACGTAAAGTTAAAGGGAGCCTCGCTCTGATGGTGATTCAGACCGATGAGGAAATCGGCGGGAAACTTGCGGAGGAAGTTGGGCTTTTGCCGAATATACTTCATGTTGCTGTTTTATCTTAACTGTGCAAGAGGCTTGCAGAAGGGGAAGATTGACTTATGTTTCAGACAGTTAAAGAACTTGTCGAATTGGCGGAAAAAGATCAAAAAAAGATATCGGAAATTATGATAGAGACGGAAATTGAAACAACCGGGAGCAACCGTGAAGCTATTTTTGCAAAAATGTCCAGCAATCTGGATGTAATGGAAGACGCGGTCAAGCGAGGCATTAGCGAAAATATCCGTTCACATTCGGGTCTGACCGGTGGTGATGCGAAACGGTTACAGGCATATCTAGCTGAGGGGCAGACGCTCTCAGGCGTCGCCATGCTTGACGCGGTCAGCAAGGCAATGGCAACGAATGAAGTCAACGCGGCTATGGGCGTTATCTGCGCGACACCAACGGCTGGATCGGCAGGCGTTGTTCCAGGAACGCTGTTTGGCTTATGTGAGCGTCTGAAACCGGCACCGACACGCGACCAAATGGTTCGCTTTTTGTTCACAGCGGGTGCTTTCGGCTTTGTCGTCGCGAATAATGCCTCTATATCTGGAGCGGCGGGCGGTTGTCAGGCTGAAGTTGGTTCGGCAACGGGTATGGCAGCTGCGGCGGCGGTGGAACTTGCGGGCGGATCGCCACAGCAATCGGCGCACGCCATGGCGATCGCACTTGGCAATATGCTTGGCCTGATCTGCGACCCGGTTGCCGGACTTGTCGAGGTTCCCTGTGTGAAAAGAAATGCGGTAGGTGCGTCGACGGCACTTGTTGCAGCCGATATGGCGCTTGCAGGAATTGAAAGCCGAATCCCATGCGATGAAGTGATTGAAGCGATGTATCGAGTTGGCAGGATGATGCCGGCCGCATTCCGCGAAACAGCACAAGGCGGTCTCGCAGATACGCCGAGAGGCAGAGCGTTGAAAAGACAGATCTTCGGACACGATGGACAAAAATCCGTCACGAAGCATCCATGACGCTTGCAGACTTTCCAGTTGGATCAATAAAAGGAGTCGGTCACGCTTTTGCCGATCAGCTGCAGAAACTGGAAATTGCTACTGCGGCTGACCTTATTAATTATTTTCCATATCGCTATGAAAATTATGCGGTTCGGGATCTGAGCACGATTGCTGATGGCGAGCATGCAACAATCGTCGGCAAGATTCAGAGCGAACCGCTTTTTTCATATTATGCGAAAAAGCGATCACGTATTTCGGTACGGGTGCTCTCCGGTCGATATCTCATAACCGCCGTTCTCTTTAATCGGCCGTATCTCAAGCGGACGCTGAAGTTAGGGGATACGGTGACACTGACGGGAAAATGGGAACAGGGAAGGGCCGTATTGACTGTAACTGAATTTCATAATGGCCTTCCAACCGACAAAGGTGAATGGCTACCGGTTTATCCAGTTAAAGAAGGAATTTCTGTAAAAAAATTGCGGACAATCGTTCGCCAGGCCTTGACACAATTCGCCGGGCAATTAGCTGAGAATCTTCCGGATTCGCTTAGAGAGCGCTACCGCCTTCTGGGACGCGAAGAAGCCGTACGCGAAATTCATTTTCCCTCATCCACTCAGCGTTTGAAACAGGCGCGGCGCCGACTTGTTTATGAAGAATTCCTCATATATGAACTAAAAATGCAAGCACATCGATTAAAGCGACAGAAAGCAAAAAACGGTGTGGCTTTTGCAGTAGATAACGTACGTCTTCAGGCATTTATCGAGGCACTTCCGTTTCATCTGACGGATGCGCAACAAACAGTACTCCATGAAATTCTTGAGGACATGAAGCAACCGTCAGCGATGAATCGCCTGCTACAGGGTGATGTAGGTTCAGGGAAAACGATCGTCGCTGCGATTGCCTTATTCGCCGCAGTGACTGCTGGTTATCAAGGGGCGTTGATGGCGCCGACGGAGATCCTAGCGGAACAGCATGCGGACAGCTTGGAACAGCTTTTTTCCGCTTTTTCAATTCGGACCGCACTACTGACCGGGAATGTTCGCGGGAAAAAAAGAAAGCTGTTGCTTGAACAATTGAAGGAAGGCGCCATTGATATATTAATTGGCACCCATGCGTTGATTCAAGATGAGGTTCATTACCGACGCCTCGGCTTGGTGGTAACCGATGAGCAACACCGTTTTGGTGTCGTTCAGCGACGCCTTTTGCGGGAAAAAGGGCAGGAACCGGACGTGTTGTACATGACGGCGACGCCAATTCCGCGGACACTTGCTTTGACTGTCTTCGGCGATATGGATGTCTCAACAATTAGCGAATTGCCCGGTGGTAGAAAGCCAATAAAAACCTATTGGGTGCGCCATGACTTGATGGATCGAGTGATTACGTTTATCCGCCGTGCCGTTGCTGCCGGACGCCAGGCATATGTTGTTTGTCCGCTGATTGAAGAATCTGAACAGCTTGACGTACAGAATGCACTCGATATGCATAGCCAGCTGACACAAGCACTCACGGGCATTCAGGTCGGTTTGATGCACGGACGCCTGAATCCTGAGGAGAAGGCGGACGTTATGAATCGTTTTAAAATGAATCAGGTGCAAGTCCTCGTCGCCACAACTGTTGTCGAAGTCGGTGTCAACGTGCCGAATGCGACACTGATGATTGTCAATGACGCCGACCGCTTCGGTTTATCGCAGTTGCACCAGCTGCGCGGTCGGGTTGGGCGTGGCAGCAATCAGTCATATTGTGTGCTTGTCGCTGAAGCAAAGTCGGAGACAAGTAAGGAAAAGATGAAGTGGATGACAGAGACAACGGATGGGTTCAAATTATCTGAATTAGATTTGAAGTTACGCGGACCTGGCGACTTTTTCGGCAGCAAACAAAGTGGTCTGCCGGATTTTAAATTGGCTGACCTTGTGCATGATTTTCAAACACTTGCCGCAGCCAGGCAGGATGCAGCCAAAATGGTTCGCAGTCAGTCATTTTGGCAAGAGGATGCGTACCATTTGCTTCGTGCACCGCTTAGAGCTGCAGGGATACTTGATAAAAAGAGGCTTGATTAAATTTCTTGAAACCTAGGCGGGATCTGAATCGTAAGCTATTAAGGTTGGAAAGCTTGTAAAAGGTGATCAGTTTCTTCCTTTTTGCCTTGCCCTACACGGACCCGCCCGCTTGTGATATACTTGCTATTATTATCTAGTCATAAGAACGGCGATTGATCAACATCAATGGGGCAAGCGCAAAGGACGGTGTCCGAAATTTGAGAAAGAGCAAGCAGGATCGCCAGGCGATGCTCAAACAGACGATAGCTGAGAATCCATTTATTACGGATGATGCATTGGCAAAGAAATTCAGTGTTAGTGTTCAAACGATACGCTTGGACAGGATGGAGTTGTCGATTCCCGAATTGCGGGAGCGAATTAAATACGTCGCAAAACGGCAATTTGATGATGTGAAGGCGCTTCATGAAGATGAGGTCATCGGCGAAATTGTCGACTTACAACTGGATGCGCAGGCCATTTCGCTGCTTGAAATCGGTCAGGAGCATGTTTTTTCCCGGACTGGTATTGCACGTGGCCATCATCTTTTTGCCCAGGCCAATTCACTTGCAGTCGCTGTCATTAATGATGCGTTGGCACTGACTTCGAAAGCGTCGATTCACTTTATCCGCCCAGTCAAAACCGGCGAGCGGGTTGTTGCCAAAGCAAAGGTGATTGAGAAGGAACATGTCCGAACAATTGTCGAGGTCAACAGTTATGCCGGACAGGATCATGTATTCCGAGGCGTTTTTACAATGTTTCGCTCAAGTGGCAAAACGAAAACGGCTGGCGTGACAGCACCGGCACACGAAGAATCATGAACGCGTATAAAGTTTGATTGTGCAAGGTAAGTTACTGAGGAGGTTATTGACCATTGACTAAAGTGGCATGTGTTTTTCCGGGACAAGGTTCGCAGCAAGTCGGCATGGGTAAAGACTTGTTGGAGAAGTCTGCGGAATCGAAAGAAAAGTTTTTATTAGCGGACAAGCGGCTCGGTTTTCCGCTGACTGATTTAATTATGAATGGACCCGAAGAGAAACTCACATTGACGGAAAATACGCAGCCGGCAATTTTAACGGTTAGCTGTCTGCTCTATGATCTGCTTCGTAAAAAGGGTATCCGTCCCGATTATGTTGCTGGACACAGTCTTGGCGAATACAGCGCCCTTTATGCGGCTGGCGTTTTTTCTTTCGAGGATGCCGTTTATGGGGTTCGACAACGCGGTTTGCATATGGAAAAAGCTGTTCCGGCCGGAGAAGGAACGATGGCTGCCGTGCTCGGTTTGGAAGCAGATGTACTCGACGAGTTATGTCACAAAGTCAGCGCAGAAGGTAATCCTGTCCAACTGGCAAATCTGAACGCTCCAGGTCAAATTGTTATTTCCGGTTCAATTCAGGGTGTGTCAAAAGCATCGACGCTAGCAAGCGAAAGCGGCGCTCGGCGCGTGGTTCCGTTATCAGTCAGTGGACCATTCCATTCTTCTTTAATGATACCTGCCGCTGAGGCGATGCGACAGACACTGGATACGCTTTCGATCCATCACGCGGAAATACCTGTGATTGCTAATCGTACGGCTATTGAAGAGACGCAAGTAGATGAAATCCGCACGCATCTTATTGAACAGCTCTATTCGCCGGTTCGCTGGATTGAATCGATCGAACGGCTTAAAGCAAATGGTGTTGACACGTATATTGAAGTCGGACCGGGAAAAGTGCTGAGTGGATTAATTAAAAAAATTCATCGCGGTGCCCGTATCCTGTCCGTTTACGATATCGCTTCACTTGATTCGGTCAGTGAACAATTAAAGGAGTGTGCAGAGTGATGATTCTCGAAGGCCAGACAGCACTCATTACTGGTGCTTCGCGCGGTATCGGCCGTGCTATTGCGTTGGCATTTGCGCGTGAAGGTGCCTCGATTGTGGTCAATTATTCGGGCAATCAGGCACGCGCAGAAGAGACAGCCGCGGAAATCCGGGCCATGGGACGAGAGGCTTTTGTCTGCCAGGGCGATGTCTCAAAGGAACAGGATGTCCAGTTGATCTGCAAGCGTGCATTGGAGAAATTCGGACATATTGACATTCTTGTTAATAATGCTGGGATTACGCGTGACGGTCTGCTGATGCGCATGAAAGAAGAAGACTGGGATGCCGTGATCAATACGAATCTGAAGGGTGTCTTCCTGATGACCAAAGCAATGCTTCGGCCGATGATGAAACAGAAAAAGGGGAAGATTATTAATATTGCCTCCGTTGTCGGCATCCTTGGCAACGCTGGGCAGGCTAATTATGTCGCTGCTAAAGCGGGCGTCATTGGATTGACAAAGACAACGGCACGCGAAGTCGCTTCGCGCGGCATTACAGTCAATGCGATCGCACCTGGTTTTATTGCAACGGATATGTCTGATAAACTCAGCGACGAAATCAAGGACAAAATGAAAGCTGATATTCCACTTGGACGTCTGGGTCAGCCGGAAGATATTGCGCATGTCGCTTGTTTCCTTGCTTCGGGCGCTGCGGATTACATGACGGGTCAGACGCTCAGCGTTGACGGCGGAATGGCGATGCAATAAAATAGTTGAGCAAGAACGTCATTTAGCTGTCGTATGCAAAATAAGTTTTGACTCTTATGCCATTTCCTGTTATTTTAATTTAGGGTATCTTTGAGGGGAGGTGAAGACATGGCAGAACAAGATGTACTTGAACGTGTGAAGAAAATCGTTGTCGACAGACTTGGTGTGGACGAAGCCGATGTAAAACCGGAAGCTTCCTTCAAAGAAGACCTGGACGCCGATTCTCTTGATATCGTAGAACTTGTCATGGAACTTGAAGACGAATTTAATCTGGAAATTTCAGATGAAGATGCAGAAAAGATTCAATCTGTTGGTGATGTCATTACTTACATACAGAGCCACAAATCTTGACATCCTAACTCATGGAGTCCCGCTTTTATAAAATAATTTTTATGAAATCGGGATTTTTCTTTTATTTAGAGAAAAGGGCTGGGTTTTGGGCAAGCGGAGGTAATGATAGATGCCTGAATCAAAGAAGAAGGCAGAACAAAACGAAACATTGGATCACATTCATCAGCTGTTGGCTAAATTCTCGTTTGTTTTTACCAATGAAAAACTGCTGCTACAGGCTTTTACCCATGCATCTTATGTGAATGAGCATCGCCGTGGCGCTACGGATGATTATGAGCGGCTTGAATTTCTTGGAGATGCCGTGCTTGAATTAATGGTTTCTCAGTATCTGTTCAAGCATTATCCGAATTTATCCGAGGGAGAGATGACGAAACTTCGGGCGGCAATTGTCTGCGAAACCGGACTTGTCCAATTCGCAAATTCACTCGATTTCGAAAAAAATATCTTCCTTGGCCGCGGCGAAGAGACAACGGGCGGCCGCAAGCGACCAGGACTGCTATGCGATGTGTTCGAGGCATTCATTGGCGCGTTGTATCTCGATCAGGGGCTGCAAGAAGTCAGCCGCTTTTTGGAGTCGGTTGTTTATCCGAGAATTGAAGATGGTACTTTTTCCCATGTGATGGATTTTAAGAGCCAATTGCAGGAAACGGTGCAACGGGAAAATCTTGGCGAACTGGATTACGAACTAGTTACAGAGAAGGGTTCAGCGCACCAGCGCGAATTTGTCTCGAAAGTCGTACTGGACGGCAAGGTCATCGGCAGCGGCAGGGGTCATTCAAAGAAGGACTCGGAACAAAATGCTGCACGTGAAGCATTAAAAAGCATCGTCAGGTAATAAAGACAGCCGGGAACTCTCGGCTGTCTTTTCTGTACGTTTAAAAATGTATAAGATTTCAGGGGAATTAAGTATAAGCGAAACTAAGGATTAGCTATTTTTCACAGGGCTTGGCTCAACGAAGTTTTTCTAGTATGTTAAGAATGTATGCGATTTTGTGATTAAAA
>NZ_JAFBEV010000013.1 GCF_016908935.1 Sporolactobacillus spathodeae | reverse complement strand
GGCAGACACCCTTGTCCTCAGCTAACAGTTCCTACTGCCAAGCCTGTAGCGGACTTTCACCGCCTAGCTGTCACCCATGCCGGGCGCACTAAAAAGAAGGCGTCTTAAGATTTTTTATCTTAAAGACGCCTTTTTCCATACATTAAGATCGTTCACTTTTTATTCAACGTATAAAGGTAAAGCAGCCAAAGTGCAGCATTCTGCTTCTTGCCGGCCAATTTCCGAAATGTAGCCTCTTGATGCGCCTGTTCGCTTAAATCCGCCAGCTGTCCGTATAAATCTGCCAGCGTCAGTTGCCGTTCAATTGATTGGCGCAGTCCTTCCAGCCGGGTAAGAGAAAGCGTCAATTGCTCACAGGAAAGAGGCACTCCACCGTTCTCCTTCAACAATCCGTGCAAATATGTGCTATCCGCACGGTCCTCTGTCAGAATCCTGTTTAGTTTTTCAGCTTCGCGACCGCAAGATTCCTCGGCAAGAGAAACAGTGACAGCCAGCGAACGGCTCATCTGACAGAGGGATTCCTGCAAAATAGTAATGAACCTGCCGTTTTTTCCCTGTTCTGTCTGATAACTGTATCTTTGCGTCATCGCACAGCCCCCTTTGCTAATCTTCTATCAGTTTATGCACTGGAATTTGGGCAAGTGTCTGAAGAACGAAGAAAAATTGGCGCTGCTGCGCAAATAAAAAAAAGAAGCATTCCTTATTATTAGGAACACTTCTGATGACTCTCATTTTTTTATTTTGGCGAGGACGCTGGCGCCACGCGGCATTCGGTCGCCTGTTCAAATGAGTAGGCAAGTTCAATCAATTTCGGTTCACTGAATGCCATACCACAAAAGGTCAATCCCACAGGTTGGCCATCATGGGTGTATCCAGTAGGAACAGTAATCGATGGGTAACCTGCCTTTGCTGCAATATCACTGCCTTTATAGCCCTCGAAAAGCAATGCATCGAGATGATGCGTCTTCATCACCGCATCAATCCCCTCTCGTTGTGAGAGCCGGATGTCGTCCGCACGATCAATCAGATAGGTTTTTTCACCGAGGTCTCCACTCATCCGTTCTGCTTTCTCAAAGACTGCTTGTCCATATTTAAGTGCCTCGCTCGCATGAGCCTGATTAAAGGCAATGAGTTCGGTCAGAGAATGTACGGGTACGGATTCTGGAAGTCGTTCCAGGTAACGGTTGATATCCCATTTGAATTCTTGATACATCACAGTGGATTCTCTGTTTTCAAGAGCATCGGCAGACGGGATGTTGATGGGAACTACTGTTGCTCCCTCATCCCGTATTACATCCAACGCCTCATTTATCAATTCGATATGTTCATCGCTTGATGACCGAAGAAAAGCGCGGTCTATCCCAACACGTGCATTTTTCAGACCTTTGCGTTTCAAAAAAACGGTATAGTCTTTTTGTATATCGCCTTGGCTCCAGACTGTTTCTTCGTCCTCTTCATCCAAGCCGGCAATTGCGTTCAGTAAGATCACCGCATCGCGAACCGTGCGAGCCATTGGGCCTGCTGTATCCTGACTATGGGAAAGAGGGATGATCCCGCTACGGCTGACTAATCCAATGGTTGGCTTGATGCCGACTAGTGAGTTTTGTGATGCCGGGCTGAGGATCGATCCGGATGTTTCGGTTCCAATTCCAGCTGCAGCCAGATTGGCGGCAATAGCAGCGCCGGTCCCAGCACTCGAACCACCAACATCGAAAGAATCACCATATGGATTTATTGTCTGTCCACCAAGTGTACTATAACCGTTCGGCATCTGCTCGCTGATGAAATTAGCGAATTCCGTCAAATTTGTTTTTCCAAGAATAATTGCTCCTGCTTCTTTCAACTTGCGTACGAGAAAAGCATCCTGTTTCGCATGGTAGTCTGCGAACGCAAGCGCGCCTGCTGTCGTATGCATTTCCCCTGACGTCTCAATATTATCTTTAATCAATAGTGGGATGCCGAAAAGCGGCCCAACTTCCGGATTGACAGCGCGCTTCACGTCACTTGCTTCGGCATCATGAAGGGCATCTGGATTTATTTCAAGAACTGCGTTCAACGCCTCATGCTGACGAATGCGTTCTAAATAGGCCTCAGTCAGCTGTTTGGCGGTAAACCTGCCGGCTCTTAATGCCTTTTGCAAATCTGATAGGGTTGCTTCATCGAGTGTAAACGGGTGTCGTTTGGCTACCTCCTGCCGCAAAAATACACCTGCTGTTAATGCGGCAGCGGTAGCACCGGTTAACGCCGCAGCTAAGGCAAATTTCTTTTTCTTGGACATTATTTTCACTCCATTACTCTTCATCCGTTGGCCAATCTTCAATCGTATTCATATTACCTTTATATTTTCCAACATGCAACATTGAAAATCAGGTTAGTTAGCGGCATCTCTTACGAATAACTAAAGTTTCTGACATTCAGAGCACATTCGTCACATTTTACATATAAAAGCATATACATCTTAACGTATAAGGTAAACTTGGCATAGAAAAGTATGTTTTGTAACAATGCGCTTCGGCTGCTCGCTTGCCGCGGGCGATCCGTGAGCCTCTCAAACAATCTGTAATCTGCGGGGTCTCACTTGGCTCGCTTTTCCCGCAAGGCGCCAGAGCGCCTTCGCTCTATTTTTTGTGCAAATTCTTATAATTCTTATCTTTTTAGAAAAAATTGGCTTCGCAAAGTTCCGTGAACAATGGCCAATCCTTAGTTTTTCTGATTAATTCCTCTGAAATCTTATATACATCCTTAATGTAAAAAAAACCGTCCTCTTGATTGAGGACGGCCGTTTGCCACTCATAGCTGATTAATTAGCAGTGATCATCATCACAATCGTTTCTTGAGAATGTTCGAACAGCTACAATATCTTCGACACAGATGCTTGTGCTTGATACACGGTTGTGATCACAATTGAAAAGCGTCACAACACCGCCATTAATGCCAGCAAAGAAACCTTTAACCGGTGTTGAATTTTTCAGAAAGACTTTGATGCAATCATTTTTTGCAACACCTTGAAGTAGTTCCCTGCCATCGCAGCGCCTATTGTTAATTCCACTAACGATATTTGACGGGATATTATTTCCGCGGTTACAGGAACAATTTCCCCGGCCGATACCGCCTAATACCATATCATCCCATGACATGAATGAATTCCCCCTGAGAAATTTTATATTAGCCTTACATCTATACAGTATGAAAAAGTCTAAATGACGGGTGGACAAAATGACTGGTTCATCCGTTGATTTTTAATCATCGACTAGCCGATCCACGAGAATATGTCGAACACCTTCTTGAAACTAAGGCGCTAAAACAGCTTAACTGATTAGAAAAGGGTATGATAAATGTAGTGAAGGAGGCATTTCAATGGAACTTAGAGAAGGAAAAAACCGTTTTTATCTGATTGATGACAATAGCAATGAGATTGGTGAAATTACCTATTCATTTGCTGCATCGGACGTCATTCGTCTCACACATACCTATGTCAACCCAGCTTATAGAGGACAGAATCTGGCACGGAAGTTAGTAGAAGCGACCGCTGAGAAAGCGCGCAAAGAAAAATGGCAGATCCTTCCCGAATGTTCCTATGCGCAGGTTTTTTTCACAAGGAATAGAGAAAGCTATAAAGATATACTTTAAAAATTGACTCTGTTTTTATTGACTGTTATCAAAGGGAAGGCACACAGCCTTTGCAGAGCCGGCGTGCCGTTTAGGACCCCTAGCTTTCTGTTTGGGCATAGCAATGTTTGCCCGCGGCATGCGAACACCTAGCGAATCCAAAACACTCGCTTTAAGCAACTCCGAATCTTTCAGCTGATTCGAAATATAAAAAAACAGCTGAAAGACCTTCAGCCGCGGTCAATATCTTAACGAGCTGCTCCCAGCACACGGAACAGCCACTTTTTCTTGTTGCCTCGCTCACTTGCTTCCCGCAAACGATTCATCAACTCTCGATCCCGGCGTTCAATAATTTGTTCGATTTCATGGTCGTATTTCTTTATGACGTGTTCCGCTGTTTTTTCCGCCGCTGAAACAGCGACCTGCTCAACAACAAGCCGGAATTGTTCTTCGGTTAGCGCAATCGTTTGTGCGGCAAGTCTCTGTGCAGGCAGGATCGGCACTTGGTCAGAAGGCGTAGCTGACGTATTCATGGGCAGGGCCGCTATTTTATTTTTTTTGCCGCATAATTTGTCCGCAGCTTCCTCTAGGAGCGCTCCTTGACGTGTTTCATTTTGCAAAGCGCTCAAAAGTTGTACGTCTTCTTCAAAGAACAGACGTTGATTATTTTTATTGCGTTGAAAGCGGCGACCTTGCTTCTCAATGGCAGTTGTCAGTCCTCTTAGCCTGTTACGTGTAATATTTAATTTTTTTAAGACATCTTTCGTAAAATAATAGCTTGTTCCTTTTGCTGTCTTCATTGACTCACCCTCGTTCTCCCTATTTGCGGGGAATTTTAATTTTCCAGTATTGCCAAGCACCTGTCCACTTTATGTTACTCAAAAGACGTGTGGCAAATAGCCGATAACTATATAAGTAGATATTACTTATACATTTAGACAGATTAAGCGATACTCCTTCCCATCTCGTCTAAATATATTTCTACAAAAGCTGATGGAAATCTGCTTATAGCGTATGACTCGACAAAGCACACATGCTTTTTTTTAAAAATTTACTGATTGATGCTGTTTTTTGCCGAAAATCGCAGCGAAGATTTGTTGGGCATTGCTGGATCGTTTATTGTTGCGATACCTATTTTTACCGGTAAGGTAAACTTGTACGCCAAGTCCTTTTTTGTAAAAATTGCGCTTCGGCTGCTCGCTTGCCGCGGGCGATCCGTGAGCCTCCTCAAACAATCTGTAATCTGCGGGGTCTCACTTGGCTCGCTTTTCCCGCAGGCGTCTCGCGCCTTCGCTCCATTTTTTTCAGAAGATCTGATACATTCTTATCTTTTCAGAAAAACTTGGCGAACCAAGCCAAGTCCACCGAATGTTTGAGAAGCTTCCAAGAGCTTATACATTCAAGCGTATAAAAAAAGACCTTCGACACGATTTGACTCGTGCGAAAGTCTTTTTTCTTTACCGCTAATTAAAGAATCCAATACTGAGCAGCAAGCGAAGTCAGTGATAAAACAAGCCAGCAAATAAAGCCAAGCAAAATGGGGCGAACACCGCTCCGTACTAATGCAATTAAATTTGTATTCAGCCCAATGGAAACCATTGCCATGATAATCATATATTTTCCGATTAACACCAAGCTACCAACAAGTGCTGCAGGCAACGGCAGCACGGTGCTGATGATTGAAGCTAGGAGAAAGCCCAGCACAAACCACGGGAAAATCTTTGACAAGTGGTAGTTTCCCTTGTCCGCACCTGTTGTTTTGCGCGAAGTATAGATTGCCAAAAACAGAGTTACCGGTATAATCATCAATGTTCGCGTCAACTTGACAATAACGGCGAAGTTGCCAGCTGCGTGACTGAAGCTATATCCTGCAGCGACAACAGACGACGTATCATTAATTGCTGTACCTGCCCAAAGTCCAAACGTATGAGCATCCATACCAAGTAGGTGGCCGACAAAAGGAAACAAAAAAGCAGCCAGAATATTAAACAGAAAGATGGTGGAAATGGCATGCGCCACTTCTTGACCGTCTGCCTTAATAACCGGCGCCGTCGCGGCAATTGCCGAACCGCCGCAAATCGATGTGCCGACGCCGATCAATGTTTGTGTTTTACCTTCCACACCTAGCCATTTGCCAGCAAAAAAGGCGGTCAGAAACGATGCAGTCAAAGTAAAAATCATTAGTTCCAGCGTCTGGCCACCCACATGAACTACATTTAAAAGATTCAAGCCAAAGCCCATAAGAACAATAGAATATTGCAGAATCTTTTTTCCGGTAAAGGAAAGCCCTTCTTGTAACCATTCCGGCCTGCGCCAAAAAGCGAGAAGAAGACCAAGCACAATACCGATTATTGGGCTGCCGACAATGGGTACGGCATTGCCAATCAGCCAAGCCGGCATAGCCAAAACAGCTGCCAGTATGATACCAGGAATCCGAGTACGAAGCATTTCCATAGAGTCACGTCCTATTTAACAAAAGTTTCAGCATTCATTATAAGGGCTGCTCGTCCATCGGGCAATGCTCCGCTTATTGCAGTCTGTGCTTTTCGAAACAAAAACCTAGAGTCTAAAAAATGAATGGTGCAAGGATTAGAAAAATAATTCCCAAGACAATAAGTATAGCGGATAGTTTCTGCGGCAAACGCTCTTTTTTCTTGCCATTGTAAAATCCATGGAACTGCCATTTGTTCCTATACAACACAAAAATAATCGCGAGAATACCCAGAAACGAGAGAATGATTCCGTGAAAGTGAAGCGATAAGCCAATCAAATGATAAATTCCTACGAGAAGTGCTTGCATGATTACGCCAGCAAGTAAAAGGATTGAGGCGATACGTAGACTTCCAAGAAATTCCTTCTTCACGAATAGATCCTCCTCTCTTAGTAATAACTGTTGTCTGTTGTCTAAGGCCCCACTCATCGCGGCAAGAATGGAAAGCGAATGAGTCAGCTCTTACCCTATGTCCTATTCTATTCACGTTGGTAAAATGCTATCGTTTTTTTATTCCTCATCTCTCTTCTTAATCCGACAACTCTTGCATCTGGGACGGTGCCTTTTCTGATTCACCAAACCCGCGTCAATCGCATTTACTATAGACAGAGATGATAAATAAAAAAAGGTAATCCCCCAACAAAATTATTGTTAATTTTTTCACAATATCTTAATTAATTAACACGTTTCTTGCATAGATTGTTACGTAACTATTTCTCAGTGTGAGGCGAATTCAAATGGAACAATTCAAATTAATCGTACGGATGATTATTGCAATTGGTTCAATTAGTCTTTTTCTTTTCTCAATCTTTTTTAATTGGCTACCGCTCACAACCGTTTTGGCGATCATCCCTTCAGTTTGCCTGCTTTATATCATCTTGTTTCAAAACCCGCCGCCTGCAAAACCCGCACAAAAAGATAAAAAAGAATAAAGAAAAAACGGCAGCCCATTTTATTGGGCTGCTGTTTTACTCGTTCGCTCTTAGCAGAAATTTTGGTTTTTGAAAGCACTTATCATCCCGGTTTCTATATTCTTATACCTAATATTAATACTTGGCTATGAATGCAACAATCTTTTTCGCATCATCTTACCTGATGACTTGTAATCGTTTTTATTATGTCGTTTTGATGACAATTAATTATCGTAAATGTTTCAGCAATAGATTGTGTTAAACTGTCCCTAAATCAAATCTCTGGCATCTATCGAATAAGTACTTAATCATTATGTTTATTTTTTATCCAGGAGGATTTACTTTGGGGACTTTTCTTTCAAGCATTCAGGGTGTTCTTGTCATTCTGCTTATGATCAGCGTTGGCTATGTGCTGGCAGCACGTGGTTGGTTTGATGAAAAATCAAGCCGTCTGATCGCACGGATCGTCACGCAAATCGCCTTGCCTGCCTATATGCTCAGCACGATTACACAGCATTTTACAAGCGGACAGCTGATTCGATTGCTTCCTGATCTAAGCTTTCCAGTTCTCTCGATGCTGATTCTGTTCGGTCTTTCGTTTCTCTTCGTCCGCTTACTTAAAATCTCACCACAGCGTAGCGGTTTATTCAAATCGATGTTTTGTAATTCGAATACCGTCTTCGTCGGTCTTCCCGTCAACCTCGCCCTTTTCGGGCCAAAAAGCTTACCTTATGTACTTGTTTACTATATGGCGAACACCACATTCTTCTGGACGCTCGGCGTATATCTCATTCAGAAGGACGGCAGTAGCAAAATAAGACTGACTGTCAAAGATACATTGGCAAAGGTTTTCTCGCCGCCGCTGCTCGGTTTTATTGCTGGTCTTCTGCTTGTCTTCGCACATGTCAATCTGCCGAATTTCCTGATGTCGGATTTTCAATATATTGGTGGTCTAACGATTCCACTGTCGATGATTTTTATTGGCATCGCTATCCGTCAGGCGGGACTTCGGGAGCTTAGCTTGAACCGTGATAGCTGTGGCATACTGATTGGCCGATTTCTTGCCGCGCCGATCTTGATGACACTTCTTGTGATGCCGGCACCAATGCCAGCTTTAATGAAAGCCGTCTTTATTCTTCAATCAGCCATGCCAGTGATGACCAATGCTCCGGTTGTATCGAAAATGTACCACGCTGATTCCAAATATGCCGCAGTTATGGTAACGGAAACGACACTGCTGAGCCTTATTGCGATTCCTATTTTAATGACGCTGATCGGCGAATAATGACAACGATGCTTTGAATCGCTGAAGTCACTGAGCGACTTTGTTTTCATCTAATCATACAATTCTCAATACTTTCTAAATGCTATTTTTTTCAGAAAAGGTAAAATAATGGTGGGAAGCGCGTTTAAAAATATATTGTCCTGTAAAGTATTAATTTAAGAATACTTTACTAATTCAGGATTCGCTTGCGCTTCTCCAATTCTAAACTATAAACAGTCCTAGGGAGATGAACCATATGCCTTTGAAATTGACGCCATACTTCGTGATGAATGGAAATGCCGCGGAAGCCATCGACTTTTACCAAAAAGCATTGGACGCCAAAGTTATTTTCAAGCAAACCTTTCAAGAGATGCCTGAAAATCCTGAATTTCCGCTTGCGGAAGAAGCGAAAAATCTGATTTCGCATGCGATGCTGCAAATTGGTGAGTCCGAGCTGATGTTTTCTGATCAGATGCCAGGGAGTCGCGCAACTTCTGGGGATCAACTAACGATTTGTATTACCTCGCCTGATAAAGAACAGTCCGAGACGATTTTTGCTAAGCTCAGTGATGGTGGTAAAATCAACATGCCGCTTCAGGAAACTTTTTTTAGTCCAGCCTACGGCATGGTTACCGACAAATTCGGCATTGCTTTTCAAATTTTTACCGAAGGAAAAGAATAAGAACAATAAAAGAGCGATCCCTTGGATTTTTGGGGGATCGCTTTTTAATAGTAGTGCCTAATCTTTAAAATTATTTTCTGAACGCTATTCTTAAAGAAAATCAATAAAAATCGATTAAAGATGCAGATGTGGCTTTCGCACCCCTACTGCGACAAGCGAGCATATTTCATTAAATAAAATACCGCATGTATCGTTTCCTCTTCGATGGAGTCGGTTCATTACGAAAGCCAGCTTTTTCGAAAACGGACGGAATGCCGGTCCAGAGAAATGCATCCGGATCATTAAGCTTATAAGGATCAGATGGATAGGCTTCAATCACCATTGCCCCATTCAATCGACACCAGGCAATCGCTGATTTTATCAATGCGAATGATACCCCTTGCCTTCTGTGCTTCTTTGCTACGAAAAGGCAAGTTATTGACCAGACAGGCAGACTATCAATCTGCTTTAAGACTCTTGATTGATTGAGACGAATGAATTTTACCCGCGGAGCTGCGGCACACCAGCCGACCGGCTCTCCATCGATGTATAAGAGCACGCCAACCGGTTCGCCGTGATCGACAAGCTGTCTTATCGCTTCTTTATTCTGTGTTCCTTTATTTGCTTCGAAATCCGCCTTTTTCAAACGCCAGGACATGCACCAGCAGCCGCCACATGCCCCACGTTCACCGAAGAGCTCCGTGAAATCCTGCCAATGTGCCGAATCCAGCGCAATAGATTCAATCCCCTTATCCGGGTCTGAATAAACAATCATAGCCATGCTTCCTTTCAAGTTTCTAGCTCTAATTTTCTTATCAATCAAAACGATTATCCAATTCAATAAAAGCGACAGGCAGTCGATAATAGGCGTAACCGTTCAATTGATTAAAACCGGTCTTCTGGTAGAGGTGCAATGCATGGCTGTTTTTGCTGTCGACTTCAAGTTTTAATTGCTTAAACCCTTCAGAAAACAGCTTGTCAATCAGCAAGGAAAGAAATCGGCGACCGTAACCTTTCCCCTGAAATTCGGGTAATAATGCAAAGCCAAAAACGTACGGGTCAGTTTCTTCGTAACTAATCGAACTCATGCCTATCAGTCTGCAGTTTAGTCGCGCAGTATAATTCTTTCGATGTGAATCATTCTGCATTGACTTTTCGATAATGCTACGCGCATCTGCAGGGTTGTCGCCGAAAGCCGCAACACTTATCGCCGTTAACTCGCTTATATCGTTTGGATCCGCCGCTGAAAGCTTGACCCCATTCTCCGATGTGGAATTGATCCAAGATGCCTGATCAAGTCCCATTACATATTCAGAAAAATCGTATACGGCACCGAAATGCTTCATTAGGCTTTGATTCTGTTCTTCAGTTAATGTATCGATAACAAACAGAATATCCGGTATATTATAGCGAATCAGTTCCTGGCGCGCGCAAGCGAATAAGGCAGAGAAATAGCCCTGGCCACGGAACTCGGGCAAGATCATGCCTGAAAGTTCCGCTTCTAAAGCTGTGGGAAGAAATAAATGGAGAAAACCGATCAATTCGCCCGCTTCAAAAATGAGAAAGGTATGGTTGATTTCTTGGTTAAAATGGATCGAATCATCCAGATAGACAGGGTCTTTTTCCCCATCATGTGCCCAGCATGCTGCTTCCAAACGGCGTATTTGCACGATTGTATCCGCATTCAGTTTCTGATATTTTTTAATAATCACAAGGGTAACTCCATTCATTATTATTTGGCTTTATTAAAATTTGCTGTTGTTTTTTAATAGGTTTTTGCTATGTGTTCGCTTGCCGCGGGCGCACCGCGAGCCTCCTCAGACAAACAAAAATCTGCGGTGTCTCGCTGGCACGCTGTTCCCGCAGGCGTCTCACACATTGCCTTTGGTCAGAAAAACAACATTAAACTTAAACATAGCTTATTATTTAAAAGATTCTATTTAGATCTCACGTCATTGGTGTTTTGAGATATACTCGGATCTATTAAAGAATTCCGTACTTCAATCGTTCCAAAGAGATCCGAACATATATAATTTTATCAAAAAAAAACCGTCCGTGTATGATCTTTCTGCACGGACGGTTTTTATACGAATGGCTATTCAGTTTACTGTATTTGTTTCTGCTTCACTGTGGTAAGCGTATTGTTCGCTCCACATCAGCGTTCCGTAAACCACACCGGTGATCGCAACACCTATCGGCCAAGAGAAGGCGGAAACGCCCGAGAAAGCAGGTATCAGAGCGAGAGGTACAGTCACAATAATACCGATGAGAAAAGCAATAAATGCCTTTGTGTTATAACCGTGCTGGTACCAATAAGCGTGCTTTTCGCCCGTCTGATAGAGTGCCTGAATATTAATTTTCCCTCTTTTAATCAGATAATAATCAACAGCAATAATGGCAAAAATCGGGCCGAGGAGTGAACCGAGTCCACCAAGGAAATAGTTTACTGCTACAGGACTGCTGTAAATTTTCCATGGCATGACGAGTACTGCGAGAATTGAGGTTATCATCGCACCACGGCGGAAATCAATATGCTTCGGCGCTGCGTTAGCAAAATCATAGGCTGGAGAAACGAGATTGGCAACAATATTGACACCCATTGTGGCGATGATGAAAACAATAGCGCCGAGAACCAAGAAAAACGGATTGTTCACTTTCTGAATTAACAACACTGGATCCGTAATTGCTTTTCCGAATACCGTTATCGTGCCGACAGTAATCACAACGCTTGCGAGCGAAAAGGCGGTAAAGTTAACCGGAAGTCCCCAGAAATTTCCTCGTTTTGTTGTCTTCGCTGATGGCGAGAAACGTGTAAAATCACTGACATTTAGGATGATTGTTGAGAAATAAGCAATTACAAGCGAAATGGCACTGAAGAATTGGAAGAGCGCATGACCCGCAGTTACATGAACGGGACTGATGCCGATGTTGATTTTTCCACCTGCTTTTATTGAAATCCAAACAATCAGAATCAGCATCATTGCATAAACAGCAGGACCGCAGAAATTATCAAACTTGCGGATAAACTCCATGCCATAACGGAAAATCAGAAATTGTAAAAGCCAGAGAAACAAAAATCCGATCCATCCGGGCAGTGACAAACCGAGATAGGAGATGCCCATCATGTTTTTCATTCCCGGGAAAACGAGAAGTAGTACAGCTACTACAGCTACTGAGGACAAATACGTTTGAATGCCGTACCAGAAAACAGCAACGAACCCGCGAATCAGTGCCGGAATATTGCCACCGAATACCCCGAAGGATATACGCGAGAGAACTGGATACGGAACGCCAAGCTTTGTACCCGCTGTTCCGGTGAGGTTTGCTAAATAACAAACAACAACAGCACCGATAATTTCTGCAATAAGAACCTCCCAACCGTTTAACCCTAGAAAGAACAAACCTGCTGCAAACGTATAGGTTCCGATGCTATGCACGTCTGACATCCACATTGAGAGCAAACTGTACACATTCCAATTCCGTTCCGTTGCTGGTGCCAAATCTTTATTATAGAGTTTTTCATGACCGTTCAGAATATCACCTGTGAAAATTTCATTTGCCATTGATGGACCTTCCTTCTTTAGTTTATCCGATCGAATGAATCTGACAGTCCAAGCGAAAATAAGCCTCCTTTCAAAAGTTATTTTCGTAACTTTTATTGACAACACACGTTATATATAATAACAACTTATACAAGTTATCTTACTCAGTACGTATTCGCCTGTCATTGTACAGATTAAACAAAAAGCGTCGCACGCGTCCGATAATCTAACTAATATTTCAGATAATAACGTTTCCATTACCAGCTTTTTTGAGCGGTGGTCGCTTCTTCACTGTCTAAATAATGACTTTGCAAAAATCCGCTGTTGTTTTTAATCGCTTATTGCCATGCGTTCGCTTGCTGCGGACGCACCGAGCCCCTCTCGGACAGACAAAAGTGCGGGGTCCGTCCGGCACGCTGTTCCCGCTAGGCGCCAACACACATTGCCTTTTGGGTCAGAAAAACAACATTTAAAATCGAATATGAGCGGCATATACAAAAGGACAGGCGTCGCATCGACCCTGTCCTTAAGTTCACCTATTTATTTGTGCACGCTAAAGAATGGTTTAGTGTGCAGCAATAATTCCATGTGGCCTTAGCCATTGTCCTTCTGTTCGTCCCATGATTTCCCCATCTGTATAGACAACACGCCCCCTGCTGATTGTGGTCCGAACAGACGCAGGAAATGTATGTCCCTTATAAAGGGTAAACTTATTCTTTTGAAAGAGTTTCTCGCTCGAAACCGTATATGGGGCGTTCAGATCAACCAATACCAAATCCGCATCAGCCTCAATCTGTATCCCCCCTTTTTCAGGCGCCAATTGAAAGCGTCGAGCGGGGGAAGCAGCAGTCCATTCGGCAACACGTGACAACGGCAAATGATAACTCAACGCCAGCTCAATAACAATGAGCAATGTGAACTGACCACCACTGATACCACCCCATGCCGCAAAGAGATTGTCTTTATCCTTCTCTTCCCATGTGCACGGTGAATGATCCGAGGAAACCATGTCAATTTTTCCATCAATTAACGCGTGAACCAGATTCACACGCTCAGTCTCCGGACGTAGCGGCGGTGCACATTTGCCAATGACGCCAAGACGACAAAAATCCTCGTGACTGTATAGCAAATAGTGGGCACAAGTTTCCAGTGTGACATCCTGTCCTTGCGCCTTAGCCTGCTGAATTAATGCGACAGCTTCTGTAGAACTGATATGGACAAAATGCAATTTGCATCCGGTTAAGCGAGCGAACAAAAGTGCCCTTGAGACAGCCTCCACTTCAGCAACAATTGGTCGCGAGGCAAGATAATCATTGAAACCCGTCAATCCTTTCTCTTCCTTTTCTTTCTGCAAGAAAGTAACGATTGGCGCGCTTTCAGCATGAAGAGCGAGTATCGCACCAAGTGAGGCGATCTGACGCATCCCGGCTAGTAGTGAAAGATCATCGACCGCTTCAAATTCTGCATTGCCCGAAGGAGAAAGAAAGGCTTTGAAACCAATCGCACCGGCTTCGTGCATCTCAGCTAGATCAGAGATATTTCCTGGAACGAGTCCCCCCCACAAAGCGAAATCAACATGCGACTCAGCTTCAGCAATTTTCACCTTATCTGTAAGTGCCTGACGTGAAACGGTAGACGGAATACCATTGAGCGGCATATCAAAATAGGACGTGCAACCGCCTGCTGCAAGCATTGATGAGCCTGTTTCAAACCCTTCCCATTCAGTCCGTCCTGGTTCGTCAAAATGAACATGAACATCAATCGCTCCAGGAAAAATCGTTAACCCTTCCGCATGAAGGATGCTCGCAGACGGTTCATTGAGGCTATCGCCGATCGCCGCTATTCTCCCTTTGCTGATGCCGATATCTATTTTCCTGACGCCGTCTGGCAGGACAACATTTCCATCTTTAATCAGCAGGTCATATGCCATTTAGGTCGCTTCCTTTAGATTTTTATGAGAAATTCAATCAGCCGCATCGTAAACATCAATTGCTGCCTGCAATCCCTCGCCACGTCGCACCACCGCGCCACAACGAATGAGCGAGGCTTCGAGGCCGGCAAGCACAGCAAGTACATTATCCTGGCGACAACCATAACCCATCGTACCAATCCGCCAAATTTTCCCTTGAAGCGCGCCGAACGATCCAGCGATTTCTATTCGAAAATGTTCGAGTAGCACACGGCGCACCTGATCCGCATTAATCCCCTCAGGAACACGTACACATGTGACAGTTGGCATTTTACAGGACGGATCGCCGAACAGCTCGAGTCCCATTGCCAGAATTCCAGCCATCAGTGCTTTCTCGTTCAATTTGTGCCGTGCAAACCGATTATCAAGCCCTTCTTCAAGAACAAGCTCAAGTCCTTGATGCAACGCGTAATTCATTGAGGTCGCTTCAGTATGATGATTCAGACGGCGTTCGCTCCAATAATCCTGCAATTGGCCCAAATCAAAATAGTTGCTGCGAATAGGTAGCCCTGTGGAACGCTTTCTCTCCTCTGCTGTCGCAATGCCCCGTTCTACTTTCTTCCGTTTCAAAATAATATGTTCAACACGCTCATTATAAGTGATCGGCGTAATGCCTGACGGAATCGATAAGCATTTTTGTGCACCACCGATAAGGGCATCGATACACCATTCATCCGGCCGTATATCCGCACCGCAGAACGTCGCCACACAATCTACAACAAGTAGCACATCCTCTTCTCGGCAATAGCTGCCAATTTTATCAAGCGGCTGCATCCGTCCGGTCGATGTTTCTCCATGAACAAGTGTCACGATTTTCGGATGAATTCTTTTTATTTCCGCTATGATTGCTTCTTGGTCAAAAACCGTTCCCCATTCACTATCGAGCGTATGAATCTCAGCGCCGTAACGTTCGCCGATTTCAACAAAAAGATCGCCAAAACGGCCGTAAATCGGCACAAGCATTTTATCACCAGGTTCAATCAAGGCAGCGATCAGTGCCTCAATTCCCGCTCGCGATGTCCCATCAATCGGATACGCCCAATGGTTTTGTGTCTGAAAAACTTGGCGCAGCATCGTCATATTTTCATTCATTATATTGGTAAAAGACGGATCAAATTGACCGAGGATCGGCAGCGACAACGCGCGTAGTACACGCGGGTCGACTTCGACCGGTCCAGGTGTCATAATTGTCCGAGGCGGAACAGTAAGCTTCGCCGGTTTCGTGATTGTTTCAGTCATCTTTGTCACCCTTTGCATTTATCTTTCAATTATACGCGAGACGGAAAAGAACGCGCATCAGCATCTGGATACCGATCTCTAGAGCTTCCGTATCCGTATACTCTTCTGGAGAATGGCTGATCCCGTTGTGACTTGGCACAAACAATAAAGCGGTCGGACAAAAATTTCCAAATATTTGGGCATCATGACCCGCACCGCTAATCATTTTTCTAATTGGGATTCCTGCTTTTTCCCCGATCTTAAAATTCATTTCGGTCAGTCCCGGATCCAATTGGACAGGTTCAACATCCATCCATTTGTCGATGGTTATCCCAATCCCGGACTGATTTGCTAAAGATTTAAAAAATTCTATGGCTGCGGCGCTGAACTGTTCAAGCACATCCGTTTGGTGATGACGAATATCGAGTGAGAAACGGCAGCTCCCGGCAATCACATTGGACACGTTTGGATCTGCAACAATGCTGCCACATGTTGTCGTTAGACCATTGTGCAACACTTCTGCGCGATGAACAACCTCTGCAATCATCTGTGCAGCTGCATAAAGCGCGTCTTTACGTAGATACATTGGCGTTGTCCCAGCATGATTGCTTTTGCCAGATAGCGAAACGGTATAGCGCCGCTGCCCAACAATATGACTGACAGGTGCCCAGCATTTTTTCTCAAGTTCTAATATCCGTCCTTGCTCAATATGTGTTTCGATAAAACAATCAATATCCGATCTTCTCGCATTGACGTGGTCACCTTTTCCGAAACCTGCCGCTTGCATCGCATTCAAAAGCGTCACGCCATGGGTATCAGCAACTTTTAACGCATTTTCAGCGTTATATTTTCCTGTTATATTTCCTGAGCCCCAAAAAGAGAGCGGAAAACGGCTACCCTCTTCCTCGCAAAGCGAGACCACTTCTACTGTTCGTTTCGGCATGCCGTATTTTCTGACAAGTCTTGACGCTGCGAGCAGTGCGGCAAGAATACCGTAAGCGCCGTCATATTTGCCGCCATCGATAACTGTGTCGATATGCGATCCAGTCAGAATGACATTCGGCGTATTTTCTGTTCCTTGGATTCTCCCGAATAAATTGCCGACATCATCAAAATAGGTTGAAAATCCCAGCTCTCGCATTTTATCCTGCATGGAACTTTGTGCTTCGCGCCATGCCTTATCATAGAGCAGGCGCGTCACGCCTCCGTTTTCCGTTTGACCGAAAGCGGACAACCATTGGATTAAATAATCCAGTTCACCTGCGTGTTCAGTCACATCTTCTTGATCAATCGTCACACCACGCCTCCTTCTTGTTAGGATTAATTACATATCCTGATATAAGTTTAGCAAATTATCTTCTATCTACCATTAGCAAATGATCTAAAATCTTTTTCATCTCTTAGTCAAAATAAACAGAAAAAAAGTCTTTCAATAGGGCTGTTCATCCGCGTTCACAAATTAGACAAATTAAACAAAACGTTCGTAAGAAATCGACTATCCCTACAAAAAAGCGACGTCTTTGTCAGATTATCTAACTTTATTATGCATGAAAATTCAGATTTGTTATATTCTTTACACGAACCAAGATGAAATCAAAAGGAGGGATGGGCTATGGATACTGCCGAAACCGTAAGCAGAGCCCGTTATCCAGCAACGTGTACTTTTACAGAAAGCGATTGGAACGTGCTTGCTGAGGCATGGTATCCAGTGGCACGGAGCGATGACGTGACCGACAAACCAGTTGCCGCAAAATTGCTCGATGTCGAATTGGTTGTCTATCGCTCTGCCGGAAAAGTTGTCGTCGCACGTGATCTTTGTATCCACCGTGGCACACCAATGACGATGGGATGGATGGATGGTGATAAAATTGTTTGTCCCTATCACGGATTCAGTTATGCTGCTGACGGTCAATGTGTGTCGATCCCGGCTCATCCTGAGGCCAAAATTTCGCCACGTCTCTGTCTGACCGTTTTCCCGAGTGTCGAGCGCTACGGATTGATCTGGACCACGTTAAACGGAACGAATGCGCATATACCGCCACTCCCTGTTTGGAATCATCCGGACTATATTAGCTTTATCGCACCAGTTCTGGACATGAATGGATCGGCGGGTCGTCAAGTTGAAGGGTTTCTTGATGTCGCGCATTTTGCCTGGGTGCATACGGAATCCTTCGCCGATCGCGATAATTCATTTGTGCCAAGTTATAAAGTGACACGTACCCAATCAGGCATTCACACTGACTACATCAGTACCGTGAGCAATTATCCGCACAATTCTGATCCGAGCACTCCGGCTGACTTTAAGTGGCTTCGCGAATATGATGTCTACCCACCTCTTGCCGCCCGTTTAATTGTCCATTTTCCGGATGATAAACTGCTCTGGATTCTGAATGCGCCGTGTCCGGTTTCCGCTCGCAAGACACGTCTCTACTGTCCGATTGTCCAAAATTTTGACAAGAAACTGTCAGTCGAAGATGCTTGCGCATTCAATTTGAAAATATTTAATGAGGATCGCGAAATGGTCGAAAATCAGAAACCCGAAGAATTACCGCTCGATCTTCAAGCGGAAGCACATATTATGGCCGATAAAACATCGATTGCTTACAGAAAACTGCTCAAAGAGATGGGGCTCGGCAAACAGTATACAAGCTGATTAAGTCTTTTAAAGGAGGTGGTTTAGATGGCCGGTTATGTCATTGTTGACAAGGACACGTGCATTGCTTGCGGTGCGTGCGGCTGCGCGGCCCCGGATGTATTCGGCTATGATCCGGACGGCATTTCACATGTTCTGCTCGATGACAATCAGGGAACAGCCGAGATACCTGAGGCGCAGTACGACGATGTGGTTGATGCCTGCGAAGGATGCCCAACCGAGTCGATAAAAATGAGTCCGACTCCCTTTCATGACGATGCTTTAAACAATCGCGATGCCGCAAGTTAAACAGATTCAAACATTTTAAATGGAGCGTGATACGATGGAAACAACAGAGAAGCCGGGAAAAATCTTCTCGCTTGGCATTCAGCATATGCTAGCGATGTACGGTGGTGCAGTGATCGTGCCGCTAATCGTCGGCGGAGCCGTGGGTCTGAATGGGTCGATGCTCGCCTTGCTCGTGTCAATTGATTTAGCCGCCTGCGGTCTCGCCACATTGCTTCAAGCATGGAAGAACCGCTTTTTCGGTATCGGCTTACCGATTGTGATGGGCTGTACTTTTACGGCTGTTTCACCAATGATTATCATTGGCAAATCATACGGTATGCCGGGTATTTGTGGTGCTATCCTTGTTGCAGGCATCGTCGTCCTTCTTTTATCAATGTTTTTCGGAAAGATCGTCAATCTCTTTCCACCGGTTGTCGTCGGCACCGTTGTGATGATTATCGGCATCACCTTGATTCCTGTCGCCATCAATAATTTAGGAGGCGGCGTCGGTGCAAAAGATTTCGGTAGCGCACAGAATTTATCGCTCGGTTTTGGGGTTCTCGCACTTATCATTATCATGAACCGATTTTTTAAAGGATTTATGAAGACGATTTCGATTCTGATCAGCATCATCGTCGGAACGTTGGCAGCTGCACTCATGGGCATGGTGCATTTTTCAACAGTGAGTCAGGCAGGTTGGTTCAGCCTAATTCACCCCTTCAGTTTCGGATTTCCAACATTTCATGTCGATGCGATTATAGCAATGTCAATCGTTGGGATCGTTAGCATGATTGAAACAACCGGCGTATACCTCGCCCTCAGTGAAATCTGTGGCCAAAAAATTGATGAAAAAGCAATGCAACACGGCTATCGAGCGGAAGGTCTTGCGATACTTGTCGGTGGGCTTTTCAACGCGTTCCCCTATACCACATTCTCACAAAATGTCGGACTTGTGCAAATGACTCAAGTCAAAACGCGGAAAGTATCGATTATCTGCGGGTTTGCGCTTGTTGTCCTCGGACTGATTCCGAAAATTGGTGCCCTCACTGTATTAATTCCAAACGCAGTGATTGGCGGCGCGACATTAGCAATGTTCGGCATGGTGATCGCCTCTGGTGTGCGGATGCTCGGAAAAGTAGATTTTTCCAAACAGAATAACTTGCTGATTATTGCTTGTTCCGTTGGTATCGGTCTCGGAGTGACCGTCCAGCCTGAACTGTTTGCCAAATTTCCAAGTTTGATTCAGATTCTTACAAATAATGGTATTGTCTCTGGGAGCTTAGCCGCATTGATTTTAAATCTCATCTTTAATGTTGGACGGAGCGAGCAATCCGAAAAAGCTTCGGAAATTGCCAGTCAAATGGTTGCAGAAACAAGCGCAGCCAAGTCTTAAATCATTCATTGATAAAAAGAAGAAAAAACGCAGCGGGAATCGTGTTCCCGCTGCGTTTTCACATACGAAGAATGTCTATGCGTTTTGTGGCTAAAACGTGGCGAATTTGTTGAAAAGGACGATTTTATCTCAGTCGCTTATTATGTTTTAGCTTCCGCGGTAGAATTGATAGCCGAACGGAGAGATAAGGAGCGGAACATGATAATTCTCTGTTGTCGAATTGACCTGGAAACGGATAGGAACAACCTCTAGAAAATCCGATACGCGTCCTGTCTGTCTAAAATAGTCGCCAATCGCGATCTCCATCTGATAAGTCCCCTTGATGAGATTGTCTCCTTCAAGAAGGGGTTGATCGAGTCGTCCGTCCACATTTGTTTGCCGTTTCGCAAGTTGCTCTTTTTTTTCATCTTTAACCCTATATAAATTGATTTCTACATGCGATGCCGGTTCACCAAGCGTTAAATCAAGCAAATGTGTCGTTATTCTGCCCATCTTGATAACTCCCTTCACTCGATTCCGGAATGTAATAAATCATCAAAGCGAAACTTGGCGATTTTAATAATTTCTTTTATTGCCGTATCATATTCCTGATCTTTTGAACGCTGCAACCTCAAGTTTAGTTCTGCAAGAATTTCATTTTTTCTTAAACCGCGGACAGCCTTGATAAACGGCATGCCAAATTTTTTTTCATAAGCTCTGTTCAGAATCTCGAGTTCAGCCGACTCTTCATCCTTAAGCCGAAGTAGACCCGCTTGACGCTGTTCACCCGCAGAGACATCGTTCATTTTTTTCTTGCTCCCTAACCGGGGATGGGCCAGAATCAATGCCAATTTCCGCGCTTCATTCGCGCTATAAACAATTTCGGTCATCTCGTGAAATAGTGCCTCCGCGGATTGATAAGGTCTCTTTTTTTCCGCAGCTACCGCAATCCATGGAGACTGCTCAAAAATCTGACCAAATAAAACAATAAACCTTTCCCTTGTGCACTGATTCCAATCGATCATCCATCAATCCCTCCATTCTGTTCCTCAATTAGTGGACGAATTCTGAGTGCGAAACGCAGTTGAAAGGTTGTCTCCGGATCTTTAATATCTTTTCCAAGCAGATGTTCGCATTTCTCTATCCGATAGATGACCGTGTTTCGATGAACGTATAACTTCTTTGCGGTTTCAGATATCTGGCAATTTGATTCCAGATAAACAGTCAGCGTTTGAAGCAGCGCACGATCTTCATCCTTTTCCGGGTATGCTAGATCTTGCAACGTATCCCGATAAATCTTTCCGAGTTCCTCAAACGGCATCCGTCGCAGTAGATCGGTCAGACCGCTTGCTTGATAAACTTGTATAAACGAATGATCGCCGGCCTGTTTCCCCCTGTGTAGCGCACCGGCTGCCTCACGAAAGGCATCGGGCAAATCGGCTAAATCAGTAAAGCCGCTGCTTAGGCCAAAAGAGATCGTGTGAGGGAAAATTCGCTGAATTTTCCGTTGAATTTCTTTCAAAGCCGGTTTCAAAAAATGCAGCCCGTTTTCCCATGTCATAGTCAGTTCACAAATCAGCGCACACGTATGATCGTTGACAAAATAATGCGCAGGAAATGGGAGCAAGCCTGCTTCCCCTTCAAGATAATCAAAGACATCATTATTTTCGAGCTGAAAAGTAATGAAGCTGAGCGGTTCCTTATTCATATCCAGTTCACCACACACAAGAACATAGGTCAGACCATTTACCAGACCGAATTCCTTAGCCCGACTGATAATTTCCTCACCACCGGAGAAACTCCCACGAAGAAGATTGGCGAAAAATGCATCGCGCATCTTCCGTTCTGTCTGCTTCAACGCTTCATCTTTCATTAATTCAAAAACAAGCACATTTGATGCTTGTTCAACCGTCAACATCAACAGTCGGTCGGTTTGGGGCAAGAGACCATTGATTAACAAAAAGTACCGTTTTTTTCTGTATGTATGGAGAACAAATAAGGAATAAGTCTGTCTTGTTTCGATAATCGAAAATGCGGATTTATTTGTGCTCAAGCCCAAAAATATTTGTTCCAACGCTTGTATATGCCGTAGCACCCCTTCTCTTTTTTCGGTTCCGGAATTTGGGGCCACTTGTTTAAAATAGGAATCCAGCAATAGCGCTTGAAACCCGATCATATCAGACAGACGTTTGAGCAGCCGATCAATCCCCTCACCGCTGACCATATGCTCCGTAAACTGCTGATGTGTATCGATAGCAAACTGCAGCTCTTTCGTTCGTGCGTCAAGAATTCTTGTCAAGGTTTGGTTGGTAATGTCCACTAGCGCCAAACTGTTTGGTAAATCAATGAGTGGAAAATGCAGCTGATCCGCCCGTTCAATAATTTCATTCGGAATCCCGTTCAAAAAACGACGTGATTTGATACCTAATGCAGCGCAGCCACGTGCTGCCATCTGCTCAACCAGATTGTAAAAAAGCGTTGGATCTCTCTGAAGATGATACCCTGTTGTGATTAAAAAATCATTGGGTTTCAGAAAATCGATAATATCCGGGGCATCCATCATATTCACATTGCAGATTTCTCTTTCTGTGCCTTCGCTCCCCGCAACGAGTCGGAAATCATTGAATACTGGGATTTGAAAAAGTTCGGATACTTTCATAATCGATTGCCGCACCTCGATAAATGACAAAAATAACATCTTTTCTCTATTGAAGCATTGATTGAATCTTTTGTAAATTAAAACACAAGTGACACACGCAATTCTTTTCCAAAAGTTTCCGTTATTTTTTCATCTTTCATCTGCATGCAAGTGAAGCAGACTAACTATTGTTCAAAATCAAATCCACTGAATCAGGAGGAACGTAATGATGCATACGACTACCGAAGACCCAACAAAATTATATACCTCAGGAACGTATCCGGAGCAAAAACAAGAGCGTCCTGGCATACAGGCAAAGATGACACCGGTGCCAGACTGCGGCGAGAAAACCTATAGCGGTTCCGGTAAATTGACCGGACGTAAAGCGCTGATCACTGGCGGGGACTCAGGTATTGGCCGCGCAGCAGCGATCGCTTACGCTCGAGAGGGCGCAGATGTTGTCCTTAATTACCTTCCATCCGAGCAGGAAGATGCGCTTCAAGTCCGCGATCTGATTGAAAAAGCCGGTCGAAAGGCGATTCTCTTGCCCGGCGATTTGAGTGATGAAAATTTTTGCAAACAACTCGTGGCGCATGCCGCAAAGCAACTCGATGGTCTCGATATTCTGACCTTGGTCGCCGGTATGCAGCATGCCAGCAAAAGCATTGAAGAAATCCCTTCAGATATTTTGAGGCGGACTTTTGAAGTGAATGTCTTTTCATTATACTGGACCGTTCAGGCAGCGCTTCCCTATCTCCCCAAGGGTGCATCGATCATTACTACTTCTTCGGTACAAGGGTATAACCCTAGCCCCGATCTGCTTTCTTACGCACCAACCAAAAGTGCGATTATTGCTTTTACCAAAGGCCTTGCCAAAGAACTCGCGCCAAAAGGCATACGGGTCAACTCTGTTGCACCTGGCCCCATTTGGACACCGCTTCAGGTCAGTGGTGGACAGCTTCCCGGATCAATCCCCAAATTTGGCCAGAGCTCTGAATTTAAACGCGCCGGTCAACCGGCGGAACTGGCAAGCGTTTATGTGATGCTCGCCTCGAATGATTCGAGCTTCGTCACCGGACAGATTTATGGCGTTACTGGAGGATTACCAACAGCGTAATCCCTTATTCAACCAATAAATAATTCTGTAGTTTTTTCGTATGATGATCAACAGCCAAATTCTCTTTTGATCAAGCACATTGTTTTCTCATCTCAGGTTCCTCTTTCTGTTGAGGAATCTGAGTTTTTTTGTAGTAGATCCACATTTATAAAGAGTTGATGAAATCATGTGTACATTGTCATGTTAGCTATTCTTCCGTTAATAAAATTAATGGTAGCTAATTACTACTCTGTCGATGTCGCTCCTTACTCTGCTGATGTTCAGGTCTTGTTTGCATCGAATGTGCTCCGGCTGCTCGCTTGCCGCGGGCGATCCGTGAGTCTCCTCAGACAAGCTGGAATCTGCGGGGTCTCACTTGGCTCGCTTTTCCCGCAGGCGTCTCGCGCCTACGCTACATTCTTACACAAATGCCATGCTATAATTTTATGCCTCTGCTGAGTTGGTCACTACTCTGTCGATGTTCAGGTCTTGTTTGCATCGAATGTGCTCCAGCTGCTCGCTTGCCGCGGGCGCCGCGCCTTCGCTGCGTTTTTCGTGCAAAAATCTTTATTCTTCTTAGCTCTGAGCAAATACACCAATATATTGTCTTCATTTAGTCATTTTGTCTATTTCACGTGATTGTACTGGTTGATTTGGCTAATTGACTTTTTACTTTTTAGATAATTTGCAATTGAACAATATTTACCGGCGGTTTATGCTTAGCTTAGTGTTAAGTGATATAACATGATAGAGGGTGGTCGCCGTGAGTTTAATGGATTTGAACAATCAAGTGAAAAAAGATCTTTCCTATCTATCTCTCAATGGTCCAGAATGGGTCCTACCGGCGAGTGACTCCGGCCGTCCGGTATACGACGCAATCATTGTCGGCGGCGGCCAATGCGGCCTCGGTATTGCTTTCGGTCTGATTCGTGAACGTATCCGCAATATTCTCGTCATTGATGAGAATAAGCAAGGTTTCGAAGGCCCATGGGTGGCCTACGCACGGATGCGCACATTGCGGACGCCTAAAGATCTGACCCCAATCGATTTCGGCATACCGTCGCTCACCTTTCGTGCCTGGTGGGAAGCACAGTATGGAGCGGAGAGTTGGCATGCGCTTGATAAAATTCCACGCACCGATTGGATGAACTACCTGAAATGGTACCGAAAGATTCTTAACTTGCCGGTTCACAACGAAATCTGTCTGCGACTGATCGAACCCGAACAAAATGGGATTTACACCTTGCATATTGAAGGAAAAGGCGCGCCTGCTGAGACTCTTCGCGCGCGCAAAGTGATTCTAGCGACAGGTGTTCAAGGCGGCGGTGCGTGGTATGTGCCTGATTTTATTAAAGAGGGACTTCCGAAGAATCTCTATGCCCATACTTCCGAAGCCATCGACTTTTCGAAACTTAAAGGTAAATGTTTGGCAATCCTTGGTGGTGGGGCTTCTGCATTTGATAATGCAGCCGCTGCACTCGCCCAGAATGTTAATGAAGTCCATGTCTTTGTACGTCGTAAAGCGCTCGGGCGGATTAATCCGATCCGCCAAATGGAGCCTTCCGGCTTAATCAATCATTTTCATACATTAAATGATGCTGAGAAATACGCCGTCATGGCTCGATTTTTCTCTTTGAATCAACCGCCGACTACAGATATGTTTAATCGTGCGGCTGCTTACCCTGGATTTTATCTTCATCTTGGCGCACCCTGGCTAAATGTCTGTGAAAAAGATGGAAGAGCGGCGATTCAAACCCCGCACGGCAGATTCACTTTCGATTATCTAATAATTAGTACCGGTTTACGTACCGATCCCGCACTTCGCCCTGAACTGCGTTTGATTGCCGATCATATCGTTCGCTGGGGGGATCGCTACAGCGCACCTGAGGCAATCAAAAGTCCGATGCTTGATGCACATCCCTACCTCAGCGAAGGCTTTGCATTTCAAGGTAAGGAAGAAGCGACAAATAAAATGCTGCGCGGCATCTTTTCGTTTACCTACGCCGCGATGGTTAGTTGCGGGCTTTCCGCCTCGGCGCTCTCAGCGATGAAATATAGTCTACCGCGAGTCGTTCGAGCGATTACCGATCAATTATTTGAAGATGACAAAAATAGCTATCTAAACAGCTACTTTACTTATGACGTGCCCGAGTTTCAGGGGCAAACTAGTGAAGGACAAATTTTGTAAACCAGATGCCTGTGATTTACCTGCCTGAGAGAAAAGCGTATGCTGAAAGAAAAGATACTTGGGGACGGTGATTCCATGTGCGGACGCTACACTTTAATCGCGCCATTCGTCTTAATTATCCAGCGTTTTCATACGGCGAAACATATAGAAGCGTCGAATTATATGCCCAATTATAATATCGCGCCCGGCAGCAACGTGATGGCTGTCGTTAATGATGGCCGAGAAAATCGGCTCGGCCTGCTTCGTTGGGGTCTGATTCCTCCTTGGGCTGACGATGAAAAGATCGGTTATAAACTGATTAATGCCCGTGCTGAAAGCTTGTCGACACGCGCAAGCTTTCGTTCTGCCTATCAAAAAAAGCGTTGCTTAATCCTCGCTGACAGCTTCTACGAATGGAAGCGTGATACGTCTTTCCGAAAAACAAAACAGCCAATACGCTTTCAATTGCGTACTGGCGAATTATTTGCCATGGCTGGGCTCTGGGAATCGTGGCAGAACCCGGATGGCAGAAAAGTTTTCAGTTGTACGATTATTACCACTGAAGCCAACCCATTGATGGCACCGATCCATCAACGGATGCCGGTCATCCTTCATAAAGAAGATGAGGCAGATTGGCTCGATCCGAAGAATCAGGATATCCGCGGATTGAATCAACTCCTCCATCCTTTTGAGGAGGAATTGATGCTTGCCTATCCTGTCTCCCAAGCGGTCAATTCCACTAAAAACAACGGTCCGGAGTTAATCCAGAGTATTTAACGAACCTGTTTATCGTATCATAGAAAAAAGCATGAATCCTAAGAGAGGACCCATGCTTTTTTATTATTTGTCAACCCATCAGTTTACAGATGTCATTGGCAAAGGCAACCGGATCCTGAACCGGCAAGCCCTCAACAAGAAGCGCCTGGTTATAAAGCAGATTGGTGTAAAGCGATACTTTTTGCTCATCATTCAGATCAAAGGCCGCTTTCAATGCTTTGAAAACATTGTGATGTGTGTTGATCTCAAGAATTTTATCTGCCTTGACATTTTCGTTGTTCGGCATCTGATTGAGTACTTTTTCCATTTCAATCGATACTTCACCCTCTGTGGCGAAGCAGACTGGATGGGATTTAAGGCGTTTGGAAGCCCGTACTTCCTTGACTTTGTCCGAAAGAATGCCTTTCATTTTTTCGAATAAAGGCTTACTTGCCTCTTCTTCCGCTTTAGCCTCTTTCTTTTCTTCGTCACTCTCAATGTCAAGATCACTGCTGGAAACTGATTTGAATTCTTTTTCCTTATAGTTCGTCAGCATCTTAATCGCAAATTCATCGATATCTTCCGTAAAGAAGAGAATCTCATAGCCCTTGTCAGTAACGAGTTCTGTTTGCGGCAGTTTTTCGATCTTCTCATTCGTTTCACCGACTGCATAATAAATGTATTTCTGGTCTTCCGGCATCCGTGACACATATTCATCAAGTGTCACAAGTTTCTTCTCTTTCGAAGAGTAGAACAAAAGAAGATTCTGTAAATCTTCTTTATGCATACCGTAATCCGCGTACACACCATATTTCAGTTGACGACCAAAAGCTTTATAAAATTTCTCGTAGGTCTCGCGGTCTTCTTTGAGAAGCTTCTCGAGTTCCTTCTGAATTTTGTGATTGATGTTTTTGGCGATTAGCTTTAATTGCTTGTCCTGTTGCAAAATTTCACGGGAGATATTCAGTGATAGATCTTCGGAATCCGCCATTCCTTTGACAAAACTGAAATAGTCCGGAAGCAATTCAGCACACTTTTCCATTATCAATACGCCGTTCGAATAGAGTTCCAAACCTTTCTCATATTCTTTGGAATAATAATCAAATGGAATGCTCTCAGGAATATAAAGAATGGCGTGATAGCGTACCATACCGTCTGCCTGAATATTAATATGCCGCAGCGGTTTGTCAAATCCGTAATGTTTTTCCTTATAGAAATTCTCGTAGTCTTCTTCTTTCAGCTCATTCTTATTCTTGCGCCAGAGCGGAACCATACTATTAATCGTCTGCTCTTCTTTGTATTCTTCAAATTCTTTGTCGTTGTCTTTCTTCGGACGACTTTCTGTGACTTCCATCTTGATCGGATAGCGGATAAAGTCGGAATATTTCTTGACGATTGATTTGAGTCGATAGTCGTCTAGATAATCGTCGAATTTCTCGTCCTCATTATTTTCCTTGAGCTTTAAAATCACATCCGTGCCGACCGACTCTCTGGTGCAAGGTTCAATTGAATAGCCTTCGGCGCCTTGAGATTCCCATTTGAAAGCCTGATCGCTTCCAAGTGCTTTGGTTATAACGGTCACCTGATCAGCAACCATGAATGCCGAATAGAAACCAACACCGAACTGGCCAATGATATCATGGCCGTCTTTGGCTTCATTTTCCGATTTAAAATTTAAAGAACCACTTTGCGCGATGGTACCGAGGTTTTTCTCCAGTTCTTCTTCCGTCATTCCGATACCGGTATCGGAAACCGTCAATGTCCGTTCTTCTTTATTCGGAACAATTCGAATAAAATAATCATCTTTGTTGAAAACCAGTGATTCATCAGCTAATGCCTTATAGTAAATTTTATCAATAGCATCGCTGGAGTTTGAGATAATTTCGCGAAGAAATATCTCTTTCTGCGAATAAATCGAATGGATCATCATGTCTAGCAGTTTCTTGGATTCTGCTTTAAATTCCCTTGTCGGCACGTCAACTCTCCCCTTTGTCGAACAGTTGCTCTGTTAATCCTTTTTTTCATCCATTTAGCACTCAATATATTAGAGTGCTAACAATATTTTTATAGCTCATTCATGTCATTTTGTCAAATTTACGATGCAGATCCGGTTTACGTCAGCATTGGATGAATGGTACGATAAGTTCAGATCTATCAGCTCTAATAATTTTCAAATAAAGGAGATGATCGTGCGGATTCTCCCGCACAACCAATGAAGACATTGTATTTTATCCGACATGGCGAGACTTTACTGAATTTGCTCAACCGTTCTCAAGGGTGGGCGGATTCTCCGCTGACCGATAATGGGATTGATCAAGCAGAGACGATTGGTCAAGCACTTAAAGCAAAAGCCATTCATTTTGATTCGGCATACACGAGCGATTCCGGTCGTGCAAGGCAAACCGCACATTTGATTTTAAACCATTCAGACAATGCTGCTGTTCCTCTAAACGAAACAGAAGATTTACGTGAAATTTCGTTTGGAAGTTGCGAGGCAATGGACAATCATCAAATGTGGGCAGCAGCAGGTGAAGCAGTCGGCATTTCTGGAATGAGCCGTAAATCGCCAATCGATTTGAAGCTTCAGGCGCTGGCTGGAATTAAAAAACTAGATACGATCAGTTACGCAGAAGATGCGGATCAGATCCATGCGCGAATTGATGATCTGGTACGCATGTTAAAAAATGATCCAGCGGCGCATATTCTGCTTGTCAGCCATTCGTTGATGATCTGCTGCATTCTGCATGCTTTCTTCCCTGAAGGACTGAAAATTGATCGCGTGCCAAATGCGAGCGTGACCAAAATACGTTTTGACGGCAACCAGTTCTTCCTTGATTACATCGGGCGGACAGAAAACTTGTAATCTGTAATCAGATAAACTTGGCGTAGCTAAGTCTTTCTTTGCAAAAATTGTGCCCCGCTGCTCGCTTGCCACGGGCGGCGCGCGTCTCCTCAAACACTCTGTAATTCTAGGCAAAAAACCGCTTATTCCTTATTTTTGCATCAAATGCGCACCGGCCGGATCGCTTCTCCCGCAAGGCATCAGCGCACCTGTGCTGCATTTTTGGGCAAGAAGTTTTATACTTTTATCATATCTCGTAAAAAAAGGCTGTACATCGACAAAAAGTGATCGTGTACAGCCTTTTTTAAGTTCTTTTTCTTATCGATTCAGGTTATCTGGATCATCGCTCTTTATCGGTAAATTGTTCAGAGTTGTTCGGAACACCCCAAATAAAGCGAGTCATAACTGGGCAATAAAACGGCGCATACGGGTCATTGCTTCCTGCAGCTGCGCCATCGATGTAGCATAGGAGCAACGGACATAGCCTTCCCCGCTTTCTCCAAATGCATTTCCTGGTACAACAACTACTTTTTCATTTTCAAGTAATCGATGGGCAAAGTCTTCCGAACTGAGACCTGTTGAACGGATCGACGGAAAAGTATAAAATGCCCCTTCCGGGCGGTGGCAGCTTAGGCCCATTTCATTAAGCGACTCAACAATGTAATTGCGACGCTGCCTATAGCTTTTCCTCATTTCATTGACATCCTTCCTACCGTTCTTCAGCCCTTCGAGTCCGGCATGCTGTGCCATCGTGGAGGCGCACATAATCGCGTACTGATGAATTTTCAACATACCTTGCGTAATTTCTTCAGGCGCGCAGACAAAACCGAGACGCCAGCCGGTCATCGCCAAATCCTTTGAAAATCCGCTGACAAGAATGGTTCGTTCACGCATGCCTTCCAAGGCAGCAAAACTTGTATAAATATCGTCATAAACCAATTCCGCGTAGATCTCGTCTGAGAGGATCAATAAATCATGCGCTTTGGCAAACGCTGCGATTCGCAGCATTTCCTCGCGGCTAAGCATCGCCCCTGTTGGGTTGTTTGGCGAGCAGATCATAATTGCTTTTGTCCGATCGGTGACCGCTCGTTCAAGCTGCTCCGGATGAATTTTAAATTGATTCTCTGCAGAAGCCTGAACTGTCACAGGGACACCACCGGCCATGGTGACAAGCGGCGCATAAGAAACAAAGCAAGGTTCAACGACGAGCACTTCCTCGCCAGGGTTGAGAATGGCACGTAAGGCAATGTCAATAGCTTCACTTGCACCAACGGTCACAATAATTTCCGATTCCGGTTTATAAGAAACGCAGAAATAATCATTCATATAATTGGCAATTTCTTCACGCAGTGCCGGAATCCCAGCATTTGCCGTATAGGAAGTATAACCGTCTTCAAGTGACTGAATGGCGGCTTCGCGTACATTCCATGGCGTGACGAAATCCGGTTCGCCAACACCGAGTGATATGACACCGGTCATGCCAGCGGTCGCGTCGAAAAACCTGCGAATGCCGGACGGCTTCAACGTGCGAACATGATTTGCCAGATAGCTGGTTTTAAGCGCCATCACGGAGACACCACGATTCGCTTATCTTTGTTATCGTCTGAATCATAAAGTGTTCCGTCATGCTTGAATTTTTTCAACACAAAATGAGTCGTCGTCGAAATGACGCCATCGATTGTCGAGAGTTTTTGTGAAACAAAATGAGCGACCTCATTGACTGTTTTTCCTTCGATGACAACAGACAGATCATAAGTTCCGCTCATAAGATAGACGGAATTTACTTCATTATAACGATAGATTCGCTCAGCTACATCGTTAAAACCGACATCGCGCTTTGGTGTGACTTTAACATCAATCATCGCAGTTACGCCTTGATGTCCCTCGATTTTTGTCCAATCGACAAGTGTTACATAGCGGACAATGATTTTTTCATTTTCTAACTTTTTAATAATTTCAGCTGTTTGTTCCGTGCTTAAATCCATCATCTTAGCCACATCTTCATTAGTCAACCGGGCATCTTTTTCAAGGATTTCTGCAATTTCTATTTCTGTTGCGGTGAGTTTCAATTAAACTCCTCCTTTTACATCACGAATAAATTAACTCTTCCATTATATTACGCATGTTGCGCTTTGAAAACGTCCTGCGTCCTGATCGCGTTTAGTCATTTCTTCGCATGATCTTCGCGTATGAAGGGGGTGTTGATGAAGCTTCAAGAATATTTTAGTGTACGATGCATTTACCAACAACTGACGGATTGACCAGAGACAAGTTTCTCGTTCAAACACTCGGAATAAGATGTAAGCAGAACAATAGGCAGCGTGCACGCTCGAATCTGCTGATGAAGCAACGACTGATACGAACATATTCTGGAAAAGCAAAGGGGGAACCACGTCGTATATGGGCCAATCTGAGTAAAGCAGAAAAATGACTTAATTACGCGCCGTTCACAACACTTGAATCTGGTTTGGCAAAAGAGATTGACGATCTTATCCAATTTTATAAGGAGCAAGAATTATGAAACTGGCATTTATCTGTACAGAAAAGCTGCCTTCCCCGGCGATTCGCGGTGGGGCTATCCAACTAATGATTGACGGGGTGGCACCTTATTTGTCTCAAATTTATGACTTGACGATTTTCTCAGTTCGTGATGAGAAATTGCCAGATGCGGAAACACATGCCGGCATTCACTACTTTCGCCTCCCGCGAAACAACTATGCGGAACATGTAGCCAACGCGCTTCGGGTTCATCATTTTGACCTGATCCACGTGTTTAACCGTCCGCTTCATGTCCTGATCTACCGATCAGCAGCACCAGAAAGTCGATTTGTACTAAGTCTTCACAATGAGATGTTCCATCCGCGCAAGGTCAGCGATGCGGATGGCCGGATCATTATCGATCAATTGGCAGCTATTATGACTGTCAGCAACTACATTCGCAACACAGTACTTGATCGTTTTCCGCAGGCAGCGGCGAAAATTACGACTGTTTATTCAGGAATCGATGAAAAACGTTATCGAACAGCAGACTCAACAGAAGGAGTTGCCGTTCGTCTGAACTGGCGAGAGCGACTCGGTCTCGATCAACAACCTGTTATTCTATTTGCTGGACGTTTAAGCTTCAAAAAAGGACCGCATATTTTAATACAGGCAATGAAACGCGTCTTGCTCTATCATCCTGAGGCCATCCTCCTTATCGCCGGTGGTAAATGGTTCAGTGATAATAGTAGAAGTCATTATATTGCGGCTTTGCACCGTCTTGCCGATCCAATTCGTGGCAACGTGAGATTTCTCAATTATGTACCCGCCGACGAAATTCCTGATCTCTTTCTGGCTTCCGATTTGTTTGTCTGCAGTTCTCAATGGCAAGAACCACTTGCACGTGTTCATTACGAAACGATGGCGGCAGGTGTGCCGCTAATCACAACGAACCGTGGCGGCAATAGCGAAGTCGTCCGCCATATGGAAAACGGTTGGCTAATCGATGATTATCAACACCCGGAAGCCTTTTTTGAAGCAATCGATTTTCTGCTAGCCAATCCGGAAACAGCAAAAACGTTCGCAGACAATGGCCGTGTCTTTGTTCTCACCAATCACAAATTCAGTGATGTGGCTATGAGAATGAACAAAGTCTATACCAATGCACTACGAACGTAATCGTCACTTATATCGTTTGGTTAAGGCTTACACAAGCGTGGTGCAGTGGGTAGCATGAAATGCGCTCCGGCTGCTCGTTTGCTGCTTAAATAAATGAGGCTAACCATGGTTTTGCTGGTGGTTGTGTTGAAAGGATGTACCCATCATTTGGTGGTTGTGCCTTCTCTTGTTCCCCATGTTTCGTCTTAGTAGCCGTCGGAACAGCCTTATACGCATCCGGTTGCGACTGCCTCATCTCCCCTGTTGCATTCTGCTGTTCTGGCTTGTTAATCTGTTTAGCATCAATCACTTGTTCCGGCGTAAATCCAACAACTGGAAGTAATTCGTGTAAGTCCGTCGTTGGAACGCCTGGCAGATCAGTTGGTGTTGTCTGAATATCTTTTTCCGGATGGCGGAGGATTTCTTCATAATCAGCCTGACTCCAACCCATCGAACCTGGTGGTGAAAATTGAAAGTCAGTCAATTCGATTTGTGGAATTTGCGGCTCACTTTCAGAATTATTCATGGCCTCCGTCTCCTTTTATTTTGAGAATCGATTCGTCAAAATGATTGAGAAAGGTATCTTTTGATTGTTCAACAGCCAAGACATTTTTCAGATTCATCATGAATTTTTCATGACTCCATGATTTTTTCTGGCTGAGGTAATACTTGTGAATCGTTGCCGCAAAAAGATGCGGGAATTTCAAATCTGTCCAAAGCACCTGATAGTATTCTTTTTTCAGTGGATGTATGGCATCATATGCGTGAAGCAATTCGCAAGCAAGTGTCTCATCCCAAACGTTGCGTTTTTTCATCACTTTATTTAGAATCACGCGTAAATCACGGCAGGGCAAGTCTCGCGTGATCGAATGTAAATCCTGCATCATCGGCTTTCCTTCTATAAGCTTCACGTGGGCTAGCGTGACATCCTGATGACAGAATGCCCCTTCTTCCACCGTTTTCGTAACCCATTCATGCGTCACAGGCTGCGTCAGTTCGCTTAGCGCCTGCTTGCCACGAGCAATCAGGATATCCGCATGTTCGAGAAACAGTTCAGAAAATGGGTCATCGGGACAGCACGCCGCCAAACGTTTATTGTTTTCGAGTTCCTGGAGTTTCCATCGATACATTTTCTCCCATTTGCCAACTCTTTTCCGACTCTTGCTCCCAGCTGCAGGAACATACCCTATCGCTGCCGCCTGAAAATGAGCGATATGTTCCATGGCTTGCAACAAATCACTTTTGTCATAATACTGAATTGTTCGTCCCTCGACCGCTTCACAAAGCGTGTAGACGTGATCCTTTGCTGAAAGAATGAGTCCGCCTCCTTTTGCCGGAATCAGTCGGGCAATCGGAAAACCATTTTTTTGCAGATGCCAGTGCGCACCAGCGATGAACATCATTCGTTCGGGGCGGATGTACTGTTGTGTAAGAATTTTTTTCCCATGATTGGTTTCAATCAGCCATTCGTTTTTATCGCTGCTTGAATCGAGCAGACGAACATGAATTGGCTCGATTGAATAATGCGCTAAAACAGCGTTCAATTTTTCAAATGGATTTTGTTTCGCCATCGATTTCCCCCCTCATATCTTTGTCCCTCGCCTGTTCATAAACAGAAAGTAATTGTCCGGCGACTCTTGACCAACCATACTTTTCTTCCGCCATTTTTCTGCTCGCGCGTCCCATTCGTTGCCGCATCGCCTCATCGCTGAAAAGACGGTTTATGGCCTGTGCATAGGCGGCAGGATCATCGAAATTGTCCAAAATAATGCCATTTTCATCAGGAACGATAACTTCCCCATTTCCTCCACGATTTGTGGTGATTATTGGCAATCCTGCAGCCATAGCCTCATAGTGAACACGGGCTAGCGGTTCCTGCCATTGTGAACTACAAACAAACAGATCGGAAACCGTATAAAGAGCAGGTATCTCATCCGGACGAATAAATTTGATAAAGCCAACATTTTCTTTCTGTAAAGAACCTAACGTGTACAAATGGCGGACATAATTATTGACGGAATTATCACCAAACCATTTGGATCCCACAAAGAGTAGAAAAGCTTCTGGATGCGCAGCCACAATCGCCGGAACTGCCTGAAGCAGTATATGTGGTCCTTTAACTTTGCTAAGACGGCCGACAAACAAAATAATTTTTTTGTCGGCTGCCTGCAAGCTTTTGCGAAGCTGTTCACGAATCGCTTGGCCCTCTTCAGTCCACACTGGATGATACGCTGAGAGATCAACACCCGAATAAACGGTTTCGGTAATCGCTTCAGCTTGCGGAAATCGGTCCTTAATCGTCCGTCCAATGTAATCACTGACTGTAACAATTTTTGAAAGTCGGGCGATACAAGCATCTCCTTCTTCTTGAGTCAGCTTGCTTTCCGAAAACATTTCATTATGAACACTGAGTACAAATCTGCTCTTGGGCGCAGCATCCGTTAGCGAAATAATCCAGCTCGGCCTGTTGCACACATGGATAATCTCATAGGACTCGTTTTTAAGCGCCTCACTCAAATGCCTCTGATAACCATTAACGGGTAAGTGCTCATAACGCACACCGTTGCGGATTTCCTGATCTTCGAGTGCCGGATCGCTAATCGAGTATACAGTCACTTCATGACCACTAGCAGCAAGAAGCGAAGCGATTGATTGCAGATAGATTTGAATGGCTCCGCCTCGGATTGCCGGTACGGGCAATTTTTCCGTTGCAATCAAGGCAAGTTTCATAGCTCTCCCCCTAAACTAACTATCTCTTAAGCTATTGTACTGATAGACCGCTGCTTGCGTGCCTTGGCGCACAGGCATTTATAAAAAAAGGCATCCACCCATAGACAACTGACCCAATTCTTTGTTAAACAGGCGCGGTAAGCCGTTGCCTTCCATAAACTATTGAGAAACCTTTTCTATTTGGGGGGCATGGAACATTGGAAGAAAAAAAAGCGAAACCGATCCTTCTCTACCAAGGGATTCAATTGCAAAGTTACGAACAGGTTGGGACTGATTCATTAACCGCAGGAACGACGAGGAACCGATTGAATTTGGATCAAGAGCTTGAGGATCCGATTGATGATAAACAAGATGAAGAGGAACAATTGCCTCCAGAAATGGTGGAAAAACTCAACCAACTTGCCGGAACTTTGCTCACTCATTGGGAAATTAACGTCAATGCTATTGAACTGATTCAAGGCGGACAGATGGCCCTTGTCTGGAAATTGGCTACCGACAAGGGTCCGCTTTGCCTCAAACGAATTCACCGCCCGGAAAAGAAAGCATTATTTTCAATTTATGCTCAGGATTATCTTGCTAAAAAAGGTTGTCGTGTTCCGAGAATTATTGCAAATAAAAGCGGCAGCCTCTATACCAAACAAGGACCGTTCCTTTACGTCGTCTATGACTGGATTATCGGCCGGGTATTCAATGATCAGATTGAGGAAGATTTAACGTGGATGATGAAAGGACTCGCGGACTATCATACAGAATCGATCGGTTATCTGCCGCCTGAGGGAACACCTGTTTTCAGCAAACTCGGTAAATGGCCTAGTCACTATATTAAGCGTTGCCAGCAGATGGACACTTGGAAATTAATTGCAGCACAGTTTCCCGATGATCCGTTTTCTACAGTCTATTTACAGGAGATCGATGCATTTATTCGTTATGGTGAAGCGTTGATTGACGAATTGAATCACTCCTGCTACTTCAATTGGGTCGAAAAGGTGAAAGAATCGCCTAATTTATGTCACCAGGATTATGGAACTGGAAATACACTCCTCTCAGACCGCAGTGGCAATACCGATATTTGGCTGATTGATCTAGACACCACTTCGTTTGATCTGCCGATTCGTGATATACGCAAAATTGTTATCCCACTGATGAATGATCGCGGCACATGGGATGCTGATTATTTTCATCACATGATCGCTTCCTATGAGAATTTTCATCCACTGACCTCTGAGGAAAAGCGTGTTCTTTATATCGATATGCTCTTTCCTTATGAACTCTATTCGGTGGTACAGAATAAATTCGGCAGAAAAGGTGAGTCGTCGCTTGATGAATTAGAGCAAGCCTTCGCATTTGAGCGGACGAAAAAAGATGAAATCACCCGGATCCTGCGCGCAGAATCCTAATTGCCTGCGTTATGCAAAAATCTCGCATCATATGCTCACGGATAGGAACAATATCACGTGTAAGATAAACTTGGCTACGCCAAGTTCTTTTTTTGTAACAAATATGTTCCGGTCGCTTGCCTGCAGCAGGCGTCTTGGACTTTCACTGCATTTTTCGCACACGAAGCCTTAAGTTTACTTATCTTTTGAGTAAACAACTTTTTTTGACGATGCGTTAAACGAAAAGTTGAAAAGATTAATCGTTTTGTCATCAATAACCACGTTGGAAAATAATTTTCAATGAAGTATACTGAGAAGCATAAGAAATTTCTTTGCTTGTACAACTGCAAGGAGTAAACGGAGGAATCAAGCCGCTATGAAGCTAGCCATTGTCCGTCACGGCGAAAGCGAATTTAATGAAAAGAATCTCTTCTCTGGTTGGGAGGATGTTCCTTTAACTGACAAAGGACTTGAGGAAGCTACAGCGGCTGGCGAACGTCTCAAGCAAATGGGACTGACCTTTGATGTTGCTTTTTGTTCCGTGCTACGTCGCTCAATAAAATCGCTCGAAGCCATTCTCGATGTACTTGGTGAGGAATGGCTTCCCGTCTATAAATCATGGCGGTTGAATGAACGCAGCTATGGTGCCCTGCAGCGATTAAATAAGGAAGAAACAGCCATACGCCGTGGACGAGCTCTTGTGAATCGCTGGCGGAAAAGTTACGATGCTTATCCACCGCTGCTAGATATTGATGATCCGCGCCATCCGGGAAATGATCCACGTTACCGGAATGTTGATCCACGCTTGTTGCCTGCTGGAGAAAGTTTGGAAAGCACCCTCTATCGAGTCATTCCCTATTGGAGTGATGTCATTGCGCCACATTTATTGCATGACGAAAATGTTCTGATTGTCAGTCACCGCAATACGCTGCGCGCTCTTGTCAAATATCTAGAAAAACTCTCAGATGATGCAATCGTTCACGTAGATGTTCCAACTGGTGTCCCGATTGTGTACGAACTGGACAGTAAATTACGTATTCTCTCGAAAAATCAGCTGACGAACGATCCGGTGTAAGAAAGCAGAGCAACGGTATGATCTACCGCTGCCCTGCTTTTTTCACGTCATGAGAAAATTAATAGCCTTTTTTTGCAAGAACGAAGCCGCACAATCCGCCAACGACGGAAAAAGCAATCAAATACGTGAAACCAAAGTTGAATGAAACGCCGAGGATAAATGTACCAATCGCAGAAATGATATTTTCCAAACCATTCAATAGTCCAGCACCGGCACCTACTTTCTTACTCGGGAACATTCGTTGCAAGCTGCTCCAAATCGTCGGCAATATGACGCCATTCATTGCGCTTGAGATTGATATCAGGGTCATCGCCAACACGATATTGGAAACATGCGTGCCTATGAACAAGCCTAGCCCGGCGACAAGCGTACCGACTGCGGCAAAAATTGCCCGTTTCATCAATTTATCACTGAGAAATGAAGTTGCAATAATACATAGAGTCATTAATATATAGGGCATCATGTACCAGACACCTGTCATTTTTACAGAAATATGGCGAACTTCAATTAAATATGTCGGTAGCCAGAAAAGAATGCCGTAAAAAATCGTAGCCATACCGGACCAGTTAAGTAGGAGGAGCCAGAAATCGGATTTTTTTAGCACATTGCTGATTTTGACTGATTCTGCAACATCTTGAGCTTTATCGCTCTGTATATAGGCGAGTTCCTGTCTTGAGACAAAACGACTCTCTTCCGGTCGGTTTTTAGCAACGACTATAACAAGCGGGACCATAATAATAAGTCCAACAAGTGAAAAGACGACGAATGGCGTACGCCAGGATCCTGATGAAAGAATCATCCAAGTCACAAGTGGTCCGGTAATAATTGGTCCCATCGATAAACCAAAATTCCAAAACATATTCGCCCGCGCACGTTCATGAGCTGGAAACCATGTTTTTACCCACTTCGAATTGAGTGGCCAATGCATGCCTTCTCCGAGGCCCAGCAGAATGCGTGAGAAGATAAGCGACAAGGAGCTCCAAATAAAACCAGTAAACAATGTCATCAGCGACCACCAAATCAGCGCAACAAGAGCGATTTTCTGTGCACCATACTTATCACTCAAATACCCACCGAAGATATTCGATACCCCATACATGATCAAAAACAAACTGTTTCCCAGTGCTAAAGCTGCTGCTGTCACGATTCCATGACTTACCATAAAAGGTGCCGCAATGGAAATATTTGTTCGATCGATATACGAAATGAGCAATAAAAGCCACAAAGCAACGGCAAACCACCAGCGGAATTGCATCGTGTGCACAGGTTTCAAATGGCTGTTTAACGACAAACCGGCATTTTCATTTTTTGCCATTTCAGCATTGCCTCTTTTCTGATTTTTGTGGTAACGCTTCCATTTGTTTCGTCTAAAATGTGAACATTTCATGAACTATACTAAACTCGAAAGATGGTTATGGCAAATAAATACACTTGATTTTTCTGAATTGATATTTTTATTGGATAATTTTATAATTTAGTTTTAGATAATGATATCGCTTACAATCATTAAAAATTTTTCTAGAAAGCGAGAGGGTCTGCATGTATGATTATTTAATTATCGGCGCGGGAATCGTTGGATTGGCTACTGCTTATGCGATTCAAAATAAGTATCCTCAGGCAAAAATTCTGATAACAGAAAAAGAAAATGAACCGGCATTTCACCAGACCGGACATAATAGCGGGGTCATCCATTCCGGTATTTATTATCAGCCGGGCAGCCTAAAAGCCCGTTTCGCCAAGGAAGGCGGCGCGAGGCTACGTCATTTCTGCGAAACACATCAAGTTCCGTACGAAACATGTGGAAAAGTTATTGTCGCAACCCAAGAAAATGAGCTGCAGAATCTCGAGGCTCTCTATCAGCGCGGCCTTGAAAACGGCTTGACACTAACACGACTGAGCGCAGATGGGCTTAAGGAATATGAACCACATGTAGCCGGCATTCGCGGCATTCTTGTTCCTGCCACGGGAATTGTGGATTATAAGCAAGTTGCACGTGCGCTTGCCGACGATCTCCGCGCACACGAAAACGAGATTTTTTTCAATACTGAGATTAAAAAAATCAGCCATCAGCCCGATGGTGTGACTGTTGTTTCCGATAAGGGTAGCTATACAGCACATTTTCTAATCAATTGCGGCGGACTCCATTGTGATCAGATTGCCCGGATGGCCGGTGTGAACCCTGGGATGAAAATCGTACCCTTCCGCGGTGAATATTATGAGTTGAAGCCTGAGCAGCGTCAGCTCGTGAAGCATTTAATTTATCCTGTACCAAATCCGAAGTTTCCATTTCTCGGGGTTCACTTTACTCGGATGATCGACGGTCGCGTACTTGCGGGTCCCAATGCAGTACCTGGACTGAAACGTGAGAGCTATCGCAAAAGTGATTTTGATTTTAAAGAATTCATTGATACACTAACCTACCCAGCGTTTTGGAAGATGGGAAGCCAGAATCTGCGTTTTGGTCTTGGGGAAATTATCCGTTCGCTGAGTAAAAAGCGATTTGTTGCGCGCATGAAAGCATTGCTCCCGGAGATCCGCGAAGAGGATGTCATCCCATCGCACGCCGGCGTACGCGCACAGGCATTGACGGATGACGGCAAACTGGCTGATGATTTTATCATGATTCATCATGAAAATGCCCTGCATATCCTGAACGCCCCATCTCCAGCGGCAACCGCATCATTTTCGATCGGTGAGGCGATCTGCAGTGAAGTTCCAGAACCCACGCACCTGACGCTTGTCTGAAACACATTCTTCTTAAAGCTGATTCACAATTTTCTTTGTGCTATACTTGAATCCTTATCGCACGACAAGAAGGTTGGGTCTCCTTTGCTTTTAAAGAACTATCGGCCAATCCTTGCATTGGCCGTACCAGCAATGATTGAAAATTTATTACAAACGCTCGTCGGCTTTGCTGATACGCTGTTTGTTGCCCGTATTGGTCTGAAAGCGGTGACAGCAGTTGGCGCAGCGAATGCGCTGCTTGCTGTGTACATAGCCGTGTTCATGGCTGTCGGTATTGGCACTTCTTCACTGATTGCCAAAAGTATCGGTTCAGGAAATTTATCTGTCGCTCGTGACGCAGCTAGACAATCAACCATTGTCGCTCTTTACAGTGGTATATTTACTGGCTTGGTTACTGTATTCGCAGCGAGCGGGCTCCTTGTTCTGATGGGAACACAGGCTTCGATTCGCGACGAAAGCATGATCTATCTTCAAATTGTTGCTATTCCATCGGTCATTATTGCCTTGATGATTCACTTCGGTAATGTGCTGCGAGCGAGCGGCGATACGCGAACACCGATGCTCATTAGTGTGATCGTCAATCTAATTCATTTATTATTTGATTATCTGTTAATTTTCGGATGGGACGGTTTCCAAGGATTCGGGGTACCTGGCGCAGCTTATGCAACAGTTCTGGCTCGATTAATCGGCGTCCTCCTACTCTGGCATTTCATTCATCGGTCAGCCATCCGCTTTTCATGGTTTCAAGCATCAAAAAAAAGCGATCGGGTGATCCGTCTTGACATTATTCGCCTCTCGCTGCCCGCTGCAGCGGAACGGCTGATTATGCGACTTGGACAGGTTGTCTATCTCGGTATGATCCTACGAATGGGCACGGAAATTTACGCCGCCAATTTGATTGCTGAAAATATAGAAACGTTCGCATACCTCCCTGGTCTCGGTCTAAGTGTAGCAGCGACGATTCTCGTTGGTCGGTCGCTTGGCGCCGGGCAGCCGCAGTCAGCCAAAAATATCGGTTATCAGGCAGTAATCGTCGGCATTGTGATTATGAGCCTATCAGGAGTTTTGCTCTATTTTGGGACACCTGTTGTTGCAAACTGGTTTACAGACAATGTTCCAGCGCAACAGATGATTACACTGGCTATGCGAATTGATGCTTTCTTTATGCCGCCGCTTGCGGTTGGTCTCGTGCTTGCTGGTGCATTACAAGGATCCGGAGACACGAAAAGCCCGATGTACAGCACAGCGCTCGGCATGTGGGGTATTCGCGTCATATTCATCTATTTGCTCGGTCTTCAATTGCACCTGGGCATTGCCGGCATTTGGATTGCTCAAGGAATCGATTTGACCTTTAAGGCTTTATTTTTGCATCTCCGCTATAAGAAATTTTTCCATTTGAAAGTAAGTACCGCTCGATCCCTTCGATAAAACATTGAAATTCCATTTTTTATTAACTGCTTAAGAAAGCTGGAGAGTACGGTGGAATTAAATAACAGAAAAATTAAGGCAATCGCAATTTTCCAAAATGCTGCTTGTTGAATTATTTAAATGCACCAGGTGAAGAACCTTGACGAAAGTGAGCGTCTCGGTTCGAAGAACAGACAAGCAAATCGAGTGAATAGAAAAAATGCCTCTTAGTCGAAGAAATCGACTAATGAGACATTCTCGAACAAAATTGAGTATCCTTGCTACATTACCGTGTAATCAAAGCTTTCCGCTTCATAAAATCCACATCTTTATAATATGTGTTTTTGACCAGCACATTGGGTCCTAAACATTTAACAGCTGGGCAATGACAATTCAATGATCGTGCGAGCGGTGAAGCCATCCATTTCTTGTAAGCTTCCTCAAGAGCGGTTGTTTGAATATTGCCGAGCGCCGGTGTATCACCAAAATCAGTGACAATAATATCTCCATTAAAAATATTGATATTTAATCGTGATCGGCCATCTGGGTCATTACGGACACTAACATTCTTCGAGGAATATAGACGTTCAAGCAAATCAAGATCTTCTTGTTGTTTATTGCATGGATAAAATGGAAGTGTACCAAACAACATCCAAACAGATTCGTCGCGGCAATCCAAAAGTCGATGGATTCCATTACGTATTTCTTCAAGCGAGGCGACTTGTAGACCACTTGCAAAGTCGCTCGGATACATCGGATGAATCTCATGGCGCTTGCATCCCATTGCGACAACTTGTTCATGAATGCTTTCAAGATGCGGCAGCGTCCGTTTGTTAATCATAGTTTCCGCAGAGACGAGAACACCACGTGCGGATAACGCTTTCGCATTTTCAATTATCCGATTGAAGAAGAGTTCCTGCTGCTCCCGCTTCGGTTTCTTATCCATCACCGCAAAACCAATGTCCGAATAATCTTGGAAACTTCCATAATTGAAGGAGATGTGTAGCACGTCCAAATAGGGAATAATTCTTTCATAGCGAGCTAAGTCAAGCGTTAAGTTTGAGTTAATTTGCGTCCGCAGCCCGCGCTCATGCGCATACTTTAAGAGTGGCACAACCTCTTCCTTGACAGATTTTAAAGAGAGCATGGGTTCACCGCCTGTGATACTAAATGCCCGTAAATGAGGCGCTTCATCAAGGCGTTTCATTATCAAATCGATCGGTAACGCTTCTGGATCTCGTTTTTGCAATGTATAACCCACTGCGCAATGTTCACATCTCATATTACAAAGCGTTGTTGTTGTCAATTCAACGTTGGTCAGTTCAAGATGACCATATGTCTCCATATCCAAGTAAGCTTCCCACGGGTCATGGGCCGGTCCCATCTCTTGGGTATGATTCTCTAAATTAATTGCCATAGCGACCGTTCCCTTTCCTGTTATTTCTTGTTTGTCAATTAATAATATCATATTTTTGCCATAATATAACCCTATTCTTGTGAAACATTATTCAGGCTTCAACTATTTATCTATCAATTCATAATAAAAAAGACTTAGCCAATTCCTTGTTTGCAACAACTGCGCGCGCAATGTAACGCTCACTGTATGCTATTCCCGCAAAGCGTCTGACACATTGCTTATTGGTCAGAAAAACCATATTAAACCATTAAACATCGCTTCCTTATTCAGAAAAACTTGGCATAGCCAAGTCCTTTTTAACAATTGTGCTACGGTTGCTCGCTTGCCGCGGGCCCGCGCTCTCCTTAGACAGATTAGAATCTGCAGGGTCTCACTTGGCTCGCATTTCCCGCAAGGCGCCAGAGCACCTCGCTGTATTTTTGTACAAAATTCTCTATACGCTCTCTTATGTCTTAAAAAAACTGCCTCGCTCAAAATGAGCGGGCAGTTTCCCAGATATCAAAATGGGTTATGATGCACCTAGAATTGGAAAATTTGGACGTCTACTTATTATTCAGGAAAATAGCCAATCATTTTTGTTACTAAATGATCGAGAAATTGAAAGTCATTTTCTGTGCCATGAAAATTCGTGCTAAACGTCATCGATTTTTGAAAGGTCGTCACTGCAATTTGAAAATATGGCGCGTATTTTATAGAACCAGAAATAGAGGCATTAACGGGTGTCGCTGAACCGAAGCGCAGTTTTTCAGCATCTAATATTCCAATATTAGTCATCCCATTAATTGGTATCCTGTAAATTTTGGGGAACTCTTTAATGGCATCATTTAACGGCAGAGTCATGTACGCTTGATCTAAATCCCAGTAAACGCTTAAAGGCGACAGACTACCCTTTTGTTCGTCCATCACTTTTTTTACGCTAGTCAGTGCTTCTTCATAACATTCGCCATGGTGCGTTGGAATCGCGCAAATAATATTGCTCGTCAAATTGCAGAATCCTGGTTGATAATCAGTAGGCAAATAAGCTCTGGCATTAACTGGGCAATCAAGAATAATTTTTTCGACAGGAAGATAGTCAGCCATGGCACAAATATAAGCGGCGAATAATGCATCATTGATCGTCGCATTGAATTGTTTGGCATGTTTTTTAATGGTATCAAATCGTTCGGCAGCTAAACGGTGCCGAATAACAAAAGGATGACTCGGATCGCCTTGAAGCGGCAAATGATCCTTTTCCGTCTGTGGATAATGGCATACTGTTGTTTCCTGTATCGTTTTCAATTGTTCTGCAGATAAATGTTCAAAAACTTGTTGAAAGCTACGATGATCGGCAAGCGGCATTTTTATTACCGATGGATCGCCCTGCTGTTCAATTGTTGTGTAGCATGTTGCCAGTAAATATAAATAATCACGGATGCCTCCCCCGTCGCAAATCATATGATTCAACACAATGGCGAGCGAGTCATTCTCTCCAGTCCGAACAACACCAATGTGGATTTGCGGCCCTTTCAGCTCATTCGGTTTACAGATTAATTGTTGCTGAATTGTCTGTTCCTTATTATCCGTCTGAATCAAGTCAATCATAGCGTCTTCAGTCCATCCAGCTTCCTCCCACCAAGCTTTCTCAGCCGAACGGACAAAGCGGCAAGTCAGCATCGGCAGAGCACGAAAAGTGCTGCGCAATGCCTTCTTTAAGCTTGCGATATTAAGGAAACCATCAAATTCAATAATTGCATGTAAATAGTGATCGTTTCGCTGATTTATTCCGGAAACAAAATGTTTGATGTCGGCAGTCTCAGCAGGATAAATTCGATTGGTTCCTGGCATCATTTCATCTCCAGTCGCAATTAGTATACATAATTTTATTTATGTATTTTTTGTACCTTGAAAAATATTTTTCATATGTTTCATTATACGGGTTTCTCTCTTTCTCAGGCAAATCAGAAACATTCCTCTGTATGTATTCGTTTACATTATCGCATGATAAACTTGGCTTTACCAAGTCTATTCTGTAATAATATGCTTCGGCTGCTCGCTTGCCGCGCGTTGGACGAAATCTTTCTAATAAAAAAACAGGAGACTCTGCGTCTCCTGGCACGTTTCACATCAGGCAAGATAAGCTTCTCGAACGAGTTGATTGGTCATCAATTCAGATCCTTTGCCTTCAAGAACAATATTTCCTGTTTGAATCACGTATCCACGATTGGCAATTTGCAACGCTTGATACGCATTTTGCTCGACAAGAAGAATGGTCATTCCCTCTTTGTTTAATTCCTTAATAATATCAAAAATCTGCTGCACAATAATCGGCGCAAGACCCATTGAGGGCTCATCGAGCATCAATAACTTCGGTTTCATCATCAATGCACGTCCCATCGCCAACATCTGCTGTTCGCCACCACTCATCGTCCCGCCCGGCTGATCCATTCGTTCTTTCAGACGTGGAAAATAGCCACATACACGTTCCATTCGATCAGCAATTGCCTTTTTGTCTTTCACCGCAAAGGCGCCGACGAGTAAATTTTCGCGGACCGTCAATCTTGGGAAAATACGTCGTCCTTCAGGTACCTGCGCAATCCCAAGCAATGCTGTTTGATGGGCTTGATTCTTATGAATCTCTTTTCCTTCAAAGTGGATAGTTCCTTTTTTCGGTTGAACCTGACCGCTTATTGACTTTAATGTTGTTGATTTTCCTGCGCCATTACTGCCAATCAATGTGACAATCTCGCCTTTATCAATATATAAGTCAACCCCATTAAGCGCTTGGATTTGACCGTAGAAACTCTCAATTTGTTTTACTTCAAGAAAGTGATTCGTTGATGCCATCTCAGTCATTTTCTGCTGCCACCTTCCCGAGGTACGCTTCGATAACCCGCTGATTGTTGCGAATTTCGTCTGGTTTGCCTTGTGCGATTAACTCGCCATGGTCAAGCACGTAAATATAATCGGAAATTTCCATAACCAATTTCATATCGTGTTCGATTAGCACAATGGTTACATCAAGACGCGTGCGCATATCATGAATCAAATCAGTCAGTTTCTTCGTTTCTTTCGGATTCATGCCCGCGGCAGGTTCATCGAGTAACAAAACCTTGGGTCTCGCAGCGATCGCACGTGCAATCTCTAGTCGGCGTTGCGCCCCATAAGCCAAATTCCCAGCGTTTTCATTAACATAATCTTCAAGGCCCACATACTTTAAAATTTTATAGGCTTGCACCTTAGCTTTTTCTTCTTCGAGACGAATGGACGGAAGGCGGAGCAAGGTTCCTACCCAATGTGCCTTCAAATGTTGATGCATACCAATGAGCACATTGTCGATTACGGTTTGCTCATTAAACAGACGAATGTTCTGGAACGTTCGGGTAATTCCGAATTTACTCACTTCATGAGGTTTCAAGCCAACCAACGAATGCCCATTCAAAAGAATATCTCCTGATGTTGGTTTGTATACAGCAGTAATCATATTGAAAAAAGTTGTTTTCCCTGCTCCATTTGGTCCAATCACAGCGGTGATCGAATTTTTTTCAACAGTCATTGTAATATCATTCGTCGCGGTCAAACCGCCAAATTGTTTGGTTAAGTTTTTGACTTCAAGAACATTCATGAATCCGATCCCTCCAGATTCGTTTTCGCTTCAGAATTTCCGTAAGGCGGCTCAGCAGCTGCTTCACGTTTCAGACGTTCTGCATCCACTTTCTTATTCTTATGAGGAATAAGCCCCTGCGTTCGATACAGAGCGAAAACAACGAGCAGAATTCCGAAGATGAAGCGCTGCATTTTGGATGGCGAGAGTGCATCTGGAACGTTAAGAATACCTGCTGTACTCAGACTTGTCATCCAGTTAGACAGATCCGTTAACACTTGATTGTTCAAGATGATAACGACTGCGGCACCGAGGATAACACCAGGTACGCTTCCCATACCGCCTAAAATAACCATAACAAGAATCATCGTTGATTCAAGATACGTAAAGCTGGTCGCATCGACAAACATCTGCTTTGCAGCAAACACTGTGCCCATCATTCCAGAGAATGAAGCACCAATCGCAAAAGCAGCGAGTTTCGTTTTCACAAGCGGTATTCCCATTGCCTGTGCGGCGATTTCGTTGTCACGCACCGCTTTCCACGATCGTCCTAACTTCGAATTTTCCAAATGTTTCACAACATAAATGACTAAGATGAAAATGAACAAGGCAACGTAATAAAACTCACTAGGTGTATCAATTGGATATCCGAATATTCTTGGTGGCTGAATCTGTGAGATGCCCATCGAACCGTTTGTAATATTGATTGGATGATCCATATTGTTGAATACAATCCGAATAATTTCTCCGAATCCGAGCGTGACAATTGCTAAGTAGTCGCCTCTTACTCTAAGTACCGGAATACCAAGCAATATACCAAAAATGGCTGCTATAATCGCGCCTACAAAGATAAAAATCCAAAACGTATCACCGGGCAACGGATAGTGGCCAAATGGCATGAAATGATTGGCTTGCTTGCTTCCGAATATGCCGTATGTATAGGCACCAACTGCGAAGAATGCAATGAACCCCAAATCGAGTAATCCAGCAAAACCGACAACGATATTCAAACCAAGGGACATTGCAACGTAAATCAAAACAAGTGTTCCGACATCCATAAATGCCTGAAAATTCGACCCTTGACTGGCAGATAGAGGGATCATTACCGCAATAATAATAAATCCGATAGCCCATTTCAGCTTGACGTTAATCTTCATATAATAAAGGATCAATAGAGACAGAAGCACAAGTAGAAATGGGAAGATCGCCGATGCTGAATCTTCAAGAAGATACAGACCGAGACAAGTCACAAGAACATAGGTAATGATAAAGAATAACTGGGCGCGCGAACTTTGAGAAAATTTATGAAACCATTCTTTGACCATCTGCTTACACCTTCTCTATTGTGGCTTTTCCGAACAAACCTTCTGGCTTAAAGATCAGAACGAGAATCAAAATGATAAAAGCAAACACGTCTTTGTACTCGGATCCGAACAAACCGCCTGTCAGTGTCGACAAGTTTGCTGCAGCAAACATTTCAATCAATCCGAGCATTAGCCCGCCGAACATCGCCCCACGAATATTTCCAATACCGCCAAGAACGGCTGCTGTAAAGGCCTTAATACCAAGGATAAAGCCAATATAAGGATCGATTGTGCCGTATTGCAGCATGAACAGAACACCTGTCGCACCGCCAAGTGCTGAACCGACAAAGAAGGTCACCGAAATCACACGATTAACATTAATTGTCATCAATGAAGCTGTTTCACGATCTTGCGCAACAGCACGCATCGCCATGCCCCATTTTGTTTTGTTGACAAACAAATCAAGGCCGATGAGCATTATAATTGTGACTACTAATACAACAATAAATGAACTCTGAAATTTGGCATTGTTAAAAAACGGCATGATTGAATGGATATCAATCGTGAACGTATGATTAAATAAGGAAGGCGCGGTCACGATATAATTTCCAGTTTTCCATTCGGCAATAAAGCGTACCAAGTCTTCAAGGATAAATGAAATACCAATCGAAGTAATCAAGGCAATCAGCTTCGGCGCATTTCGCTTACGCAAAGGTCGATAGGCGACACGCTCAATCGCAACCCCCATTCCTCCTGTAATCATTGCTGATAAAATAATTACAATAAGAAAAACAAGAAGTGCAGGAAGAGAAGACATCAGACCCAAGCTAATAAACAAGAAAAGAAAGCCCGAACCAATGAATGCACCTGTCATGAATATGTCGCCGTGCGCAAAGTTGATCAGTTCCAGTATTCCGTATACCATCGTATAACCGATAGCAACCACAGCGTAGACAAAACCTAATGTAATGCCGTCGACCAAAACCTGTGGCAGTAATTGAATAATGTGCTGGAGCATTCTTACACCTCTTTTTATTTTGTGTCTCTTATTAAAAAGTTCTAAAAGGGTATAGCGAGAATACCCATACCCTTTTAGACAGTGTCCATGATGTGTGAGCGAAAAATGGCTCCATTCCACAAGTGAACGAATTAAATTATTTAGTTTTCTGAATTTCAGTCATTTCAGTTGCAGGATAAGAAGCTTTGTCAAACTTGTAGATGTAAATCTTCGCGTATTTATTGTCGCCTTTATTGTCGAAGTCAACTTTTGTGGCGAGACCATCATAATTGTGAATATCGCGAACTGCTGTTTCAACATTGGCACGTGTTGGCAATTTTCCACCGTTCTTTTTAATTGCATTGAGGATGGCCTGTTGTAGAACGCCGCCGCAATCATAACCATATGCCGAATAGCCTTCAATGTCCTTGCCAAACTGTTTCTTATAATCCGCAGCAAATTTTCTTCCTGCTTCAGTCTTTGTCACATCACCAACAACTGTTGAGAAGTAAACATTTTTCACGGCTGGACCCGCAATAGATACAGTTGACGAAGAGTCAAGACCATCGCCGCCCATAATTGGCATATTCATTCCTTGTTGGCGTGCCTGTTTGATAATCAGACCACCTTCAGCATAAACACCGCCAAAGTAGAGAAGGTCTGGTTTCGTAGCAGCTGCCTGGCTAATAACACCACTGAAATCTTTTTCACCAACTGTAATCCCTTCATAACCAACAATCTTTGCGCCAAGTTTCTTTGCTTCATCACGGAATGCAGAAGCAAGTCCGGAACCGTAAGCTGTTTTATCTTGAATGATGAAGATTTTCTTCGCTTTCAATGTCTTAACTGCGTAATTTGCGCCAGCTGGGCCCTGGAAATCATCACGGGCACAAATACGGTTTACAGATTTCAAACCACGTTCAGTCAATTCGACTGCAGTATTTGCCGGTGACACCATGGCAATGTGGTTTTGTTCATATACGGAAGAAGAAGGGATGGCGACACCGGAGTTTAAGTGACCGACAATTCCGAGAATAGAATTATCGGAAGCGATGTCCTGAGCATTCGAAACACCCTTCTTTGGATCAGCCATATCGTCATATGGAGCAAGAACTACTTTATAACCCAGTTTTGCAAATTTAGCTTTATAATCTTGAACAGACAGCTGAGCGCCTAATTTAATGGCATTGCCCAATGTTGCGCTGCCGCCAGAAAGAGGTGTCTGTGTTGCAATTTTGATAACCTTCAGGCTTTTACCTGATGAAGAGCCAGAACCGCAACCAGCAAGAAGACCGACAACTAATGCTAAAACTGCCATAAGTGGAATAAATCTCTTTAACTTCATTTTTACCCTCCTTTTTTTGAAAACGGAAAAACTATTGGTCTTACTTTTCTGTCTATTTTATGTATAACTCACCCCCCGATAAGTTTACCAATGAATTATAACAGTTTTCTGAAAAGATGTGCAACTCGCAACTCTTAGAATATATATTAAATAGAATTGTAATCATTGTCAGCATATATGTCAGATAATATGACACATGAAATTTATTTTTTATTTATCTATCAATGTTTTTAATATCTTTTACTGCCTGTTAACACGAGAATATATGAAGAAATCGCAGTGATTTTTCTGTCGATTTTTTTCTAATATTATCGATTAAATAATTATTATTGAATAATATTTTGCGTGTTTCTATTCATTCTTGTATCGTTCAGATATTTCTGTGTTTATCTATTCAAAACTAATTTTGCTCTTTTATTTCTATATTAATATATTTGAGTTTCTATATTACTTAATTATCTGAATTAGTCGATTATTACATTCGTAGTTCATCAATAGCTTCATATTCTTGACTTAATCCTTTGTCGATTTTATATGCCAATCGGGCGTAGAATGTATGGAGTGAGATTCGATTAATTGGCAGATGAAAAAGTGCCAATATTGACAGGCTGTCAATCTATGACAACCAGATTTAATCAAGGTGTATCTTTATTTGATTCATTTATTGTTATATATTAATTCATGTAATGTCATAATATATAACTTTTTTCAGTTAAGGAGGAATTCACTTGTCAAGTATTCTCTCAAATGAGGATGATCAGATTGTTGCTGAACCCTCAGTAAAAAAAGAGTATGCAGCTACCGAAAGTGTGCCGCACAATGGCGCAAGAAATTTAGGCTTTATCGACATGATCGCCACTTGGATTGGTGCCAACGCAAATAACGGGACATGGTATGTTGGTGGTGTTGTTGCTGGGGCTGCTTTCGGCGGTGCTATAGCCTGTACGCTGATTGCCAATCCGATCGCCTATCTATTTATGGCTCTGGTCGGATACATGGGTTATAAGGCAGGAACATCAACGATGGCTTTAACACGTCCATCTTTCGGCATTCGCGGAAGCTTTCTACCAACGCTCGTCAATATCACCTCATTTATCGGCTGGACAGCAGTAAACACATTTATTGCTGCCATTTCCGTCAGCTTTCTCCTGAAAGAGAGTTTCGGATGGCCAGCGTTTGGACAAGCAGGAAGTACGAAATCAATGGTAGTCGGAATACTGATTATGAGCGTTTTGCACCTTATTTCTATTTCCCTTGGTCATCATTCAGTAAAAGTGATTGAGCGCGTCGGCATGATTCTCGTTGCTGTTCTAGGCATTTGGGAAACGATTGTTGTCCTGCAAAATGTATCGCTCACCCAGATTCTTGCTTGGCACCCAAAAGCCTCTCTCTCGCTCCCTTTTGGTACGGCAATGGATACTATGGCTGCCTTCAGTCTCGGCTGGATTCCTGCAATTGCTGAATTTACGCGCTATACGAAAAAGAAAACCAGTGCGACGGTGGCGCCAATGATTGGTGCCAATATTGGCCTTTTCTGGTTTGCTTTTGTTGGTATTATCGCGACAATCGGTGCTGCCATTGCTTCGGGAACCTTTGATCCGAATAATTCTGACCCAAGTTCTATTGCCAGCAAACTAGGTCTTGGTTGGGTCGCGCTGATCGTGATCGTTGTTACCAGTACTACAGCAAACGCGGTTAATCTGATGGCTGGTGGTATCTCACTTACCAATATCGCTAAAAAAGTGAAACCGATGGCTGCTCTTTGGATCGTAACACTGCTCGCAATTTTACTGACATTTGTCCCCCTATTCTTTGGGAGCTTTCTCGATTCATTCATTGCTTTTCTCGACTATATCGGCATGGTTCTTGGACCAATGATCGGTATTATGGTTACCGACTTCTTCCTCGTCAGAAAAAGATCATACGACGTGGCAGCGTTTACACAAAAAAACGGAAAATATTGGTATACATCTGGTTTTCATTGGCAGGCTATTCTCACATGGATTATCGGCATCGTTCTCTTTTTGCTACTTCATAACTTGGACTTCTTCAAAAACAGTATCGGGGCGACTTATCCGGTTATTGTCCTATCCGCTTTGATTTACTGGGCAATTGCTAAACGCAGTAAATAATTTTTGAGGTGAAAGATATGCTTGTAAGTAATGCACGATTGATGAACCGCGAAGGGCTTTGGATGCTGCGCGTGGAGGATGGTTTGATACGCGAGATCACCGCCATGGACAAAAATATTGAGAAAAGCACGGATAAACTGCTTGATGCCAAAGGCGGCCTCCTGATTCCGCCTTTTGTCGAACCACATGTTCATCTGGATACCGTATTAACCGCAGGACAGCCAAAATGGAATAAAAGCGGCACATTGTTCGAAGGCATCGAAACGTGGGCACTGAGAAAGAAACAATTAAGCCGTGAAGATGTGCTCGATCGGGCAGAAAAGGCACTGAAATGGCAGGCAGCTCAAGGAATTCAGTTTGTCCGTACGCACTGTGATGTAGACGATCCAAATTTGACAGCACTTAAGGCTTTACTTGAACTGAAAGAACGCGTTGCGGACTGGATGACGCTTCAAATCGTCGCCTTTCCGCAGGAGAGTATTTTCGGCTTCCCCAACGGACGTGAGCTCATGGAGGAAGCAATGAAGCTAGGTGCTGACGTTGTCGGCGGTATCCCCCACTATGAACTGACACGTGAAGACGGCGTTGCATCGATGCAATTTGTCTTTGACTTGGCGGAGAAGTATGATCGACTCATCGATGTGCATTGTGATGAAATTGACGATGAACAATCCCGCTTCGTTGAAACGATTGCATCAGAAGCATATAAACGCGGTATGGGCGATCGAGTTACAGCGAGTCATACGACAGCGATGCATTCCTATAATGGCGCGTACGCAGCAAAACTATTCCGTGTCATTAAGATGTCCGGAATGAGTTTTGTTGCCAACCCGCTTGTCAATATTCATCTTCAAGGGCGTTTTGATACGTACCCAAAACGACGTGGGATCACACGTGTGAAAGAGATGCTAGAAGCAGGAGTAAATGTTTGCTTTGGTCACGATGATATTTTTGATCCATGGTACCCACTTGGCACGGGTAGCATGCTGCAAGTGCTGTTCATGGGGCTCCACGTTTGCCAATTGATGGGCTATGACTCGATCACGCATTCGCTTGAATTAATCACAGACAATAGTGCGAAGGCGCTCGCTATTACCGATCAATACGGTATCGAAATAGGAAAACCAGCAAACTTTCTCGTGATGTCCGAAATGAGTAGCTATGATACGATTCGTAAACTGGCTCCTATTCGCTATTCGGTTCGAAAAGGCAATCTTATCGCTGAAACCCAGCCGAGTGAGTCACAGCTCTTGATTAACGGTCACTCAGAGAACGTTGATTGGATTCATTAAATTTTTGATGACCAATAGATTCAATCACCTATTGACACGGAGTCCTTTTTACACACGTTGTTAGACGAATCAAGTGACAATTGTTTGATGTAAAAAAGCCTGAACTGCTATGGAAATTTGAAGCAGTTCAGGCTTTTTATTCGCATTCAATTAAAGATCGGTTTGCCGTCCATGTAAATATTGATAACCCAGTAAAGCGAGTTCAATGGCTAATTTCCGATACGGTTCTTCAAAATCCGCGCCAAGTAATTCCTTCAACCGTTCCAAACGTTTATAAAGCGATTGCCTGGAAATGAAAAGCTTTGCAGCCGCCTCAATCTTGACTGATCCGCAGTTCAAATACATCGTTAATGTCTCCAGATAATCTATTGATTTTTCATTCGGCGGATTCAGCAGACAGCCAATTTGTTCGATGATAAATGATTTGAGACAACCGCTCTTCTCCATCTGATGCAAAGTCTGATAAATATGCAATTCTGAGTAAAAAGGTGATTTCAAGTCCACACGATGTTTTTGTACATCGATCACCGTAAGTGCTTCAGTCACCTGCTTTTTCATGCGGCAAGTGACTGCTCCAATCCGTGATACACCCCAAAGGCCCTTCATCAGGCTTGATTTTTTGGTTAACGAAACGCTAAACTGTTGGAGAGCTGAACCAATAGCTGTTTGGAAAGCTGTTGTACTTCTATTTTCCTTCAAATCAAGAAGAACAGAGATCAACCGATTTTCCAGATTGAGCGTCAAAACAATAATAGAAACGTTACGAAAAGACGTACGCAATGCGATTTTTCGATGCATAGGCTCGGGAACGTCTTCCTCAGAGAAAATATCCCCGCTCGGCTCAAAAACGGCAACCGCACATTGATTAAAAATCATATTGGGGAAAACATGCCAAAGCTGATCCGTGACTTTCTTATCATCAAGCTGATCTTCGAACCAATTTAAGAGCCATTGACCTTCCTGATTCAACTGCTGCTCCTGCCAATACATCAAGCGCATGATTTCTTGACCAACAGCCACGGCAAGCCGATCAATCGCCAGACTGGTAAAGGAATCCGGCAGTCGATCGTGGGGGACAATTACGCTCCCGCAACGTTGATTCATAATAACGATTGGACAGCTGGCTTTTTTGTGGCCCTCTATCGTTAGTGACGGGTCGTCAAAATTTGCCGCATTCGGTACATAGATCGGATTTCCATGCAGAGGGAGATAAGCAACCGCTTTTCCTGTATATGTAAAAAACAATTGCAGTAGTTTGTTGATCCCTTCCCCCCTCAGCAACAGACGATTGAGACTGTTTGAAAAGCTTTCGAGTTCTTCCATGATTTGTTTCTGTCTATTAATGATCAATGTATGAATATCACGTGTGACATCGATATAACGAATATCTGAGTGAACAAGTATAAGAGCGAAATCTGCCGATTCAGCGCGTTGAATCATCTGAGCCGGCATCTGATGAATCACTCTCCCCATTTCAACGACAAGGCCTGACGCTTGACGGCAAATTATCTGGTTCAGAAAATCGACACCCTTCGCCTTGTCTCTACGCCAAGTTAACCCTGTCGTTAGAAGTAGTTCGTTGCCATTCAACAAATCACCGACATCATCCACTTCAAGAACATGAACCCATTCAACAATTCGGTTTAATGCTTTTTCGCTGGCATACACGGTCACGTCACGAAAATAAGGACGCTTCAAAATATCCCTGATGGTCAGCAACTGATTCAATCGTTTCCCTCCCGCACGCCATCTCTCCCGATCATACTACTTTAAAATCAGAAACCATTTTCTGTAGATCAGTAGAGACATAATTCAAATTATCCGTTACCTGTTTCAATCGGGTGACTTCATTGGCAACATCGTGCATCATGTGGATGGACGTCTTGCTATTGGATGCATCGCGCGCTGTTTGTTGCTCAATTTCATCTGCCGACTGATTAATGCTGACCACAACATCGTTAATATCCTTGCTTTGTTTATTGGTAATTTCCAGAAGCCCAGTCATTTTTTCTGCAATATCATTAATTCCTTCTGTAATATATTGGAAGGTCGTCATTGTCTGTTTAATCTTTTCCGTTGAATTTTTGGCTGTTTGATCAGTTGTTTCAATTTTGCTTAATGCTCGATGCGTCTCTTCTTGAATCGTTACAACAAGCTGACGTACTGATCGAGTGGCTTCATCAGTCTGATCAGCGAGCTTGGAAATTTCTTTGGCGACAACGACAAAACCCTTTCCAGCTTCGCCAGCCCGAGCCGCTTCAATCGTGGCATTCAAAGCCAATAGCTGTGTCTGTTCACTGATCCCAGAAATAACCGTCACAACTTTTGTGATCTCGTCAGATCGAGCGTTTAGCGCATGGATATGATCCAAGGTTTCATGCGTTTCATTTCCAAGCTCATTGATAAAGCGAAGTGCTTCCGACGAATCCTGATTGGCAGCAGACGCGCGATCATTGGCTGCTTCTGTTTTACCAGTTACTTGATGAATCACAGCATTCATCTCTTGAATAGAGGATGATAGATCATTGAAGTGATCCCGTGTATTTTGAAAGGCCTGGTTTTGTTTCTTTGAAGTAAGCAGCATCTGATCAACCGTATCGGATACCGTCGACATACTGTCTGAAATGTGTCCAGTCATCTCGGTTACAGTGGCAATCGCTGCTTTGGAAGTGTTGGCCGATCGCCCAACACGTTTTATCATTGTCATCTGGTTATTGACAAATTTGTTGAACCAGCGTGAGAGCTCGCCGATTTCATCATAGCCGGTTTTGTCCAAACGACTGGTCAGATCGCCCTCCCCCTCCGCGATTTCATGCAGGATATCAACAGTCCGGTTAATCGGCTGAACCACCAATTTTCGCGTACTGATGAAAGCGTACAAAGCGAGCAGCAACCATGTGATAATTGAACTAATAATTCCGTATCTATAAGAATAATGATAACCCACAGCATCTATCACAGCCGCTGCTGCTGCGCCCATTGAAAGAATAAACGGCAACCGAAGTTTGAGACTATTGAAGTGATAGATTTCAGCAATGTCACCTTCACACATCATCCCCCAAACTTCATCCGAATGCGGCGGACGAATCAAGGTTCCTTTGCCTCCGACCATGATATGTCGATAATCTGGATAGCCCGGCCAGACATCCAAGTTTTCACCTTTATCCATCGTGTTTTGAATGCCTTGGTGGAGTTTGCCTGTTTCAGGATCAGTAAAACAAATTTCAAATTCCGTATGCTTTTCAATCTTGACCGTTCCCCAATGCTTTGTTCGAACGCCATCCTTGAGATTATCGCCCAAAGTAAACGTGTCATCTTCAAAGCGACTGCGTGAAATAGCCGTTCCCGGTGGTACTTGACGCGACGTTTGAACCATAAACAGATAATTGTCCCCAGAATCCTTATATACATGTGTATCTTCGTCCTGTATCACGTTGCTCATTGTGTCATTCAGAACACGCCCGATAAAAATTCGTTTTCTTCCATCGCCATTTACGGCAGGTACGGAGAACATCAAAGTCACTTCGTCGAAAAATTCATGTTCGGAACAATCAATGTCAAGCGTTCGTTCATCAAGATACGGACCATACATCAGCTTCTCTCCGGCCAATCCTTTCTGATAATTTGGTAAATCTGCAAATGACTGACCAATATGTTGCGGGTACGAGGAAGCAATCGCCATTCCGTTCTCATCAAGAAGCAGAAATTCGATAAAATCACTAGTATCAAGACTATCCTTTAAAATTTTATGTATTTCCGTTCCGCGTTCGTCATAGCTGTACGCAATATGATTCACATTTTCGATTTCGAGCCAGCGATCTTGAAACCATTCTTCCAATGCCCGTTTCCGTCCATTGGAAATACCTTCAAAGACCATCTCAGCTTTACGCGACAGATCTCTGTTTTTTAAATGAAGCAGTTTCAAACCTAGCAAAGTAATTCCCCCAGTCACAAATACCGACATATTCTGACAATTTAAACAAGACTTTATTTTATTATACAAGGATTTTCCCAAAACAATTGATTTTTTCAAAAAAATATTGGGACTTTTGTCTGAAAACGTTTTTTACCACTGATTGATTTTTTCTATTCATCTGTATCCTGAATATTCTATTGCTCTCGTTCATGTATAATAATACATATAATCATATGAATCAGAGGAGAACAGCCGTGCCAATCAGAATACCGAAATTGCTTCCTGCTAAAGAAGTCTTAGAAAATGAAAATATATTTGTCATGGATAATGAACGGGCAGGGACACAGGATATTCGCCCGCTTAATATATTAATCCTAAATCTGATGCCCGAGAAACAGCGTGAAGAAGCCCAGTTACTTCGTCTACTTGGCAATACAGCGCTTCAAGTCAATGTCTCTTTTCTGCGTACGGCAACGCATCAAGCGAAACATACCAGCCAGCTACATCTCGACCAATTCTACACTGTCTTTGATAAAATTCGAGAGAAAAAATTTGATGGTTTGATTATCACTGGCGCACCAGTGGAAAAGTACCCGTTCGAATCTGTTGACTACTGGGATGAACTGAAGCGGATCATGGAATGGTCGAAGACAAACGTTACATCTACTCTGAACATTTGTTGGGGGGCACAAGCTGCTCTTTATTATCACTTTGGTATCGACAAAGTGCTGCTACCAAAGAAATTATCCGGCATTTACAGACACACAGTTCAGAACCCGCGGGAAAAAATATTACGCGGATTTGATGATCAATTTGCCGCCCCGCATTCCCGGTATACAGACGTGGATCGCGAGGAGCTGGCGCAGCATCCAGAGGTCCGAATACTTGCTGCTTCAGAAGAAGCCGGACCGTTTATCCTTTATGCCAATAAGGGCAATCAAATCATGGTCACAGGCCATTTTGAATATGATACGGAAACACTTGCCCTGGAATATCAGCGCGATCTTAAAAAGGGCATCGCTCCGGAGCTTCCTGAGCATTACTTTCCAACAGATGATCCGTTAAGATCTCCCGTGAATACGTGGCGTTCCCACGCGCATCTCTTCTTTTCAAACTGGCTGAACTATTATGTGTATCAAGAAACACCTTATCTATGGGAATAACCAGAAAATGCCTTCCAGCCGGTATAGCCGATACTGGAAGGCATTTTTTTAATTATCTTTTTTAAATCTCGCTTTTATTCTTTGAAAGTATTTCTTTAATGAGAAAAACTTGGCGTAGCCAAGTCCTTTTTGTAACAATGCGCTCCGGCAGCTCGCTGGCACGCTGCCCGCAGGGGTCTCGCGCCTCTGCTGCATTTTTTGCACAAAATTTATACTTGCTTATCTTGTAAAAAATTATTTGGCGTCGTTATGCAACCACGTGTGATCAGCATCAAGAACGGTTGATTCAATCGTACCAACGATATCTTCTTCAACAAGCGCTTTTGCTTGCTTAATCGCGGTATAGACAGCCTCGCACTTCGCAGCACCGTGCACTTTAATGACAGGAGCAGACAGGCCGAACAAAAGAGCACCACCGTAAAGCGAATAGTCCATCCGCGTTTTAAGGGATTTCAGTTTGCCATACATCAAACCAGTCAATACTTTCGTGTACAAAGAACCACTCAGCGTTTCTTTCAGGAGCGACATTAGCGACATCGCTGTTCCTTCGATACTTTTCAAAACCAGATTACCCGAAAAGCCGTCGGCGACCACAACATCGGCAGCGCCTTGCAACAATTCACGCGACTCCACATTGCCGATAAAATTTAGCGGTGCTTCGCTAAGAAGCTGGAAGGCCTTTTTGGTCAGATCATTTCCTTTTCCCGGCTCGGTCCCGATATTTAGCAGACCGATTTTTGGATTCTTACGATGCCAGACTTTTTCAGCATAGATCGAACCCATCATTGCATATTGCAGCAAATTTTCCGGACGACATTCCGCATTCGCACCAACATCGAGAAACAGAAATCCACGGTTTGCGTCTACAGTCGGCAATGTCGGAGCGAGCGCTGGGCGATCAATACCCTTAATTCTTCCAACGCCAAACAATCCAGAAGCCATTAGTGCACCAGTATTGCCGGCAGAAATTGCTGCCGCGCAACGCTTTTCACGCACCTGCTGTACCGCAAGGACCATTGAAGCCTGCTTCTTACGGCGAACGGCTTGCACGGGTGCATCCGTCCCTTCGATTTTTTCAGTTGTGTGAAGAATTTCGATGCGTTCCTGGCTGCCAACGCGTGGTTCCAATTTTTCTTTGTCACCAACGAGCACAAAAGACAAGTCATCGAATTCTTTTGCCGCACGAATAACACCCTCGACGATTGCTTCCGGCGCGTTGTCGCCACCCATCGCATCAATTGCTAATTTCATTCTGGTTCTCTCCTTTTTATTCGAACAAATACGTATTCCTAGTATTTCTTTCATTTTTTCATCGATGTACCATGACATCTAATGATTTAGCCCAATAATCGAATACGCCTATCATTCGATTTCTAACTGTATCATTAAATACGTCATCTGTCCAAATAAAGTTTCGTCCGAGACACGCCTTTTTCTGTCGTTTGGACCATTAATCATTCGACAGTCAGCCTTACGATGTTATCAAAGCCATTTTTTCTCAAGTCTGACCAAAACACAGTATAATAGTAGATAATGACATAAAAAAGTGGAGGCGATATTATGAAAAAAATTTATTACACCGCACTTATTTATATGATTGTCGGCTTGTTATCCGGCATCTATGAACGAGAGTTCACAAAGGCGATGCATTTTACCGGATATTCGATGCTCTCTATTCTGCATACGCATCTACTGATTCTCGGCATGTTCTTTTTTCTTCTGGTGCTCGTGATAGAAAAATCATGGAAACTGACAGAGAACAAGCTATATAATTTGTTCTTCTGGACTTATAATATCGGCGTTACCTGGTCGGTTCTGTTTTTGGCAATACATGGAACAATGACTGTTCTTGGAAAAACAGTCGGTCCGGCTGTCTCTGGTCTCGCCGGCTTTGGCCATATGATCCTGACAGCCGGATTGATCCTCTTTTTTGTACTGCTCAAAGAAAGGATAACCGTCAAAAATTAAGACACCTGTAAAAAGCTGCCTTTACCCTATCCTTTATAAGCGTGTGTAAGATTTCAGAGGAATGAAGTATAAGAAAAACTAGTTTTCCGGCTGCTCGCTTGCCTTAGGTGTCTCACCTATTGCTTTTTGTTCAGAACAACAACATTAAATTTAAACATAGCTTTTTAAAAAGAAAAGGATCAGAGAAGCATTAACTTCTCCGATCCTTTTCTTCATCAAAAATTATTTATCATAAACAGGGGTGCAAGATTCTGCATATTTTGAATTCTTTCCAAGAGTCAATCCGAAGAACAGTTCTTTCAATTTCTTGCAAACTTCACCTTCATGTCCGGTACCAATTGTTCGATGGTCAACAGCAACTACCGGAGTAACTTCCATAGCGGTACCGCTGAAAAATACCTCGTCGGCAGCGTATAGCTCAGTCCTTGAAACACTGCGTTCGACAACTTCCAAGCCCATTTCTTCTTTAGCCAATTTGATTACCAGTTCACGAGTGATTCCTTCAAGAATATTATCAGCTGGGGATGGCGTAACCAGTTTTCCTTTCTTGAATAGGAAGATATTTTCACCTGAACCTTCACAGACGTGGTTGGTATCCGTCAGAAAAATTGCTTCGTCAAAACCAGCGCGTTTCGTCTCAAGCGCAGCGAGCGCTGAGTTCAGATAAGCAGCTGTTGCTTTAGTGCGTGGCGGCAGCTGGTTGTCTGAAAGACGTCTCCAAGAAGTCACGCCAACGCTCAATTCCGATTTGCCTGCGTATTTATTCAACGGTTGAGTGTACATAACAACCTTGACATCTGCATTGTCAAGAGTCGGTCCAATATCCAACGAGTCGTTATAAACAATTGGACGGATATAGGTTGTCTGCCTGCAATTATTCTTTTTCAGTAATTCGATTGTTCCTTGAACAAGCTGATCAACCGTCAGATCAAAATTCAAGTTAACTGTCTTTGCTGACTGTTTCAACCGTTCATAATGTTCCTTCAGTTTAAATCCGTAGAGTTGTTCTTCTTCATCATCCCAATACGCTCGAATGCCTTCAAAGACACCGAGTCCATAGTTGAACGCTTTGCTACGAACACTGATTTTGACATCGTCTTCTTTGACGATGTCGCCTTGGTAAAACACATAAGATTCTGACATGTAAACTCCTCCTTGGTTTTGGGTCAATAACAAATGCTTGAAACGGGAGCTATAATACTATGTACCGTTTCGATTCCAAATAAACTGTTGGAAAAGCATCTGCCTTTATTTTTGTAAATCTATCATAGCATAAATTTGATGCCATATTTTTGCAAAATAGAAATATTTTCATTTTCTAATGATTTTTTTTATTTTTTCGCACTTAATCGATCTATTCGATTCATTACATTAGTCCGCATATTCTGTCATATATTCTTTTTCTCATTCAACCCTTTAGAGGAAAGAATCTTGTCCCTATTCTAGCACAAGAAAAATTGCTAGATGAGTAATTATTCAAAATTTTGTCCTAACGCTCTATTTTCTTGGCTTTGTTACAAAAGGCGCCATCACATATTGCCTTTTTCGTCAGAAAATCAAGATTAAATTTAAACAGAGCTATTTTCTTAAATGATAATCGGACGAGCACTGCACTGAAACAAGGATGCCCCATTAACTTTTGAGGCATCCTTCCCTTGTTCAATAAAAGGTGTTCTCTCGTGACATTATGTGCCTCAAATCTCATGAGTTGTTGCAAATCACCCGAAGCGAGCAAGGTGCAAGCGAGAGGCCGACTGGGAGAAACAGACGCATTGCTTCCAACAAGCGACTCCCTCCAGTTTCATCAAACCGTTCATCCCAATGGACAGGCTGCTCGATACTCGTTGGATTGAGCAGTAACATCGTCCAATATTCTTGTGACCGGAAACGGACAAAGCCAAATAAATCACCAATGGAAAAGGGTAGAAAATCGCCGGATTGTAAATTTAAGTCATGACGTCTCGCTTGCGCCGCCTGGTAGTAAATTTGTTTTATTCGCTGGTTCTCACGACCCCACGGATAAAAGCGACGGTTTTCTGGATCCTTTCCTCCAGTCAGTCCGGCTTCATCGCCATAATAAATACACGGGACACCTGGCAAGGTCATTAACAGCCAAATCGCTAATTTCAATTTTTCTTCATTGCCATTGAATACAGTTAAGATGCGTTCCGTATCATGCGATCCGATGTTATTCATTGCGGCATTGAAAGCCTCTGGCGGATAATTGGACTTCAAGGTTAAAAGCTGCCGTGCGGCACTGCGCGCACTGATCCGCTGTTCGATGAGATCAATAATTAAGTGCCGCACAGGATAGTTCATGGCGCCATGAAGCATGCCGCCTTCGAGATAATGTCGCCTTTTTCCATAAGCGATTTTGTTGGATGCATCCTCCCAGACCTCGCCTATCAGTACTTTCCGGTCATTTCCATTGGAATGCCGATCCACCGCGCGTCGAATACCAGCAATAAAATCATCAGGCAATTCATCAGCGACATCAAGACGCCAACCACCTATACCGGCCTCTGTCCATTGACTGACGATGGACTGATCCGAATCAAAAATAAAATGACGATAGGCAGGCAAATCTTTTTTGACCGTTGGCAAATCATCGACCGCCCACCAACTGTCGTAACTGTCCGGATAGTGATGAAAGGTAAACCAATTGTAATAAGCGGAACGTGTGTCGTTATAGGCGCCACCATTTCCGTATGTGCCAAAGCGATTGAAATAAACACTATCCGCACCGACATGATTAAATACACCATCAAGAATAATGCGGATGTTTAATCTTTTCGCTTTCTTAATTAATTTCTCAAAAATAGGTCGGTCTCCGATCATCGGATCGATTTTTGTAAAGTCAGCGGTATTATACCGATGATTACTACTCGCCTCGAAAATCGGACTGAGATAAAGAATCGTCACACCAAATTGATGCAACTCATGCAACTTATCTATAATCCCTTTTAAATTGCCGCCAAAAAAATCCCAGCGCACAATATGCCCCTTTGAATCGCGGATATAGTAGGGGTCGTCATCTTCAGTAGCATAAATAAATGAATTTTTCTTTGGATTGCTTATTCGATGGAAGGCATTCCCATTATTAAAGCGATCGATAAAAATGTGGTAAATGATCCCATGCGTATACCATTCGGGTGCTGGGTCACTATAAGCGTAACACGTCAGCTGATACTGACTGACCGCCCCTGGATCATCCAAGAGCTGCCCAGCACCGCCGCAATGATCCGCTTGTTTCCCATAATAGTACAGACGCGTTCCACTATCGGTTTGACAAGTGATCCGAAAATGATAAAAATAAAGACCACTTGCGCCTTCCGTCACATATTTTATACGATATTTTATTGGATCTTCGCCGTCCTGAAACATTTCCACATACTCAAAACCGCTACCATCTTTTTGAATAGCCAATTCAACACGTAGCACATGAGCAAAACGAACGTCAATTGCCATAAAAATACTTTTTCCAATTTGTATCGCACCGAACGGACGCCGGTACGCTTCCGACCAAGAATTAAAATAAGCTGAATCAGGCGCCATACATCATTTCCTTCTTCCTCATTGCACGACATCCACACGTATCGATTTTCTTAGGCCGCTCATTCAGTTCAAAAGTTCGCCTGCATCCGGCCGATAGGCGACATCCCATATATCATTAGCATATTGCAAAACGGTATAATCCGATGAGAAGACACCGGCACCGGCAATATTGATCAATGCCATCCGCTGCCATGTCAGCGGATCACGATAGAGTTTATCAATTTTTTTCTGAGCTGCGACATACTCGTCGAAATCTCGCAGCACAAAGTATTCGTCGCCATAATTGACAAGTGAATTAAATATGTCCCGTCCCTCTGTTTCTGCATCAGGAATCGTTCCGTCAATTAATGTATTGAGTACGCGCTGCAGTACCGGATTGTTTTCATAATAGTCGTGTGAATGGTAGGACCCATCCTGGTAATATTGGTAAACTTCCTTATCAGTCAATCCAAATATGATAATATTTTCCGAACCCACACGATCGCGAATTTCGACATTAGCGCCATCTAGTGTCGCCAGGGTTACAGCACCGTTGAGCATCAACTTCATATTGCTCGTTCCAGAAGCCTCTTTTGAAGCAAGCGAGATTTGTTCACTGACATCTGCTGCAGGAATAATTTTCTCGGCAAGCGACACCCCATAGTTTTCGATAAATACGATTTTCAATTTATTGTTGATCGATGCGTCATGATTAATCAATTCTGCTACTGAATTAATCAATTTGATAATTTCTTTGGCGTACGTATAGCTTGGTGCCGCCTTGGCTCCGAAAATGAAAACGCGTGGGTGAATGTCCGTTTTCGGATCTTCTTTTAAATCCAGATACAGCTTTAAAATATGCAGCAAATTCAGCAATTGCCTTTTATAGGCATGAAGTCGTTTAATCTGCACATCAAAAATTGCATCTGGATCGACTTCGATTTTCAGGGCATCCAATACGTATTCGGCAAAATGGGCTTTATTAATTCGCTTGATTTCCGCAAGTTCTTTCAATGTTTCTTCATCATTTCGAAAAGCTTTCAGCATCTTCAATTCAGTTAGCGTCTTCTCCCAGTCGTTGCCGATTTTTTCGTTAATCAGCTCACGCAGTGGTTCGTTTGCAAGCATCAGCCAGCGTCTCTGTGTGATGCCATTTGTTTTATTATTAAAACGAGACGGGTAAATCAAGAAAAAATCATGAAGCACCTTCTCTTTTAAGATAGCCGTATGCAGTTTGGCTACGCCATTAATGCTGTGACTGCCGATGATTGCCAGATGTGCCATCTTAACATGTCCGCCTTCGATGATTCGTGTTCGCTCAATCTTGCCAGTTGAATGGAGCGCCGCCATTTTTTCCACATAGCGTCTGTCGATTTCCGAAATAATTTGATAGACACGGGGCAGAAGTGAACTGATCATGTCGATTGGCCATTTCTCCAGTGCCTCAGACATGATTGTATGATTCGTATAACTCATCACATTGATTGTGATATTCCACGCATGTTCCCAGTCTAAATGCTCTTCATCAAGCAGAAGACGCATCAGTTCAGGAATGCATAAAGCAGGATGTGTATCATTGATGTGTATTGCTACTTTTTCCGCCAAATGATTAATGCTAAGTCCCATTTTCTTATAGTGGCGGATGATGCTCTGGATACCCGCCGAGACAAAGAAATACTCTTGTTTGAGACGTAGCAAACGCCCCTCGTAATTCGAATCGTCCGGATACAGTACTTCCGATATACTCTCAATACGATTTCTGCGCTGAATATACGACCAATAGTCCATTGCCTCATCTTGCGCCGGCAATTCTGCTGACCAAAGCCGTAACGTATTCACGGTATTATTGCCATAACCAATAATTGGTGTATCATAAGGAACGGCTAAAACCCGTTCTGTATTTTCATAATGCGGCAGCATATACCCATTGACCGTTTCCTCAAGCCATACTTTTCCATAGAATGAAACGGTAACCGCCATATTCATCCGTCTCGTTTCCCAGACGTTGCCGTTCTGCAGCCAGTTTTCCGGCAATTCCACTTGATAGCCGTTGACAAACTTCTGCTTGAACAGCCCATATTTAAAGCGAATGCCATTACCATGCCCAGGAATTTCACATGTCGCCATTGAATCAATAAAACAGGCAGCAAGACGTCCAAGCCCACCATTTCCAAGCCCTGGATCCGCTTCAATTTGCACAATTTTTTCTAAATCAATACCGAGTTCCTTTAATCCGCCGCGCACAGTCTCCAGAATACCGAGATTCAGCAAATTACTTTTCAACATTCGCCCAAGCAAGAATTCCATTGAAAAATAATAAGCTTGCTTTTTTTCTTTTTTCATATAAAGTCGATTCGTACTGCTCCAATTTTTGGCACAATACGAGCGGACAAGGTTGCCTAGAGCGAAATATTGCTCGGTATCCTCCGATTGCGCAACATCCATGGAATAAAGCTCAGTTAGCATTCTTTTAAAATCCTCTTTAAACCTTTTCTTAGTCAAGTCCATGAATCTACCATCCTTTACTTCTGGAGCGTCTTTTGCGGCAATCGGTATCTTTCAGAGGACAGTTGTGGGCTCCTTGAGTAGATCCAGCCGTTCTCTTACGCAGCAAAATATCAGTTTAGTATGTTAATTAATCATTTCCAGAATTCGACGATTTAACTCATTTCGCCATCCATCAATGATTACATTTTTCAACATAAAATTTGCTTAAGAAAATAAAGAGGTCTGGTCGTCCACGTGCGATACTTTTAAAGAAATCAATGAGTTTTCAACTGGCTTATCTTCAACAATCCGACTGATGATTGAATTCTTCTCAATAACTATCGGTTTATCCTTTGTTCCAATCAGCTTCGTATTCGGTTCGATGCGCACTTGTTTATCAAGAATGACATAGTGTAGTTCTGCACCGGTACCAACATAGCTGCCTTGCATAATGATAGAACTATTGACAACTGCGTTTTTTTCGATAGTTACATTACGGAACACGATTGAATGCTTGACTTCCCCTTTTAATAAGCAACCATTTGCTATTAACGAGTCATTAACGTCTGAAGTCCGTGCATAATAGGTAGGCGCCTCATTCTTCACCTTGGTATGAATATTTTGGCTACCTTTTAATAGTGCGGTCAGATTGGCATCTTGAAGCATATCCATATTCGCGTTGTAGAACGCCTGGATAGAATTGATATTTTTCAAATAGCCGGTGTATTCAAATCCGTTTGTTTGTAATTTAATCATCGATTTATGGAGGACATCATTAAGATTGCAACGTTCATTCTCTGCAACCGTATTACGGATAAGCTTTGTGAAAAGCGAACTTTTCATCAAATAAATTTCCATATTAATAAATGATTTCTGATTACGTGCTTGCGTACTGCATGATCGTAGCGCACGAACGCGCCCATCTTCATCGATCATCATGCAAGACATCTCTTGGTCGTCTTCGGTCAAACGCTCAACAGATTTGTAAACGACTGTTATTGCGGCGCCTTGTTCAATGTGATTGCGGAGCACAGCCTGAATGTCTATATTACAGAGCGTACGCGACCCCATGACCACAACGTATTCAGCTTCTGATTTCTCAATAAATTCGAGATTCTGATAGTAATTGTAGATATCTCCATAACGACCAAGAGCTCTTGCCTCATGCTGATCGGCTGTGCCTGAAGAGAAGAAAAATAAGCCACCGTGAACGCTCTCTAGCCCCCATTCACTGCCGCTGTGAATATGATCGTAGATCGAACGTAAACTGTCTTTGCAAAAAAGACCGATTGTATCAATACCCGCAGTCGTCATATTGGTCAGAGGCAAATCAATCATCCGATAGCGACAGCAAAAAGGTAGCGCCGCCACAGGACGCACATGCGTTAACGGATACATTTCTCTTCTTGATTCAGTCAAGTTCAGTATGCCGCAAATTTTATTCTTCCTCATCACCAAGACCCCCCACGATTTCATTGTAGCCCACTACTTCAATCTGTTTGTCTCCGACTACCTGAGCATTATCCGCAAAAATGGCATGTTCACCGACTATGGCGTGGTCGATCGTCACGTTCTTTCCGATGACCGCATTAGCCATAATTACTGAGTTTCTAATTTTGCTGTTCGCACCTATTTTCACATTCTGAGAAATGATCGAATGATCAACTTCACCGGACACGTAACATCCATCAACGATTAATGACTCACGAACCCTTGCCTCCTTCGTCAAGTAATGCGGCGGAGCGACTGGATTTTTGGAATAAACGCGCCATGAGCGATCGCGAATATTCAATTCATGTTCCGGGTCAATAAAAGCCATATTGGCTTCCCAAAGACTTTCAATCGTTCCAACATCTTTCCAGTACCCGTCAAACGCATAAGCAAAAACATTTTCACCATTTGCTAAGTATGATGGAATTACATTTTTCCCAAAATCGTCCATGTTCTGACCGGTTGCATGGCTTTCGGTCAAGTATCGACGCAATACTTCCCAATTAAAAATATAAATGCCCATTGAAGCAAGATTACTCTTAGGGTGAGCCGGCTTCTCCTCAAAATCGATAATTCGATCGGTATTATCAGTATTCATAATGCCAAAACGTGACGCCTCGGCAAGCGGTACACGGATAACCGCGACAGATGCGGTCGCATTCTTAGCTTTGTGGAAATCAAGCATGCGTTCATAGTCCATTTTGTAAATATGATCGCCGGATAGTATCAGAAGATAAGTGGGTTGGTGACTGTCAATGAAACTGATATTCTGGTAGATGGCATGCGCCGTTCCTTCAAACCATTTCTCACCGTCAAGACTGGAATGCGGCTGCAGAATCGTCACACCGCCATCCCGATAATCCAGTCCCCAATAGGATCCATTACCAATATGACTATTCAGTTCTAAAGGCTGATATTGAGTGATAACCCCAACGGTACGTACTCCAGAATTCGAACAATTACTCAGTGAGAAGTCAATAATCCTAAATTTTCCGCCGAATGGAACAGCTGGCTTAGCGATTGTACGCGTTAATTTACCAAGTCGAGAACCTTGTCCCCCTGCTAATATCATTGCAATCATTTCATTTTTCATCACGAGCGGAAAAAGAATGGGCATCCATCTCTTTCCATGCACCCCCTTTGCACATTGGACCCTTTTAAATTTTATGAGTGATAAGTGAAACCATTACTTTTGAATACCGGAAAATAATCAAAAAAAGCAAGTTTAACAAATAATTTTTTTTACTCACATTTGTTTTCATTCCACGTTTGTATAATTTGAGCACATTATTTGAAAAGCAGCTTCTGGAAGTAAAAGAGCAGCTTCTATATTCACAACAATTTAACGATAAATTCCTCTATTTTGCGTATTTTCAGTGTTTTCACTTTATCTTAAACTTGAATTCGATCACCAGTGAGCGAGTGGTACAAGTTTAAATACGCTGTCGCAGAAGTATCCCAACCGAAATCAAGCTGCATGGCTTGCTGAACAATACGATACCAGTCGCTCGGATGATCCTTGTAAAAACGAACAGCTTGCCGCACCACATGAAGCATGTCATGCGCGTTATAATTAGCGAAACTGAACCCGTAGCCATCACCGGTGTACTCATTGTAAGGGACGACCGTATCTTTCAGACCGCCTGTTTCCCTGACAATTGGCAAACTGCCATAGCGCATAGCAAGCAGTTGGCCAATACCACACGGTTCGAATTTAGACGGCATTAAGAATAAGTCAGAGGCTGCATAAATTCTTCTTGCTAATGCATCGTCAAAATAAATATTGCAGGATACACTGTTTGGATACTGCGTTGCCAAATGACGGAAGGCTTGCTCATAATCTGAATCACCCGTGCCGAGCAGAACAAATTGTATGCCCGAATCGACCATTTCATGGAATACTCTAAGTACAATATCAATGCCTTTCTGATCAACAAGCCGCGTGATCATCGCAACCATCGGTATACCTTGATCAACAGGTAATCCAAGCTGATCTTGAAGCGCCGCTTTATTCGCTTTCTTTCCCTCAGGATTCGCATAAGGAAAAATCAGTGCCGGATCATCGTTTGGATTATAGCGCACGCGATCAATTCCGTTAACAATGCCATGCAGATCATGATTGCGCCAGCGTAGAAAACCGTCAAGTTTTTCCCCATAATACGGCATCTGTATTTCTGCCGCATACGTAGCACTTACCGTAGATAAACGGTCGGCAAATGCAAGTCCAGCTTTCATATAGCTCACATTTCCATAAAACTCCAAACCGTTCGGTTGGAAATACCAGTCATCAAGATCAAGCAGATCATGAAGGACAGATCTTGGATAAACCCCCTGGTATTGCAGATTGTGAATCGTGAACACGGTTTTTATTTTTTGATAAAATTTCTGGGATTGAAAGTAGTTGCTTTTCAGCAACGCGCAAATTGGTCCGGTTTGCCAATCATGGCAATGTATAACATCCGGTCTTGTGAACAGATACGGTAGAACATCCAAAACGGCGCGCGAGAAAAAAGCGAAGCGTTCGCCATCATCATAGTAGCCATAACAGCCATGTCTTTTGAAATAGTATTCATTGTCCAGAAAATAATAAGTAAGTCCGTCTGTTTGTAAGTAGAAAATCCCGCAATATTGTTTCCGCCAGCCGACAGGGACTGTAATACTTCTCAAAAAAGTCATCTGCTCCAAATATTTCGGGGCAATATCCTCATATTTTGGCAGTATCACACTGACCTCAGCATTCTGACGGAGCAATGCCTTCGGCAGCGCGCCCACAACGTCACCGAGTCCTCCTGTTTTGATGAATGGAACGCATTCTGAAGCAGCAAAAAGCACATGCATCTCTCTATCTCCTCTCAGTAGTCACTGAAAACCCTGTTATTCCTGCTTCAATTGTGAGCCGTAAATTCCTGCAATCTTTTTTTCGTCTCTTTCATAAAAATTGACATGCCAAGTGGTGGGAGGGTCACCTTTAGCGCATAGGGCTGATTATTCCATGGTGCATCTTCCGCTTCAACCGGTTCGGTATTACATTGGCCGCTCCCGCCGTAAAGCTCGGCGTCACTATTAAACATCTCAAGATAAGTACCGGCATTCGGCACACCAATCTTAAAATCGTGATAAACAGTTGGTGTAAAATTGCAAACGACAATACAATAATCGCCTTTTCGTTTTCCCCTGCGGATAAAACTAATCACACTTTGCTGGTTATTATCAGCATCAATCCATTCGAACCCTTCCCCTTCATGGTCAAGACGCCACAAGCAAGCATGTTCCTGATAAAAATGATTGAGAGCTGTCGAAAATTTCAAAAATGAACGATGTGTCTCGTATTGGTCCAACAATTTCCAGTCCACTTGTTCAAGATCTTTCCACTCATCGAATTGAGCGAATTCGCTGCCCATAAAGAGCAGTTTTTTTCCAGGATGTGTTATAAAGTAACCATATAACGCGCGTAGGTTGGCAAATTTCTGCCACATGTCTCCAGGCATTTTATTTAGTAGTGAACGTTTGCCATATACGAGTTCATCATGAGAAAAGGACAAGATAAAGTTTTCCGAATACGCATAGAGCATGGAAAATGTGATTAATTGATGATGATCCCGCCTTTGTTCCGGCGGAAAACTCATATAGCGAAGAATATCGTGAACCCAGCCCATATTCCATTTGTAGTTAAACCCAAGACCACCTTTATCCACAGGTGCAGTCACAAGGGGATAATCCGTTGCCTCCTCAGCAATCATCAGTGCTGAAGGGAATTTAATGAAAATGGTTGCATTTAGCTTTTTCAAAAATTCAATACCTTCGAGATTTTCTTCACCTCCATTTTTATTTGTCAATCGATAAGGCAAATCATCATTATGATTTAAGTAGACCATGGAAGAAACGGCATCAATTCTGAAGCCTTCAACATGGAATACATCCATCCAAAACCGCGCGCTCGAAATCAGAAAACTGACAACCTCATTCTTTGAAAAATCAAAGTTATATGTGCCCCATTGCGGCCGATCAGCTAGGCGGGGATCCACCGGCTCATAAAGAGGCGTTCCATCGAACCGGCCAAGACCATGTGCATCGCGGCAAAAATGCGCAGGTGCCCAATCCAAGATGACACCGATACCACGTGCGTGGCAGGCATCAACAAAATACATAAAATCTTCAGGACTGCCAAAACGACTTGTTGGTGCAAACAATCCAGTGACTTGATACCCCCAAGAGCGATCAAACGGATGCTCCATAATTGGCATCAATTCTATATGCGTAAATCCCTTATCACACACGTAATCCGGCAACTCGTCCGCTAATTCCCGATAACTCATCAACTCGCCATCCTTGGTTTTCCACGATCCAAGATGACATTCATAAATAGCCATTGGCCGATGATAAATATCGATCTTTTCGCGTGTCCTCAACCATTTGTGATCATGCCACTCATAACGATCCAGACGGGATGTCATCGATGCAGTTGCGGGCCGTTTTTCTGCATAAAAGGCAAAAGGATCCGCTTTAAAGATGATCGTACCGGAACGGGTTTCAATGGCATATTTATAACGTACATTTTCCGACAGATCCTGAATAAAGCCTGTCCAAACGCCTGAGTGCTTCACCATTTTAAGTGGATGACTATTGGGCTTCCAGTCATTGAAATCCCCGACAACCGATATGGCTCGAGCGTTCGGAGCCCATACAGTAAATCTGAAGCCGTTACCTAATTCGCCTTCAATGTAGTGTGCGCCAAATAGCTTGTAACCTTCATATAGTGTTCCCTCATGAAATAGATAGAGATCGAAATCGCTCGGATATAGTTGTGGCATGTTCTCAATGGTCAGCAATTCTACTCACGCCCTTGTCGAATATTATTCTTAATTTACTATTTCGCCGAATCTCTTTTTTTTCCTCTCAAACAAATCAATTTTTTTGATAAAATAAAAATATTTTGATAAATTATGACAGGATATTGTCACATTCAGTGATATTATTGGTTTCTTGCTTTATCTCTGAATACACTTTCCACGATTCTTTCACAGAAAAACAGTCATAACGGAACTCTGTTTCATTAATTGGGGTCTCTTTTTGAAATATTCGGTGTCTCTATCAGAAAAACTTGGCATAGCCAAGTCCTTTTTTAACAATTGCGCTTCGGTTGCTCGCTTGCCGCGGGCGCCGCGCGTCTCCTCAGACAAGTTAGAATCTGCGGGGTCTCACTTAGCTCGCTTTTCCCGTAGGCTTCTCGCGCAAAATCTTTTACATTCAACGCATAAAAAAAGATATCCCAAAGTCGATTTACCCTTAAGACATCCCTTTTGTAGTTTATTATTCTATAGCTCTGCTTAAGTCTGCTATTGATTTTAATTAAATACTTGCCATGTGTTCGCTTGCCGCTTGTGATCCTTTAGTAGTAACATCTATTCCGTCTAGGTCCGCGCAACATTTTTTCAATGAGGGAAGTTTCCAGTAGCGCGCAAATTATCGAGATGATGCCTCTGCCTCAGATCAAGCTGAACCAGTTTCATCTCTTCATCGTGTACACGTTCCACAAAGGATTCTGGAACCCCATGATAGGCGGCTTCGCCCATTTCAAAGTCAATCGGTACACTGCAATGAATGGCAGCAAGCCGACGGGAAAGCAGTAGCATATCCGTGTCTGCAACAATTTTTTTCTGCTGTCCTGCCGGGATTTCATCAAGTTTACCAAGAAGCGCATCAAGGCTACCAAATTGCTTGATCAGTTTCAGTGCTGTTTTTTCGCCGATTCCGTGCACCCCGGGATATCCGTCGCTCGCATCGCCCATCAACGCCTTGACATCAATGAACTGTTCTGGTGTAATGCCCATCACTTCTTGAAAGAGAGTTTCAGTAAATCGGTGATAGTTTCCATATCCTTTTTGCAGGAGACGCACATGTACATGGGGCGCAAGTAATTGCAATAAATCGCGATCACCGGTCACAATCCGAATGTCAATCTTTTGATGCAGGGTTCGAGAGAGTGTGCCGATACAATCGTCTGCTTCGTATCCAGCCACCCCAACATTGGGTATCCCGAACGCATCAGTCATCGAGCGTGCCAAGTCAAATTGAGGTAACATTTCAATTGGCGGCGCGCTGCGGTTCGCTTTATAGCCGTCAAACAGCTCGTGACGAAATGTTTTCTTACCCGTATCCCAGCATACCGCAACATACGACGGTTGAACCGCCTCAATTGCGATTAGCAAATGCCGCAAAAAACCTTGAACGCCGTTTGTCGGTACGCCTCTACCGTTTATCATAAATTGCCCGGAAGGTGCCGTTGCATAAAAAGCTCTGAAAAGTAGCGCCATCCCGTCAATCAGCAAGAGTTTCGGTCGCTTCAATTTCTTCCCTCATTTCTCGGATAATACTTTTTATTATAGCATAGACACTCCTCGCCGCTGGGAAGTTGTCCGCCTAATACCATTGCTAAAAAAAATCAGATCAGATAAAAGGCTACTATCAACCTTTATTTGATCCGATTCTAATTGATCGATTGACGCTGTGCTTAAAATTGTTGCTCCAAATGAATCCGCTTATTGATCGCGTAAATTATTGGCATGCCAATAAGCATGACGACGAATTCTCCGGAAGCAATCGTTAGCCAATTCATCCAGAATGGTATTTTTCCGGCGACACCAGCCAAACTAAGTTCCCATGCAATAATTGCCATTGAGGCAGAAAATATCACTGTATTGACGAGCAGTTTCACCCAGATATTTTTCAAAAAGCGAATAACGAGCGTAGTGACGAGCAATGAGAGTATCGATTGTCCGACCCCAAAAGTTAAATCAAAAGGTAACATTGGTGAGAAAAACAAATTAGCAAGAAAAACGCCACCAACGATTCCAAAAAAGTATTTTTTGTCAAAAACAATCAAATGATTCAACATTTCCGATAGCCGGAATTGAATGGCGTAAAAAGCAACGGGTTGACTAATATACGTCAAAACAATATAAATCGCCGCAATAATTGCATTCAACGCTAAAATTCTGAGTTTCAATTTCACGAAATCCTCCTTAGTTTTTTGATAGACGTGGGATGGTTTCGAACCACGTTATTATTGACAAACTTCATCAGTTTACAATAGTCGACGTTTGCTGTCAAACAATGACGGACAAGGTTTTTGCCTCCATCTGCCCACGCACACATTCCAACTAGTACATATACTGTATTATCACCTAACGAGGAGGTGTTTGTTGATGGGTGCTCCAGTAAACGGCGGTTGCGGATGCGGTGGAAGCAGCCTCGGAAGCGGCTTTGCTCTGCTCGTTGTTTTGTTTATCTTGTTGATTATTATCGGTGCTTCGTTCTGCTACTGATTTTAGAATCAGTTTGCCTCGACCCCGAACATCGGACCGCTTCGATTAATTGGCATCGTCAACAACGAAGCCAGCGTTAATCCTATATCAGTCCAAGTAAAGAGGCTACCAAATGTGGTAGCCTTTTTCTTCTCTAAGCATCATGCGATTGGATTATTCTTCGCGATTATTATTAGCCATTGTGATCATTAGGATGAAACGAATCAATTCCAACACTGAGACGAGCGCGGCAGCAACATAAGTCATCGCAGCCGCTGACAATACCTTTTTTGCCGACCGCTTTTCCTCTTCTTGAACAATCCCGAGATTAACAATCTGCTTTAATGCTCGACTTGAGGCATCAAATTCAACAGGCAGTGTGACAAGTTGGAAAAGTACTGCGGCAGCAAAGAACAAGACACCGATTGTCGCGAGCTGCATCGCACCGAAAATGAAACCTGCGATGATCAGGATATAGGAAAAGTTGGAACCAAGATTAGCGACCGGTACTAGCGCACTTCGCACACGCATAAATGTGTAATCCTTGGCATCCTGAATGGCGTGACCAACCTCATGCGCTGCAACGGCTGTGCCTGCAAGAGACGCACCATGATAAATGTCAGTAGAAAGATTGACCGTTTTATCGCGTGGATCATAATGGTCAGTCAGTGAACCTTCAACCTCACGAATCGTCACGTCATACAAGCCATTTTCATCCAGAATCCGTCGAGCGGTCTGTGCACCGGTCATCCCCGTTGAGTTCTCAACTTCTGAGAAACGGGCATAAGTCGATTTGACACGCATTTGCGCCCATAACGGAATCAGCATCAAGACAGCCATGTAAATCAAATATTGTAACATCCGCATTCCTCCAACAATTTCTATATAGTCAATTTTAGTCAAACTTATTCATTTTGTCAAAATTATGTTACAGACAATAAGAAACCATTTAATGAAAAGGTGCGGCGTGAAATTTTTTCCATGAGGTATAACCCAGAATACTGAACAAAAGGACAGCAAATATAGCTGTTAGAATAGCATAGCCGTGGTTGGACATTATCGGATTGACATTGAAAACCTGTTTTAATTCCGTTTCCATGACATTTATTTCTTGCAGCTGCTTGCGATTCTCTGTGGCATTATCACGTTGCTGATCGAGCCTTGTCACTTGATCTTCGATCGACTTTACCCTATCCGCTTGAGGGCCGAGGCTCATCGCGGGGTAGATAAGCGAATACTGATCAAGAAAACGGTTCAATGCCAGCTGGTATTCCTGATTTTGATGACGGCCCAATGCCCTTTTCATTTGGCTGATTGGGGATAACACCTGTGTACGCAATGCTTTCCAGAGCGGCTGCGATCCATCATTTGATAATGCATCCATACAAAGGCGCAGCACAATCGCGTTGTTCTCGATCTCACGCTTCGTTGCATCTGCATGCAAGGCAACTTGCACCTGATTCGCTGCTGTGGTGACAATCTGACTGTCCTGCTGTGAATAATGACTCTCCGCCACATGCCATTGAGAGAGGAATTGGTGAAGCAGGCTATCAGCAGCTGTTTGTTGACCGGCACTGGCGTATTGAAATATTTGATCGGAAAGGTCGATCAGTGTATCTTTTTGGCCGGTTTTCAAGGTGATACTATCAGCTTTTGCATCAAGCGGAAGCAAAAGCACGATGACGAGACCAATTATCGCAGCAAACCGTGCAGCATTCATCACTTGTCCTCCTCTAAACGGCTTGTTCAAAAGTATATGTTTCTGAAAACAAAAAAAGACCGGCACAAAGGAGATATATGCCGGCATTCTGAATTTTTATACATGTTTACGCTTTCATTAGATCGCATTAGAAAGCTAGTGGTTCTGGCCCTTGATCGTTTTCCAAAGCTTCGACAGTTCAATAAATTTATCTCGATCGCCAATATCGAGTGCATGATTGATTTGTTCATAGATAATGGTTTCAGCATAAGCGCGTTCTGCGGCGTTGGTTGCGTTCTCAGCTGCCTTCCCATAAGTCTCGTGAATCGAGAGCGGTGATGAGTCCTGGCTATCTTCCAAAACAGCAAAATACTCCGCGCTCGGCTGCACTGATTCCATATTAATCTTGATATACACCGGATCATCTTGATTAAGACGCAAATCATGAAAAGCTTTTTCGGGATCGGTCGTTCGAACCGCAGATTTAATATACTCAAAATCAGAATCGCGTCGAGAGTTGCAACTGATAACAATCGACCGCTCGCGCTGACCAATCGCTTCAACAAAATGAACAATATTCAACAGACGTTCATTGCTTCTGAGATAATTTAACAACCATATCGTTTCCCGATTATCCAGTACATGCTGTTCAATTAGCCATTTAATAAACACTTTCTTTTGTGTGCTCGTGACGATCTGTTCCAATTCTCTCATCCCCTCTCCGAAAATCGTGAACCAAAGTTCCTCCCTCTTATTCTATACTATTCGCTGCTTAATCGAAATCATCCTGCTTAAGCCTATTAATAAATTCTGCTAATTCATCATTTTCCGGGTTCAGTTTCAAAGCTCTTTCAAGCAAAATAAGTCCCTTTTCGGCATTGCCGATATCTCTTAGATAGTCGCCGTACTCCCTCAAAAATTCTGGATTCCCTGAAAAGTGCGACGAACAAGCTTGGTAGTAGTGTCCAGCTTCGTCAAGTCGATCCTCCTGATTATAAGCAGTTGCGAGGAACCATTGAAGCATTGGATCTTCAGGGTGCCTTTTTTCCAATTGCTTGATGATCGACTGATAATCGCCATTTTGTGCATATAATTCGATTAAGCGGATCAAAGACTGGGTATTTTCTGGATCCAACTCGAGGCACTTTTGAAAATAATATGCTGCTTTTTCATTTTGATGACTGGCTGCAGCTAAATTTGCTGCCTCAGTAAATAACCGATTATTATACTCGTCCTGTTCCAATCCCGCTTCAGCAATTTGCAGTGCTTTTTCTAGTTGCCCCTCCTGTTTGTAGGCATTCGCGAGCACTGGATATAATGTGCTATAACCTGGATCGAGCTCTCTCAATTCTTCGAGCGAAGAGATGACAATTGTGTTTTTTTGTAATCGAGAGGCAGCCATTGCGTACCCAAATAAACCATCAAGCCTTTTTTCTTTTTTTAATCCCTTTTGATAGGCAGTCAATGCCTCTTCAAATTTGCCGCATAGACTGTATGCCTCAGCGAGTTTTAAATCAATATTCTGATCCGCTAGCATTTTATTTTCAACAATTGCTTCGAAACAAGTTGCCGCATTTGCTGGCTGTCCGCAGGATAAATAAAATTCGCCGAGTGCGTCAAGGAGTAGTGGGTTGCCTGGGCTTATTTTCAATGCATGTTTCAATTTTCGTTCAGCAACCTCATCCAATCCTTCCAATTGATACAGCTCAGCTAGAAGAACTTGGGCACTGAGATAATTGCCATCACCTGACGAAATCTGCAACAGATAATCAATCGCCTGATCCTCTTGATCCTTATCAATCAATAAATCGGAGACCTGCAAAAGCAGCTCACTGTCATCTGGATAGCTAGCAAGCAGGCGCTTATAGACTGCTTCAGCTTCATCGAGAAATCCATAATTTTGGTAGATAGATGCGGCTTCAAAAGCAATTGCGTCATCAGGATCACTCACCAGATCCCGAAGCATCGACAGTCCCTTCTCAGTTTCGCCGCTCGCCATACACGCGTTGGCTTTCTCTATTTTATCCATTAACACTGCCTCCTTAAAAAGTTAAAACTACCTATCCGCTTCATGCGAGTACTATCAAACAATATCGAAACCTTTTTGATAAAAAAAAGGTTCAGCCGAAACTAATTGATAGTTTTCCGGATGAAAAATCTGTTCGGTACTCCCGACAAAAAGTATCCCTTTTGGTTCGAGTGATTGACTGATTTTATGATAAATGACTTGTTTGCCCTCTTCAGTAAAATAAATCAGTACGTTACGGCAAACGACGATATCAAACCGTCCAGGGGGATCATCATTCAGCAAATCATGCTGAATAAATTGAATTTCTGCTTTCAGTGCCGGATTGACTTGAAAGAGTAGACCAGTCTGCGAAATATAAAGTTGCCGTTCTTCTGCGGTTAATGAAACCAATGCCTGTTCAATATAGGTACCTGTTTCGGCTTTTGCAAGTACCTCACGATCAATGTCCGTAGCTGTAATTGAAAAATGACCTGCGGGAAAATAGCGTCTTAGCAGCATTGACAGGGAGTACGGTTCTTCCCCAGTCGAACAAGCAGCGCTCCAAATTGAGATTCTGCGCTTTTCTAGAGAAAGTTTTTTAATCTTCTCTTCGAGTACAGTCCAACGCGAACGGTTTCGAAAGAATTCAGTTACGTTAATTGTCATCCTGCTCAGAAATTCCTTCAGAAGAGCATCCGATTGTTGCATTGCTTGAAAATAAGCGACGAAAGATGGCATCTCTTTCTTGAGGCGTAACGTGTTAAGTCTTCGCCGCATTTGATCTTCTTTATAGTAAGATAAATTAATATTTGTCAAATGAAAAATTGATTCTTTAAATTGTTGATAATCCCTGTCTTCTCCCTGTGCCATTGCCTGCCACCTGTTTCTGCTCATTCCGCCCAAGCTTTTTAGAAAGAAAAACTAGACTTCGCCAAGTCTTTTTATTACAAAAATTACGCTCCAGCTGCTCGCTTGCCGCGGGCGATCGGTGAGCCTCCTCAGATAAACTGGAATCTGCGGGGTCTCACTTGGCTCGCTTTTCCCGCAGGCGTCTCGCGCCTTCGCTTCATTTTTCGCCAAAAGAATGCTTTCTTTTCTCTTAATAAAAACTAGGCTTCGCCAAGTCTTTTTTGTAACCATGCGCTTCGACTGCCCACATTCCTTACCCGTCAGGCGCCAGTGCGTCATTGTCGCAACTCTCGATCAAAATCATATGCTTTCTTAATTAGCAAAAAAGCACAGCCGGAAAGAAGAGGCTGCGCAATCGGTTACCAATCAATTAGTTCCGAGTTGTCAAAGAACAATCCGATTTCCCGCGAAGCACTCTCTGCTGAATCTGATCCATGGATCACATTACGATTCATTCGTGTGGCAAAATCGCCGCGAATTGTTCCTGGTAACGCCTTTTTCGGATCGGTCGGTCCCATCATCAGCCGTGCAATCTGGATAATATCTTCGCCTTCCCAAACCATGGCGAATACCGGACCTGACGTCATGAAACTGACAAGATCAGCGTAGAATGGCTTGCCCTGATGCTCTGCATAATGTTTTTGAACGAGCGTATCTGAGATAGTCATCAATTTACCTGCCAATAACTTAAAACCTTTCGATTCGAAACGGGCAATAATTGTTCCGATTAAACCCCGTTGTACAGCGTCTGGTTTCACCATTAAAAAAGTCTTTTCCATCATCTTAAACCCTCCAGTAAGTCAAGCGAATAGCTCTTGTTCTGTCAGCTCTTTTCGCTGTTTTAAAAGACTTGTAAACGTATACGAATTGCCAAACGATAAACGAACTCTTAATTTCTCCGTTTGCCGATGTACGCTGCAATCTCTTTAAGTGCTGCAGTCGCCCGCTTTGAGTCTGGCAAATCACTTAATATCTTCATGGCCTTCTCTAAATAACGCCTACTCAGCTGTTCGGAACGTTCGATCGCGCCTGAGAAGCGAATATCATGGATGACTTGGCGCCATGCTTTGTCATCTTTTTCCGGGTCAGATAATACAGAATCGACCTTTTTCCTTATCTCCGGATTCGCCCAAATCGCATAGAGCGTAGGCAATGTCAGATTGCCGTTTCTTAGATCGCTCCCGGCCGGCTTACCAAGTTCCTTCTCACTGCCCGTGAAATCAAGAATATCATCGGTAATCTGAAAGCTCATACCAATAAAATAGCCAAAGTAATACAGCCGTCGTGATAACATAAACGTACAGCCAGACGCCAATGCACCTAGCTGACAGCTGAGTGCCATCAAGAGCGCCGTTTTTCTTTTAATCCTCAATAAATAGCAACGAAGATTCTGTTCACTGTGGAAAAGCTGTTTGATCTGTTCAATTTCGCCAAGACTCAGATCACGAATGACTTTTGAAATCACACGATGTGCTTCCGCATTTTCAAAATGAGAAATTCGTTCAATCGCACGAGCGAAAATGAAATCACCAGTAAACATGGCAAATCGATTGTCCCATTTTGCCTTCACTGTTGGCTGGCCACGTCGTAGATCTGAGTTGTCTACCACATCGTCATGGACGAGCGATGCCATGTGAATCAATTCCAAGGTCACTGCGGCATCGATCACATCCTGCCGTTTTGGATCACCGTATTCTGAGGCCAAGAGCGCGAGTAATGGGCGAATTCTTTTGCCGCCTGCCTTGATTAAATCTGCAGCAGCGGACTCAATCATCGGATGATCCGATGAGACAGAGCGCCTCAATTCTTTTTCTATGACTGACAGATTTTTCTTTTGTTGATTGTATATTTGCACAAGCGTCATTCCGATACACCTTTCATCCCGACCTAGATGCTGCTCTGTTTGTATCCGGAGCAATTCTGATCAGAGTCCTTTGTATCTCTCCGGATAAACCCGATTACTTCTCACCTTGATGAATCGCAGCAATACCGCCCATAAGAGAGATGAAACTGACGTTCTTGAATCCTGCGTCTTTAAAGAGCGCAACCAATGATTCACGATCAGGGAATTTCTGTGTCGACTCATTAAGCCAGGCGTATTCTTTATAACTGCCAGCAAAAATTTTGCCAAGTATAGGCATAATCATTCTGAAGTAAAAGAAATAAACCTGCCGATAAACTGGAATTTTTGGTTGCGAAGTCTCCAGACAGACGAGTCGTCCACCTGGTTTTAGGACACGGTGCATCTCTTTCAGCACAGTCAAGTAATCAGGAACATTACGTAGGCCGAAACCAATCGTTGCTCGATCAAAGGTATCGTCAGTAAAAGGAAGATTCATCGCATCCCCAGTCACGAGCGTTACGTTCGCTGCACCAGCGGCATTGATTTTTGAACGAGCGACCTTCAGCATATTATCGCTGAAATCCAATCCAACCACTTGTCCCGATTCGCCGACTTCTTCTGCGAGCGACAATGTCCAATCGCCAGTACCGCAACAAACATCGATGGCCTTTTGCCCAGGTTCTGCAGAAACAACAGCGTTTGCTTTTTTGCGCCAAGCGATGTGCCGATTGAAACTGATTAATGAATTCATTGCATCATATTTTTTATAAATGGTCTGAAAAACATGATGAACTTTCTCATATTTTTCTTGCTGTTCATTTATCATATCGTGTGTCCCTCTTCCGTCGTTCCTGCAACTCTGAAGCGGGTGACCTGTTCTCTCAGATAAGACCAGACCAGCTCCCCATTATCGGCACCTGTCCGCTGATACGCGCCAGATGAAATTTCAAATTGTTCTCGGGCGATTTGTATTGTCGATTGTAGCCACTGCGCGTATGCTAAATGATTGAGTGAGAAACACCCCATCAAATAAGTCTGCAATTTGCTGTCCTTAGCGCCACGCTCCTGCATCAATCTTTTTAGCAAAAAGAACGATTGAAGAAGCGGCGTTAAATTGCCTCTTTCAAGTTTCTCGGCGATCGTCGTCACGAGCTTGCTTTCCACAATTTGCAACAATTTTATCATGTGTTCGCGTGCAATTGGAAACGGCGGATAGAACAATTCGCTTTTTTTGACATTATACTCCTGTATTGCGCGGGCAACCCAACCTGTAATTTCGGACTGATTGGCCTTAGCAAGAATGTAGTAGTAGAGCGAGCTATAATAATCGCCGGATAAGGCAATGAGCTGTCGTTTGCGAACCGCTTCCTGCCCCGTAGTTATCGAAGTGGTCATCTGTTCGTGCGTTTCAAGACCTAACTCCGCAACCATTAATGCCAGCGCACAGGTGCTGGCGAATGATTCATTCTCAAATCCGCCAAAGAGCAGATAATAGACAACCAGTTTATCCCAATCAATTTCTGGTTCACTCAGAAATTGCCGAACATAAGGATGGTTAATTTCATCTCTCAGCCTTTTTTTTAATTGATCCACCGCTTCAGTTAAAGACATATATTCATACTCCTACTATCAAGCCCCTCTGTCAGCGGTACAAACCGCAATGCGAGCCTTATTCAGATTTAATGACACCATGTTTGGTTTGTATCGTCGCCTTCCCATGGACTTTAATCGCAGATGTATGCTCGGTGAATTGAGCGATCAGTACTTCCCCCTGATCCAGCTTTTCCGTATGGAAAAATCGTGTTTCCGCACCGCGTGTCAGTCCGATAACATTAACACCGTCTTCTTCCGCTTTAATGACAAAATATTCTCCTAGCACTTCCTCACTTCTCGGATCCATCGATACACCTGCTTTCTAAAAATTCTTAGGAATGATTAATTAAAGATAGCGCTTCGGCGCGCGCTGCTCGATCCGTTTGAAAAATACCACGAACTGCCGACGTAATCGTCCGCGCACCCGGTTTCTTGATACCGCGCATTGTCATACACATATGTTCCGCTTCAACGACTACAATGACGCCATATGGCCTTAATGTCTCAACAATGCTATCAGCAACAGTTGTCGTCAGCCTTTCCTGAAGCTGCGGTCGTCGCGCGACGGCCTCAACCGCTCTTGCCAGCTTACTGAGTCCCGTGACACGTCCACCGCGCGGAATATAGCCGACATGTGCTTTTCCAAAAAAAGGAACAAGGTGATGTTCGCACATTGAATAAAATGGAATATCTTTGACAAGCACCAGTTCTTCATGTGATTCATCAAACGTCTTTGCTAGATATTCTCTCGGATCTTGCGACATGCCCTGAAATATTTCATCATACATGCGTGCAACCCGCTGCGGTGTTTCGATCAGACCCTGGCGATCTGGATCTTCACCAATTGCTTCCAAAATCATCCGAACAGCTTTTTCGATTTTCTCATGATCAACAGTCAACTTTGTTCCCCCGAACAGATTATCCTTCTGAAGAAAGATATATCTGCTTATGTATCATTAAAATTCAAAAATTCGGTGTGCACAACTCGCATCAACACGAGCCGACGCCGTAAAAGACCACGAATTCACTTTCGCGGTTTATGAAAATTTTAGCACAAAAAAAGATGAAAAGTAAAGAAAACGCTGCAACTCTGACCGTCAGGGAGGCATCGCTACCAATCAGCTTATCGAATTAAGAGCTTTTGAGTGATACGCTTAAGAAAAACTCGGCAAAGCCAAGTCTTTGTGCAACAATACGCTTCGATTATTTGCTTACCACAGGCAAGATCGATGCCTTCTCGAACCGACTTGAAACTGCGCAGCCCGTCTGGCCCGCTGTTTTCGCAAGGCGCCAGCACACATTGGCTTTTGGTCAGAAAAACAATATTAAATGTAAACATAGCAATCTCCTACAAAAAAAACTTGGCATAGCATTGTCTTAGCCAAGTCCTCTTTTGCAACAAATGTGCTTGGGTCGCTCGTTTGCCGCAGATACCGCGTAGCAGCAGACAAGCTGGAATCTGTGGGGGCGCTTAACTTCCTCTTCTCGTAGGCGCCAGAGCTCCTTTGCCACAATCTACGCGCAAAGTCTTATATTTTCTTGTTAAAAAAGAGTCATCACAAGGATGACTCTCTCGCAATTCTGATCGTCCTATGTATCAATTGATCATTGGACGGCATCTTTTAAAGCTTTGCCCGGCTTAAATGCTGGAATCTTGCTTGCTTTGATTTCAATTTCTTCACCTGTCTGCGGATTGCGCCCTTTACGCGCAGAACGTTCACGGACTTCGAAGTTTCCGAAACCAATTAATTGAACTTTATTTCCGCTTTTCAATGCGTCTTCAATCGTTGACAGGACAGAATCTACTGCTTTAGTCGCATCTTTTTTTGACAATTCGGTGCTTTCAGCAACCGCTGTAATCAATTCAGTCTTATTCAACATTTTCACCTCCTTGAGAAGGAATGCCTTCCCGTTTGCGCTGGAAGAAACATCAACAACGCTTATCATATACGAGTTGATGGAAGAATTCAACAGCTTTTATAAAAAATATTACCAATTAAATCCTATTTAAACCACAATACCATTTAGGAGCAGATAGAATGTAAGCGATTGCCAGTCCACAGACTCAATCACCATTTTCGCCACCTTCGCACTACAGCTCCTAAATTGATTTATTCCGCCCCTCATTATCATTGACGCGCTATGTTTTTTTTAAACATTTGGACAATGGTACATTTATTTTACGTAAAAATCGAGTAGGAGGAAGCCTTCGGCTTCCGACCTCTCACACCACCGTGCGTACGGTTCCGTACACGGCGGTTCCATAATTTACACGCATACGC